>CALUQM010000030.1 GCA_944322925.1 uncultured Bacteroidales bacterium
GTCGGCTCGGCCCGTCCGTTCACATAATCGCTGATCCGGGAAGGGCTGACTCCGATTTCTTCCGCCAACTGCTTCTGCGTCATGTTCTTTTCCTCCAAGGACAGCTCCACAAGCTGTGCAACTGTAGGCTTCTCTATCGGGAAATGTTCCTTTTCATATTCGATGACCACGTCAGACAATATGGAAAGCTCTACAGCATCCTTGTCATCAGCGGAAGCCTCTTCCGACACCACCGGCAGCAGTTCCTCTATTTTTGCCAAGGCAAACTCGTATTGCGATTTCGTTATGTTCATTCCTGTTATATTTTATATTGTAGCACAATTTATCCTGTAATACTCGGCATGTGTCCCCACAAATCTGATGAAGACATATCCCATCCGGAACTTTACCACAACGACCAGCCTGTACTTATGCCCTTTTATATTAAATACATAATGCTGGTTTCCGACATAATCCGCCGATGGGAAATCGACCTCGATGTCCGACAGATTCGCCCACTGCGCTTCTTCCGCTATCTGATACCAACGCTCCAATGCCACTTTCGCATCTTCCTTTCCCCGACTCTCATAAAACTCCCGGAGTTTTCTATGCGACACTATTCTCATCTTCGATTTTTGACAAATGTATAAAAATATTCTGAAATTCAAAACTATTTATCCGATATATTCTGAATTTCAATAATCAAAGATTAGGTAAGCCGCAAAAACAGCATTTTCCAAATTCAATTCCGAAATTGTCAAAGAGGGTGACCAAAAAGGAGGAATTTCAAGGCTTGCGCAGATGAGAAAACCGGAGTATACTGGTGTACATGAGGATTTTCGAATCAAGCGTAACGAAGAAAGTACCATTTTTAGTCGCCCTATTTTTGAAGTAACCCCAAAATACGCATTGCCCGTATGGATATTTACGTCATCAATGGGGCAAAGGAATATGTCAATATGTTTTTTGCAAAAAACATATTTCGCATATTTTTGTTTTTTATAAAAAACACTTACCTTTGACTCATTAAAAATTAAGGTGATGGAGAAGCTTTTTGAGCGCCATGATGAATATCTGAATACTGTTCCTATGGATTTCATCAGGAATTTCATGTATACAATAAACTGGGACAGCCGACTCATTTGCATAAAAGGGCCGAAGGGTGTCGGAAAATCCACTTTGATCCTGCAAAAAATCAAAAGAGATTTTGCTGATGGCGACAGGCATGTGCTATATTGCTCAGCAGATACCGGATATTTTTCCACACACACTTTGGCCGATACTGCCGACTGGTTTGTAAAAACGGGAGGACAATACCTTTTCATCGATGAAATCCACAAGTATGATGGATGGAGCCAGGAATTGAAGGAAATATATGACCTTTACAAAAATTTGCATATAGTTGTCAGTGGCAGTTCATTGTTGGAAATAAACAACGGGAAGGCAGATCTGTCAAGAAGAATGATAGAATATGAAATGCCGGGAATGTCTTTCCGGGAATATTTGTGTTTTACGACAGGTCTCGACTTCGTCCCGACAAAACTTGACAATCTATTGCGGAACGCATCTGCGATATGCAATGAAATAAAACAGAAGTGCCATCCATTGGAGCACTTCAGCCAATATCTCAAGACCGGATACTATCCTTTCTACTTCGAGGACAAAGCCACATATAACTATCGTGTCGAGAATATCATGAACTACACCATCGATACGGAATTGACAGCCCAGAGAAATATCGAACCTGGCAACACAAGAAAAATAAAGGCTTTGCTCCAGATTATTTCCGGACTGGTTCCGTTCGAAGTGGACATAGCCAAAATCTCAAGAAACATCGGTATCCAGCGCCTGACGACCCTGAAATATCTCAAAAATCTGGAAGAGGCAAGGATAATAAGAAGACTGTTTACGGACTTGAACTCTACAGGAGATCTGCAGAAACCGGACAAAATCCTATTGGACAATTCCAATCTTCTGCATATCCTTTCACTGGAAACCCCTGAAAAAGGGACTGTCCGGGAAACTTTCTTCTGCAATCAGCTTGCTTCTGCAGGACATGTCGTGGAATACGGAGGCATGAAAAGGGGAGACTTCCGTATAGACAGAAAATATATCATAGAAGTAGGAGGCAGAGACAAGGATTTCAGTCAGATAAAAGATGAGGATAACGGGTATATCGCGGCTGATGACATCGACTCCGGCCTCTTCAGGAAAATCCCTTTGTGGGCTTTCGGATTCCTGTACTAAGCGGTACCATACAAAACGTTCAGAGCATTGGGTAAATTCAAAAGAAATTTGTCCAACACCGGTCAACATTTTCAACTGTCTGACATAGCCGACGGAGTTTTCCCTAATATTCTCGATAATCTCGGTATCGCTTGAACCGTCAGACTTTTCAGAAGTGCGGATGATTATATCCTAAGTGATGTTCCCGATGACACACATCTTGACCGAACAACGCCTGATGGCATACGAAGAAAAATTCGGACAATGAATGATTATTGCGTATCTTTGTGGAAAATATCGCAGCGCAGAGTCTGCGTAATCCGAAATTTGTATTACCTGATTTCAGTCGCATTATGAGAGATTTATACATAACGAATACGCTTTCGAGAAAGAAAGAACTTTTCGTACCGGTACATCCGGGATTCGTCGGGCTGTATGTCTGCGGGCCTACGGTCTACGGAGACGCTCATTTGGGACATGCGCGCCCGGGAATTACCTACGATGTTCTCGTGAAACTGCTGAGGCATTTGGGATACAAGGTCCGCTATGTCCGGAATATTACAGATGTGGGACACCTTGAACATGATGCGGACGAAGGCGAAGACAAGATAGCCAAAAAAGCCCGGCTGGAGCAGATAGAGCCTATGGAAGTCGCTCAGGAATACACCATCAGATACCATCAGGCGATGTCCATGCTGAATGTAGCTCCGCCATCCATCGAACCCCGGGCATCCGGGCATATCATAGAACAGATAGCCCTGGTACAGAAAATTCTGGACGCAGGATTCGCATATGTGAGCAACGGTTCTGTCTATTTCGATGTCCGCAAATACAACGCAAGCCATCACTACGGGATATTGTCCGGACGTAATCTGGACGATGTTGTGAGCGGTACACGCGAACTGGACAGCCAGGCAGACAAGCATGAGGCTCTGGACTTCGCGCTTTGGAAAAAGGCCTCTCCGGAACATATAATGAAATGGCCGTCACCGTGGAGTGAAGGTTTCCCCGGCTGGCATCTGGAATGCTCTGCCATGAGCGAAAAATATCTCGGCCGCGAATTCGACATACACGGAGGAGGCATGGACCTGATGTTCCCTCACCACGAGTGTGAACTGGCCCAGAACATGGCATCCCGCGGCTGTGGCGGCGTGAAATACTGGATGCACAACAACATGATCACCATCAACGGCAAGAAGATGGGCAAGTCGTACGGGAACTTCATCACCCTTCAGGAAATGTTCGAAGGCACCCATCCCATTCTCACCCAGGCATATTCTCCGATGACCGTCAGGTTCTTTATTCTCCAGGCCCATTACCGCAGCACCCTCGACTTCAGCAACGAGGCGCTTCAGGCTGCCGAAAAAGGACTCAGACGGGTAATGCAGGCTTACAAGGACCTGAAGGCAATGACCGTTTCCGCAGGAGTTTCTTCAGAAGTTTCCGACAATGCCTCCGGGGCAATGACTGTCGCCCCTGAAAGTTTCAATGCCGATTCTGTCGAGATCAATACGCTCTGCGAAAAAGTTTATGAGGCCCTGTGCGATGATCTCAATACTCCTGTAGCCATAGCCCATATTTTCGATGCCGTAAGGTTGGTCAATTCGGCCAAAGACAGGAAAGTGACACTTTCGGCGGCAGATCTTGCCGTACTGGAAAAGCTCTTTGACGATATTGTATCGGGAGTTCTCGGACTACTCGACGAAGAAGGTGAAGGAGGGAAACTTGCCGGAACTGTCGACGGGCTGGTGAACATGGTGCTGGAACAGAGGAAAACGGCAAAGGCAGCCAGGGACTGGGCCACATCAGACAAAATCCGCGATGACCTGAAAGCGCTGGGAATTCAGATAAAGGATACAAAAGACGGGACGACATGGAATCTTGATATTTGAGGATTTCAGTCGTACCGCTGCCTCCGCGGGACAATATCGACGATTCATTGTCAAATGAGGGATAATATATCGAGAATCCATTGTAAAGATAAAGCAAAAAAGGGGATAGAGAATGATAAAACTGATCTCATGGAACGTCAACGGCCTCAGAGCCTGCGCCACCAAAGGCTTCAGCGAAGCCTTCAAGTCACTGGACGCTGACTTCTTCAGCCTGCAGGAGACAAAAATGCAGGAAGGACAGCTTGACATGCAGTTCGAGGGCTACAGGTCGTACTGGAATTATGCTGACAAGAAAGGCTATTCAGGCACGGCTGTATTCACAAGGCTCGAACCTGTAAATGTGACATACGGAATGGGAATCGACGAACATGATCATGAAGGCAGGATCATCACGTTGGAGATGCCGGAATTCCATTTGGTCTGCGTATATACGCCGAATTCCCAGGACGAACTGGCCAGGCTGGACTACAGGATGAAATGGGAAGACGATTTCAGAAAATATCTGCTGGAACTGGATTCCCGCAAACCTGTGATAGTGTGCGGAGACCTCAACGTGGCGCATAATGAGATAGACCTGAAAAATCCCAAGACGAACAGACGCAACGCGGGGTTCACTGATGAGGAAAGGGCAAAATTCACCGCTCTGCTGGAAAGCGGGTTCACTGACACGTTCAGGCATTTCTATCCTGACATGAAGGACATATACTCCTGGTGGTCATACCGTTTCAAGGCCAGGGAGAAAAATGCGGGCTGGCGTATCGATTACTTTCTCACATCGAAACGGCTCGATGACAGACTTAAAGGAGCATCCATCCACACTGAAATTTTCGGTTCCGACCATTGCCCTGTAGAACTCGATCTGGATCTGTAAGAGTTCTGTTGCGGCGTCCTGACACCTCTGCGGGAAAATATATCCGGCACGAAAAAAAGAACAAATCGGAATTTTTTTGTACTTTTGCCGTCGCCTGACCGGAAAAGGGTATCTCCGGCAGTAAATAAATGTGACAATCATGAAAATCGGTATCTGCAGCGACCACGCCGGATTCGAATACAAGGGCCGGCTCATGGAATATCTTGAAAACAAGGGATATGAAATCAAAGACTTCGGGACATATTCGGAAGAAAGCATGGACTACCCGGATGTAGCCCACCCTCTTGCCGATGCGGTGGAAAACGGGGATGCCGACCTCGGAATCGCCATGTGCGGAACCGGCAACGGGATGGCCATGACCCTGAACAAACACAGGAATATCCGCGCGGGACTGGCCTGGAACACCGAAATCGGAGCTTTGGTAAAACAGCACAACAATGCCAACATACTTGTAATGCCGGCCCGCTTCATCTCATTCGACGAAGTCATGAGGATAACGGATACATGGCTGAATTCGGAATTCGAAGGCGGCAGACACCAGAAACGGATTGACAAAATCCCTGTCAGACAGGCATAGCCATCCGGAACAACGATCCTTTTGATCCGGATTCAGGGAAGATTTCTGACTGTAAAGGAATTTTATGGAAAAAAATATTGGCATTGCGCCACTGGTTCTGGCCAGCGGCGCAATGTTGACTAAAAACATGGACGATTATCCTGCGGGAATCATAATTCCCGTAGACAAGCCGTATACATGGACTTCAGCCGATGTCATCAGAAAAATCAAGTTCGCCGCAGTGAGACATTTCGGGAAAAAGAACCTGAAAGTCGGACACGCAGGGACTCTGGACCCGCTTGCGACAGGAGTCCTGATCGTCTGTGTAGGGAAAGCCACCAGAATGGCCGAAATGCTGCAGTCGCATGACAAGGAGTATATCGCAGGAATCACTTTCGGGGCCACCACCCCGTCGTACGACAGGGAAAAGGAAATAGACCGTTTCTATCCTCATGAACACATCACCGAAGAAGCTGTCAGAGAAGCCCTGAAAACATTTACGGGAGAACAGGACCAGATAGCGCCGCTCTTTTCGGCCAAATCAGTAGAAGGAGTCAGGGCATACGAAATCGCGCGCAAAATGATGAAGAACGGCAATGCGGAAGGCATCGACGAGGCTGCGGCCGGCCTTATCCGTACTGCGCGGATCCGTATAGAGTCCATGGAGCTGCTGTCATTTCATAATGCAGCAGATGGCCATCATACTGAAACGGCATCGATAGAGAGTCCTGCGATGTACAGCACTTCCGGCAAGGAAGGGAGGCAATCGAAGATAAACGTTACGGACAATTCCGCTCTGGGGCTGCCGACAGCAACGATACGGATAGTCTGCAGCAAGGGGACATACATCAGGGCTCTGGCGCGCGACCTTGGGGAAGCTCTCGGGAGCGGGGCACATCTGGAAAGCCTGCAGCGCAGCAGAAGCGGAAATTTCAGGGTGGGAAACGCTCTATCCGTAGATGAAGTCCTCGCGATATTGAAAAAATAGGACACAGTCCGCCTCTGTTTCATGGACTTCCAAGACATACTGGAATTCCGGCAAGCCGTCAACTTGAACGACAAAAACAGCTCTGTCATTTATGGAAACTACGGAAATGAAAATATCAGGAAAAGCTCCGGCCTACTCGTACCGCCAGATCTGGACGGTAGCATACCCTATTCTCATAAGCCTCGTCATGGAGCAGATGATAGGGATGACGGACACTGCATTCATGGGCAGGGTCGGCGAAACGGAACTCGGTGCATCAGCCATTGCAGGCGTATTCTACATGGTCGTATTCATGATAGGGTTCGGATTCAGCATCGGGTCACAGATCATCATTGCCCGGCGCAACGGCGAGGGCCGTTTCCAGGAAACCGGCAATGTATTCTACCACGGAGTGTGCTTCCTGCTGGGACTGGCAGCGGTGATGGTAGCTCTCTCGGAGATGTTTTCGCCATGGCTGATAGGAAAAATGGTGTCATCTCCGGCGATAGCGGACGCCGCGCTGAGCTATGTCAAATGGAGGATACCGGGACTGTTTTTCGCCTACGTCACCGCCATGTTCAGGGCATTTTATGTCGGTACTACCCAGACCAGGACACTGACCCTGAACTCAATCACCATGGTGCTATCAAACGTAGTCTTCAACTGGATTTTCGTGTTCGGAAAGCTCGGCGTGCCCGCAATGGGAATAGCCGGAGCGGCGATAGGTTCGACTCTGGCGGAATTAGTCTCACTGGTTTTCTTCATAGTCTACACCGTAGTCAGGACAGACTGCAGGAAATACGGCCTGAACAGTTTTAAAGGCTTTCACTTCAGAAAACTCGGAGACATACTGACAGTCTCGATATGGACCATGATACAGAACGGCGTTTCTCTATCCACATGGCTGATATTCTTCCTGTTCATCGAACACCTCGGCGAAATGCCTCTGGCAGTATCGAACATCATCAGAAATGTATCAGGACTGATGTGGATGGTGCTTACGGCCTTCTCATCCACCTGCAGCTCACTGGTAAGCAACATCATAGGAAACGGGCATCCGGATGCAGTGAAAGGACTGGTAATCAGGATACTGAAACTCAGCTATGCGGCAGTGGCCGTTATGGCGGTGCTAATAGCACTCTTTCCTCATACCGTATTGAGAATCTACACGAATATTCCTGAAATCATAGAAGCGGCAGTGCCATCGCTCTGGGTACTGTGCTCGGCCTACATGCTGACCGTTCCTGCAAACATCTTTTTCCAGGCCGTTTCAGGGACAGGCAGCACCCGCACGGCGTTTCTTCTGGAGCTGGGCGCACTCGCAGTCTATATGCTGTACTGCTGGTTCATAATGCACATTATCAGGGCAGATGTAGCCGTATGCTGGACTGCAGAGCACGTTTACGGATGTGCCATGATGCTTCTGTGCGGCTGGTATCTGCTCAGCGGGCGCTGGAAAAACAGAGCCATATAACATTATCGGTCTCCCTCTCACACCGGACGATATCCTTTCATGGCACGCTCAAGCGTCCTGTGGACAGGCAGGGCCGCACGGCTGGAATTGATTTTCCGCACCAGTTCCGTCACCGACCTGTCCCCGCTCCCTGCCAGACGCACGATATTGTCAGTGCACAGTTTCTCCAGCAGCGAATGAAATGCCGGTCCATGGTCCGGATACCTCAGATGGCACAGCTCATGAAGGATCACATAGTCGCACAACGGCTCTGGCAGACGCACCAGATTCAGATTCAGGTTTATGTTTCCTCTGGAAGAACAACTGCCCCAATTCGAAGAATTGTGCTTGATCATGACTTTCCCGTAGCTGAAGCCGAAGCGGGACGCGAAAAACGCCAGTCTATTAGGAAGAATCAGTTTCGCCTCCGTCCTCAGCACCTCAACCAAAACCTGTCTCAGGAAAATGTCCAGTTCATGCGACCCCTCAGGAGGCAATTTTCCAGTGTATGTCAATGTCTTTCTGACAACAGGCATGTCCGGTGACAGAAAAGTGCGTCCGGTCATCTTCACGTCCTCCACCTGCACGGTTTCCGCCGTCACAGTCGCGGCTTTTCCGCGGTCTTCCTCTCCCCTGCGGAAAATAATCTCCGACAGCAGAGTATTCACAACGGCTCCGTCCCGGAGCAATGCCACTGTCTTTCCTTCTTCCTCTGCAGCAGAAATCTTCTTTTTCTGCTTCGCGATAACGGCTATGACCCAGTCACGCTTGAGCATGAAAAACCTGAGGCCCTCGTCATAAGACAAGGACCTCGGGATAATGACTTTGATTCCGTCGGCCGGATGTACCCTGATGGAGACTCTGCGGCTGACAGGACTCTTCACCAGCTTCACTGTTCCGATCTCTGGATCAGAATATTCTTTCACTGACATGCAATTCATCCTGGTATAAACCCGGCTGTAAGGGACAGGACTATTTGCTGCGTTCAGGACGAAGATCGCGGACAGTCTCCCCTGCACGCCACATCTCGCTTTCATGCAGTTCCTTCAGTTCTGCATTGAGCTTCTCGCGATAGTCCGGCTTGCTGTTGGAATCGATTGAAATCTGAGCTTCGTTTCCGGTCTTGACGCTTTCATAAAGATCCCTGAATACCGGAAGAGTGGCATCGCGAAACTTCTTCCACCAGTCAAGAGCGCCGCGCTGTGCCGTAGTGGAACAGTTGGCATACATCCAGTCCATTCCATTCTCCGCAATCAGAGGCATGAGGCTCTGGCTGAGCTCTTCAACGGTTTCATTGAATGCCTCGGAAGGCGTGTGGCCGTTCTCCCTGAGGACCTGATACTGCGCCGAGAAAATACCCTGAATGGCACCCATGAGTGTTCCTCTTTCACCTGTAAGGTCGGAATATACCTCCCGCTTGAAAGAGGTCTCGAACAGATAACCCGAACCTACGCCTACACCGAGGGCGATAACCCTTTCATATGCCTTTCCTGTAGCATCCTGATAGATGGCGTATGAGGAATTTATGCCTTTCCCCTGAAGGAAGAGACGGCGCAGTGAAGTACCAGAACCCTTGGGGGCCACGAGAATGACATCCACATCGGCAGGAGGAACGATACCTGTCTTGTCATTGTAGGTAATGCCGAAACCGTGAGAGAAATAAAGCGCCTTCCCTGCAGTCAGATGTTTTTTTACTGTAGGCCATACGGATATCTGTCCGGCATCGGAAAGCAGATACTCTATGATTGTACCTTTCTCGCAGGCTTCCTCTATGTCGAACAGTGTCTCGCCGGGAACCCATCCGTCTTCCACGGCCTTGTCCCAGCTTTTCGAGCCTTTCCTCTGGCCGACGATCACATTGAAGCCATTATCCTTGAGATTCAATGACTGTCCCGGGCCCTGGACTCCGTATCCGAGGACTGCGATTGTTTCATTTTTCAAGATCTCCCTTGCTTTTTCAAGAGGGAATTCTGAGCGGGTCACTACATTTTCTTCGACACCGCCGAAATTCAATTTTGCCATAATCCGTTTTACATTGTGCGGCCTTGCCGCGTTAAAATATTAAACTTTATTCCTGTATCTTTCTTCTCTTTTCGACAACAGTTCGCTCACAGGTTCGAGGCGCGAAGCCGTGACAGCGACCTTTCCGGAGCGGACGAACTGCCTGACACAGCCTATCCTGTCAAGCTCTTCATAAAGGGAGTTGATAGCCTCGCTCGACCCTGCCAGTTCGACAATGAGATACTCCGGAGTCACCTCCACTATGTGGGTATTGTACCCGCGCAGAAGCCGGCTCGTGTTGTCCCAGTTCTGGAATTCGTCCGTCGATATCTTGAACATCGCTATCTCGCTCTGGAAAATCTCGTCGTCGGTATAGCATGACGCATTGATCACATCGAGCTTCTTGTTTATCTGCTTGAGTATCTTTTCGATATTCTTGGCCGTTGTCTTGCAGCTTATGGTAAACTTGTGCACATTCTTCATGGACGAAGCAGAAACGTTCAGGCTTTCGATATTCACCTGAAGACGGGTGAAAACGGCTGCCACCTGATTCAATATTCCGGAAAAATTCTCGGAGTGCACTATGATCGTATATAAAGTCGTATCTTCCATAACCGAATCCTCAACATTCCATCAACATGTTATCTATAGACTGGCCCGGAGGCGTCATCGGCATGACATTCCCTTCTTCAGCCACACAGGCTTCGAGGAGGAACGGTCCGTCCGTATCCAGCATCTCCTTCACCGCATCCTGAAGGTCCGCCCTGTCTATCACCCTGCGGGAAGGTATGTCGTATGACGAGGCAAGGGTCTGAAAATCAGGATTGGCAAGATGAGTGAACGAATACCTCCTGTCGTAGAAAAGCTGCTGCCACTGGCGTACGTTTCCGAGATAATTGTTGTTCAGCAGGATCATCTTCACCGGAATCCTGTGTTCCATTATCGTTCCGAACTCCTGTACAGTCATCTGAAGACCTCCGTCTCCCATGAAAACGCACACCGTCCTGTCGGGACAGGCTATCGATGCCCCTATGCCGGCCGGGATGGCATAACCCATTGTCCCCATACCGCCGGAAGTGATAATGCTGCGTTTTTCCGAAAACCTGAAATATCTTGCAGCCATCATCTGGTTCTGTCCCACATCAGTCACGAGAATCGCCCTGTGTCCGGTAGCCTCGCTGACAGCATTGACTACCTCTCCCATGTTGAGAGGACCGGAACCGGGATAAAGTTCACGTCTGACTACCCTTTCGTATTCTTCATCCTGATATTTTCCGAAGCTGTCCACCCATTCGGAGCGGTCTGCCGCAACAAGCCTTTCCGTCAGCAATGCAAGGGTCTTCCTGCAATTTCCGAGAACAGGGATATCGACAGCCACGTTCTTTCCTATTTCCGACTGGTCGATATCGAGATGGATTACTTTGGCCTGTCTGGCGTATGTTGCAAGATTGCCCGTAACCCTGTCGTCGAATCTCATGCCGACAGCTATCAGCACGTCGCATTCGTTGGTCTTGACATTGTTGCAGTAATTCCCGTGCATTCCGAGCATACCCTTGTTCAGAGGATGGGATGACGGCATTACTGAAAGTCCGAGCAGGGTGCATCCGAACGGCAGACCGCCTTTTTCGACAAATTTCCTGAATTCTTCCTGTGCGCCGCCGAGCTCGATTCCCTGACCGGCCAGCACGAAAGGTCTTTTTGCCGCATTTATCGCAGCGGCAGCCTCCCGTATGCGCGTAATATCGATTTCAGGATCATCATCATAGCTTCTGATAAAATCCACTTTCTCGGTGACGTATTCCGTCATGCCGACCTGGGCGTTCTTCGTAAAACTGAGCACGACAGGTCCCGGCCGGCCGCTCCTTGCTATGAAAAAAGCCCTCGCAACCGCCCATGCTATTTCATCCGGCCGGCTGATCTGGTAGCTCCATTTGCATATCGGCTGGGTAACACAGGTGAAATCCACTTCCTGAAAAGCATCGGTACCTATGAAATCCGTGGCAATCTGCCCTGCTATCACGACAATAGGGGTACTGTCGAGCATGGCATCGGCGATACCGGTAAGAGTATTGGTCGCGCCCGGACCTCCGGTGACAAGACACACGCCTGTCTTTCCTGAGGCTCTCGCAAAGCCCTGGGCTGCATGGGTAGCACCCTGTTCATGCCGTACAAGTATATGATTGATCGTGTCAAGATGGTCCAGCAAAGCATCGAAAACCGGGATTATGGCTCCGCCCGGATAGCCGAAAATAGTATCGACTCCTTCTTTGATCAAAGCCCGTATCAATGCTTCCGAGCCTGTTATCTGTTCGTTCGTTTTCATAATGCGTATCAGTCGACAATTCGTATTGCTCCCTTGTCAGCAGAAGAGACAAGTCTGGAGTATGCTTTCAGTGCTTTTGAAATCTCGCGGCTGCGGGAATGCGGTGTAAAGGCTCTGTCGCCCCTGGACATCTCCTCCTTACGCCTTGCGGCAAATTCTTCATCAGTAACCTCCGCATTTATGGAGCGGGACCTGATGTCTATGGATATGATGTCGCCGTCCCTCAGAAGACCGACATTGCCTCCGGATGCGGCTTCAGGAGAAATGTGTCCGATAGAAAGTCCGGATGTTCCTCCGCTGAAACGGCCGTCGGTAATCAGGGCGCATTCCTTGCCGAGATGACGGCTCTTGATATAGGATGTAGGATAAAGCATTTCCTGCATTCCCGGACCGCCCTTTGGACCCTCGTATGAAATCACGACTACATCGCCGGACTTCACGGAACCGCCGAGAATGCCGTCGCATGCTTCTTCCTGGGATTCGAAGACTTTTGCCGGTCCGCGGAACTTCAGGATGCTTTCATCCACGCCTGCCGTCTTCACGATACATCCGTCCTCGGCGATATTGCCGTACAGGACCGCGAGGCCTCCGTCTTTCGAATAGGCATGCGCGACATCCCTGATGCAGCCGGACGTCCTGTCAGTATCGAGGTCGGCATATATGTCGGTACACTCTCCGAGCCTTACGGTACGCTCCCACGACGGGGCTGCAAGATACTTTCTTTTTGAAGCCGGACTCGCTGTCGGTCTCATGATGTCGTTCCCGTCGACAGCCTCCGCAAGGGTACGGCAATCGACACGGGAAACGGACATATCGAGAAAACCTCCCCTGTCGAGTTCCCCGAGGATTCCCATCACGCCTCCGGCCCTGTTCACATCCTGTATATGATAACTGCTGTTTGGAGCGACCTTGCACAGAACAGGTATTCTGCGCGAGAGTGCATCTATGTCTTTCATACTGAAATCCACTCCGGCCTCATTTGCAATGGCGAGCAGGTGGAGGACCGTATTGGTGGACCCGCCCATCGCTATGTCGAGAGACATTGCGTTGAGAAAAGCCGCCTTCGTGGCTATCGAACGCGGAAGTACGGACTCGTCATCGTCATAATAGTAGGCAAACGTATTTTTTACGATCAGATCCGCCCCTTTCATGAACAGCGCCTTCCTTTCCGCATGCGTGGCCAGAAGAGTTCCGTTGCCCACAGGAGCCATGCCCAAAGCCTCGGACAGGCAGTTCATCGAATTGGCGGTAAACATTCCGGAGCAGCATCCGCATGTAGGACAGCCCATCTTTTCAAGAGCAGCCAGTTCCTCATCGGACACAGTCTCGTCAGCCCCCTTGACCATTATGTCTATAAGGTCATAATCCTTACCCCCGACCCTTCCGGCTTCCATCGGGCCTCCGGAGACGAAGACTGTCGGGATATTCAGACGCATGGCAGCCATAAGCATGCCCGGAGTGACCTTGTCGCAATTCGAAATGCAGATCATCGCATCCGCACAATGCGCATTGCACATATACTCGACACTGTCCGCAATCATGTCCCGGGAAGGAAGAGAATAAAGCATTCCGTCGTGTCCCATCGCGATGCCGTCATCGATGGCTATGGTGTCGAACTCCGCAGCGAAGCAGCCCTGTTCCTCTATCCGTTTCTTTATCTCCTGACCGATTTCATGAAGATGGACATGCCCCGGGACGAACTGGGTAAAAGAGTTGACTATAGCGATGACCGGTTTTCCGATCTGCTCTTCCTTCATGCCGTTGGCTCTCCAGAGGCCCCGTGCCCCGGCCATTTTGCGGCCCGATGTACTTTTCGTGCTTCTAAGTTCTTTCATGACAAATAAAAAAAGCCTGCCAACGGAATCCGGTCAGCAGGCAAACGCAACAATATATACCTGTAAGGATTCCCGGGGATATTACGGAATAATAATGGAAATGACCACGACCACCACCAGTATGGACAATAGGATCGATATGTTTCCGCTAATAATCATACTCCAGGAATCTCCGATTTTTCATCGGACATCAAAATTACAATTTTTTTTGCAAACCTCCAATTTATTCGGATAATTTCATCAGTTTTCAAGAATCCGGCGTGCTATGAAGTCGCCCGTTTCCTCCGTACCGTACCTGCTGTCCGGTATTATGTCCGGAGTGCAGACACCTGAAGCTATGGCATCTTCGCAGGCTCTGCGTATATCCGCTCCTTCCGCAGCCGCTCCGAAGGCATCCTCGAGCATCATTGCCGCAGACAGAATCGTAGCGACAGGGTTCGCTATGTTTTTGCCCGCTCCCTGAGGGAAAGAGCCGTGTATCGGTTCATAGAGACTTCGCTCCGCTCCGGACGATGCCGAAGGCAGAAGCCCGATGGAGCCGTTTATTACTCCTGCAAGGTCGCTGAGGATATCTCCGAACATGTTTTCCGTAAGGATGACATCGAAATCCCGCGGATTGGAAACCATTTTCATGGCCGCATTGTCCACAAAAAGGAAATCGAGCTGCATGTCGGCGTATTTCTCCGCATGGAGAGCCTTGACGGTCTCCCTCCAGAGCCTTGACGTAGCAAGCACGTTGGCCTTGTCCACCAGAGTCACGCGTCCCTTCCTGCGTGAAGCATAGGCGAATGCCACATCCGCCACCCTCTCGATCTCGGTTTTCGAATAGACGCAGGTATCGAAAGCCTTGTCCCCTGCCTCATTCCTGCCCCTCGGCTCGCCGAAATACATCCCGCCGGTAAGTTCCCTGACAACAATGAAATCCGCCCCCTCGACAATTCCGTCTTTCAATGGAGAAGCCGAAAGCAATGAAGGATAAGGCTTTACCGGACGGATATTCGCAAAAAGCCCCAATGCCTTGCGCATGGCGAGAAGCCCCTGTTCGGGACGGACCTTCGCTGTCGGATCATTGTCATATTTCGGATCTCCTATGGCCCCGAACAGGACAGAATCGGACGTCGTGCAGATTTCATGAGTCGCCTGCGGGTACGGATTGCCTGTCCTGTCGATGGCGCATGCCCCGACGTCGGCATACCTGTATTCGAACGTATGGGAATATTTCGTTGCGACGGCATCCAACACCTTGACCGCCTGTCTTATTATTTCCGGGCCGATGCCGTCGCCCGGCAATACTGCTATTTTCTTTTTCATATAAAATCAGAAATGTTTTCGTTCGTAAGCCATAATCGCCTCCTTGTCCGAAAGGAGATAATCGATATCGGAATATCCCTTCATCAGACACTCTTTCTTGTATCCGTTTATTTCGAACTTCGCTTCCCCGGCCCCGGGTACTGAAATGGTCTGCGCCCCGAGATCTATTGTCACGACAGTGTCGGGAGCAGACTTCAGCACACGGGTCATCCTGTCGAGATAGTCTTCGGTCACCCTGACAGGAAGGAGGCAGTTGTTAAGGGCGTTGTTTTTGAAAATGTCGGCGAATGAAGAGGATACGACAGCCTTGAAGCCGGCATCGTGAAGGGCCCATGCCGCATGTTCCCGGCTCGATCCGCAGCCGAAATTATTGCCGGCCACCAATATTACGCCTTTTTGCCCCGAAAGCGGGTCGGAAGGATTCGGGCTGCCGTCCGCATTGTATTTCCAGTCATAGAAAAGTTTTTCCCCGAATCCTTCCCTGGATACAGTCTTCAGGAAACGTGCGGGAATGATCTGGTCAGTGTCTATATTGTCCACAGGAACAAGCACCGCCGTAGAACTTACAATATCTATTTTATCCATAAAACAAGCTAATAAAAAACAACTATACAGGCATGCCGATCCTGCCGGTGACAGCGGCTTCGGCAGCTACGAGAGGCCCGGCAAGAATGGTCCTGGCCCCGTATCCCTGACGTCCTTCGAAATTTCTGTTGGATGTGGAAACGGCATACATGCCGGCCGGAATCTTATCCGCATTCATCGCCAGACATGCAGAACATCCCGGCTGGCGTATCTCGAAGCCCGCCGCACGCAATACGTCCCCGAGGCCTTCCGATTCTATCTTCGATTCCACTTCCTTGGAACCCGGAACGAGCCATACAGTCACATCCGGGGCTTTTTTCCGTCCGGCCACGGCTTTTGCGAACGCCCTGAAATCCTCGATGCGCCCGTTCGTGCATGAGCCCAGAAACACGTAATCCACTTTTTTCCCGGCCATCGGTTCTCCCCTGCGGAATCCCATATACGCCAGGGCCTTGTCGAAAGTAGCCTTGTCGCAGCCTACAGCCGTTTCCGGAATAACACCGTCGGCCGGAACGCCCATTCCCGGGTTCGTACCGTATGTCACCATCGGCCTGATATCCGCCGCATCGAACCTGTATTCCCTGTCGAAAACAGCGTCATCGTCCGTCTTCAGGTCCTGCCAGCGGGCAACGGCACGTCTGAATTCATCCCCTGCCGGAGCGAACCGCCTTCCTGAAATGTAGTCGAAAGTCTTGCTGTCCGGAGCCACGATCCCGCCTTTGGCCCCCATCTCGATACTCATGTTGCATACCGTCATGCGGCCTTCCATGCTCATGTTCCTGAAAACTTCGCCGGAATACTCCACGAAGCAACCGGTGCAGCCGTCTGTGCCGAGCTGCGATATGATATAAAGGATCACGTCCTTGGGGGTAACATTCCCGGCGAGGGTGCCGTCAACAACGATGCGGGCCTGTTTCGGTTTGGACTGCAGGAGGCACTGGGTGGCCATGACCATTTCCACCTCGCTGGTCCCGATACCGAAAGCTATGTTGCCGAAAGCGCCGTGAGTGGCAGTATGGCTGTCGCCGCAGACCACCGTCTGTCCGCAGAGCACTATCCCCTGTTCAGGTCCCACGACATGCACTATGCCGTTTCCTGGATCTCCGAGAGGGAAATACGTTATGCCGTTGGCAGCCGTATTTTCGGCGAGTCTGTCGACTGCATTGCGCGAAGATTCGTCTTCGATCGGCCGGTCCTGTCCGAGAGTCGGGACATTATGGTCGCATGTGGCGAATGTCCTGTCCGGTCTGAACACCTTGAGCCCTTTTTCCTTCAATGCGCTGAAAGCCTGCGGAGAAGTCACTTCATGTATCAGATGACGGTCTATGTAAAGCACGTCGGGACCGTCCGGAATATGTTTTACGACGTGGTCTTCCCAGATTTTGTCAAAAAGAGTCTTTCCCATGATGCCGGAAACATTAGATAATCTTGGAAATGGCATTTACGTATGCCTCTACGGAGGCTGTCACGATGTCTGTATTGGCGGAGAATCCGTAATAGATATTCCCCTTGTTCTCTATCTGGATATGGACCTTGCCCACATCGTCAGTACCTCTTGTTATGGCCTGGACCAGATATTCCTCGAGATTGATTTTCCTGTGGACCAGGCTGCGGACAGCCTTGAAGGCGGCATCGACAGGGCCGTTTCCGCTCGAGGTGGCCACGCATTCTTCGCCGTCGATGACGAGTTTTACCGTTGCCATAGGAATCGCGTTCTTGCCGCAGACTACCTGCAGGTATTTCAAATGCATTCTCTGCTTGAGTTTGTCCTGAGTGACTCCGGCAATGATATAAAGATCGGAATCATTGATTTCCTTCTTGCAGTCGGCGAGTTTGAGGAACTTGTCGTATGCGGAATCGAGTTCTTCCTTGTTCATGTGGATGCCGAGCCTCTGGAGATGATGGTTCAGGGCCGCCCTTCCGCTCCTTGCGGTAAGCTCTATCGTGGAGTCGTTCACACCGACATCGGCAGGATCTATGATCTCATAGCTTTCACGGTTCTTGAGCACTCCGTCCTGATGGATTCCCGACGAATGCGCGAAGGCATTTCTTCCGACTATGGCCTTGTTTGGCTGTACCGGCATACGCATCAGAGTGGATACGGAATGCGACACCTTGTAGAAATTCTTTGCCACGATGTCGGTGTACACGGGGATGTCCTTACGGCATTTGATTGCCATGACGACTTCCTCCATGGCCGTGTTGCCGGCCCTTTCGCCGACGCCGTTGATGGTCACTTCCACCTGACGCGCCCCGTTCATGACACCGGCAAGAGTGTTGGCCGTCGCCATTCCGAGATCGTTGTGGCAATGCGTGGAAATTACCGCCTTGTCAATGTTCGGGACATTGTCGCACAGATATTTGATCTTGGCGCCGTATTCTTCCGGAAGGCAGTATCCTGTGGTATCGGGGATATTGACGACTGTGGCGCCCGCCTTTATAACGGCTTCTATGACACGGGCAAGATATTCATTTTCAGTCCTTCCAGCATCCTCAGCATAGAATTCCACGTCATCGACATATTTTCTGGCATATTTCACGGCAGCCACTGCCCTTTCGAGGATGTCCTCCCTGTTGGAATTGAACTTATATCTGATGTGATAGTCCGAGGTGCCTATTCCCGTATGTATTCTCTTCCTTCTGGCGAAATGCAGGGCATCGGCAGCCGCGTCTATATCCTTTTCCACAGCCCGGGACAGGGCGCAGATAGTCGATTCCGTCACGATTTTGGATATTTCCACGATGGACTTGAAGTCTCCGGGACTCGAGATAGGGAAACCGCATTCTATGATGTCTACCTTCATCGCTTCAAGCTGCTTGGCCAGCTCGATTTTCTCAATGGTATTCAGCTGACATCCAGGGACCTGTTCGCCGTCCCTCAGAGTAGTGTCAAAGACATAAAGTTTCTGGTCCATAATTATAATCTTTAAGTTCGTATTCAAAACAAAAGACCCCCGGGAGCGAAACTCCGGAGGTCAATATATAACATTGTCATACACATTACCATACGACGCCTCGGCAGAGTTTCACAGAATGAAATCCTGTAGTGCCAATAGTCGTAGCGTATGAGTATAGTTTCCGTTCATCCTTACAAAGATAAGGAATTATTTTTTTAAAAGCAATATCCGTCGGGGACAATTACGGACAATTCCAGATTCTATAAAAAATCCCCCCCCCAGTCGTATTGAATATTCGAATAATATTATCTATTTTTAGAGAGTTTTAACCTGAAACTCAACCTGTTTTTACAATGCACTTCTCACTACAAATGAAAACTTTTATATGTATCGCAGCAATAATGATTGCCGCCGGAACGGCATCGGGAAGAACCACGGAACCGGCGGCAGTCAATGACACTGTCCCGCAATACCATATCGACAGTACGGTGGTAAGCGCTGAAAGATCGTATGTCAGGACATCGGCAGGAGGCATGATCTATGACGTGAAAAGCGATCCGGACGCAAAAAGGATGCAGATCAAGGAATTCATGACCAAAGTTCCGGGAATCAGTATCGACGGAACGGACGGAAAACTGAGATACAACCACGGAAGGAGCTATCTGATTCTCGTGAACGGCAAGCGCAATATCATGATTTCCAACAGCCGTCAGTATTCCATGAACCTGATCAAGGCCGACTACATGCGGTCCATAGAAATCCTGGATCCGCCCCCGGCAGAATATAACGGCTACGATATCGTAATAAACATAGTCCTTGACAGGGACCTTCCGGACGGAGTAGTAGGATATCTTGGAGGAAGTGCATCGCTGCAGGAAAGATACAATGCGAGTGCCGACTTTACTTTCAAAATCGGGAAATTCATGACCGGCCTGACATACGGATACTCGTATGAAGAACCTCGCGGGACCACATACGACTATACAAGGGAATATTACGCTGAAGAAAACACAATGACCCAGGTGTACAGTTCGGAATCATATCACTACGCCACCTCCCACAACCTGAATTTTGCAGCCAGTTATGATTTCACGAAAAAGACATCACTGACATTCTCCATAGGCACGGACGCCATGAAGCAAAGCAGTTTTTCCTCGTCACACAGCTATGAACTGGACAACGGCATGGAACAGAACGCGCTCGACATCCTGAACAAGACCGTATCTTCAGACGAACCGTCCGTCAACGTGAAACTCGGGTTCAACCACAGCATCAAGGACGGCTCAATATCTGTCAGATACAATCTCGACAACAATGAAGACCGGACGGATTATTACCGCGACGGCTATTCATGGAACACGAATACCTCTCTGGTAAACAGCGCCACCATCAACTTCAGCAAGCGCTTTCAGAAAAAGCACGACATAACCCTGATAGCCAAATATATCCACCGGGACTATGGCAACAGTTCGGACAGGACATTCTCGGATTCCGGCGGATACGGATGGAATGAAGGCATGGACTACATCCAGCAGGTGGCCGCCATAGACGGCCTCTACAGATTCAATTCCCGGCATATCCTGCTTATGGCAAGACTGAAATGTGAATATACGGACAATTCGGGAAAATTCTTTCAGGACGAAATCACTCCCCTGAAATACTCCCATTTCGACTTCATGCCGTCATTTACGGCAATATACATGACACCGGGACTGCAGCACATATCCATAATGGGGATGGCCAATGCAATGAGGCCCGGGATATCGCAGCTGAATCCGTATGTAGATGACAGCGATCCTCTGAATCTCAGATGCGGGAATCCGGATCTGGAACCGGAAATCATGTATATGACCAACATCAAATTCCGTCAGCCGTTACTGCAAAAAAGGCTGTCCGTCACACTCAGCGGCGGCTTTTCATATATCGACAATGCCATCGAGACTTTCAGGACCGTCAATCCCGACAATACAAGTATCACGACATACATGAACCTCGGCAAGAGGATGAACGCCAACGCTTCCGCAAGAATTTCATACAACAACAGGACCATCAACGCTTCCGCGACAGCGACCTACAACTGGAACACCGCAGCAGGAATAAACGGAGAGAAACTGAAAAACAGAGGCCTGAACGGGAGTATCAGCATAGACATGAATCTGTGGAAAAGCGGAGTCATAAGCCTGTGGGGAACGGTCAATTCCATCCCGGCGGGGATACAGGACACAAAAATCTCTGCGGACATCAATTACGGCTTCAGCTTCACACAGTCAATCGTAAAAAACAAGCTGTCTGCAAGCATAAGCGTATCGGATCCGTTCAGGGGAACAGTCAGGACAAGATCGACTGCTTCCGGAAACAATTTTGTAATGAATTCGGTGTCGGAAAGGCTCGGACGCAACATTACATTAAGAATAAGGTGGAATTTCGGCAAACTTCGCGACCGTATGAAACGTCAGGGCGGAATTGCGGACGACCTGGAAAGGTATTCTCCCGGCATCTGATGTCCGGAAGAACTGATTATCAAAATTTTCTATCGATAAATATTTGTTAAATCGGATTTTCTGCTTAAATTTGCGCCCGCTTGTCCTGAAAAAGGAAAGCGGGACTAATTATTAATTTAATCTTTTTGCAGATGGCTGAATATTTACAGGCTGAAAAGAAGCAAGAGATTTTCGCGAAGTACGGAAAGTCTAATAAGGACACCGGCTCTCCTGAGAGTCAAGTTGCTCTATTTTCCTACCGTATCGCTCATCTTACCGAGCATCTGAAAAGCAACAAGAAAGACCATGTAACCCGTCTTTCCCTGCTGAAACTTGTCGGTAAGAGACGTCGTACCCTTGATTATCTCAAGGAGATCGATATCGAGAGATACAGAAATATCGTCAAGGAACTCGGTCTCCGTCGATAAATAGGAAAAGATGTAATGAGGGGCGATCATCATGATGAGGTCTCCCCTCATTTTTTAGGATGCAATCCATCCCTGAACCGGCTAAATAGATCGGTCTGCGGTCGGAACAGGTCACGATATGAAAGAAAAGACAATAAGTATAAATCAACTCCCATAGGGGGAGGCAGACTGAAGACAGATTCATGAATATCATTAACAAAAAAATCGAATTATCCGACGGAAGGGTAATTGAAATCGAGACAGGCAAACTCGCCAAACAGGCAGACGGCTCTGTTGTTGTAAAAATGGGGGGTACAATGCTCCTCGCTTGTGTCACCTGCGCAAAGGAAGCGAAACCGGATGTAGACTTCATGCCGCTGCAGGTAGATTATAAAGAGAAATTCGCTTCGGCAGGAAGATTCCCGGGCGGTTTCATGAAACGCGAAGGGAAGGCTTCGGATGCGGAAATCCTGACGGCAAGACTTGTAGACAGGGCACTCAGACCGCTTTTCCCGGAAGATTTCCATGCAGAAGTCTTTGTGACAATCAATCTTATCTCAGCCGAAAAAGACATTCAGCCTGACGCGCTTGCCGGACTCGCAGCATCCTCTGCCCTGGCAGTAAGCGACATTCCGTTCGGAGGTCCGATTTCTGAAGTAAGGGTGGCAAGAATCAACGGGGAACTCAAGATAAACCCTAACTTCAGCGAGATGGAGAACTGCGACCTCGATATCATGGTTGCAGCCACATACGACAATATCATGATGGTGGAAGGCGAAATGAATGAAGTCAGCGAAGCCGAAATGCTCGAAGCCATCAAATTCGCACATGAGGAAATCAGGAAGCACTGCAAGGTGCAGATGGAGCTTATGGAAGAAGCCGGCAAGACTGTCAAGAGGACATACTGCCATGAAGAGAACGATGAAGAGCTCCGCAAGGCAGTAGAGACTTTCTGCTATGACAGATGCTATGCAATAGCCAAGTCCGGACTGCCAAAACATGAAAGAAGCGATGCTTTCGATGCTCTCAAGGAAGAATTCTACCAGACCATCCCGGAAGAGGAAAGGGAAGCAAAGCAGATGATGGTCGAAAGGTATTACCATGCTGTGGAAAAGGCAGCCATGAGGAACATGATCCTCGACGAAGGCCTGCGTCTCGACGGCCGCAGCTGCACACAGATCCGCCCGATATGGTGCGAAACGGATTACCTGCCTTGCGCACACGGTTCAGCCATCTTCACAAGGGGGGAAACCCAGTCGCTTTCAACCGTGACACTCGGCACCAAGCTGGACATGAAGGAACTCGATGAAGTCCTCGTACAGAAAACGGAACAATTCGTTCTCCACTATAATTTCCCTCCGTTCGCAACCGGCGAAGCAAAGGCTCAGAGAGGTGTCGGCCGCCGCGAAATCGGTCATGGCAACCTGGCATGGAGGGCACTCAAGCCGATGGTTCCGCTCGCTCCTGAAAATCCGTATGCAGTACGCGTAGTTTCCGATATTCTCGAATCCAACGGTTCATCATCGATGGCTACCGTATGTGCCGGATGTCTTGCACTGATGGATGCAGGTGTCAAAATCAAGAAACCTGTTGCAGGTATTGCCATGGGACTTATTACTGACGAAAAAGACCCTAACAACAGATACGCTATTCTGAGCGACATTCTCGGCGATGAAGACCATCTCGGCGACATGGATTTCAAGGTAACCGGGACAAAAGACGGCATCACGGCCACACAAATGGATATCAAGGTGGACGGCCTTTCATACGAAGTGCTTGAAAAGGCTCTCGAACAGGCCCGTCAGGGCAGGATGCACATCATGGGCGAAATGATGAAGTGCATCAGCGAACCTCGTGAAGACTACAAGCCGTTCGTACCGCGCATCGTCCAGATCAGGATACCGGGAGATTTCATCGGTGCCGTTATCGGTAAGGGCGGTGAAATCATCCAGAAAATCCAGAAGGAAACAGGTACTACAATTACCATTACCGAAGAGAACAGCGAAGGTATCGTAGACATTTTCGGAGAAAACAGGGATGCCATGGACAAGGCTCTCGAATGGATCAAGGGCATCTGCGCCGTACCTGAGGTAGGGAAGATATACCACGGCAAAGTCGTTTCGATCCTCGAATTCGGCGCCTTTGTGGAAATCCTCCCTGGCAAAGAAGGCCTGCTTCACATATCGGAGCTCGACTGGGGCAAGACCGATAAAGTAGAAGACATCCTCAACATCGGAGACGAAGTAGATGTCAAACTACTTGAAATCGATGAAAAGACCGGCAAGATGAGACTTTCCCGCAGAGCCCTGATGGAAAAGCCTGAAGGCTATGTGGAACCTGAAAGGAAACCTCGTCCTCAGGGAGACAGGGGGCCTCGCAGGGATGCCAAAGGCGGGAAGCGCAATGACAGGAAGCCGTCGAACAGATAAATGACACTCGCTGTAATTTATAATTGAAGAGGAGAGGGGTGGGTCAAAATCTGACTCACCCTCTTTATTATACGTACTCCTTCCTTTTGACCCACCCTATCAAAAGGGGGCGGAGGAATTTCAACGCTTGCGCAGACGAGAAAACCGGAGTGTACTGGTGTTCATGAGGATTTTCGAATCAAGCGTAACGAAGAAAGTACCCTTTTTAGTAACC
>CALUQM010000031.1 GCA_944322925.1 uncultured Bacteroidales bacterium
TCGCCGAGGGCAGGGATGAGGGTAAAACCGAAGAGAGACTCACAATTACGAGAGCTCTTAAACAGCAGGGCATCCCGGTGGCGACAATCGCGGCCGCTACCGGAATGACGGAAGATGAAATAAAATCTCTTTAAGGCACTAACAGCGGGTATATCTTTTATACACGCAGACTGCCATCTTTTTCTATTGCAAGACCTTTTCTGGCAATAGAATCGGACAAGACTTTTTCTATACCTTATTAATTATGAATATTTTGTTTATTCCGCTGCAAGATTACCCTTTCTGAAATCAGCAACAGCTTTATCTGTCAAAGAGACCCCGGTAAAAAGACAGGTGTGTCCATTGTCCCTTGGACTTTGCGAGCTGATGCCAAGAAGCAGTTTCTCAGGAAAGTCATTTTTATAAAGACGTGCCATCCGCCAAATTTTACCATCCTCCGAAAAATAACTGCCAAAGGTGATGCCATCAGAAGATAATCTCAAATAGACATGCGGACCAATGATCGCCTGATGGTTATTGTCATCGGAAGTGCCCGATGTGCGAACTGACACCACGCGGTGATCCCCGTATTCATCCTGTTCAAAGCATAATTTCTGACAATGCATATCATTCTCGTATGCGTATAATACGCCAGCAGAATATGTCCCGGTTTCGGTGAAATCCGGATGCACTTTAGCCGTAAAAGTGAAAGGTTTCGTATTGTCGACTTCTGTAAAAATGACAGCAGAACTATTGACGACAGTTCCATCAGGAGAACGGAAATAATCAGTCTGGGGACCAGCCGCAAACCTGATGGTGTCTCCATAAAGCGTAATGTCGTTTTCTGCACCGTTTTTAGACTTTGTAAAAGAAATTCCACCTATTTTTATGTCACATGATGTAAGTTCTACGGTTTCTGTAGTAACTTTTCCGTCAAAACCGTCTGATTTTTCTCCTGATCCATTCTGAGTGCATCCAATCATTGCAAAACTTGCTATGATTGCAGTAAATACCGATTTTTTCATTGTAATATTAATCTTATTTTTAAATTACCAATTCTTCCGTAAATTATTGCATGATACAAGAGAGGCACCTTTGCCAAGATGAACTGGAATGGGGAGATTCCGTGTTACACGAATGCAAAATTACGAACCGGTAACAGTTGGTGCAACACTGATTTTTAACCAATAGTGAAAGAGGCATGTACGTTAAATAAGATCCAGTCTTAATGCGATTTCCACTGCCGCTGCTGTATTGGCGACTTTCAATGCCGCCAAAATATCCTGACGATGACGATTGACTGTATAAATTGAAATGTTTAAGTTGTCAGCAATCTGTTTGCTTGACACTCCTTTGGCCAATAAGGATAGGATTTCAAGTTGCCGGCGGCTAAGAATTTTACGATCACTCGCTTCGTATATATCCCGTCCGACCGTTTCCCCAGTCAATAGATTGACAATTATTCCATTTTGCTGGTTATGAGAAACGGTATATGGAACGTATGTACATAGTCCAAGTAATACACTCCCGTTGTCACAACAACTGAAATATCGCATTGTATGGAGTATTTTGACCTTTTCACTTGTTCCTGTCCTGTAAAAACTGAGAATATATGAAGCCGAGAAATTTGCCTTTTCCTTGACTGAAAGCCCTTTTATAAAATTAAAGAAGCGGAGTTCCATCACATGACGTCCAACAAGTTCATCTTCTTTCACATGACTGAATACTATATCCTCGAAAGCTGAATTGCGGTCTATCATATATTCCGGGAGATTCATTACGTTTTGACCGAATTTCCCGGAATAAATATGACATTCATTGTTTTGAAAATCTGATATGACTGCGATACCTTCTGTTGCACGTGCATACCCATTCGCACATTCTCTTGCTTGAGCAAGTAAAATGTCTCTATTGACAGAGAGCCCAAACCGTTGTTCCGTCAAAAGCGATTTTAGTTCAGTTTCCTGCGTCATTATGAATTGGTCATTTTCACCGCGGCGATATGTCATTTAACCTGACTTCAGGAGCAAAATTACAAATAATCGGACGATTACGCCGCAAATCCATATTAAAAAATGAGGGCGACCAAAATCTTAATCGGGCCACCCTCATCATTCTTTAATTATTCAAAAACCGTCCGGGCCTTTATTTCCGGATCTCGATGGAAGCGCTCAGCGGCAATTCGGCGGAGGACGGGCCTACCGATATCACGAATTCGCCGGGTTCCACTACAAAGCTTCCGGATTCTATATCATAGAAGGCAAATGCTTCGCTGTCGAGTTCGACGGAAACATTGACGGTCTCGCCGGCTTTGACGAAGACTTTGTCATAGCCCTTCAGTTCTTTAAGCGGCCTGAGTACGGAGGCTTCAGGATCGCCGACATATACCTGGGCAGTCTCATATGCATCCATGTCTCCGGTATTGGTAATATTGAAGTTCACAGAATACACGCCCCTACCCTGTTTCTTCACTTCAAGGCCGGAATATTCGAAATCAGTATATGAAAGTCCGTAGCCGAAAGGATATCTCGGAGTCTTGCCCGTGCGGTCATAACCTCTGTAGCCCGTGAAAACGCCTTCCGTATAGGTGACACGCCTGTTGTTGTCATAATAGCTGTCATGGACAGGATTGTCCTCCCATTTGTTCTCTATCGATATAGGCAGTTTGCCGCTCGGAACGACCTTGCCGGTAAGAATCTCCGCAAGAGCCTGTCCGCCTTCCTGACCAGGATGCCATGCCATGATCACTGATTCCACATCATCCGCCCAGCCGTTGAAGTCCACGCCGCCGCCTGCATTGACGACAACCGTCACCTTATCGTGAAGGGACGAAACAAGATTCATCATCCTCACCTGATCGGCAGGAAGATTGAAAGGACGCTCCCATCCTTCACCCTCCGTGCTGCTGTTGAAGCCTGCACAATAAACGGCATCCGTAGCCTCGTCGAGAGAAGCCTTGAGCTTGTCCATATTCATAAGTCCGGCCTCGAAGACAACGGTAGCCTCACCGGCATTGTCGTAGAATTCGAATCTGAGGTCATAATCCTTGCCGGCCTCGACATCGAAGAAAACTGCGCGGGTCGTCAGGGAATGGTTCCCCCAGTCGCCTCCGACAAGTTTGCCATTGACGAAAAGCCTGTAACCGTCGTCACCGGCCATCTTGACGCGTACCGTACCGGAAGCCGCCGCCTTGTAAACACCCGTCCACCTTACCGAGAATCCGTCGTCAGGCATACCGTCGAACGGATGGCCGTAGCTCCAGTAATGAGTAGGGTCCTGTTCGATTTCAGTCCGGAAGACTTCGCCGTCCACCTTCTTGTTGTTGAAATACTCGGCCTTGAATCCTGCAACTGATGAACTGTCGTCTGCAAAAACCGAAGAAAGGATGTTTTCATACAGAACATCGTCAGACAGAAGGATCACATTCTCATCGCCGAGCAGATTCACAAGACCTTCGTACGGAGACACTGTCTTGTATGGAGTAACGAAACCGCTGCCCCCTCCCGTGGTTATGACATCTGCATTGGGACCGAGTACGACTACCTTGGCACCGGAAGCCAGAGGAAGATTCCCGTTTCTGTTCTCAAGGAGTACGATTCCGTGACGGGCGAGTTCGAGAGCCGTAGCCTTGCTTTCCTCATTGTCAAGCGGAATGGACTTGTCCTCAGGCAGTTTCTCAAGGAAACCGAATGCGCTGTAAGTCTGGAGTATATGCTTTACCTTCTCATCGATGGTCTTCTCGGTCACGACACCTGTCTCGATAAGCGGTTTAAGTCTCTCCGGAGTGAAATACACGGCTTTCGGACACTCGAGGTCAAGACCCCCGTTTGCCGCACCTGAAGTCGAATATACTGAAGTCCAGTCGGAAATGACTATGCCCTTGAATCCCCACTGGCCTCTCAGAACTTCGTTGTTCAGCCATGGATTCTCAGTCGAATGAACTCCCCAGATAAGATTGTAGCTGTCCATGACAAGAGCGACTCCAGCCTCCTGTACAGCCTTCCTGAATGCAGGGAAATAAATTTCCTGCAAAGTTCTCTCGTCGACATCCGAACTGGCGGAATGCCTTATGTTCTCGAGCTGGTTGTTTGCCGCAAAATGCTTCACGGTAGCCATGACACCCTGATCCTGAAGTCCGAGGATATATTCCTTTGCCGTTTCGGAAGCCAGGTACGGATCCTCACCCATGTACTCGTAATTCCTTCCGCACATCGGCGCACGGTAGATATTGACTCCGGGGCCGAGCATGATGCTCACTCCCCTTGCCTTCGCATCGCGGCCGAGACCTTCTCCGAAATCGTATGCAAGATCTCTGTTCCATGCTGCCGCTGTAAGGATTCCGCATGGATAAAGGGTGCTTTTGGTATTGTTCCTTACACCTTGAGGACCGTCTGCTATTCTTATTGCAGGGATTCCGAGTCTTTCGACTCCGCGAAGATAGAACGAACGTTCTCCGGCTATCATCCCGATTTTCTCATCGAGAGTCATCTGTGAAACAAGTTCTTCAGCCCTTTTTTCATCATCAGGAGTAATGACTACCTGGGCGTTTGCCAATGCCGACGAAATACACAGAATCGTCGCGCACAGAAAGAGGATTTTCGGGGTTTTCATTTTTATAATTATCAGTTTTACAGTTATTGCAAGCTGTCGGCATGTGGCCTGAAAAACAGAAAGGGATATACCGGAAAATGACTTCGGCAATCCCTGATTCCGCAATCATGCGACAAAGATAGTAATAATTGTTGACGTACACAACAGACACGGTATCCTTAACGGATCAATCCTGTCCCCGTCAGGAATGACGAGCCGTCCTCATTCGAGGATTTTCGCCGGACAAACCGAAGATCTGTCGCAGAAAACCTTAGCTGACAATGTATTCTGCGAATCGGGGCCGATTTCCACATTGAATTCTCCCGATTCCACCACATATTTCATGTCAGGAGTCCAGAATCCGAGGTCATCCGCAGGAATACTGAATTCCACCGTCTCCGACTCGCCCGGGGCAAGTTCCACTTTTCTGAACCCTTTAAGTTCCTTGACCGGCCTTGTCACCGATGCCACGATGTCGCCGACATAGCACTGGACCGTCTCTGAGACAGACCGGTCCGAAGTATTCCTTACGGATACGGAAGCCCTGATCACGGAAGCATCGCTGTCATACTCCGCTGTCATTCCGGTGTACTCCACCTTGCTGTAAGAAAGGCCGTAGCCGAAAGGATAGAGCGGCTCTATCGGACAGTCTATGTAGCCTGTACGGTATTTTCTGAAAGGAATATGCGGGCGGCCGGTAGATTTCATGGAATAATATATCGGGACCTGGCCGACATTGCGCGGGAACGTCATGGTCAGACGGCCGGACGGGTTATATTCACCGAAAAGCACATCCGCCACGGCATTGCCTCCCTGCAGGCCCGGAGCCCAGGCATCCACGATTGCAGCACAATGCTCGTTTTCCCACTCGAGAGTCATCGGGCGTCCGTTGAGCAATACCAGGACCACATCTTTCCCGGTGGCTACAAGAGCTTCGAGAAGACGTCTCTGCGTAGGCTGGAGACCTATCCATGTCATGCTGGAGGATTCGCCGGACATCTTGGCATTCTCTCCGAGTACGGCCACGACGACATCGGATTTTTCCGCCGCCGATACGGCCTCTGCTATCAGGCTGTCAGGATCGCCTGAACGTTCTATGTTCACGCCTATCATCCTGGCAAGACCCGGATTGTCGGTAATCGGCGCTCCGACCGTATGGACAAGCGATGAAGTATAGCGGGAAATTCCGCTCTTGATGGAAACGCCCTCGTCTGCCATTGCCGCAGCCCCGGCCCACGTACCCATAAGCTCCCAGCGCGTATCCGCAAGGGGGCCTACAAGCGCCACCCTGGTATCTTTGGCAAGAGGCAGGATGTCATTCCCGTTTTTCAGAAGGACTATGGACTTTCTTGCGGCTTCAAGAGCAAGAGCACGATATTTCTCCCTGTCCACCGGTTCCTCCGAAAGACGGAGATACGGATTTTCGAAAAGGCCGAGTTTGTATTTTGCCTCAAGTATCCTGCGGCAGGCAATATCGATGTCTGCTTCGGAAACAAGGCCTTTTTCGAGGCAATATTCCAGATTCCCCGCAATGCCTTCGGACACCATGTCCATGTCAAGACCGGCTTTCAATGCACGCGCAGACACCTCTGCAAGCGTCCCGAGACCATGCTCCGTCAGTTCTCCGACGGACGTGTAGTCGCTTACGGTGAAACCGTCGAATCCCCATTCTCCGCGGAGGACATCGGTAAGGAGCCATTTGTTGGCAGTGGCAGGAACACCGTTGACATCATTGAAAGATGACATTACACTGCCTGCTCCGGCATCCACCGCGGCCTTGTACGGAGGCAGGAAATCCTGATACATGCGGTTCGGACTCATGTCCACCATATCGTAATCCCTGCCGCCTTCTCCGGCTCCGTAAAGTGCAAAATGCTTCACGCAGGCCATCATCGACTGCGGAGAGGCGAGGTCTTCGCCCTGATATCCGCGGACCATGGCCTCGGCAATGCGCGAGCCGAGATAAGGATCCTCTCCGGAACTTTCCGCCACACGGCCCCATCTCGGATCCCGGACAATATCCACCATCGGTGAGAAAGTCCAGTCTATACCCTCGGATGTCGCCTCATCGGCAGCTGCACTGGCAGTCCTCTCTATCAGATCCATGTCCCAGCTGCATGAAAGCGCAAGCGGAACAGGCCAGATAGTCCTGTACCCGTGGATCACATCCAGACCGAACATGAGAGGTATTCCAAGCCGCGACTGCTCGACAGCCAGTTTCTGTATGTTTATCTTATCCTCGAGAGTCCTGACATTGAACACGCCCCCGATCCTGCCTTCCGTAATTTTCTTTGCCACACCTTTGCTCTGTGTCTCCCCTGTCATGAAACTCCTGTCATAGGTCACGAGAGTGATCTGGCCGACCTTTTCCTCGATCGTCATCTTCGACATCAGGTCATCGATGAACTCGTCCATTTTCTCATCCGAGGCAGTTCCGGCTGCCACAGGCAAGGTACACAATGCTGTTGCGAATAAAACTGAAAAGCGTTTTAGCGACATCTTCATAATTCATATAATTTATCAAATAAAACGACCATCTACTCTTCCGGACCAATAAGTCCGGCATCAATAAGTTTCGGGCGGAGTAAATTTACGATATTTTTCGCCCTTCTGTATTTGTCGACGTCCGATTCCGGTGACCTGTCATCAAAATCCCTGACTTCCGCTGCCGGATCCGGACAGTCTGTCTCGACACACGAAATGATGAAGTCCGTACCCTCGGCAAGATTGTCCTCATCGAGCCACCTCAGAGATTTCATGCTTCCGGTATCCATGCCGGAAGCAGTTATATGGTATTTTCCTTTCAGGCAATCGATAATCAAGGTCGATATTCCGTTTTCAACCGCAATATCCAGAACCTTTCCGTCTCTTATTATTCTTATTCCTTTCATAATCCATAAACCTACAAATCGGACAAGTCCGTGATTTCGTACGGCTTGAGTACGGCATTGTGCGCGGCAGTCCTGGCTATCAGCGCTTCACTGTCGGAGACAGACGAAGGCTTCCAGGAATTTTCCAGGACATTGTTGCCGGAAATTGTCTCGTACCATGTGCAGGCCGCCGCAAAACGGCCGTATTCCGTATTGAGATGGTAGCCGTCCTTGTCCCATTCGTCGCCTATCGAAGATGTCCTTCCGTTCTGGATGGCAGTACCGCTCGGAATAAGAAGGGTGATCTCGGGATGATTGTTCATGGACTGTCGCGACGCGTCCACTATGCCTTCATACATAAGCATCTGGTCCTTGCCGTAATTCGGGAAAGCCTGATGTCCTGAATCCTTTGAATATGCCCATGTCTGATGGAACATCAGCTGAAGACGCGGATTGGTCGCCTTTTCGAGGACATATCCGATCAGATTGCCGAGATACGGTTCGTATTTCTCATACATGCCGGAATAGTCGCTGGCCTGCTGGAAACTGATATAGTCCCAGTTCTCGTCATTGAGTGCTTTTTCGATGGACACGTTTTTCGTGTTTGTCCTGGTACCGTTCACGACTTTGCGGTAGTCATAGCTTGCGCTGTTGTTCTGCGCATTAGTCCAATGTTTCTCAAGAGAACATCCGCCTATGTACATGTTGCCTATGATAACCTCGATATCCGCATTGTCAAAAAGGTTCCACAGATACTGCTCCACTGCATCCTGCGAAAAACTGTTGCCTATGGCGAGGATTCTTACAGGCTCCGGTTCCTCTGGAGGAAGATCCAGCACCGTGACAGCAAGGGTCGCGGACAGGCGCTTCGTTTCGCCGGGGCACTCTACCTTGACAATAGAGTTTCCTGTCTTCTCTCCGCGGATCACCACGGAAGAATTGTTGTTCTCCACGATAGCGACTGCCTCCGGATCGGATACCGTCCATACGTATTCGAGTTCCCTGGCTTCATCGCTGCTGTAGGTCGGGGAAACGATATATTCGTCACCGAGATACAGGCTTTTGGCCGAAGGACTGATAATCAGCCATTTGTTATCTGAGACAGCAGGCTTGTCTTCCGGCTCTCCATTGCATGCGCAGACGGAAACGGCCGAAAGTATCGAAAGGAAAAGAAAAACGTATTTTTTCATCTCAGTTTACTGTAACATTCGTGAGTTTCACCCAACCTTCGTCGGTAAGCGACTTCTTGTTCACTGCGACCTTGATGCCTATTTCATGAGTACCGTCGGCTTTCTCTTTAGTAGTATCCACAATGCCGACCGCCCAGATATATCCTCCGATGGCGACTGTCTTCATCGAAATATCGAAAGAGTACGAAGTCGGAGAGCCTTTCAGCCAGGTCGAAAGATCGGTGCTCTCGTCTACGAATTCATAGACAGGCTCTTCGGTCTCCATGTCGAGAAGCGCGTATGCCACCTTGTATTTCTGGTTCCACTGCTTGAGATTGGTCGGGCAGAATCCCCAGCCGAGATTGACCCAGCGTGAAGTCACGGAAACATCCGCTCCCATTTCCACCGTCTGAGGTACTGAAACCTTGTCAGGATAAAGGCGGTAACCGCCTTCCTGAATGAAACGCTCCACATACGGGAAGGCCTCCTCGAACCATGAACGCACTTCATCGCCTACACGGAAATCCATCATGTTCACGCAGGCAAGCTCTCCCTCGAGAAATTCGCCCTCACGCACGTCGCCGGCAGTCTCGTATCCCTCGGCGGCAATGCTGTTCTTGTGTCCGCTGTTCGACCACACGTAGCCTCCTTCAAGAATGATAGGGAGCTTGTTGTTCCACTGCTTCACGTAATTCCTCTCCCAATCGTTGTATCCCCAGTCCTGATTGTGCATTCCGAACGAGTCGGCACGCAGACAGTAACCGTTGTCGATGGCTATCTGGAGCAGATGTTCGCTGTCCTGCTGAGCGTTTTTGCCGGAACTTCTCGGATGACCTATCTGCCGGTGATAGTTGATGACAAGAGGGACATTGGTAAAGCATCTCGAATAGAGGGAAGTTATCCATTCCATGGTGTCCTCCTTGTATGCTACCGTATTCTCTGATACGATGCCGGCATATTCCTTTACCGAACCGTCGTCGTTGTAGGATATGGGCTCTATCCCTTCATAACATACGTTATGCCCTTCTCCCCACTTTCCGAGACCGTAGGCATCGATGAAAGCTATCTTGGACGGGTCGTTGAATTCCTTTGCAAAATCCTCGATAAACTTTTCGTAGCACTTGCGCCATATCGGGTCAAGGACATTGGGAACCTTGCGGTCAGGATATTTATTGTTTTCAAGCCAGAATTCGGCACCTTTTTCATAGACCCACTGCGGAGTATTCGCGCCCTGGTCACGGCCGTCCACTACCACACGGAAAGCCATAGGCAGGCCGAGTTCCTGGGCACGGGTATAGATCTGATACAACTTGCTGCTCGGATCGTTCCAGAAATAGACACCTTCTTCAGGATTGAAATTGCGCCAGTTTGTGCGGACATAGATGCAGGTCGAATAGTCTGCCACCCTGACATTCTTTCCGAGAGAGGAGACATAGAATTCCGTATCGAGATATGAAGGGTCCGCTGTTCCCGAAACATACATCGCCCAGCCGGTAAGCGGATTCTTCAGGACCGATGTCCTGTCCGGACTTATTTTCACTTCGACGTTCCCCGCAGGAACCGTACCGCCGCCGTCCTCGCCGGATTCAGGCTTTTCGCCGCAGGACACTGCGACGGAAAGGGCAAGGATGGGAATCAGGATTCTGTTCTTTTTCATTACACTGTATTTTAAGTATTTTTTACTATTAACCAACCTGTTATACTTGAACTATTAACCAACTCGTTTTCAAAACATTGTGAAAATCACTCGACGACGGCATTGCCGAGTTTCAGCCAGCCGTCTTCGGTATAATCGCCTTGCGCGGCGATATTTATGCCTATCCTGTAGTCGCCGTTGTCAGGATCCCCGAGAGCCAGGTCCACTATGCCGACACAAATGTCGTAAGCCCCCACGGACAGTCCCTCGGGAACTATCTTGAATTCGTATGAAGACCTGCCGCTGATCCAGTCGTGCGGTCTGGCATTCTCGTCGAAGAAAATATTGTCGGCGACGATTTTCCCGGTTTCCATGTCCGTGATTGCAAAAGCTACCTTGAACCTGTCCTGGAACGGCCTGATATTGGTCGGGCAATAGGCATGCCCGAGATTGAGCCAGCGGTGCTGGATAATATATTCATGACCGTTGGAAAGTTTCGACGGGATGCTTGCCTTGTCGGGGTATATCCTGTAACAGTCCTCGTTCACGAATTTTTCGACAAGGTCGAAAGCATCGTTGAACCACGACCAGGTCTCGCCGGAAATGTATGAAGCATCGTAACGGAGATCCATCATGTTCACGTATGCGCTGTTCATGTCTTCATATTCGCCCACGCGAAGTTCCCTGGCGTTATCGTACTGCGTCAGATAGTTCTTGGGATTGCCCTGTTCGTCATAATATCCCTGATTCACTATCCATCCGCCCTCCCCGGCTACCGGCACCTTGTAGGTCCAGTTGGCGATGAATTTCTTTTCCCATGTGGCATAGCCGAAACTCTCTGCCCTCATGCCGAATGCGTCATGCCTCATGCAAAAGCCTTTTTCTATCGCACCCGTAAGCATGCCTTCGGAATCAGGGCTGCCGCTGCCTTCTCCGACTATGGTTCCGACCATCTTGTGATAGTTGGTGAAGCACGGGGTAAGTTTGAAAGCATTTATATAGGTATCTGTCACCCAATTGAAAACGGATATTTTGGGAGACTCGTCTCCGGTAGAATATACGCAGGTGTGGTATTCTCCCCACTTGCCCATGCCGAGTCCGCTGACAAAGGCAGTCTTTTCAGGGTCATCGTACTCTTCAGCCAAAGCGTTGATGAATTTTTCGTATTCCTGCTGGAAGATAGGGTCGTCAGGATACGGCGACCAGTAAGGGCGGGCATTGCTGCCGAGAGTAAATTTGAAATAGCCCTTGCCCGGAGTATGTGTCTTCCCGTCAGAAGTCATGTAGCCGGCTGCATCTACTCCGTAGGCATCATCCATCCTGTCCCTAACGAACTGAGGAGTACAGTTGGCATTGGCATCGCGGCTGTCGGTCTTGAGGGTAAACGCGAGTTTGAGGCCTCTCTGCTTTGCGCCCTCCTCGAACAGTCTGAGGCTGCGGGCAAGAGGATATTTTGCTTCATCGATACCGTCCTGCCATATATAGACGCCTTCCTCCGGGTTGAAATCCGTCCAGGACCCGCGGAGATAGATGACATTGCCGTAGTCGAAGACATTGACAATCCCCTCCGAGGAGGCAAAGTTCTCATACTCGTTCCAGAACTTGTCTACATCGTCGATAAGAGGCACATATATCACCCAGCCGCTGAGAGGATTCGGAATAAAACCTATTCTGTCGGCCCTGACCGAGACCTCTACGTTTCCTTCGGGAATACCGTCGTTTCCGGAACCGCCGCCGTCATCGGGACCTTCCTTTTCCCCGCAGGAAAGAGCAAATGCGAGAGGAAGCAGGAAATAGAAAATTCTTTTGATCATAACGTCTGTTTAAAATGATTCGTGATTGTCTCATTTACCGGCTGCGCCCGGATTGAGAAGTTAAAATGGAGGGTGACACAAAGTCACTTTGGGTCACCCTCCTGCTAACGTTGTAATTAATGTAAACTAACCTTTATACAGCCACTTGAAGCACGTATACGGTTATTTTCTGTTATCGGTCAGATAACTTAGTCGACACGTATGCGGTTGTTCCTGATATCGATAGTTATCTTCTTGACAGTCACTGCAGCTTCCGGCTTCCACCTCTTGTTGCTGACTACAGCCTCCATAGGCATCCATGTATTCATCTGAAGAGGGGGATCGGCTTCGCGGCCAGGACTGAACGCAGCCACACGTGAAGTAAAGTTCACTTCGCTGTCCTTCTCCGGATCATCGCCGCTCGAGCCTTTGTCTTCGTAAATGAAGTGGCTGAGAAGTCTTCCGACCTTGATGCTGAATCCTGAAGTAGGGATATTGATGGTGGTTCCGTCGCTCCATACTATGATCTGAGGATCGATAAGGGACGCTTCGAACTGCATAGGATAATTAGCTTTCCATCCGTCAGTACCGTTGTTGAGGTAGAGATAATACTCGCCTGAAAGGATCTCTCTCGAGAGCACCCTGTCGGAACTATACGCATAGTTGAATCTGACAACGGCAGGTTCGAGCTTGTTCTTAGGAGAGTAGAACTGTACGGTCTCGTTCTCCATGTCGATAATGACTCTCCAGTCACCTTCTACAGGGAGATTCCATGCAGGAAGTTCGTCGACATTGCCGCTTTCCGGAAGATCCATTACCTTGGCCTGATAAGCCTCAGTAGGAGCAGGCTTGCCGTCTACAAGGTCGGCATCCGGTACTGTAACAGTCTCGCCTGCAGCAGGGCAGATATACAGGGTAGCCTCGCCCTGACGGACAGGAATTGTCATCGTACCTGCAGCCATCTTGAATTCGCCGGCATAAATGTACTCGTTTTCAGGAGTTGTAGTCATCGTATAGTTCATGGACGGCATGATTCCCCTTACTGCGTCACCGTCAAGATTTACCTTGTCGGCTTCAAATACGTTCGGCTTGTACGGAAGTACATCCACATCGACGGTACGCACTTCAGGCATCACGAACTTGGAACCGCCTTCCCATTTGGCGATAACCTTGAACGAAAGGGTCGTGACCTCGGAAACAGACTTTGCCCATTTGTCCACGACATAGTTCTGAAGTTCCTCCGTAGTATAGGTCTTGGAATATGTACCGTCTTCCATGACTTCACGGACCATCGTAGAAGAACTGAAAGAGTTGGACTTGACGTCGAGCATGGTCACGTAGGTGAGAATATACTCGTCGGACATCTCACGTGCCGGTGTCCATGTGAAAGTCAGGGCCGGCTCGTCAAGCAGACTCTCGTCGAGCTCGATACTTGCCGACGAAGCCTCGAGAGTCATGGTCTCGTCGTTGTCGAGAAGGTACGAGTTGTCATACTCCTCATAATCATCGGCACAGGAAGAAAATCCAGCTACCGAGAGTGCAAAAGCACTGAGATATAAAAGTATTTTTTTCATAATGACTTTCTATTTTAGATTCACTATTACCAGCCCGGAAGCTGTCTGAGGTTAGGATTTCTGTCGATATCATCCTGAGGCACAGGCCACCAGTAGCTTCTGAATACGCGTACCTGGTATTCTGTCCTGACATAGAATTCCTCCTTTGTTCCTGCGTCCATGTTCATGCCATAGAACGGACCGTTGAGTTCTTCTTCAGCAAGTTTCCAGCGGCGGAGATCCTGCCAGCTGAGACCGCCTTCGCAGTTCAGTTCGATACGTCTTTCACGACGGATAAGGTCTCTTACAGTAACACCCGCGGCAGCTGCTGCAGCATCGATGTCGCCGAGATCGGCAGAACCGTACTCAGGAATTCCGGCTCTCTTGCGAATCTTGTTGAGATTATCCATGATTTCCTGCTTGTAGGTACCGTATTCATTGATACCCTCGGAAACGCTGTACTCATACAGACATTCAGCGTATGCAAGATATGCCTCTGCCAGACGGTAGATGGCGCCGTGACGCTTGTTGAACTGTCCTGAAGATGAACTTCCGAGATAATCCGGCGCGATTCTCTTCTTCATCAGATAGCCTGCTGTAGGATAGTCGGAACCGTCCTTGCCGTCTTCCTGACCGACGAAGAAGTTTGCATATTTCTTTTTGGTCGGATTTGCAGCCGTCTGATCCTTGTGAGTCTTGGCCCAGTTGAATGACTCGTTGTACATCACGGAAATGTAGAAACGAGGTTCCCTGTTGCAGTACATTTTGTAAGTACCTTTCTGGGTAATGATGCACTCGGTCATACCGCTGACTCCGTTAGGGTCGTTGTAGAAATACCTCGTCGTCGCCTTCATATCCTCGGTAGAGTAGTCGCTCTCTTTCGGCGCCTGTCCGAATTCAGCTTCGGTATATCCTGAATCCTCATTGATTATCGGCTTGCCCTTACCTTCATATCCGGTGATGGCAACCTTGCCGTTAGCCATGAAGAAAGCATCTACGAGGTCCTGAGTCACACCTACGACACCTGCCTGGGACTGGATGCTTCTCGGAGCGGACTTCATGTCCAGCCAGCCGGCGCCGTCCTCGGTACGAGGCATGATAAGTTCATAGTTTCCTTCGTTCCTGCGAAGCATCAGTGCACCGAAATAGCTCATGTACGGGTCAGGCACACCTTCGATATTATCGGCTTCATAAAGGGCGTATCCGTTGGCTTCAGCCACATCGATAAGCTCCTTGTTCGCATCGGCTGCAAGTTTCCATCTGTACGGATCATACTGGGATGTGAATATCGCCTCGCCGTCGCAGTTCACCACGCCTGCCATGTCAGGGTTGCCGTTTACAAGAGGGCTTGCCGCAAAGGTAAGCAGACGGGCACGCATTGCCAGAGCCCACAGAGAAGTAGCACGGCCATAATCGTTAGCCATGTCGGAATATGTCATAGGAAGGACCTTGGCAGCATCAGCGAGTTTCTCTGCAGCCCAGTCGACAACCTCGTAGAAAGGACGCTGCTTGATCATCAGGTCTTCGGCGTGAGTCGTCGGAGCAGCCTCGGAGATAATAGGAACCGAACCGTAGGTCATCACCAGCAGAGAGTGGAAATAGCCTATGAAAAATTCGCATTCCGCCTTCATTATGTCTATATCCTTCTGCGATACGTCAGTAAGAGGATGAGCCTTCTCTATGAAGATATACGCAGACCTGATACGCTTAGGAAGATTCGACCAGTATTGGATGATCTGACCGTTGGTCGGAGTCCAGTTGCCGACCTGATAGTTGCAGACATTGTTTCCTACCGATATCCACTCAGCAGGAGTAGTACAGTCCTTACCTATCATATCCCAGTTGGAATCACCGTAGAACTGCGGGATACCGTCGTAGATATAGGCAAGCCACCTGTCGAGATTCTTGCTGTTCTCGAAGGCCGACTCGATGTCGAGCTGGTCATCCGGTCTCTTGTCCAGGTAGTCTGAACATCCGGAGATGAACGGCAGCATCGCAGCGAGCATTATCAATAATATCCTATTTTTCATAATTTTCATATATCGCTTTTAGAATTTGAATTCAACACCGGCAGAGAAAGATCTCATGAGAGGATAACGTCCTCCATCAGCCGAATTAAGTTCAGGATCCCAGAGTTTGAAGTCCGAGAATGTAAGTACGTTCGAACCTCTGACAAAAACACGCGCTCCTGAAAGGAAGGACCTGTCTGCCCATCTCTGAGGGATGGACCAGCCGATTTCGATGTTTTTAAGTCTCAGATAGCTCATATTCTTCAGCCACCAGGTAGAAGCTACTGCATTGTTCGTGTTCGGTCCGTAAGTAAGACGAGGATAAAATACATCCTGGCTCGGATTGTCGACTGTCCAGCGGTCTTCGTAGTTCGTGAATACATTGTAGTATCCGCCGGTATCGTATCCAGGGATGATGTTCGACGACATGAGTCTCCACATCCTGCCCGTGCCCTGGAAGAGGACTCCGAAGTCAAAGCCTTTCCATGCGAGATTCAATCCGAAACCGTAGACGATTTCAGGATCGACGGTACCGCCGATAGGCGACTGGTCGTAAATGTCGATCTTGCCGTCATTGTTCACATCCTTATGCTTGATATCGCCTGGACGGATGTCGGTATAAAGAGTGTTTTCAGGAAGTGACGGATCCAGAATATACCTTCCGCTTTCATCCTGGCCGATGAAATCCTCATCGGTGTAAAGGCCTTCGTCTATGTATCCGAAGATCTGGCCTACAGGATAGCCTGTCTTGGCTCTGTTGGTTCCTACTACTGTAGCCGGTTCGTCCATTTCCACGATCTCGTTGTGCGCATAAGTGAAGGTACCCATGAAGCCTACGAACAAGCCGTTGCCGAACTGTTTTCTAAGGTTGATGGTAACTTCGGCTCCCTGATTCTTCACCTTACCGAAGTTCTGCCAAGGCTGCTTGATGAAGCCGGCGGTAAGAGGAATCGAAGTACGCTCCATGAAGATGTTGTTACGTCTCTCGTCGAATACATCGATAGACATGTCGAACACACCGTCGAAGAGACCGATTTCGAGACCGAGGTTGGCCTTGTTCACTTTCTCCCAGGTCAGGTCAGGAACACCGAAGTCTCCTTCCGCCATACCTGTGATACCATATCCGCTATCGATACCCCATTTGTACATGTCGAGGGTAGCATAGTCATCCGTAATAGTAGAGAGATAGGCGAAACGGCGTCCGCTGAGGGATGCGTTACCTGTCTGACCGTATGAAGCACGGATCTTCAAGTTGCTGAGGACGCGTTTTACGGGAGCCATGAAAGGTTCTTCCGAAATAACCCAGCCCACTGCTGCCGAAGGGAAGAAACCGTAACGCATGCCCGGAGCGAAGTTCTCGGAACCGTTGTATCCGAAGTTGAACTCGGCCACATATCTGTCGTCGTATGTGTAGGCTGCCCTGCCGGCCATACCCTGGTTTCTGTACGGAAGTTTCGATCCGTCGTCATAGTTGCTTCTCTGGGCGAGGAGCATTCCGGATACGGCATGCTTGCCATTGAAGGTGCGGTCGTAGTTGACTGCCAGCTCCATGTACAGTCTCCTGTTTCCGTATGCTCCCGAAGTAGAATGTCCGAGAGTGTTGCTACCGGTAGAAGTCCTGTTCAGGACAAGAGTACCGTCCTCGTTTCTCTGGCGTGTAGGAGTATAAAGGTCCGGAGAAGTCGATCTCGATACTGTACCGGAAGAATAGCGGTCGAATGAGAACGTACCCTTGATCTTGAGACCTTTGGTCAGGAACTTGAGGTCCTGCTCGAGAGAGAAGAGGGTCTCTATCTTGGAGGCGCTGGTATTCTGATATCCCATCTGGGTCGCCATTGCCCATACGTTTCCTTCGGCTCCGGCAGGAATCTCGCCTGTCGAATAGCGTACAGGATAGTCGAAAGGCACTGTGCGGAATGCACGGCTGAAGATGGTCTCGACGCTCTGGGTGGTAGAGTTGCGGTCCTGGAGATATCCTCCGATGTTCACACGGAACTTGGTTGTCTTGGTGATGTTGATATCGACGTTTGAACGCACGTTGTATCTCTGGAGTTTGATCGAAGGGTCCCATTCACGGCTCGGGTCGCGGGTAAGGATACCCTGTTCGTTATAGAACGCAGCCACGAGGGAATATGTGAGGATATTGTTACCTCCGGACACTTCAGCGGTGATACGCTGGTTCGAAGCCCAGTCTTTTGTGATTGCGTCGATCCAGTCTACGTCCGGATAAAGATCAGGGTCATAGCCGGAACGTGTCTTTGCGATACGGTCCGTGTACATAGGAGTCATACCCTGGTCTACACGGATATCATCGAGCAGCTGCATGTAGTCGGCAGCTCCGATGTAGTCAGGAAGCTTCACTGGCTGTGTACCTGCAAATTCCGCTTTTACAGTCACTCTCGGTTTTCCGATTTCACCTCGTTTGGTCTGAATCAGGATGACACCGTTTGCACCGCGCACACCGTAAACGGCACTTGCCGCAGCGTCTTTCAGGACTGAGAATGAAGCGATTTCCTCAGGGTCGATGTTGTTGATGTCACGTTCGATACCGTCGACGAGTACGAGAGGGTCACGTCCTGCATCCTGGAATGTGGATATACCGCGGATCCAGAAAGTAGAGTTGTCGTAGCCCGGCTCACCCGAACGCTGTACTGCAAGCACACCGGCTACAGTACCTGCGAGGTTATTACTGAGCGAACGCGTAGTACCGACTTTCAGTTTTTCCGGCTCGATGGCAGCGATGGATGCCACAACGGACTCTTTCTTCTGCTGTCCGTATGCGACAACGACTGCATCTTCGAGCTGTCCGATGTCCTCGACAAGTACGACATTGACCACTCTGCGGTTTCCTACCTGGATTTCCTGAGGGATAAAGCCGATGTAGCTGATAGACAGGACTGCCCATCTGTCAGGTACGGTGATCGAATAATTACCGTCAATGTCAGCGATTGCGTGTACCGCATCGTTTCCCTTGAGGAGAATGGTTGCGCCGGGAAGCGGCTCGCCGTTCTCGTCAGAAACATTACCGATGACATTGATGGCTTCCGAGTCAGGCTCCTGCTGCCTTCCAGCGGTGCCTGCGTTCGCAGCAAAAGAGAATATGGCCGTCAGTGCGACTATGGCCACTGCTTTTCTGCCGAACAAGCGTGAAATAGGGTTACATATCATAAGTAATATCATTAATAATTGGTGTATCAGTCTATATGTTCAAGTCAGTCTGTTGTCGCTTCTCTCTTTTGCGTGTTCTCACACATACTTTAAACAATAAAAAATAAGGCCAAATCACCTCTCAATCACTTTATATCAGGATTTTAGCCTTACCCCACACATCTCTTCGTAATGTGTACGAACACACAAATGTAGTTCCTTTTTTAATATTTGCAAAATTTTATGGGATTTTTTACAGTTTTTTCATCTCTTTTCCATGATGATATGGAGCGCAACGGCACCGCGCGGGTCCTGGCATGACAGCACCGTGTGTTTTCACACACAATCCCGCGAAAGAGGCTTCGTGGAGAGAACTCCTGCCATATATTATTGTATAGTCGAGTTTTTTTTATATTTTTGCGCTTTGTTTTGTTGCGAAAGACTTAAAAAATTATGTTGCTCAATCTATTACAAATTGCAGGGGAAGCCGGGATGGCGATGGAGGCTGTACCTCAACAGGAAGTGGTCAGTTTCTCGCTATTCGACATGGCTGTAAAGGGAGGATGGCTGATGCTCGTTCTCCTGGCGCTTTCGATCATTGCCATCTATATTTTCGGAAAGAAATGGTGGATGATAAGAAAGGCCGGCACTATCGACAAATATTTCATGAAAAACATAAACGAGATGCTCCAGGAAGGGAAGACCAAGTCCGCACTGAATCTTTGCGGCAGGTATGATTCCCCTGTGGCCCGCCTCATCGAAAAAGGCATAGAAAGGACAGGCAGACCTCTGCCGGACATCCAGGCAGCCGTTGAAAACACCGGCAACATGGAAGTGGCAAGACTCGAAAAGGGACTTCCGATGCTCGCCACCATTGCCGGAGGAGCTCCGATGATCGGATTCCTCGGAACAGTAATGGGTATGATCCAGGCCTTTTTCAATATGGCCAATGCGGGGAACAACATCGACATCACCCTGCTTTCTGGAGGTATATACACGGCGATGGTCACTACTGTGGGCGGTCTCATAGTCGGAATTCTGGCATATTTCGGATACAATTACCTTACATCCAGGATATCCGACCTGGTATTCATGATGGAAAGCTATACGATCGACTTCATGGATATCCTCAACGGCAAAACCGGTGACGGGCAGTCTGAAGCGGACGCCGGAAGCGCGGAAACTGGAAAATAAGCACTGAAGGATATGGCTATCAAACGGAACACCAAGGCACTGTCGGAATTCTCGATGTCGTCGATGACTGACATCGTGTTCCTTCTGCTGATATTTTTCCTCGTGACTTCCACTCTGGTGAACCCGAACGCCCTGAAGCTGCTTCTTCCGAAAAGTACAGGACAGGTATCCGCAAAAGCCACAGTAAGCGTGTCCATAAAGCATTATCAGGACACGGACACCTACTCTTACCATATCAACGGAGAGCAGACTCCGATACGGTTCGACCAGATAGAAGGGGAACTGAACGAACTCCTGATGACGGAGGAAGACCCGACATTTTCCATCTATTCGGATGAAACCGTACCGATCGGACAGGTAGTCCAGATAATGAATATCGCCAAAAGGAACCACTACAAAGTGATTCTCGCCACTTCTCCCGAATAGCGGAAGACATACTTTAAAAACGCACCAGCACAGATATCAGGACAGCGGATGGCCGGATTCCAGAGACAGAAAAACAGCAGACAGGAACGCAATTCCAGAGCGGCGGGGATCATTCTTACCGTCGTGGTCCATATTTTGCTGTTTGCCGGCGTCACGACCAGCGGCCTGAAATATCTTTATCCGCCTCCGCCTGAGCAGAGCATGCTGATAGAATTCACCGATGACGAACCTCTCATCATGGAACCGGAGCAGAGACAGGACGGGGCACAGCCCAGGGCTGCGGATGCCGACCCTGAAGAAGAACTGAATCTGGTCCAGAAGTCGGAAGCACAGATGCAGGGTACAGCGGCCAACGAAGCTCCGGAAGCGACTACGGGTGACGACGGCGATGTCGAAGTCCCCGAACCTCCGAGAGAGCAGACAATAGACAGGAGGGCTCTGTTCCAGGCTCCGAAAAACGATACGAAGAAAGATACCCTCGCTCCGCAGTCGGCCGACGAAGTGAGCGACAGGCTGAAGGCAGGGCACTCGCAGGGAAACACGAATGTCGGCAAGACTTCGGGCGAACCTAACGCCAGACTGAAAGGCAGAAGCGTCGTCGGGACACTTCCGAAGCCTGTCTATTCGGTCCAGAACGGTGGCACGGTAGTAGTCGACATCCTTGTGGACAGACAGGGCAACGTGACCAGCGCACAGCCTGGAGGCGCAGGTACTACGGTGACGGACCTCGAACTGTGGCAGGCGGCAAGGAAAGCCGCGCTCAACACGCAGTTCAACATGAAGGCCGACGCACCGCCGCAACAAGCAGGAACAATAACATACATATTTAAATTGAAACAGTAAAATTGCCGGGAGGCACGACAAATGGAAAACAGAAACAAAGGCGGCTACAGCCGCAGAACAGATGAAGACCGTAGGGATTACGGCAGCAAAAGATTCGACAACAGCACAACAACGGGTACAGGCCGCACACGGAGGCCGAGAATAGGAAAATCCCAGCCAAGCGGAGAAAGACTGTACTCCTCGAGCGACGAAAGAAGATTCACTCCGGCCGGAGAGCAGAAAAGCTACGGACAGTACGGAGGACACAGGAACTACGGAGACTCCGGTGACAGGCGCAGAAACAGCTACGGGGATTCCGGCGAAAGACGCAGAAGCTACGGAGATTCAGGCAGCAGGCGCAATTCCGGAGACTATCCTGAAAAACGCGGCTACGGTGACCAGAGAGAAAGAAGGCCATTCCATGCAGACGGAGACAGGAGACAGACAGGCTACAGAAAAGGTCCCGGAGCACACAGGCAGCAGCCCGGGAAAAGACAGGGTCCGAAGCCGTACAACCGCAATGCGGCCCACGTCAGCAATGCCGCAAGCGGTATAAACAAGATGATCGACAGGAAACGCCAGCAGGCGGAAGAGGCTCTTTCCGACATGGACTACACTCCGGTTCCGGTAAAGGAAGAGATAAGGCTCAACAAGTTCATCTCCAATTCCGGAATATGCTCCAGAAGGGAAGCCGATGACTTCATCCAGGCCGGTGTGGTAACCGTAAACGGAGAAGTAGTCACCGAACTCGGCACCAAGATAAATATTTTCAACGATGACGTCCGATTCAACGGAGAACGTCTCAAGGGGGAAAAGAAAGTATATATCGTGATGAACAAGCCGAAAGGTTTTGTGACTACGACAAGCGACCCGCATGCCGAAAAGACTGTGATGGACCTGCTGAAGGGATGCAAATTCCGCGTATTCTCAGTAGGCCGCCTCGACAAGAACACTACCGGCGTGCTCATGTTCACCAATGACGGTGAAATGGCCGAAAAGCTCACCCATCCGTCATACAACAAGAAGAAAATCTACCAGGTGACCCTCAGCAAGGACCTCTCCCAGGAAGATTTCGACAAGATCAGGGCTGGAGTCACGCTTACGGACGGAGAGATTGCAGCCGACGAACTCGAATACATAGACGACGCCGATCACAGAAAGCTCGGTATCGAGATACATTCCGGAAAGAACAGGATCGTGAGAAGGATTTTCGAATCTCTCGGATATGATGTCAAGGCTCTCGACAGGGTATATTTCGCAGGCCTTACCAAAAAGGGACTGAAAAGAGGCCAGTGGAGATTCCTGACGGAAGGCGAAATCAATATCCTGAAAATCGGATCTTACAGATAGAATCATGACTTCCAGAAACAAGCATTATTCAGGATTCGTCAACATCATCGGCAATCCCAATGTCGGCAAGTCTACATTGATGAACGCCCTCGTAGGCGAAAAACTGTCCATAGTCACGGCCAAGGCGCAGACGACAAGGCACAGGATAATGGGAATAGTGAACGGGGAGAACTACCAGATAGTCTATTCCGACACCCCGGGAATCCTCAAGCCGCACTACAGGCTGCAGCAGAGCATGATGGACTTCGTAGACACTGCCATCGGGGATGCCGATATCATCCTTTACGTAACCGATGTCGTGGAAAAGGGCGACAAGAACGAGGAGTACATAGCAAAACTCCGGAACATCGAATGCCCTGTCATACTAGTTATCAACAAGATCGACATCAGCACTCAGGAACAGGTACTGTCCCTTATCAAATGGTGGCAGGAACAGTTGCCGAATGCGATAATATATCCGGCATCGGCGAAGGAGAAATTCAACCTCGACAATATCTTCGATGCCATTGTAAGCCACCTTCCCGAGTCTCCGGCATGGTTCGACAAGGATGTATTCACCGACAAGAACCTGCGTTTTTTCGCATCAGAGATTATAAGGGAAAAGATTTTCCTGTATTACAGCCAGGAAATCCCGTACAGCTGCGAAGTCAGCATCGAAAGTTTCAAGGAAGGGAATGACAGATACGACATCAGCGCCGTAATCTATGTGATGAGAGAATCGCAGAAAGGCATTATCATAGGCAAGGGAGGACAGACCCTTAAAAAAGTGGGGACGAAAGCCAGGCTCGACATGGAAGACTTTTTCCAGAAAAAGGTGTTTCTCAGCCTGTTCGTGAAGGTAGATCCCGACTGGAGGGAAAACAAGAAAGAACTCAAAAAATTCGGTTACGAAAACTGATATGGACGAACTGGACAACAGACCTGACGGCGCGGGCGACGACGACCTCGACCAGGAAATAATAGAAGACGGAGAATCTTCCGGAAAATACGACAGGCTTCTGAACGACAGCAGCCGCAAGTACAAGCTTTCCGGAATGTTCAAGGAGTGGTTTCTCGACTACTCCTCATACGTCATACTCCAGAGGGCCGTTCCGCATATCGACGACGGTCTGAAGCCT
>CALUQM010000032.1 GCA_944322925.1 uncultured Bacteroidales bacterium
GTTATAGAAAGGGAAACGCGTGACGGCTATGAATGCTGTCTGATAGAGTATGAGGTGTCTCCAGGGGAAAAGGTAAGGTCTTTTCTCCTAATTCCTGAAAATGCGTCACCGCAGTCTGCCTGTCCCGGACTCGTCCTTCTGCACGACCATGGGGCAAGATTCGATATCGGCAAGGAAAAACTCGCAAGACCGTTTGCATCGGCTCCGGAAAATATCAGGCTGTCATCTGCCCAATGGGTAAAAGACAATTTCGACGGGGTATATTTCGCCGACTCACTGGCTTCTCTCGGCTATGCCGTGATTGTTCCGGACATGCTGTACTGGGGAGACAGAAGTACCGGATTGTGCCGGCAATGGTCGAGGACAGTGTTCTGCGGGGATGAAGGAGATGCAGCCGCCTTGAAAAAACAGGTATATGAAGGCCAGCGGGATATTTATGACAGCCTTTATGCCGAGGGAACGGTATGGGCGGAAAAGACGCTTGCCGAGGATGATGCGGCAGCCGGTATACTGGCCGGTCTCGGCTGTGTCGACAAAAACAGGATAGGCGTTTTCGGCTGGTCAATGGGGGCGCACAGGGCATGGCTTCTTGCCGCATTCGGTCGGCATGTGTCCGCCGGAGTGTCGGTGTGCTGGATGACAATGAAGGAGGCCGTGCCTGTCCCGTACAAGGCTTCGGATTATGCCATGCTGATACCGCATCTGAGAGAGGCTTATGATTTCCCGGACATAGCATATCGTCTGGCTCCCAAACGGTATCTGTTCCTGAACGGGAGAAATGACAAACTTTTTCCTGCACGGATTTCGGAGCAGGCTTTCGAAAAAATGCAGTCGATATATTCCGAAGCCGGGGCCGAAGGACGTCTGGAAACGGAATTTTTCGAGGGCGGCCACCATTGCGGGAAAGAGGTTCAGAAGAGGGTAGTCGATTTTCTGGAAAAAACAGTACCTTTGCACTGATGGACAGAAATACAGTCTGGGATCCGCTCAGGAAGAAAAACGTCATGCTCACACCTGAAGAAGATGTGAGACAATGGTTCATAACCCGGTTGAACGGGATTGCCGGTGTTCCCATGCACATGATGAAAAGCGAGGTCGGCTTCCGACTCGGAGAAAAAAGGTTCAGGGCTGACATCGTGGTGTACGGAAGGGATGCCTTGCCTGTCGCTGTCGTGGAGTGCAAGCGTCCTGACGTGCAGCTGGACAATTCCGTGCTGGATCAGACTGTAAGATATAATATGGTGTTAAATGTGAGATTCATCTTCATAACGAACGGGACGAAAACCTTTGTGTGCAGGAGAGCTGATGAAGGAAGCGGGCCGGTGAGGTATGAATTTCTCGACAGATTCCCTTCGTACGGAGAAATGACCGGACAAGCGGGGCCTGTTTCCGGACATAAGGAGGATTGAAGAAAGATGACAATTACACAGGGCTTGATGGAAAACATGATTTTCCGGATAATATCCGACACGGCTGCCGCACAGGGAGTCAGAGCCTTTGTGATAGGAGGCTATGTGAGGGACGCTTTTCTCGGACGGAGAAGCAAGGATATCGACATAGTAGTGGAAGGGAGCGGTATAAGACTGGCCGAGGCAGTCGGGGAAGCCGTGCACAGCAATGTCTCGGTGTTCCGCAATTTCGGGACTGCAATGCTCAGATACAAGGGCGTGGAGGTGGAATTCGTCGGGGCAAGGAAGGAGTCGTACAGGCTGGATTCAAGGAAACCGATCGTAGAGGACGGTACTCTGGAAGACGATCAGAGACGGAGAGACTTTACGATAAACGCTATGGCCTTCAGCCTCCAGAAAGATGATTTCGGGGCTCTCGTAGATCCGTTCGGCGGAGTCAGGGATCTGGCGGCAGGCATTATCAGAACTCCTCTTGATCCCGATACCACGTACAGCGACGATCCGCTGAGGATGATAAGAGCCGTAAGATTTGCGACAAAACTCAGCGAAGACGGCCGGAATTTCAGTATTGTACCGGAATCTCTGGAATCCATACGGAAAAACAGGGACAGGCTCAGAATCCTCTCCAGGGAACGGATAACGGAAGAACTTGACAAGATGCTCGTGTGCAGCCGTCCGTCAAAAGGGTTCCGTCTTCTCGACGAAACCGGACTTCTGGAGCTCATCCTTCCGCAGTTGTGCAGACTGAAGGGGGTGGAGAGCGTGGACGGTCATGGCCACAAGGAGAATTTTTCCCATACGCTCGAGGTTCTGGACAATGTGGCGGCAGGAGAAGCCGCAGCCATTGCTGCCGGCAGTCTGAAGGATTACGGTTTCAGGGACGGCGCAGAAACGGAAAGTGTCAGGACCGAGCCAAACCTGTGGCTCAGGTGGGCGGCTCTGCTTCACGATATAGGCAAGCCGGCAACGAAAAAATACGACAGGCAGGCCGGCTGGACATTCCACGGGCATGAAGTGGTAGGCGCCAGAATGGTACCGAAGATTTTTAAGGATCTCAGGATGCCGCTCAACGAGAAAATGAAGTATGTCGAGAAGCTTGTGCTTCTGCATCTCAGGCCGATAGCGCTCGTTACCGAGGAAGTGACCGATTCGGCCGTAAGACGGCTGCTTTTCGATGCGGGAAACGACATCGATGATCTCATGCTGCTGTGCAATGCCGACGTGACGTCTAAAAATCCGCGGAAGGTCGAACGTCTGAGACACAATTTTGAACTCGTAAGGCAGAAACTGGTCGAAGTTGAAGCCAAGGATGCCATACGCAATTTCAAAAACCCTGTAACCGGAGAATACATTATGGATCTGTTCGGTATCCCTCCATGCCGTCAGATAGGTGAATTGAAGGATTATGTCAAGAATGCGATACTTGACGGAACCATAGGAAACAATTTCGAGGAGGCCGACAGGCTTATGAGGTCAAGGGCGGAGGAACTCGGTCTCAGACCGGTCAGATAAATGTCATCCCGATGGAAAGCCGGCTTATAGAAAGGTATCTTGAATATGTCTCGACTGTCAGGAGATATTCGCCAAGGACGGTGAAGATCTACAGGGACAGTCTGGATACATACTGCAGCCTTGCCGGGATATCGTCGGATGACGAACTTCTGGAGTCGCTGATTCCGAATGTCATAAGAGGGTATGAAGTACGGCTGCTCGAAAAGGGGCTGAAGGCCAGGACGGCAAATCTGCACATATCGGTGCTGAGCGGATTCTGCCGGTTTCTCATAAAGGACGGCCATCTCAAGTCGAATCCGGTGCGGATAGTGAAACGCCCGCGGACAGAAAAGCGTCTTCCGGATTTTTTCAGACAGGAAGACATGGAAAACTATTTCCGCCGCACCGAAATATATGCTTCCGAAATTCCAGACATGACACTGTCCGGCTATTGTCACAGACTGTCGAGGGCCATAATTTCCACTTTGTACAATACGGGTATCAGACGTGCCGAACTTGTCGGTCTGCGGCGCGGGGATATGGATTTTCGCAGGGGAGTCATGAGGGTCAGCGGAAAAGGGGATAAAATGCGAGAAATTCCTCTTCTGCCTTCATTTTGTAAAGAAATTTCATTATATTTACATTCAGTTGATACGATGGTTGGAGGTGTATGGACCATGTCTTCTCCTCTGTTTGTCACGGCAAAGGGCCGTGCCGTCTATCCCGAATTTGTCGACAGGACGGTGAAGCGGGAACTCGGGACAGCCGAAGGGTTTTCCGGAAAGAAATCCCCGCACGTTCTCCGGCATACGGTAGCGACGGAACTGCTCGATGACGGGGCTGACCTGAACTCGATAAAGGAGTTTCTCGGTCATTCATCGCTGGCGGCGACCCAGGTCTATACGCACAATTCCATCGCCAAACTGAAAACTGTTTATGAATCTGCCCATCCGCGGGCTAAAAATGGAGGTAAAAATGGAGATTAGAGTACAATCCATCAAGTTCAATGCTGATCAAAAATTGTTGGACTTTGTAGAAAAGAAGCTTTCCAAATTGCCTAAGTTCTATGATGAGATTATCGGAGTGGAAGTCTCGATGTCGCTTCTTCCCGAACATGAAAACAAGAATGTCAAGGTTCTGGTGAAAATACCTGGAAATGACGTGATTGTCGAGAGGAATGCCAGGACATTCGAGGATGCTGTCGTGGACTGTCTCGATGTATTGAAGGAAAAACTTGTAAGAGTAAAGGAGAAAAGAGCGAATTAACGGATAACTGATATTGTAAAGCAACGCCGTCTGTCATAGCGGGCATTACCGTAGACCCGAAAATGACAGGCGGCGTTTTTCTTGTCTCCGCCCAGGTATCTCATTTTTTGTATTATCTTTGCAAAGATATGGCTAAAGGTTTTACAGAGACGGACGCTCAATGCCGTGAAATCATCGAAGATGTCAGAAAAGGCAGCTTCAGTCCGGTGTATCTGCTTATGGGCGAAGAACCGTACTATCCGGAGACCGTATGCGATGCAATTATAAGATATGCCCTCGATGACAGCGAGAGGGACTTCAATCAGACAGTGTGCTATGGTACCGATGTCGATGCGGACTATGTGGTGACTGCCGCAATGCAGTATCCTGTATTCGCTTCGCGCCAGCTTGTCGTAGTAAAGGAGGCCCAGGCCATGAAAACCATAGACGGCCTGGCGAAATACTGCCAGAATCCTCTTCCTACGACAGTCCTTGTGCTTTGTCTTCACGGCGCGCTTCTCGACAAGAGGAAAGAACTGTACAGGAATATCCGCAAGACAGGCGTGGTCCTCGAATCCGCTCCGGTAAGGGATTACGAGATGAGCAGGTGGATTACATCCTTCTTTGCCGGCAAGGGCCTGTCGATAGCGCCTGATGCTGCGGCGCTGCTTGCTGAATATGCAGGTACGGATCTGGCGAAAATCGCCGTGGAGACAGACAAAATGCGGAAGAATCTCCCGGAAAACGCCACCATGATTACGGCCGAAGACATTGAAAACAATGTAGGCATCAGCCGTCAGTACAGCATATTCGAACTTACGAAGGAACTTTCGTTTAAAAATGCCGCCAGATCCCTGAAAATAGCGGCCTATATCGGCAATTCCCCGAAATTCATGCTTCTGATGGCGACGGCTCCGCTTTTCAACCATTTCTACAGGATTCTCAGGTATGAGGCATTGCTGAAGAACAATCCGAAAGCCGGAAACGCGGAGAAGGCATCGGCGCTCGGCATAAGTCCGTATTTTCTCAGGGAATACGATGCGGCGGCGGCAAATTATCCCATGCGCAAGTGTATGGCGGTCATCTCCCTGATAAAGGAATACGACTTCAAGGGAAAAGGAGGGGATTCCGGGGAGGCTACCCAGGCAGAACTGCTCATGGAACTTACAGCCAGGATATTGAACGGCTGACATATTGATGGACAAGACGTGCAATAAGGATATTATGGAAGAATATATGATAAGATGCGAGGATGTCTGCAAGAGCTTCGGAGAAAAAAAGGCTCTTGACCACGTCTCCGTAGATATTCCGAAAGGAAAGATTTTCGGCCTTCTCGGGCCGAACGGAGCAGGAAAGACTACCCTTATAAGGATAATAAACAGGATAACGATACCCAACAGCGGCACCATCCTTTTCGACGGCCGGCTGATAACCCAGGATGACGTCAGGAAGATAGGATATCTGCCTGAGGAGAGGGGCCTTTACCGGAAAATGAAAGTCGGAGACCAGGCAATGTATTTCGCCCGCCTCAAGGGGATGAGTGTCAGGGATGCGGCCTCGGAACTGAAGATGTGGTTCGAAAAATTCGGAATACAGAGCTGGTGGGGCAAGAGAGTGGAAGAGCTTTCGAAGGGAATGGCGCAGAAAGTCCAGTTCATCACGACTGTGGTCCACAGACCGTCCCTGCTCATTCTCGACGAGCCGTTTTCGGGCTTTGATCCCGTAAATGCCCAGATCATCAGGGACGAGATACTGAAACTCAAGGACGGCGGTGCGACCATAGTCCTTTCCACACACAATATGGAATCGGTAGAGGAGTTGTGCGACAACATTGCTCTGATAAACAAGTCACACGTAGTGATAGCCGGAGGCGTGGATGAGATAAGGCGCAAATACGGGAACAATCATCTCGAGGTAATATATACCGCATCCTCGCCCCTGACATCTCTTCCCGGAGTCTACAGGGTCCTCTCTGACCGGGATGATTCTTCCCGACATACGGCCGTTCTTGCCGCAGAAGAGACTGCGGGCAGGTCGGACGTCCTGAAGAGCCTTATCGCGCAGCCGGTTACTGTCCATTCTTACAGGGAGCTCGTACCGAGGATGAACGATATTTTCATCAAATTAGTCACGGAGGAGGAATAGACCATGAATTTCCGCACAGTAAGCGTCATCATATCAAGAGAATACCTTACCAAGGTAAAGAAAAGATCATTTCTTCTTACGACTTTTCTCGGTCCGATATTTTTTGCGGCAATGTGCATTCTGCCGAGCGTAATCATGCTGATGGCTGAAGACAAGGGCAAGAAAATAGGTGTCGTGGACAAATCCGGTATTGTCATGCCGTACATGACGGACAGCGAGCAATACGATTTCACGGATTATTCCGGACAGCCGGTAGATTCGCTGAAGAACAGATATTTCGATCTCGACCTCGATGCTCTCGTCATCATATCCGAACTGGATACCTTGTCGAAAACGGTTTCGGTATCGGCGTATTCGCAGCAGCCTCTGAGTGTCGACATGAAGACGGCCCTGAGCCGGAATGTCAACAATGCCATAGAAGAATACCGTCTTGCTTCATACGATATAAAGGGACTCAAGCAGATCCTCGAGGATGTGCGGGCCGATATTCCGGTTTCCACATATACCGTGGATGACAGCGGTGAGGAAAAGATCACATCATCAGAAGTCTACATGATAGTCTCTCTGGTGCTGTCCGTAATAATCTACATGTTCATTGCCATGTTTTCCGCAATGGTCATGCAGAGTGTCATAGAAGAGAAGTCCACAAGAGTAGTCGAGGTTCTCATATCGTCAGTGAGTTCGCTTGAGCTCATGTTCGGCAAAATCATCGGAGTAGCCGCCGTGGCGCTGACTCAGTTTTTCCTCTGGATATTCCTGACGGCAGCCCTGGTGGCCGCTGTCGGACCTTTCGTGGGAATGGATACACTGACGGCAGGGGCAGGGATGCAGTCCGACCAGATGACGATGATGGCGGAAGGCCTCGGCGCCGATGCCGGCATGATGGAGTCTGCCGGGCTGACTGCCGACCCGCTTGCCGACATTTCAGGAAATGACATGACTGCCGTCATTTCCACTCTGGCAGATCTCGATTATGTCGGAATCCTTCTGTGCTTTATCGTATATTTCATTCTCGGCTACCTTCTGTATGCTTCGCTTTTTGCGGCAATCGGTTCTGCCGTAGAAAACGAGGCGGATACGCAGCAGCTCCAGATGCCGGTCACGATACCTTTGCTGCTGGCCTTCTTCATAGCTTTCTATGCTTTCAAGGCTCCTGACAGCCAGATTGTGTTCTGGGGATCCATGATTCCGTTCACTTCTCCGATAGTGATGCTTGCACGCATTCCGTTCGGAGTGCCGGTATGGGAACTTGCGCTGTCTGCAGGCCTTCTGCTTGTAACTTTCGTGATTATGGCCTATATCTCGGCGAAGATATACAAGATAGGAATACTGATGTACGGCAAAAAGACTACTTTCAGGGATCTTTATAAATGGTTGAAACAGAAATGACGGGAATGAGAAGACTTGTAATGTCGGGTATTGTCGCGCTGTCATGTGCCGTACCCGTGTCTGTCGCGGCCGATGACGGCGGCATGAATTTCGGGTGGTCGAGGGTCCTGATGGACGGATCCAGAACGGGTTGCGTCTCTCCATCCGCCGATGATGCGGACAAATCCATAGGAAAAGTCAGGGGGAGGACATTCTATGCTCCGAACGGGAAGGTCTACAAGGGAGGGACTGCGGCCGCCGTTGCCTCAGTCGTTCTGGAAGCCCAGCCGGCAATGGCGCAGGTCAAGCAGGTTATCGGACATTCTGCCGAAGCAATGATACTTGCCGAGCCTGAATCCGCATTGTCAGACATGTTCATCGACAGAATAATGGCGGCCGTAGAGGCGAAATCCGGCAGGAAGGTCCATGCCGGCATAGGCAATTTCGGCGGCATAAGGGTGGACATGCCTGAAGGGGACATACTTCTCGATGACATGCTTTCGATGTTTCCTTTCAAGAACAGCATAGTATATGTGGCTCTGAAAGGAAAGGATCTCAGGGCCATCCTCGAGCAGATGGCTGCAACAAGGATACAGGTCCTCGGCGGCGTGAGGATCGAGGTTTCCGGCGGACGTCTCGTATCCGCGACGATAGACGGACAGCCTTTGGAGGACGATAGTATTTACGGTGTTGCGACCATTTCCTTCCTGCTCAACGGGGGAGACAATCTGTTCGTGGCAAGGAATGCCGTAGAAATCATCGACTTCGACGATACTGACGTGATAGACGTCATGCTCGGTTATGTGAAGTCGGAAACTGCAGCCGGACGTGAAATAAGCTACTCCACTGACGGCAGAGTGAAAATCCTTGACTGATGTATATGAAGGCGATGAATAGAATATTTCTGGCTGCATTGTTTTCCGCAGTCAGTCTTCTGGCAGGGGCGCAGGACCTTGTAATACTGCATACCAACGATACGCACAGCCACATAGATCCTGTAAGGTCAGGACGGAATGCCGGTCTTGGCGGAGTGATAGAAAGGGCGGTTTTCGTGGACAGCGTCCGTAATGCCGTTGGCCGCAGCAGAGTCCTTCTTGTCGATGCCGGAGATTTCAGCCAGGGAACATCGTATTTCACCCTGCTGAAGGGAGACGTCGAGACGGACTGTATGAATGCCATGAAGTACGATGTGGCCTGCCTCGGAAACCATGAATTCGACAATGGTCTTGAAGAGCTTGCCCGCAGGGTGCGCAGAATGGATTTTCCGGTCGTATGCGCGAATTATGAATTCCGGGATCCGGAACTGGACAGGCTCGTAAGACCGTATTGCATATTGAGGCGCGGCGGATTCAAAATAGGGGTTATAGGACTCCTTACGGATCTGACCAAGGTCATAGACAGGCATATTGCCGACAAGATAGCATATCTTGATCCCGTGGAAACCGCGAACCGTTATGCGGCTTTCCTGAAGGAGAAGAAGCATTGCGATATTGTCATCTGCCTGACCCATCTCGGCTATGAAGGGGATTTCTTTACGGATCCGGAACTGGTCTCCGGAGTAAGGAATGTCGATATGGTCATAGGGGGGCATTCCCACACCTTTCTTGAGAATGCCGTGTACGTGGAGGACAGCACCGGCAGGGAAATACCAGTCGTAACCGACGGCAACTGGGGTATTTATGTAGGAAAAATAGAAATATCGGAATAAACTCAATATCGTGAATATGAAAGGAATATCTGCCCTGACACTGAAAACGGTCCTGTGTGTTTCAATCCTTGTCACCGTATCCGGAGCCGAAGTCTGGTCATACGAAGAAAGGAATTATATCACCGCCGAATATGAGGCCGCATTGTCGCATGCCGGCGGAGAAAGTCTTGTCAGACCCGGCGGAGACTGGTTCCCTTATCCGGAATATTCGGACAGGTCCGGCTGGGAAGACCTTTTCGGTCAGGACAGGGAGAGGGTCATAGAAGAAGGGGAGAAACTTCTCTCTTTCGGCTGGCAGATTATTCCAGCCACGGCTTATCTCGAGTATGAAAGAAGCGGGAACCGTAAAATAATGGAAGATCCCATGGAGGCCAACAGAGTTGCCCTGAACCGCCTTATCCTGGCTGAGCTCGCCGAAGGGGAGGGCAGATTTACGGACCAGATAATAAACGGACTGTGGATGAGCTGTCAGATGACTTCGTGGGTCCTGTCTGCACATAATCCGAGACAGTCGAGCCGCAGGTCTCTGCCGGATCCTCGTGAATATATCATAGACCTTGTATCAGGAGGCTACGGCGCTACGGTCGCGATTGCCTGGCATTTTTTCCGGGATCAGATCGAAGCGGAGGATCCGTCGGTCAATTACTGTATCAGACAAGCCATGAAAGAGAGGATTCTCGACCCGTACCTCGATGAATCGGTAAGACAGTCGAACTGGTGGATTGCAGAGGACTGGAAGCCGGGGCAGATCATCAACAACTGGAATCCGTGGTGCAATTCAAATGTACTCCTCTGCTACCTCCTTATGGAAGAAGACCAGGCCAGACTCGATGCCGCGGTCAGACTTTCCGTGGAATCCGTGGACCGCTTCGTGAATTTCGTAAAGAGTGACGGAGCTTGCGAGGAAGGTCCGTCCTATTGGGGGCATGCGGCAGGAAAACTTTATGATTACCTCGCGATCCTGTACGATGCGACAGGCGGCAAGGTGTCCCTTTTCGGCAATGAACAGGTCCGCCTGATGGGGGAATACATTTCCAGATCGTATATCGGGGACTCATGGGTTGTGAATTTCGCGGACGCGACCGCATCGATGAGCCCTGACGCTTATCTCATATACCGTTACGGAAGATCCACGGGCAGCAGGGAGATGATGGATTTCGCCCTTTATCTCATGTATTCACCGGCCGACGGATGTTTCAGGGCCCCTGCCGTTCCGACTGGCAATGATACGTACAGGTCCCTCGAGACGGCAAGAGTGCTTGAGGAGATGGGTGCCAAACTGAAGAAACTGAATTCGGAACTTGCTTCGGTGCCGGCGGAGACAGTGCTGGCCGGACTCCGGTCCGATGTCCCTTCTGCCGTCTGGTATCCGGAAACGGAATTCTGCTATCTTCGCGACGGGGCCGGATCTTTCTTTGCAGCCAAGGGCGGCTTCAACAACGAAAGCCATAATCACAACGATGTCGGTACTTTCATTCTCTATGCCGATGGCAGTCCTCTGTTCGTTGATGCCGGTGTGGGAACATATACAAAAAAGACATTCGGACCGGACAGGTATACTATATGGTCGATGCAGAGCAACTGGCACAGCCTTCCTGTCATAAACGGCGTGCCCCAGAGCTTCGGAGCCGGATTCAGGTCTTCGGATGTTTCATGCAGTCTTGAAAACAGGGAATTTTCTCTCGACATCAGCGGCGCATACCCGGATTCGGCGGAGTGCGGCATCTGGAAAAGGGAATACAGCCTTTCTGACGGCAAACTTGTAATCCGCGACAATTTCAGTTTGTCCCAAAGGAATGAGGCCGACGTGGAGAATTTCCTCGTTCACGGCGATGTAAGTCTGCCGGGGGAAACTTATGTGCATGACGGGGTGCGCAAGGTCGTTCCTCAGGGCAGGGTCGTGGTGTCCGGAGACGGTGCTGTTGCTGAGATTTCCTATCCACGTTCGCTTGAACCGTCGGCAGAAGCCAGGCAGCTTGACGACCCGAGACTGACCGGTGTATGGGGGAATGTCCTGCACCGCATTTCATTCACTTCCGACCGGAATGCTCCCGTGTCCGGACAGTACAGATTCGTCATAAGGATTCTGAAGTAGCCGCCGGGCTCTTGCCTTACAGAATATTCAGGCTCTGTTCCTTGATTTTTTCGAGATCGTCCTTCATTTTCACGACGATCTTCTGGATTTCGCTGTGGTTGGCCTTGGATCCGGTGGTGTTGATCTCACGCCCCATTTCCTGGGCGATGAATCCGAGTTTCTTGCCCGGATAAGGATCGTTGTCGATAGTTTCCATGAAATATCTGCAATGCTGGCGCAGGCGGACTTTTTCTTCGTTGATGTCGAGCTTTTCAATATAATATATCATTTCCTGCTCGAGGCGTTCATTGTTTGCCGGAACGGAAAGTTCGTCGATGCGGGATAAAATTTTTTCCTTTATTGCAGAGATTCTTTCCTTTTCGAATTCTTCGATATGTGGAATCTGACCGAGAATGGCCGCAACCTTGGCCGTAACGTCCGAATAAAGAGATTTTCCTTCATCGATGCGGTACCTGCAGGTTTTTTCAAGCGCCTCTTCAATGCAGACGCGGACTTGCTCCCAGTTGTCATCATTGATGATATCCTGTTTTTTCGTCGTATCTATGATGTCAGGGAATCTTACGATCTGACCGAGAAGATGCGCGGAGTCGGCGTTGCCTGTTCCGGGAAACTCCTTGTCTATCAGAGAGTTTATCTTCATCAGCTGCCGGTAGTATTCAAGTGCCAGTTCCGCATTGATTTCCCTGGCGCTGTCGGCGGCGTTAGCCTCGTATGTCATGAACATGTCTATGTTGCCTCTCTGCAGTTTCTGTGCGATCATCTGGCGGACAACCAGTTCCTTGTCTTTCGGCAGAAGCTGCGTCTTTATGCCTATGTCGGCTGTCTTTCCGTTCAGCGATCTGATTTCGACTGTTATCTTGCCTGTTTCGAGAGTGGTTTCGGCCTTGCCGTAACCTGTCATTGACTGTATCATATTTTATCCGGTTTTGCGTGCAAAGATAATTATAATGATTTGTCTTTATTTCATTTCTTGTTAAATTTGCTGCCTGAATGCTTAATGAGGACTGAAGAAATATGGAAGAACTGAATAATGAGGCCGCATCAGGCCGCAATCTCAATTTTCTCGAAGAAATCATCGAAGCGGATCTTGCATCCGGAAAGTGCGAGTCGGTAATGACACGTTTTCCGCCAGAGCCGAACGGTTACCTGCATATCGGTCATGCGAAAAGTATCTGCCTGAATTTCGGTCTTGCCAGAAAATACGGTGGCAAGACCAATCTGAGATTCGATGATACCAATCCGGTCAAGGAGGACACGGAATATGTCGACTCTATCAAGGATGATATCAGATGGCTCGGATTCGAATGGGAAAATGAAAGATACGCCTCGGACTATTTCGACCAGTTGTACGAATGGGCTGAAGAACTTATAAGGAAAGGTCTTGCATACGTCGATGACCAGACCCAGGAAGAGATAAGGGCAAACCGCGGCACGGTGCAGACTCCGGGAACCGAAAGTCCGTGGAGGAACCGTTCCGTCGAGGAGAATCTCAGGCTTTTCAGGGAAATGAAGGTAGGCAAGTATGCGGACGGGGAGAAAGTCCTGAGAGCGAAGATAGACATGGCACATCCGAACATGCTGTTCAGGGATCCGCTCATGTACAGGATAATCCATGCCCGTCATCACAGGACTGGGGACAAGTGGTGCATCTATCCGATGTATGATTTCGCCCACGGCCAGTGCGACAGTATCGAACATATCACCCATTCCATCTGCACACTCGAATTCGACGTGCACAGACCGCTTTACGACTGGTTCATAGAAAAACTCGGCATTTTCCCTTCACATCAGTACGAGTTCGCAAGACTGAATCTCACATATACTGTGATGAGCAAGAGAAAACTGCTCGAACTCGTCAAGAACCATTATGTTAGCGGTTGGGATGACCCGAGGATGCCGACCATCTGCGGTATACGCAGAAGGGGATATACTCCGGAATCCGTCCGGATGTTTGCGGAAAAGGTCGGAGTGGCCAAGAGAGAGCAGCTGATAGATCTCCAGCTTATGGAGTGGTGCGTGCGCCAGGATCTTAACGAGCGTTCCAACAGGTACATGACAGTTCAGAATCCCGTAAGGCTTGTAGTCACGAACTGGGAGCCGGGGAAAGTGGAGTGGTTCGACGCCCCTCTGAATCCTGCAAGTCCTGATGGCCCGTGCAGGAAAGTCCCGTTTACGGGTGAAATCCTTATCGAAAAGGCCGATTTCATGGAAGAGCCTCCTAAAAAATATTTCCGTCTGAAACCGGACGGTGAAGTCCGCCTGAAATATTCCTATATTGTCAAGTGTACGGAAGTCGTAAAGGACGGGGAAGGCAATATAACCGAAATCAGATGTACCTATGATCCTTCATCCAAACCGGGAGCAGGGGAGTGGCGTTCTGTCAAGGGAACCATTCACTGGGTTTCTGCGGAATATGCTAAAGAAGTCGAACTCCGCATTTATGACAAACTCTTTACCGAAGCGCAGATGGGCTCGATACCGGAGGGAGAGGACTACAAGAATTATCTGAATCCCGATTCCCTTGTGGTAACGAAAGGTTATGCCGAACCTGCCCTGCTGGAGGACAATTCCGGTATTGCGGTGCAGTTCGAGAGGACAGGGTATTTCTTCAAGGATCCTGACTCTGCGCCTGACCATTTCGTATTCAACAAGACGACATCATTGAAGGATTCTTTCAAGTTCTGACGGCCTGAAAGAATCCCCTGACATTAAAGATTGCCGAGCACCGTCTCCATCCTGGTTCCCCTGGAACCTTTGATGAGGATGGTGCTTCCTTTTATCCGGTCGGAAGCAAGATGGTCGGCCAGTTCCGCCGATGTCCTGAAAAGCATGATTTGAGGTATTGATGCCGACATGTCTGCCTGACTGGCCGCCTTGCCGAATTCTTCTCCTACAAGAAAGACTTTTGATGCGTCCGACTGCATTGCCCTGCTGATGATTTTCAGATGTTCCCGGCTTGATTCCGTGCCGAGTTCCAGCATGTCGCCGAGCATCATCGTCTTGTTTTCGGCCTTGATCCTGCAGAAATTGTCGATAGCTGCCTCCATGCTTGTCGGATTGGCATTGTAGGCATCGATGATGAGTGTATTGTCTTTGCTGCGGACCATCTGGGACCTGTTGTTGGTCGGGATATATGACTCTATGGCTTTTGCCGCTTCTGCATGCCTGATTCCGAAATGCGAACCCACGGCAAGGGCGGCCATTACATTGGCAGCATTGTAGGTGCCTATAAGGTGTGTTTCTATCAGTATGTTTTCGTCCGGCAGTTCCAGTCTCAGATACGGGTGTTCGTTGTCCGTGTCCAAGATTTTTGCGCCCTGATATTCTACACCGTAGGGAATCAGCTGAAGGTCTGGTCTTTCTTCCGCCATCCTGCAGAGTTCCCTGTCATCGGCATTTATGAATACCTTGTCTGCAGTCCTCTGTATATAGTCGTACAGTTCTCCCTTTGCTTTTTTCACTCCTTCGAAACTGCCGAAACCAAGAAGGTGAGCCTTGCCGACATTGGTTATCAGCCCGTAGTTCGGCAGGCATACCGATACCAGTTCCTTTATGTCTCCCGGATGGCTTGCCCCCATTTCTACTATCGCGATTTCGGATTCGGGACCGATGCCGAGAAGGGTGAGAGGGACTCCGATGCTGTTGTTCAGGTTTCCTTCCGTAGCCGAAACCTTGAACCGCAAGGAGAGGACGGCTTTTATCAGTTCCTTGGTCGTGGTCTTGCCGTTCGTACCCGTCAGACCGATGACGGGTATGGGTTTCCCGCCTGCAAATGTCATGGAACGGTGCCAGCGGGCAAGGTCCTGCAATGTACGGAGCGTGTCTTCGACCGGGATCAGTCTTGAGGCTGTCTTGCTGTCTGTCTGATCCAGCCTGAGGGCAAGAGCGGAACCGGTGCTTATGACTGCGTATTCCGCTCCGGCTTCCAAAGCCTTCAGGGCATATTCGTTTCCGTCGAAATTTTCCCCCTTGAGGGCAAAGAAAAGTTCTCCTCCTGTTATCTTTCTGCTGTCGGTAGCGACTCCTCTGCAGTTTTTGAATATTGCGTACAGTTCCTGTATTGTCATGGCAGTGTTTTGCGGAGTTTATCTCCCCGTACTTCCGAAGCCTCCTTCTCCGCGTTCAGTTTCGTCCAGGCTTTCAGTCTCTTCCCATTGTACGTGTTCATGGCGGGCCACTACCATTTGTGCAATCCGCTCTCCCGGATTGATTGTAAACGGCTGGTCGGACAGGTTGATCAGGATGACCTTGATTTCTCCGCGATAATCGGCGTCGATGGTTCCGGGCGTGTTGAGAACAGTTATTCCATGTTTCGCTGCCAGTCCGCTGCGCGGTCTGATCTGGGCTTCATAACCTTGAGGAAGGCTTATTGAAAGGCCTGTCGGGACCATTGTCCTGCATAGCGGATTCAGTATGACAGGTTCCCGTATTTCTGCCTTGAGGTCCATGCCGGCCGACATTTCCGTAGCGTATTCCGGCGCCGGGTAGGATGATCTGTTCACTATCTTGACTTTCATTTTCTTGTGTAATGTTGTCTGTTCGTTTATGTGTTTGAACTCATGTATCTCCGCCCGGTCCTGCCGTGGCAGGCCGGAACAGAACACAAAAATAACAAAAATACTTGCTTATTAAAAGAAATTCCCTACCTTTGCAATCCGACTCAGAAATGACCGACAGCCGATGCAAAGTCCAACGCAGAAATCGGCCGAAAGAAACGAAAAGGGGGTATAGCTCAGTTGGCTAGAGCATCTGCTTTGCAAGCAGAGGGTCGTCGGTTCGACTCCGACTATCTCCACAAACGAGGGTAAATTCCGTTTGGTCGTGCGACCAATTCAGAATTCACCCTCGTTTTTCTTATTTCCGCCCCAGCCTTCCGTCTTCAAGAAAATAACTCCTTCCGCAGGAACATTGCAGATCGGAACCGAGTTTCTTTCCGCATTCGCAGACCCATCCGGTCTGCCTTGCCGGCACTCCTGTCATCAGTGCATAGTCATTTACGTCGGAGGCAACGACAGCTCCGGCACCTATCAATGCGCTTTTTCCTATGGTATGTCCGCAGACTATGGTGCAGTTCGCTCCAAGGGATGCACCTTCCTTTACCAGAGTCCTGGCATATTTTCCGTTTACGGGGAAATGCGCCCTGGGCGTGACAACATTGGTAAATACGCACGATGGCCCGCAGAAGACATTGTCTTCGAGTTCGACACCCTCATAGACGGATACGTTGTTCTGGATACGGACGCCGTTACCTATTCTGACATTGCAGCCTATGTTTACATTCTGTCCTAAAGAACAGTTTTTTCCGATCACTGCATTTTTCTGGATATGGCAGAAATGCCATATCGCTGTACCCTCACCGATGCTCACATTTTCATCGATGTAGCTTGATTCGTGTACGAAATATCCTTTGTTTTCCATTATGGCAGAGATTGTATGCCTTTTTTCATTTGCGGAAAAAACTGCCGATGCCTGCGATGACGACATCCTGGATTTCCCTGGTCAGCTCCGTGTGCATCGGGATAGACAGCACGGATTCCGCGCATTCCCTGGAGACGCGGAGCGGTTCTGCGGCCCTGGCTATACCCTTGAATGCGTCCTGCTCGTTCAGGGGGAGAGGATAATATATCATTGACGGTATGCCCAAGCCGTGAAGGTACTCTTTCAGCGCGTCTCTTTTTCCGTTTCTTATCTTCAATGTGTACTGGTGATAAACGTGAGTGCTGTTTCGTAGCCGCGACGGGGTAACGAAGAATTCTTCATGCGGATCCAGTTCCATGAGTCTTTCCGTATAATATTCCGCTGCCGTGCGTCTGGCTGCGGAGTATTCGTCCAGATGGGGGAGTTTCGCATTCAGCACGGCGGCCTGTATCGTATCGAGTCTCGAATTGCAGCCTGTTACCGAATGGTGATATTTCATCTTCTGCCCGTGGTTTGCGATCATGGCAAGTTTTTCGGCCAGATTGGCGTCATTGCAGAAAATTGCACCTCCGTCACCGTAGCAGCCGAGATTCTTGGACGGGAAAAACGATGTGCAGCCGACTGTCCCCATGGTACCCGTTCCGGCCTTGCGTCCGTCGCTGAACGTATATTCCGCGCCTATGGCCTGGGCATTGTCTTCGATGACGTAAAGGCTGTGTTCCCGGGCAAGTTCCAGTATAGGCTCCATGTCACAGCTCTGACCGAACAGATGAACTGGAATTATCGCCTTGGACAAGGGCGTAATGGCTTTTCTGATGTTTTCGGCCGTGACATTGAAAGTATCGGGGTCGACATCGACCATGACCGGTACAAGGCCCAGCAGGGCGATAACTTCAGCCGACGAGACGTATGTGAATGCCGGCACGATTACCTCATCTCCCGGTTTCAGCCCCAGCGCCATAAGTGCAATCTGAAGTGCGTCAGTTCCGTTGGCGCAGGTAATGACATGGCATCCTCCGAGGTATTTTCCGAGACTGTCCCTGAATTTTTCCACGGCGGGGCCGTTGATAAATGCCGTACTGTCTATCACTTCACGGATACCGGAGTCGATTTCTTCCTTTATCCTCAGATACTGACCCTTGAGGTCGACCATATCGATTTTCATATCCATCAATATTTGACGTCATCCCAACCGAACGGGTGTGCGGCAAGCGGTTTCAGTGCAAGCGGATGGCAGTCCCCGACAAGACCTGCAGGGACAGCGTTGCGTATATCCTCTACTATCCGGATACAATTGCGTGATTCGCTGATGCGGAAACCTGTTCCGTTCAGTATGTTTTCATAGCTTTTAGTGTGCAGCTCGGTAAATCCCTGGCTGAATTCGAATTCTTCCCCGTCGATGGAGAGCGTGCGGTAAGTCCGTTTTTCCCCTTGAACGGCATTGGGCGGCAGACAGTCACCGTTGATGCTCAGGAAGTACGTGACGGATGCCTTTTCCAGTTCAAGCCGGCCGGCCACTCTGTCGAAACTGGAGATGTGGACGATATTTTCCCTGACAGGACCGAAAATCCATTGCAGCATGTCGTAGAAATGCACTCCGATATTCGTCGCTATTCCTCCGCTCTTGTGATTGTCTCCTTTCCAGGAGGCATAATACCATTTCCCTCTGGATGTAATGTATGTCAGGTCTATATTGTATTTCCTGCCGGCAGGTCCTTCATCCACCTGTTTTTTCAGGGCGGAGATTCTGTCATGGAGACGCAGTTGGAGGATGTTGTAGACCTTGTGTCCTGTTTCCTCTTCGATGCGCATCAGTTCGTCTATCTCGCATGAATGCAGGGTGGCCGGCTTTTCGCAGATAACGTCCATGCCGTTTTTCAGCCCGTAACGGCAGAATGCAGCGTGGGTGTAGTTAGGCGTACATACCACAAGCCAGTCTGCCTGGTTTTCTGTTCCCTTTATCCTGTCGATATATGATTCGAACTGTTCCTGCTCCGTAAAGAATGCGCAGTCTGGGAAAAAACTGTCGAGTCTCCCGACACTGTCGAATCTGTCGTATGCTGCTACAAGCCTGTTGCCCGTGTCGGCGATGGCTTTAAGATGTCTCGGCGCAATGTATCCGGCTACGCCAACCAGTGCAAAGTTTGCCATATTCCTTATCTGCTTTAAAATATCCCGGCTGATTATCTGACTATAGTCTGCCGTCTATGATTTCCCTCGGAAGTATACCCTTGACATCGTATATCACATGTACCGGATTGAGAAGGGCATCCATGTCCACTTCGTGCCTGCGGAACTGTCTGTGCGCTACCGCTACGATAGCGGCGTCGAACTTTTCCTCCGGAAGCTCGTTCACAATGTCTATCCCGTAGACCTCTTTTACTACTTTTACGCTGGCCCACGGGTCGTAGACTGTCAGATCCACGTTATATTCCGACAATGTCCTGTAGATGTCGATTATTTTCGTGTTTCTGACATCAGGGCAATTTTCCTTGAATGTGAATCCCATAATGATTATCTTCGACTTCAGGACCTGTATGCCTTTTTTCAGCATCAGTTTTATTGTCTGGTCGGCAACGTATGCGCCCATGCCGTCGTTGACCCTGCGGCCGGCAAGTATTATTTCCGGGTTGTATCCGTGTCTGAGTGCACATTGGGCCAGATAGTACGGGTCTACCGATATACAGTGTCCGCCGACAAGTCCTGGATTCATCTTTATGAAATTCCATTTCGTTGCTGCGGCATCGAGGACTTCCAGAGTGTCTATGCCCATTATGGTGAAAATCTTGGACAGTTCGTTGACGAAAGCGATGTTTATGTCTCTCTGGCTGTTTTCGATTACTTTTGCCGCCTCGGCCACCTTGATCGACGAAGCCTTGTATGTTCCGTTTTCGAGCACTTCATTGTAGACGCGGTCAATAAGATCCGCCGCTTCAGGAGTCGAGCCGGAAGTGATTTTCTGTATGTTTTCGACCGTATGTTCCTTGTCTCCCGGATTGACTCTTTCAGGAGAATACCCTGCATGGAAATCGACGTTCAGCTTCAGCCCCGACACTTCTTCTATGCGTGGTATGCACTCTTCTTCAGTCACGCCAGGATAGACGGTGGACTCGTACACGACAATATCTCCCTTGCCGATGACTGTCCCGATGTCCCGGCTGGCCTCAATGAGAGGTGTAAGGTCCGGATTGTGGTTGATATCGACGGGGGTAGGTACGGCTACGATATAGAAATTGCAGTCTTTAATATCCCTTATATCCGACGTGCATACAAGTCCGTGCCGGCTGATAGCTTCCTGAAGCCGCCTGTCATCGACTTCCAGGGTCGCATCATGACCTGCAGCCAGCGAAGCCACACGGGTTCTGTTCTTGTCGTATCCTATTGTCGGGAACTTCGTCGAGAACATCCTTGCAAGAGGAAGTCCTACATATCCCAGACCTATTATTGCAATCCTGATATCATGAATATTTCCTGTCATATTTTCATCATTTAATTTTCCTGACAGCCAGCCTGGCAGCAAACCCGCAGGCGAGACCGATCAGTGTCCCTGCAATAATACCGACCATGACATCGCCGACATAGTGTTTGCCGACGAAAATACGGCTCAGGCTGACCATGACTGCCCAGAAAAATATCCATGCGGAATACCCGCGGTATCTGAGCCTGCTGTCATTTCTGAAAGCCATCGAAGAACTTGTCGCAAAGCCGAAGGCGTTGGAAGCGTGCCCTGAAAAGAATCCGAACATTCCTCCCTTTCCTTCGAGAATCCTGAGGCCTTCTCCTACCATGAATTCGTCGTGGCATGGTCTGAGACGTCCGATCCCGTTTTTGAACAGATTGGCGAGCTGGTCGCAGAAAACGAAAGTGAGAGTAATGGATATTACGGCTATCAGGGCCTTTTTCCATCCGAGCCGGATGAAGAGAAATACGGCTACGAGAATGTACATCGGAATCCAGACGGGAATATTCGAGAAAAATATCATTATCGGATCCGTCACTCCGCTGTGCAGACTGTTCAGATAAAGAGTAATCTGCTGGTCCAATTCATGCAGTTCTTGCCAGGTCATGTTACTGTAGATTATTGTCTTGGAGCACTTTCCAGATCATATCCTTGAGTGCCGGTATGTTCTCTCCCGTCATGGAAGAAAAGAAAATATGCGGTATTCCTGCCGGAAGTCCCGCTTCCATTTCCGATTTCATCTTTTCATCGAGCATGTCGGATTTCGAAACGGCCAGTATCCTTCCCTTGACGAGAAGTTCAGGGTTATATTCCTTCAGTTCATTCAGGAGAATCCCGTACTCCCTGGCAGGATCGTCGCTGTCGGCAGGGATCAGGAACAGAAGAATGGAATTCCTTTCGATATGTCTGAGGAATCTCAGCCCGATTCCTTTCCCGAGGTGGGCGCCTTCTATTATTCCCGGAATGTCGGCCATTACGAATGACTGTTCATCATAATAGCTTACTATTCCAAGATTCGGTTCGAGTGTAGTGAACGGATAATCGGCGATTTTCGGTTTGGCTGCTGAAATCACTGACAGCAAGGTGGATTTGCCTGCATTCGGAAATCCGACGAGGCCCACATCAGCCAGTATCTTGAGTTCCAGTATGAACCAGCCTTCCGTACCCGGCTCCCCGGGCTGGGCGTATCGCGGGGTCTGGTTCGTGGCTGTCTTGAAATTATTGTTGCCCAAACCTCCTCTTCCGCCCCTGACGAGGATTTTTTCCTCTCCAGGTTCCAGAAGCTCGAAAAGAATTTCCCCGGTTTCCGCATCTCGGGCAACTGTTCCGACAGGGACATCAAGGATGATATCTGCTCCGTTTTTTCCTGTTCGCAACTGCCCGCTGCCGGCTTCACCATGCTCTGCCTTGATGTGCTTGCGGTATTTCAGATGGATAAGCGTCCAGAACTGGGGATTCGCCCGGAGAATTATGTGTCCTCCCCGGCCTCCGTCTCCACCGTCGGGCCCTCCCTTGGGTACGTATTTCTCTCGTCTTAGATGAGAAGAACCTGCACCTCCGTTTCCCGAAGCGCAGAATATCTTTACGTAGTCTATGAAATTGCTGTCGGGCATTATCTTTTGTAAATCAAATTATTAAGTGTTCTTTGACTGGCTTTTTGAATGGTCGAGTAACAAACGGGTAACAAAATTTTTGCATTTTTTCGTAAAAAACCGTATCCATTAAATTGAAAGTTGAGGCTCTTTTCCTGCCAATTTTTATTGTTATTCAGGTGTTGATTCTCTCGTAACTTCAATTTTTCCGTCATAGAACTTTCAATTTTCGTGTCAAATTTTTTCAGCCGTATTTTTCGACTGATAATCTGACATGTTTGGCAAAGATAGTGAAACTTTTCTTTGCACCCTGTTAAAATTCGATAAAGTTATATGAGATGCCTAATCCGATGTAGAGACGGAATTGGAGCTGGGAAAGAGTGTGATACTGTAACCGTCTTGTCCAACGAGTTCATAGACAAGAAACCACACCTGAGGCGGCTTCCGAAAATAGACCTTGATAGGACCATGTTCCCTGACAAATAAAAATTGACAATGGCAGCCACGCCTTCCATTGAGACAAAGGATAAATTAATATATTTGCAGAACTAAAAGGTCTGAGGGGTTGTACCAGACACATTGATTGAAATACTACCTAATATATTTGTGCATTGAATTGATATGAAATTTATTAAATTTATTATAATTGCTGTAACCCTGTTATGTGTAACATCATGTGCTCAAACAGGTCCTTTATCACCGACAGATTATACCCAATTGTTAACAAACATAAAAGATTTTTTTACGACATCACTATTTTTACTTGGTAGCAACTGTTCGAATTTTCAAATTGGACAAGCAATTGCCAGACTGTATTATGGACATTATCATATAGCGAGGTTGATATATAACAATAAAAATAAGGTTGATATTGACAATCATACACGAGCATGGGATGCAATGCAAGTTAGAATTCAAACATATGGAAAAGAATTAAAAACATTTCGCATAAAATATGATTACTCTCCCAAAAATTTTAGCAATTCTGAAATAGAGCAAGACTTACAATTTATAAAAGACAATAGATCAGAATTTGATTATATGATTACTGAACTTAAAAGTACTATTGTCTCATTTAATAATGATCCTAATTTTTTAAATAACGCAAATAAAGAGATACAAAATATTGAGAATGAATATAATTCAATAATCGCCAAGATTGGCAAAATCAATAGTAAACGTCCTTAGAAATGGAATCCTAACCGGATCATATCTAAAACCGTCAAGTTTTTGAATTTCCGAGATTTGGCGATTTTCCTTTCAGAAATTACTTTACATTTTCACCTACTTAATGAATCGTGGAAAATAAAAAGAGCCCGGTAAAAGTCACCGAACTCTGGTTGTTGTTATATCAAGACTGCTATATGGCAATCTTAATGGCAAATCTATTGAAAATTGAGATTTATACAAGAATATATATCCTAAATACATGAAAATCCCACCTCGCATTGATTGCTGAGGTGGGATTGGATAGGTTAAGTTTAGGTTTGTTCTTCGTGCGCTCGGGCTATGCTCCGGTGTCGGGTTCTGTGGTTGCGGTGAGCTGTGCGAGGGCCATCTGTTCGCCGGAGACCTCTCCGGTGGTGGTGTCCACGAAAAACCATTTCATGAACACCTTTGGGGCGGCGTCGCCGGGTGCTCCGAACTTGGCGTC
>CALUQM010000033.1 GCA_944322925.1 uncultured Bacteroidales bacterium
AACGACAGCAGCCGCAAGTACAAGCTTTCCGGAATGTTCAGGGAGTGGTTTCTCGACTACTCCTCATACGTCATACTCCAGAGGGCCGTTCCGCATATCGACGACGGTCTGAAGCCTGTCCAGCGCAGGGTTCTCCACACCATGTACAAGGTGGACGACGGCACATACACGAAAGTCGCCACCATTCTCGGAGAAGCGATGAAGCTGCATCCGCACGGAGATTCCTCCATACTCGGCGCTCTCGTACAGATCGGCCAGAAAAACCTGTTGGTCGACTGCCAGGGCAACTGGGGAAACATCATCACCGGAGACTCGAATGCTGCGGCAAGGTACATAGAAGGCAGGTTGACCAAATTCGCAAAGGAGGTGCTTTTCAATCCGAAAACCACGGAATGGATGAACTCCTACGACGGAAAGAACCTCGAGCCGGTCGACCTTCCGGTAAAATTCCCCCTTCTGCTTGCACAGGGGGCCGAAGGAATTGCAGTAGGGCTTGCCTCGAAAATACTTCCGCACAATTTCAACGAACTTCTCGACGCCTCCATCGCCATATTGAAAGGCGAGGATTTCGAAATATATCCCGACTTCCCTACCGGAGGATATGCCGACTGCTCGAAATACAACAAGGGCAGAAGAGGCGGAGTGGTCAAGGTGAGGGCCAAAATAGAGAAAATCGACAGGAACACCATCGCCATCACTGAAATCCCGTACGGCAAGACGACGCATATCATAATCGATTCGATACTGAAAGCCAAGGACAACGGGAAAATCAAGATCCGCAAGATCGACGATCTCACCACGACCCAGGCCAATATCGTCATACACCTGCCGAACGACGTGTCGCCAGACAAGACAATCGACGCCCTGTACGCCTTCACCGACTGCGAAGTGTCGATATCGCCGAACACATGCGTGATAGTGGACAACAAGCCTCAGTTCCTCGACGTGGAGGAAGTCCTGAGATACAACACCGCCCACACGCGGATACTTCTCGGGAAGGAACTGCAGATCAGGCTCGACGAGCTGAACGACGAGTGGCATTACGGCTCCCTCGAAAGGATATATTTCGAAAACGGGATATACAGGATACTTGAAAAGAAGGATTCCTCAAGCTGGGAAGAGCAGCTTGACGAGACTTTCTCCGAAATGAAGAAATACCAGGACAAGGTCCTGAGGGAAATCACGATGGACGATATCCTGAAACTCGTGGAAAAGCCAATCAGGAAAATCTCAAGGTTCGATATAAAGGCCCTGGACGAAAAGCTGAAAGGGATAGAAGCCGAAATAGACGAGACGCGGAACCATCTCGAACATCTGGACGAATTCACGATCGGCTATTTCCGCAACCTGAAGAAAAAATACGGCAAGGAGTGGCCGAGGCTTACCGAAATCGCCAATTTCGAGACGATTACCGTAACAAGGGTCGTGAACAACAACGCCAAACTGTACGTCAACAAGGCTGAAGGTTTCGCCGGAATCGGTCTTAAAAAGGAAGACAATGCGGAATTCGTATGCGACTGCTCCGACCTGTCGGAAATAATAGTCATCCGCAAGGACGGAAAATATGTCGTGACGAAAGTCAGCGACAAGGCATTTTTCGGCAAGGACATCCTGTATGTCGGCCTTTTCGACAGGAACGACCAGAGGACAATCTACAATGTCATATACAGGGACGGAAAGGAAAGCGTATCCTACGCGAAGAGATTTGCCGTGACAAGCATTACGAGAGACAAGGAGTACGACATAACCCAGGGCACGCCGGGGTCGAAGATCCTGTGGTTCACGGCCAACGGCAACGGCGAGGCCGAAACCGTGAAAATCTATTTCAGGCCGAGGCCGAAACTGAAAAAGCTCATAGACGAATACGATTTCGCGCAGCTTGCCATAAAGGGCAGAAGCGCAAGAGGAAATCTCGTATCCAGGAATCCGATCCAGCGTATTCTTCTGAAGTCCAGGGGAATCTCAACCATCGGAGGCAAGGATATCTGGTTCGACGAAGACATCAACAGGCTCAACGAGGACGGAAGGGGAAAATATCTCGGACAGTTCAACACCAACGACCATATCCTTGCAGTGTTCAGGGACGGGACCTATTACACCACTTCATACGACCTGAGCAACAGGTATCAGGGAGAACTCGAATTCATCGAGAAACTGGAACCAGGCAAGACTTTCACTGCCATATATTACGACGGCCAGCAGAAATGCCATTATGTCAAGAGATTCTCATTCGATCTGAGCGACAATACTCCGGTTTCCTTCATCTCTGCAGGGAAAGGTTCCAGACTGACGGGAATCAGCGGCGACAGGCATCCGCAGATCGAAGTCGTATTCGGAGGTAAATACGAACACAGACCGGCGGAAACGATCGATGCCGAAAAATTCATCGGCAAAAAAGGCCTGCAGGCCAAGGGAAAGAAGGCCAGCCAGTACGACATCCGCGAAATAAGATTCATCGAGCCTCTCCACAAACCTGAGGATGACATCGCGGCTGCCCCTGACATTGTGCAGCCGGACGCGGAAGCAGCGGCGGACAGTCTTCCGGACGAGGTTTCGGACCCTACCTTATTCTGACATTCATGATTCTGAGCATTACCGGCTTCATGGGATGCGGCAAAAGCCGTGTCGGAGAGAAACTTTCCGGACTTCTCTCCTGCCCTGTCATAGACCTTGACAGGTATATCGAGACAAAGGAAGGACGGACGATACCTGAAATCTTTGCGGCGTCGGGGGAAAAGACCTTCAGGCTTATGGAAAAGGAAGCCCTCGGGGAAATACTTTCCAAAGCAGGTCAGGACACGGTCATCATTTCGCTCGGTGGAGGTACGGTGACGACACCGGAATGCGCGGAGGCGATAAGGGAAAATACTCTCTGCATATATCTCAGGGCTACTGTCGACACCCTTGTCGGGAATCTGCAGGAAGACTGCGAAGGACGCCCTATGCTTGCACGGAACGGCGACTCCGGGTCCGGCAAGGCCCGGCTCAGGGCAAGAATAGAAGAACTGATGAATCTCAGGTCCGGAATTTACGAAAGCTGTGCAAGCATGATATATGACATAGACGGGAAGTCTTACGATGTCGCGGCTTCGGAAATAGCCGCAGCCGTGGAAAACTGCGTCAGATAAAATCTTCCCTGTCGTGGATATCCTTTATTCTCAGCTGGATATTCGCAATGCCGCGGTAATAGTTCTCTACGATTGAATAGCAGATATCTATCGGATTGCCGTTCTTTATGTGATCGAAATGTCCGGCCTTGTTGAACGCTATGGATGATATGTGGCGGTAAGGCTGGGATTCCTGGATCAGTTCGAGCTTGAGATGGCCGGCATCGGCTCCTACCTTGCGGCCGTTTCCGTTGTCGTAGACATTTTCCGTAAGGAATACCGGAGCGTTGTTTCCGGGGCCGAACGGCTGAAACTGCTTCAGGATCCTGACGAATTTCGGGGTTATCCTGTCGAAATTCAGCTCTGCATCGACATAAATGACCGGTGTGAGCATTTCCGAAGTAATCCTTCCTCCGATAAATTCCTCGATTCTCCGGCAGAATTCCGGAAGATTCTCTTCCTTCAGGGTCAGACCCGCCGCATAAAGGTGCCCTCCGAAATTTTCGAGCAGATCGGCGCAGCTGTCTATGGCATCGTACAGGTCGAAACCGTGCACGCTGCGGGCGGACCCTGTCACCAGACCGTTCGACTGCGAACGCGTGAAGACGATAGTCGGTTTGTAGAATGCTTCCACCAGACGGGAGGCCACGATCCCGACAACTCCCTTGTGCCATGAAGGATTGTAGACTATCGTCGCATTGCCGAACGACAGGCAGGAGCCTGACTGCACCATTTCAAGGGCCTCCTGGGTGATTTCCCTGTCGATGTTCTTCCTTTCGTTGTTATACTGGTTGATTTCGGAACCTATCCTTTCAGCTTCGGCCTCATCCGTAGCCGTGAGCATTTCTACGGCCACCCTTCCTGACTCCATCCTTCCGGCGGCATTGATTCTCGGGCCGATCTTGAAGACAATATCGTCTATCGTGACATGCGAAGGGTCGAGGCCCGAAAGACGTATCATGGTAAGCAGGCCGGTGCGCGGATTTTCGTTGAGCTGCTTCAGGCCGTAATGTGCGAGTATCCTGTTCTCACCCGTTACCGAGACAAGGTCGGAAGCTATGCTGACCACAAGAAGATCGAGCAGGGAGACAAGATTTTCGAAAGGAATCCCGTATCGCGAGGAATATGCCTGCACGAGTTTGAAACCTACGCCGCAGCCGGACAGGTCATCGAAAGGATAACTGCAGTCCTCGCGTTTCGGATCCAGAACGGCGACAGCGGCAGGAAGTTCGTTTTCAGGCAGATGATGGTCGCAGATTATCACGTCGACACCCCTGGAGCTGGCGTATTCCACCTTGTCGTTGGCCTTGATACCGCAGTCGAGGGTGATGATGAGTCCGAACCCGTGTTCCACGGCCCAGTCGATTCCCTTGAACGAGACTCCGTATCCCTCGTCGTATCTGTCGGGGATGTAGAAATCCACTTCGGGAGTCAGCTTTTTCAGAAAGGAATAGACCAGAGACACGGCAGTGGTGCCGTCGACATCGTAATCCCCGTAGACAAGAATCGGAGTGCGGGTCTCAATCGCCTGCCTGATACGTCCGACGGCCTTGTCCATGTCCTTCATCAGGAACGGGTCATGCAGGTCGGCAAGGTCAGGACGGAAAAAGGACCTGGCTTCGGAAAATGTGGTAATGCCCCTCTGGACCAGGAGACCCGCAAGAACGGGGTCGATTCCGAGTTCCGAGGAGAGCCGGCTCCGGATTTCCGGATCGGCATCGTCTTTCATTATCCATTTCCTCTCTTTCACCATAACGTACAAAGATAAATATTTCTTTAAGAATAACGAAATGATTATTCCCGAACCATTAGATTTTATGCTTTTGAGAATTAGAATTTAATTCAGTATTTTTGCAGTCTGGAAAACTAAAGACGAAATATGGAGAATTTGGATTTGAACGAGCAGGAGCGGAACAGGCGTGAAGCTCTGGCCAGACTCAGGGATCTGGGCATCGACCCTTACCCGGCAGCACTCTATCCTGTCAACGCGACGGCACAGAAGATAAAGGACGAATACGATCCTGAAAAAGAGAACCTTGCAGATGTGGTGATAGCAGGAAGGATCATGTCCCGCAGGATAATGGGAGCTGCATCATTCATCGAACTTCAGGACGAGACCGGAAGGATACAGGTTTATGTCAAGAGGGATGAAATCTGCCCGGGCGAGGACAAGACGATGTACAATACCGTTTTCAAGAAACTTCTCGACATAGGGGACATTATCGGTATCAGGGGATTTGCCTTCATAACCCAGACCGGACAGCTCTCCGTACACGCCAGGGAACTTACTCTGCTGAGCAAGTCGCTGAGAGTGCTCCCCATCGTAAAGGAAAAGGACGGCGAGGTGTACGACGCATTTTCCGATCCGGAGCTCAAATACAGACAAAGGTACGTGGATCTTATCGTGAATCCGGATGTCCGGAAAACTTTTGTCATGAGGAGCAGGATCATCTCCACCATGAGGGAGTATTTCAATGAAGCCGGATGCCTCGAAGTGGAAACGCCTATTCTCCAGCCTATCCCGGGAGGGGCGACTGCAAGACCGTTCATCACCCATCACAATGCACTGGACATTGACCTTTATCTCCGCATCGCCAACGAACTCTACCTGAAAAGGCTGATTGTCGGCGGATACTCCGGAGTCTACGAGTTCGCAAAGGACTTCCGCAACGAAGGCATGGACAAGACGCACAATCCGGAATTCACCTGCATGGAAATTTACGTGGCCTACAAGGACTACATCTGGATGATGGACTTCACCGAGAAGATGCTCGAAAAAATAGCCCTGAAACTTCACGGCACCACGGTAGTGACCATCGGTGACAAACAGGTGGATTTCAAGCCGCCTTACCGCAGGCTGCCGATGCTCGAAGCCATCAGGGAATACGCAGGGGTCGATGTGGCAGGAATGGACGAGGCCCGGCTCCGTGAAACCTGCGCAAAACTCAACGTGCCTGTAACCAAGGAAATGGGTGAAGGCAAGCTGATCGACGCCATTTTCGGAGAATACTGCGAAAAGAATCTCGTACAGCCGGTATTCATCACCGACTATCCGGTATCGATGTCGCCGCTGACAAAGAGACACCGCAGCAATCCGGATCTTACCGAAAGGTTCGAACTTTTCGTATGCGGGAAAGAACTCGCCAACGCCTACAGCGAACTCAACGACCCTATCGACCAGCTCGAAAGGTTCCAGGACCAGCTCAGACAGCGCGAACACGGGGATGACGAGGCCATGTACATCGACATGGATTTCATGCGCGCCCTCGAATACGGCATGCCGCCGACATCGGGAATGGGTATGGGCATAGACCGTCTGACCATGTTCATGACCAACTCCCCTACCATTCAGGACGTGCTGTTCTTCCCTCAGATGAGACCTAAACCGGTGGAATGACAGGCCCGGAATCATGCGGACGGAGACAATCACTTCAGCACAGAATCCCAAGATAAAGGAACTTCTCTCTCTTCAGGAAAAATCCCGACTGAGGAGAGAGAAACGCATGTTCGTAGTCGAAGGGAAGCGGGAACTGGTCCGCTGCCTCGATGCCGGATACAGCGTGAGGACATTGTTCGCATGTCCTGAAATATGCCGGAGCGAAGATATCGAAGCCATTTGCGGAAAGATACGGAGCCAGAAGCCGCTTCCGGGCGGGGACCAGCCAGTCCTTATCGAAATACCGGCCCGTCTGTACGGCAAGACGGCATACCGCGGGACTACAGAAGGCCTGATAGCCGAAGTCATCATAAGGGAAAAGTCCCTTGCTGATCTGGAACTCGGGCCGGATCCGCTCATCATAGTTCTGGAAGCCGTGGAAAAGCCCGGGAATCTCGGAGCCGTGCTGCGAAGCGCCGACGCCGCCGGGGCCGACGCCGTGATAATCTGCGACCCGCTGACGGATCTGTACAATCCGAATCTGATACGGGCAAGCACCGGAGCCATATTCACTACCCGGACAGCTGCAGCGACATCCGAGGAAACGATCCGCTGGCTGAAATCCAACGGGATACGGATTCTTACGGCACAGCTGCAGGATTCGGAACTGTACTACGACATCGACATGACCGGAGGTACGGCCATCGTAATGGGGACGGAATCCACGGGACTGACGGACATCTGGAGAAAAAATGCCGACAGGCACATCAGAATACCGATGCTCGGGAATCCTGATTCGCTGAACGTGTCGGTCTCCGCTGCAATTCTGCTGTATGAAGCCGTACGTCAGCGCAACCATAAACAACGGAAAAGACCATGAAAAAATACGGACTGATCGGAAACCCGATCTCGACATCGAAAAGTCCGGCTCTTTTCAACGCCGGATATTCGGGGAAATATGTTTACGACCTTATAGAAGAATCCGATTTCGACACGGCATACGGGAGATTCCTTGACGGGTATGAGGGAATAAACGTCACCGCTCCTTTCAAGGAACAGGCTTTTCAGAAAGCCGACAGGCTGTCGGACGTCTGTGCAAGGATCAAGGCTACCAACCTGCTTGTCAAGAAGAAAAACCGCATAGAGGCATACAATACCGACTTCGACGGCATCATCCTGTCCGTAATAGACGTCCTGCTGCCGGATGCCGGATACGATTACTACAGTCTTTACGGCGACGATTTCTCGATCATACGAAAACTGCTCAAGTCGATATACCAGAAGAAACCGCTTGCAATGATAGCCGGATGCGGAGGGGCCGGAAGGGCTGCGGCGGCGGCCGCGGCGGAAATGGGCTATGACACCGTACTGGTAAACAGGACTGTCGAAAAAGCAGTAAAGATAGCCGGAGACATGCCGGGATACGGGTTCAGGACAGCCGGCCTGGACCGGTTCCGCGAACTGTTCACGGCAAGCGACCTTGTCATATACACGATTCCTGAAAGAATAAGCGAAATAGACGGTCTCGGAAAGGAATGCTACGCCGACAAGGAAAAAATCATTCTCGAAGCCAACTACAAAAATCCGTCGTTCCGGGAAAAGGAACTGGAAATGATACGCGACTGCGGAAGCGTATATATCCCTGGCAGAAAATGGCTTGCGTACCAGGCTTTCACAGGCTTCAGAATCCTTACGGGCGAAACTCCGGACTTTGTGAAAATAAGCAAGGTTTTATGAGAAATAATGACTAAATTGCAGGAATGTTTTAAAAGTCTCCGATATGTCTTTGAACAAAGTGATGCTGATAGGGAATGTCGGGAAGGATCCCGAGGTGAGGTATTTCGAAGGAAACGCCAAAGTCGCGACCGTCAGGCTTGCGACGACCGAAAGATACAGGGACAAGGACGGCAATCCCAAAGAATACACGGAATGGCATAACGTAGTGGCCTGGAGAGCCAATGCGGATATCGTTGAAAAATACGTAAGGAAAGGCTCCCAACTGTTCATAGAAGGAAAACTGAGATCCAGATCATGGAACGACAGGTCCGGCAACACCAGATACAGTACGGAAATCTATGCGGACAGTCTCCAGCTGCTCGGGAAAGCGCCTGAGAAAACGAATACTGCAGGAGAGACAGCTGCCGGACAGAAACCGCTGCCTCCGTCGCCTCCTGCCCCCGGTCCAATAACAGCGGATGACGATCTCCCGTTCTGAATGTCTGTGCTGGGACGCTTTCCGATACCGGCATGTCATGCCGGGTATTGCCGAAGCACCGTTTTATCGACTGAAGATTATGTATAATAAATTAATTGCAAAGATATTATGAAATTAGACGTAGTTCTCGGACTCCAATGGGGAGATGAGGGCAAAGGCAAGATAGTGGATGTCTTGGCCGGTAATTATCCGATTGTCGCGAGGTTCCAGGGCGGGCCGAATGCCGGACACTCGCTTCATTTCGAAGGCAAAAGTTTCGTTCTCAGGTCCATTCCTTCAGGAATATTCAGAAAGGACGCAATCAACGTCATCGGCAACGGAGTCGTGCTGGACCCGATTACTTTCAGAAAAGAATGCGAAAACATAGAAGCCACGGGTGTGCCGGTAAAGGAAAGGATCGTCGTTTCCAAGAAGGCCCATCTTATCCTTCCGACGCACAGGTTGCTTGATGCAGCCAACGAAGCCGCCATGGGAAAAGGCAAGATAGGATCTACCCTGAAAGGGATCGGGCCTACTTATACCGACAAGGTCAGCCGCAACGGACTGCGTGTAGGGGACATTCTGGCCCCGGATTTCAGGGACAGATACGGCAAGCTCAAGAACAGACATGTCAGGACTCTTTCCCAGATGCAGTTCGAATGCAATCCGGACGCTGAAGAAGCCGACTTTTTCGCAGCTGTCGAATATCTCAGGGGATTCAGGCTTGTGGACTGCGAATATTTTGTCAACAGACAGCTTGAAGACAAGGCCGTGCTGGCAGAGGGGGCGCAGGGGTCCATGCTCGATATCGATTACGGTTCGTATCCGTTCGTCACATCATCCTCCACGGCCTGTGCCGGGGCATGTATCGGCCTGGGTGTGGCTCCGTCGAAAATAGGCCATGTCTACGGCATATTCAAGGCCTACTGTACGAGAGTCGGAAGCGGACCATTCCCTACCGAACTTTTCGACGAGACCGGTGAAAGGCTCAGAAAAATCGGAAACGAATTCGGCGCAGTGACCGGAAGGCCGCGCAGATGCGGATGGCTCGATCTCGTAGCCCTGAAATATGCGGTAATGATAAGCGGAGTCACCGATCTCATAATGATGAAATCCGACTGTCTCGACTCTTTCGAAACGATCAAGGTCTGCACTTCGTACAAGGTCGACGGACAGGAGACAGACCAGGTGCCTTTCGACACGTTCGCCGCGATCGAGCCGGTTTACACTGAGTTCAAGGGTTGGAATACCGATCTTACCGGCTGCCGGAGCGAGAGCGAACTTCCGAAGGAGTTTACCGACTACATAGCATTCATGGAAAATTACCTTGGCGTACCTATCAGGATCATTTCGCTCGGCCCTGACAGGGATGCCACGATAATGAGATAAGACGAGGGGAAGAAAATGGCACATTCAGGAAACTTGCTGAGAGACAACAGGAAGACCAGATGGATCATGCTGCTCATAATATCATTCGTGATGTTTGCGGCATACATTGCATCCGACAACATATTTTCAGTAGAGACGACTCTCATGGATCCGGCCGGCTACGGCATCACTCAGGTCGAATACGACAATCTTGCCGGAGCATATTCCATTTTCAACGTATATCTCCTGATGCTCATATTCGGGGGTCTCATACTCGACAAGATGGGAATACGCTTCACCGGCATCATGTCATGCCTGCTCATGGTAGTCGGCATCGGCATGCTTACATGGTCGCTTTTCGATCTCCGCAGCCTTGCAGGATCGGATGCCGTGACAGGCACGGTCAACTTTCTCGGGGCCAGGCTCAGGACTCCGGTCTTCTGGGCGGTCATAGGCATCGGCGTCTATGGCGTAGGTGCCGAGATTGCCGGAATAACGGCTACCAAAGCCATTGCCAAATGGTTTATAGGCTATGAAATGGCATTGGCCATGGGACTGCAGCTGGCACTGGCAAGACTCGGCACCGGCATAGCATACGGGGCGACTCCAGTCATCGTGGATCTGGCCGGAGGGAATGTAGGGATCGCTGTCCTTATCGGACTCGTCCTGCTCTGCGCCGGTCTTGTGGCCTTCCTTTTCTACAGCGTGTTCGACAGGAAACTGGACAGGCAGATAGCCGAAGCCGGAGTAGCCGACAATACGGCTTCCGAAGAAGACGAATTCCATTTCAGGGACACTGTCCAGGTAATCAGGAATCCGGCATTCTGGATGATTGCCTTCCTTTGCCTGCTGTTCTATGCGGCCGTCAATCCGTTCCTGAAGTATTCCACCGGCATGATGACTGCCAAATTCGGCGTCAGCGACACTCTGGCAGGGCTTTTCCCTCTCATTCTGCCTATGGGCTGCATCGTACTCACTCCCCTGTTCGGAAGAATATACGACAAGAAGGGACACGGAGCGGATCTGATGATATTCGGGGCCTTTCTGATTACGGCAGTACATCTTCTGTTCTCCGCACCGTTCATCACCAGCAAATGGATAGCGCTGATACTCATGGCTTTCCTCGGTGTCGGCTATGCGATGCTCCCTTCTGCGATGTGGCCTTCGATAGCCAAGATAATGCCCGCCAAGCTTCTCGGAACCACGATGGCCCTGACATTCTATATCCAGAACATAGGTTTCATCTTCGTTCCCAAAGCCATAGGCGCCATCAAGGAAGCGACAAACGACAACTATACCTATGTCATGCTGTTTTTCGCCGGGCTGGGCATTGTAGCCATATTGCTGGCATTCAGTGTAAAATTGTTGGATAAAAGGAAAAACTACGGGCTCCAGGAACCTAACATAAAAGAGTAAGTATGGGGCTTCTCGACAATATAGAATCCCCTGCCGATATCCGGCATTTCAGTCTGGAAGAACTGAAACTGCTGTGCGCCGAGATAAGGGAATACATGATAGAATGCTGCGCCACGAATCCCGGGCATCTCGGGTCGAGCCTCGGCGCGGTGGAACTGATAGTAGGCTTCCATTATGTCTATGATTCCCCGTCAGACAAGATCGTCTATGACGTCGGACATCAGGCCTATGCCCACAAGATACTTACAGGCAGAAAGGACATTTTCCGGAAAAACAGGAAAAAGGACGGGATAAGCGGTTTTACGAGAATGGATGAAAGCATCTACGATGCCTTCGGGGCAGGACATTCATCCACGTCTATTTCAGCCGCTCTCGGACTGGCCTCGGCCGCCATGCTGCAGGGAAGGCGCGAAAAGGTCGTCGCCCTTATCGGCGACGGGGCGCTTTCCGGAGGCCTCGCGTTCGAAGGCCTGAACAATGCCGGGAACAGCAAGGCCGACCTTCTGGTCATCATCAACGACAACAATATCTCCATAGACAAGAACATAGGCGCGATACACGAACATCTGCTGAAACTCACTACCGATCCTACATACAACAGGATAAAGACCCATATCTGGAACGCTATCGGAGAAGGGAAATTCAGAAAGGCGATGCAGGAAATGGTGATCAGCGCAAAGTCCTCCCTGGTCAAAAAATCCGGAGGAGATCTGTTCGAGGCTTTGGGATTCAGATATTTCGGTCCTATTGACGGAAACGATATCGGTCAGGTAGTGCACATCCTGAAAAAACTGAAACAGCTGAACGGACCGCTGATACTTCATACCATTACGACAAAGGGAAAAGGGTTCGCACCGGCTGAAGAAGACCAGACAGCCTGGCACGCTCCTGGAATGTTCGACCCGCATACAGGGAAAAGAATCGCCCCGGCCGGCCACAGGGAAAGCCGCTATCAGGATGTTTTCGGCGAAGTGCTGCTGGAACTTGCACGGAAAGACAACAGGATCGTAGGTGTGACTCCGGCCATGGCCTCGGGCTGCGGAATGAACATACTCGCAAAGGAGATGCCTGAAAGGTTCTTCGATGTCGGGATCGAAGAGGAGCATGCGGTAACATTTTCAGCCGGTCTCGCAGCGGCGGGAATGAAACCGTTTTGCAACATATACTCCACTTTTTCGCAGAGAGCCTATGACCAGATCATACACGATGCGGCCCTGCAGGGACTTGGAGTTGTCCTCTGCTTCGACAGGGCCGGGCTCGTTGGCGAAGACGGGGCCACGCATCACGGATGCTTCGACATTGCGGCATACAGAAGCATCCCGGGCGTAGTCATTGCAGCTCCGCGGAATGAGACGGAACTGAAGTCGATGATGTACACGGCTTCACTTCATGACGGAGGACCGTTCATAATAAGATATCCGAGAGGCTACGGGGAAGGTGTCGACTGGAGAAGTTCTGCATTCACGGAAATGGCACCCGGAAAGGGAGAAAAAATGCTCGACGGAACAGACGTGGCCGTCATATGCGCAGGTCCGTCGGCGAACAGGGCATGCGAAGCCGCGCTCAGACTGAAAGCTGAAACAGGGAAAAATCCTGCAATATATAATATAAGGTATATAAAGCCTGTCGACACGGAGATGCTTGGCAGGATAACCGAGGATTACCGCAGGATAGTGACAGTGGAGGACGGGTGTACGAAAGGAGGGCTTTTCGGTGCAGTCTCGGAATTCATAACGCCGCTCGGCCTCGGAAACAAGGTTACCGCACTCGGAATCCCCGACCGGTTCATCGGACAGGGTACCCAGAAGGAGCTCAGGGCGGAATGCGGTTACGATGCGGAAGGAATATACAGGACTCTGAAAGCTGAAATGGAGAAAAAGTTTTGAAAAAAAGCCAAAAGTTTTTGGAGAATTAGAAATAATACCTATCTTTGCAATCCCTTACAAAACGAGTCCTCGCTTATGAGGTTTCGCCGATGTAGCTCAGTTGGCTAGAGCACGTGATTTGTAATCTCGGGGTCGTGGGTTCGATTCCCTCCATCGGCTCAAAGTTTTTTGAAACGAAGAGGAAGTCAATCGACGATACAAAGACTGACGAAGTGATTTCAGAAAAGATATGAAAATTTTGAAGTTTGTTTTCTGAAAGGACGAGAAAGTCGAGTGAGGAGGAAAGGAGTTTACTCTTGTAAATGACTGACCGACGATACGATGACTGACGAAGTGATTTCGGAAAAATTATGAAAATTTGAAGTTTATTTTCTGAAAGGACGAGAAAGTCGAGCGAGGAGGGAAGGAGTTTACTCATTGTAAATGACTGACCGACGATACGATGACTGACGAAGTGATTTCGGAAAAGAAACGAAAAATAAGGGAGAATACCAGAGTGGCCAAATGGGGCAGACTGTAAATCTGCTGGTTTATACCTTCGGTGGTTCGAATCCATCTTCTCCCACAAATTCAGGCGAAGACCTGCGAAGTCATCGCGGAATTTTGAAACTTTGAAGAATGCGGAAGTAGCTCAGTTGGTAGAGCATTAGCCTTCCAAGCTAAGGGTCGCGGGTTCGAACCTCGTCTTCCGCTCAAACTACGCCAGTGTAGCTCAGGGGTAGAGCGCTTCCTTGGTAAGGAAGAGGTCATGAGTTCAAATCTCATCACCGGCTCTGCTTTTTTTGTGTATATAATACTCAATTAAAATATAAAATTATGGCTAAAGAAACCTTTAAAAGAGACAAACCGCATGTTAACATCGGTACAATCGGCCACGTTGACCACGGTAAAACTACTTTGACAGCTGCTATTACCACTGTCCTTGCAAAAAGGGGTCTGTCAGAAATTCGTTCATTCGACTCAATCGACAACGCTCCTGAAGAGAAAGAGCGTGGTATCACAATCAACACTGCACACGTAGAATATCAGACTGCAAACAGACACTATGCACACGTTGACTGCCCGGGTCACGCCGACTATGTGAAGAACATGGTAACAGGTGCCGCTCAGATGGATGGTGCAATTCTGGTTGTTGCCGCTACTGACGGTCCTATGCCTCAGACTCGTGAGCACATCCTTCTTGCCCGTCAGGTGAACGTTCCGAGAATCGTTGTTTTCATGAACAAGGTTGACCTCGTCGATGATCCTGAGATGCTCGACCTCGTTGAGATGGAAATCAGAGACCTTCTCTCTTTCTACAACTTCGACGGCGACAATGCTCCGGTTATCCGCGGATCCGCTCTCGGTGCTCTTAACGGTGATCCTAAATATGAGGAAAAGATCATCGAACTGATGGATGCAGTCGATGAGTATATTCCAATCCCTCCAAGGGACAACGAAAAGCCGTTCCTTATGCCTATCGAGGACATCTTCTCGATCACAGGACGTGGAACAGTTGCTACAGGCCGTATCGAAACAGGTGTTGTTCACACAGGTGACGAAGTTGAAATCGTCGGCCTCGGTGAAGAGCCTAAGAAGACTGTCGTAACAGGTGTTGAAATGTTCCGCAAGATCCTCGATGAAGGAGAGGCAGGTGACAACGTAGGTCTTCTCCTCCGCGGTATCGACAAGAAAGAGATCAAGAGAGGTCAGGTTCTTGCAAAACCGGGAACAATTCATCCTCACCAGAAATTCCAGGCTGAGATTTACGTACTGAAGAAAGACGAAGGTGGCCGTCATACTCCATTCCACAACCACTACCGTCCTCAGTTCTTCATCCGTACTCTCGACATCACCGGAGAGATCACTCTTCCAGAGGGAACTGAAATGGTAATGCCTGGCGATAACGTTACTATCTCCGTAGAACTTATCTACCCGGTTGCACTTAACGAAGGTCTCCGTTTCGCTATCCGTGAAGGTGGACGTACAGTAGGTGCCGGTCAGGTAACAAAGATTCTTGAATAATAATTTTCAGGATATATTCAGAGGGGTGTCCTCAATGGCACCCCTCTTTTTAAAAATTGACAACGTTCTTTTTCAAACTGAATTTTAAGGCGGCAACGCAGCAGATGAAATTCTTTTGAAGAATTTATTACAGGGGAATAGTATAAGGGTAGTACAGAGGTCTCCAAAACCTTTAGTCTGGGTTCGAATCCTGGTTCCCCTGCAAATATCAAAGGTTACGATTTGGTAATTGTTTAACAGATATCGCATTAAGCTTCCAATTCGCGATGTCCATTAAATGTAAAGATGAGAAAGTTCATAAACTATCTTAAAGAATCTTATACCGAGTTGACCAAGAAAGTTTCCTGGCCGACCTGGGAGAAATTGCAGAGTTCAGCCATACTCGTAATGGTAGCAACGGTTGTCTTTGCAGTTGTCATTTTCGCTATGGACTTTGCTTTCCGTCACTTGATGTCATTCATCTATACATTGTAATCGGTAGATACTATGAGTGAAAACAACAAAAAGTGGTATGTACTGAGAGCAGCTGGGGGGAAAGAGAAAAAAGCCAAAGAATATCTCGAAAAGGAGATCGAAAGGTGCGGGCTCAAGGATTATGTATCCCAGGTCCTCGTTCCGACCGAGAAGGTGTACAGAATCAAAGACGGTAAAAGAGTCTGTCAGGAACGGCTCTTTTATCCTGGTTATGTACTCATCGAGGCCGAACTCACGGGTGAACTGCAGTATATAATCAGAAACGAGGTTCCGCACATGTCCGGGTTCCTTACCGAAAAGAGAGATGTCGGCAAAGGCTCAGGAAAACCTCAGGAAGAGAAGATACCTATTCCGCTCAGGGATTCCGAAGTAAAGAGGATTCTCGGCGAGCAGGACGAGGTAGCTGCAAGTGAAGGAGAGACCATCGTAGACTACAAGATAGGCGAAGCCGTAAAGATTACGGACGGACCTTTCAGCGGATTCGACGGTACGGTAGAGGAAATAGTCGAAGACAGAAGCAAGATCAAGGTAATGGTTATGATATTCGGCAGGAAAACCCTGCTCGAGCTCAACTTTACGCAAGTAACTAAAGAATAATCAGAATTATGGCAAAAGAAGTTACCGGGTTTATCAAACTCCAGATCAAAGGTGGCGCAGCTAATCCATCACCTCCAGTAGGACCGGCTCTCGGTTCAAAGGGGTTGAACATCATGGATTTCTGCAAGCAGTTCAATGCCCGCACTCAAGACAGCGCTGGTAAGGTATTGCCTGTAGTGATTACAGTCTACAGCGACAAGTCATTCTCTTTCGAGGTAAAGCAGCCTCCTGTAGCCGTACAGCTCAAGGAAGCAGCCAAAATATCGAAAGGTTCAGACCAGCCGAACAGAAACAAGGTGGCTACCATCACCTGGGATCAGGTAAAGACTATAGCTCAGTCAAAAATGCCGGATTTGAATGCCTTTACATTGAAATCAGCGATGACTATGGTCGCAGGTACAGCACGCAGCATGGGTATCAAGGTAGAAGGAGAATTTCCTGCTGACATTTAAAAATCACACGCAAAATGAGAAAACTTACTAAAAACCAGAAAACGGTTATGGCCAAATATGATCCGGCCAAACAATATAAGCTATCTGAAGCATGTGAAATTGTCAAGGATATCACTTTTACCAAATTCGATGCTTCAATCGAGCTTGCTGTAAACCTCGGCGTCGATCCGCGTAAGGCAAACCAGATGGTCCGCGGCGTCGTAACCCTTCCTAACGGTACGGGAAAACAGACGAGAGTCCTTGTTCTCTGTACTCCGGACAAGGAGACCGAAGCAAAGGAAGCCGGCGCAGACTTCGTAGGTCTCGATGAGTATATCGAGAAGATCAAAGGCGGCTGGACAGACGTTGACGTCATCATCTGTACTCCGTCGGTAATGGCGAAAGTCGGTGCAATAGGTAGGATCCTCGGTCCGAGAGGCCTCATGCCTAACCCTAAGACAGGCACAGTGACTATGGAAATAGGCAATGCCGTCAAGGAAGTAAAGGCCGGTAAAATCGACTTCAAGGTCGACAAGACAGGAATCGTACATGCAGCTATCGGAAAGGTATCATTCACTGCACAGCAAATCTGCGAAAACGCACAGGAGCTGATCTCTGCAATAATGAAACTCAAACCTCAGTCTCTCAAGGGGACTTACATGCTGGGTGCTTCGATCTGCTCTACAATGAGCCCTGGAATCAGTTTAGACATCAAATCATTCAGTAGTGCTGAATAATAAAATTCAAAGTCATGAGAAAAGAAGAAAAAGCGCAGATACTTGAATCAATTACAGCACAACTCCAGGAGACACCGAACTTTTATGTTACAGACATCTCCGGACTGAATGCTGAACAGACTGCAAAGCTCCGTCGCGACTGCTTTGAAAAGAATATCAAACTCGTAGTAGTTAAGAATACGCTTTTCCACAAGGCAGTAGAGAACATGGGAAGCGAAGAAGCAAACCAGCTTCTCAGCGTACTTGAAGGCCCGACAGCCATCATGTATACGGAAACTCCTAACGTACCTGCAAAACTTATCAAGAAGTATGCGGATGAAGGCAGCGAAAAACCTGCATTGAAAGGAGCATACGTACAGGAATGTGCATTTGTCGGAGCTGACAAGCTCAATGAGCTGTGCAACATCAAATCCCGCGAAGAACTCATCGGCGAGATCGTCGGATTGCTCCAGTCTCCTGCTCGCAATGTCGTATCTGCTCTTCAGTCGGCAGGCGGCAAACTTGCAGGCATCGTCAAAACCCTTTCAGAAAGAGAATAACAATAACAATTTAAATAAATACAATTATGGCAGACATTAAAGCACTTGCAGAAGAGTTGGTAAACCTCTCTGTGAAAGACGTTCAGGAATTGGCAACAATCCTCAAAGAAGAATATGGTATCGAGCCAGCTGCAGCTGCAGTAGCAGTAGCAGGTCCTGCAGCAGCCGCAGGTGAAGCAGCAGCTGCTGAGCAGACAGAGTTCGATGTAATCCTCAAGTCAGCAGGCCAGGCTAAGCTCGGCGTTGTGAAGGCAGTTAAGGATATTACTGCTCTCGGACTCAAGGAAGCCAAGGATCTCGTTGACAAGGCACCTGACGCAGTTATTAAAGAGAAAGTTTCTAAGGCAGAGGCTGAGCAGATCAAGGCTGCCCTCGAAGAGGCCGGAGCTGAAGTTGAGATTAAATAACTTCATCTTTCCCCTTGCGGGAACAACGATTCAGGTTTAGGGCCGGAACAAGACCCTAAACCTTTTTGTCGTATCTAGTTTTTCTCAAATACAAAAGGCAGAAAGATGTCACAAAACACGAAAAATCAGCGAATTTCTTTTGCATCATCTAAAATTCTCCTTGAATATCCCGACCTTCTGGAAGTACAGCTAAAATCATTCAGAGATTTCTTCCAGCTCGACACGACGCCTGAAAACAGGAAAAACGAAGGTCTGTACCAGGTCTTTCAGGAGATTTTTCCAATAGAAGACACTCGCAACAACTATAAACTGGAGTTCATCGACTACTTCATCGACCCTCCGCAATATTCTATCGACGAGTGTCTCGACAGAGGTCTGACATATAATGTGCCTCTCAAGGCCAAACTCCGCCTTTCGTGCAGCGATCCTGAACATGAAGATTTCGATACGAAAATCCAGGATGTATATCTTGGCAATATCCCGTACATGACCCCGGGAGGGACATTCGTGATCAACGGGTCAGAACGTATCATCGTATCCCAGCTGCACAGATCTCCGGGTGTGTTCTTCGGACAGAGTGTACACGCCAACGGAACGAAACTTTACTCTGCCAGAATTATTCCGTTCAAGGGTTCCTGGATCGAATTCGCGACTGACATCAACAACGTGATGTACGCATATATCGACCGAAAGAAAAAACTGCCGGTAACCACCCTGCTGCGCGCCATCGGCTTCAACAGCGACAAGGACATCATCGACATTTTCGGTCTTGCCGACGAAATCGAAGTGACCCCTGACAACCTGAAAAATAACGAGGGTAGAAAACTCGCGGCCAAGGTTCTCAAGACATGGTTCGAAGACTTTGTCGATGAAGATACGGGAGAAGTCATCCCTGTAGAAAGAACGGTGGCCATAGTGGAAAGAGGAGAAATCCTCAATGCCGAAACCATCGAAAAGCTGGCTGATACCGACGTGAAGACAATCCTGCTTCAGAAAGAAGATGCGAACGTCAACGAGTACGCCATAATATACAACACGCTTCAGAAAGATCCGACAAACACGGAGACTGAGGCCATCAACTATATCTACAAACAGCTCAGGAATTCGGAACCGCCTGACGAGGCTACCGCAAGAGATGTCATAGACAAGCTTTTCTTCTCGGAGAAAAGGTACGATCTCGGCGACGTAGGCCGCTACCGCCTCAACCAGAAACTGAATCTCACTATTTCGGACGAGACGAGGGTGCTTACGAATACGGACATAATCGAAATCATCAAGTACCTTATCCAGCTCATCAACTCGAAAGCTACCGTAGATGATATCGACCACCTGAGCAACAGACGTATCAGGACCGTAGGAGAACAGCTTGCAAACCAGTTCAGCGTAGGTCTGTCGAGAATGGCAAGGACGATACGCGAAAGAATGAATGTAAGGGACAGCGAACAGTTCGCCCCTACCGATCTGATCAACGCCAAAACGCTGTCTTCGGTAATCAATTCATTTTTCGGAACGAGCCAGCTCTCGCAGTTTATGGACCAGACGAACCCGCTGTCCGAAATGACGCACAAGCGCCGTCTTTCAGCACTCGGTCCGGGCGGACTTTCGAGAGACAGGGCAGGATTCGAAGTGCGAGACGTACACTATACCCATTACGGACGTCTCTGCCCTATCGAGACTCCTGAAGGTCCTAACATCGGTCTTATATCGTCGCTCTGCGTCTACGCAAGGATCAATGACCTCGGATTCATCGAGACGCCGTACCGCAAGGTCGAGAACGGAAAAGTCGATCTCAGTTCCGGCGGATGGGTGTACATGAGCGCGGAAGACGAGGAAAACAAGATGGTGTCGCTTGCCAAGGTGAAGATGGACGACGACGGCAATATTCTCGACGAGAGGATCCAGTGCCGCCTCGGCGCAGACTTCCCGGTAGTGACGAAGGATGAAGTGGATCTCATGGACGTCGCTCCGAACCAGATCGCTTCGGTCGCAGCTTCTCTGATTCCGTTCCTTGAACATGACGACGCGCACCGTGCACTGATGGGAGCGAACATGATGAGACAGGCAGTTCCGCTTCTTAATCCGGAATCCCCTATCGTCGGAACCGGACTCGAAGAGAGAGTTTGTCTCGACTCGAGGACACAGGTCATTGCTGAAGGGAAAGGAGAAGTCGTTTATGTGGATGCAAATGAAATCCATGTCAAATACGAGCGTACCGAAGACGAGAGATTCGTAAGTTTCTCTCCTGAAATCACCGTCTACAAACTCCCGATATACAGGAAGACAAACCAGAGTACGACCATTCTCCTGAAACCTATCGTAAGAAAAGGCGACAAGGTGGAGAAAGGTCAGGTGATAACGGAAGGGTACGCCACCCAGAACGGGGAACTCGCTCTCGGAAGAAACCTCAAGGTGGCGTTCATGCCATGGAAAGGATACAACTACGAGGACGCCATCGTACTGTCGGAAAGGATGATCAGATGGGACATCCTCACATCCGTGCATGTGGACGAATATATTTCCGAAGTCCGCGATACGAAACGCGGTATGGAAGAACTGACATCCGACATACCTAATGTCAGCGAGGACGCTACCAGGAACCTCGACGAAAACGGTATCATCCGCGTCGGAGCGCACATCGAACCGGGAGACATCATGATCGGAAAGATCACTCCAAAGGGCGAAAGCGACCCGTCTCCGGAAGAGAAGCTCCTCAGGGCGATCTTCGGAGACAAGGCCGGAGACGTCAAGGATGCTTCCCTCAAGGCTACGCCTTCACTCAGAGGTACGGTCATCAAGACCGCCCTTTACGCAAAGGTAGGCAAGGAAATCAACAGGAAAGGCGCAAAGGCTGACCAGAAGACCAAAATCGAAATTGCAGAGGAGGAATTCAACCAGAAGGCCGAAGCACTCAGAAGCAAGTTCATCGACAAGCTGGCCGTTCTCGTCAACGGCAAGAAGAGTGCGGGAATCAGCGAACTCGACGGTACCGAAGTCATTGCCAAAGGCAAGGATATTACCGTAGCCAGCCTGAAGGCAATAAACTACGAGAATATCAACTCCAGCAAATGGACTTCCGACAAGGATGCCAACCAGCTCATCAAGGAACTCATCAACAACTACTGCATAGCTTACAAGGAAGCTGCAGCAAGACACAGGAGAGCCGTCGACAAGATAAAGGTCGGAGATGAACTGCAGAACGGAGTGATGCAGCTTGCCAAGGTTTACGTGGCCAAAAAGAGAAAGATCACTGTCGGCGACAAGATGGCAGGACGCCACGGAAACAAGGGTATCGTAGCCAAAGTGGTAAGAGACGAGGACATGCCGTTCATGGAAGACGGCACCCCTGTCGACATAGTTCTGAACCCGCTCGGCGTGCCTTCGCGTATGAACCTCGGCCAGATATACGAAACAGTCCTCGGATGGGCCGGAGAAGAGCTCGGACTGAAATTCAGCACCCCGATCTTCGACGGTGCGACCCTCGATGACATCTGCGCATATACCGACAAGGCCGGTCTTCCGAGATACGGAAAGACATTCCTCAGGGACGGAGGCACCGGAGACTGGTTCGACCAGCCTGCTACTGTCGGAGTCATCTACATGATCAAGCTCGGTCACATGGTGGACGACAAGATGCACGCAAGATCCATCGGTCCTTACTCGCTCATCACCCAGCAGCCGCTCGGAGGTAAGGCGCAGTTCGGAGGCCAGCGTTTCGGAGAGATGGAGGTGTGGGCACTCGAAGCATTCGGCGCCGCCAACGTACTTCAGGAAATCCTGACCGTGAAGTCGGACGACGTGGCAGGAAGATCAAAGGCATACGAAGCTATCGTCAAGGGCGACCTCATGCCTACTCCCGGTATTCCTGAGTCACTGAATGTCCTTCTCCACGAACTGAGAGGACTCGGACTGAAAGTCACACTGGATTAATTACAGACAATTTGAAATTTTAGAAATATGCCG
>CALUQM010000034.1 GCA_944322925.1 uncultured Bacteroidales bacterium
ACCAGCTGCCGGTGTGTTCGTGCCAAGGTCTGAAAATCATAGGGACGGCATTTCCTTCCTCATCTCTGAAAGACTCAAGATAATCGGCACAGGATGAAAGCCAATCCATGAAAAGTCCGTGTTTTTCCCCGCCTTCAAGAATGGAAGCTACGACATCGTCTGAAGAAACGTCCCAGCTGTCGCCTCCCGTCAAAGGATTGCGCGGATGCCACGAAAGGGTAACGATTCCTCCGGACAAATAATGATCCACCGCAACCTGTCTCATGAATCCGAAATCGTTTCCGTCGAGATTCTTCCCGTTTCCGAGTTCTATGCCTCCAAGATCCAGTCCGAGTACTGCAGGATGTTTCCCGCACACATCTGCTACATCGGAACGGTAAGGCGAACTGCCGGATCCGCCACGCCACGAATGACCGTACATAAAGGCGTCCTGCTGTCCGAAAAGAATTTTTCCTTCACTGACGGACGACTGCAGTAAAGACTCCAGCCTGTCTGCCGGACTGACGGCGGTTTCCCGGCAGCATGCCGACAGGATTGCCGCCGCAGATATCATATACATCAGTATTTTCATTTTCTTCATGTTTTCAATATTACCTGATCACGGTTACAGTCGTCTTCAGCAGATCCCTGTCTGCAGATGACGGACCGGCCATGAGGATAAATTCTCCTGGTTCCACGATCGGATTGAGGTTTTTGTCCAGAAATTCAAGTTTGTCCGGAGTCACTGTAAATCTTACTGTTCTGGATTCTCCGGGTTCGAGGGAAATTCTTGCAAAATCCTTCAGTTCCTTTACCGGTCTGGTTACCTGTGAATACCTGTCCCTGATATACAGCTGCACTATTTCATCTCCGGCTATTTTTCCGGTATTCTTCACTTTCACAGACACTTCCACGGAGTCTCCGGCATGGATTTCATTCCTGTCCGTCACAAGGTCTGAGTATTCATACCTGCTGTACGACAACCCGTAGCCGAACGGATAAAGAGGTGTGCTCGGAGTAACTGCGTAAGGATGGAAATACTGTGACGGTTTGTGATTGTATATCATCTGCACCTGCCCGGCTGACCTCGGGATCGTCACTGCAAGTTTTGCCGAAGGATTCACCTTGCCGTAAAGTATTTCCGCTATCGCCTGCCCGCCGTACATCCCTGGTTCCCATGCATTCAGAAGAGCCGGAAGATGCTCCGCCGCCCATTCGGTTCCAAGCGGGCGTCCTGATATCAGGACCAGTATTGTCGGCTTGCCCGATGCAGCCACTTTTTTTATCAGTTCGTCCTGAAGTCCCACAAGAGCGATGTCCGATCTGTCGGTATCTTCTCCTGATGTCCTTTCGGACCACCGGCCTCTGTACATGTATTCTCCGGCTACGACAATATTGAGGTCACACGTATTCGCCACAGAAGCCGCCCTTTGAACCCTGTTTTCTGACATGTTCCTCGGATCCCATCCCTGGTCTACGAAAACGAAGTCTGTTTCCGGAGATATCATTCTCAGTCCTTCGAGGACTGTAATTACATTCTCGGGCCTCTGGTCCGCACTCCAGTCTCCGAGAATATTATGATCATCGGCATTGATACCGGTAACAAGAACCCTGTGGTATTTTTCAGGCGACAACGGGAGAAGACCCTCATTTTTCAGCAGGACAACCGATTTTCTGGCAGCCTCGAGGGCTGTCTTCCTGTGAGCCTCGCACAGTCTCACATTCATGGTCGTGCTCTCGTCCGCATACGGCTGCTCGAACAGTCCGAGCCGGAATTTTATATCGAGAATCCTGCGCACCGACTCGTCGATGCGGCTTTCAGGAATACGCCCTTCACGTACCAGTTCACACACGTATTCATTCCAGTAGACCCCGTGCATGTGCATGTCCATACCGGCCATGATGCTCTGGTAAAATGCTTCCTTGAGATTTTCCGCCGTTGCGTGAAGGTCATGGATATGCTCGATATCCATCCAGTCGCTTACGACGAAACCCTTGAAATCCCACTCACCCCTGAGGACATCTTCCATAAGCCATTCGTTCGAGTGGCAAGGTATCCCGTTCAACTCATTGTGGGCAGTCATGAGCGACATCGCCCCGGCCCTGACACCTTCTCTGAACGGAGGGAAGAAAACCTCCCTTATCGTCCGCTCAGAAAGATCTGTCGGGGAACCGTTGGTACCGTTTATCGGCTGGCTTCCCCCGACAAAATGCTTGACACAGGCAAGGACATCATCCGAAGACAGGTCTCCCTGATACCCTTCGACGGTCGCGACACCCATTTTCGATACCAGATAAGGATCTTCACCGAAAGTCTCTCCTACCCTGCCCCAGCGCGGATCCCTGGCGACTTCGACATTGGGGTTGAAGGTCCAGTGCATGTTCATGGCGCGCATTTCAGCAGCCGTCTCCCTTGCTATCCGGAAAGCAAGATCAGTGTCGAAAGAACTTGCCAGACCGATATTCGTAGGATAGACGGTGTTGTCAGGAGCATTCGCATTCCCGTGGATCGCATCGATACCGAAAATCACCGGTATGCCCAGACGGCTTTCCATGGCCAAAGACTGGAGATAATTAGCCTCCTCTATCGTCAGCACATGGAGGAACGAGCCTACAAGGCCCTGCCTGGTCCATTCCGCTACCGAATCTGCAGTAAATCCGGGGTAAAAGGCATTTGCAGTGTTGTTCCTGAGGTCTTCGGCACTCATGGCCGCCTCGTTTTTCCTGATATGTTCCAGTCCGACAAACTGGTTCATCTGTCCGACCTTTTCTTCCAGAGTCATTCTGGCCAAGAGGTCTTCAACCCGTTTTTCCACCGGAGCTGACGCATCCAGGTACACTGGAGCACCGCCTCCGCTACAACTTGCACTGATCATTGAGGCAATAATTAATGTATGAACGATACTGTAATATTTCATATTCCGGATATGTTATTTATCTGACATAATCGCTTTTACCATAGTTTCGACCGCCTTGCGCGCAGGTTCGGAACTGTACTCGCCGGTACCGTGGTCGATATAGGCATGTTTCTCGTTTCCAGTGCCTTCCGCTCCGTTATCCCAAACGAAAGGGGCCATGCCGCAGGTCCTGGCCGCCGTTATGACATATTCGAACCAGTAACGCTGGAATTCCTGTTCTCTCCCGGCAGCCCTGTTGACACAGCCGATTTCCCCGAGATACACAGGTACGCCTTTGGAGACGAAGGCTTCGTACAAGGCTGAAAACACTTCGATGACCCGTTCTTCCTCATTCTCCCCGGCACATTTGCCCGGATCGGCATTTTTGCCCCATTCGGAATACTTCGCGGTAAGGGTGTATTCGGTCGGTTCGTAATAGTGCACCGATACGAGAATCCTGTCCTCGACAGTATCTTCCGGCAGTCTGAAATGTTCCACCGTTATTTCCGGATTGGTACAGTACCCCGGTACGGCAAGGTACCTGCCGGCATTTTTACCTCCTGACGACCTTACAGCATCCACGAAAGTCTGGTTCCAGCCATCGAGGCACCTGTACTGTTTTCCTCCGTCCGTTCTGTTTCCTCCCCAGCCCCAGCCGCCGTCATGAATCTCGTTGAAGGCTTCGAAAATCAGGAAATCTCCCTTGTCGCGGAATCTTTCCGCTATCTGCGTCCATATAGCGGATATCTGCTGCCTGATACGTTCATCTTCAGAAGGGTCTGCCGCCGCTTTCCCGATATCCAGCCAAAACCGGCTCTCGGCACCGTCATGATGTATGTTGATAATGGCATTCAGGCCTGCCTTTTCTGCATAGTCCACGACTTCAGCCACTCTGTCGAGCCATTCCTTATCCAGCACATAGTCCGGAGCAGGACCGAAATGGCCGAGCCAGGTTACAGGAATCCTCACGCTGCTGAACCCGGCAGCCCTGACTTTGTCGAAAGTCCTCTGCGTCACCTTGGGATTTCCCCAGGCGGTTTCCGAGGAAACGCCGTCCGAATGCGAATCCAACTGATTGCCAAGATTCCAGCCGAGTCCGAGACGTTCCGCAATGTCGAATGCCGGTCCGGACATGTCCTCTGATCCTGGCAAGGTTTCCGGAGCTTTCTCAGTGGAAGCATCTCCGGCTTCGGAAGAGTTGCCCGAGCATGCCTGCAGCGGGACAAACGCAAACGAGACAAGAAGACAGATTCCTGCCATACGTATGGTTCCGATCATATCCATAACTCTTTTTTCACTCGAACAATGAAGACGGAAGAGATGCCCTGTCTATCACGGCATCGGATCCGAAAGACGCTTTCCACCATGCAATATCCGCATGGTCATGATCGTATCCTTCCGTATAGTCGTTGTCATAGTCGTACCACGGCATAAAGAACAGCCATCTGGCACCGGCATTCCACTGGGCGGACATGTCGGCTACACCGCCGAGTTCGGAAAGGGCGACCATTTTGGAAGGGGAATACTGGATAATGGCAGAATACTGCGAAGCAAGGTCCTCCGCATCGGTATTGTCATAGACATCCCTGCCGATAATGTCCACATACTCGTCTCCCGGATAGAATTCGAAATCGGCATCGGCAGCCGAAGATGTCTGGGTGGTCCATACCCAGATAAGATTCCTCAATCCGGCTTCCCTGAAATACTCGAACATGTGTATCCACAACTCCTTATAGGCCTGGGCACCTTCAGCTCCCCACCAGAACCATGCTCCGCTGTGCCACTGGGTGTATGTGTTGCCGGCAGCTTCATGCAGGGGCCGCCAGATGACGGGGATCCCTTCGTCCTGCAGAAGTTTCAGGTAAGAGGCGATTTTCTCCAGGCTGGAATTCATGAATTCGTTTTCCCATGTTCCCGGCTGGAGAGCGTCCGAAACGCTGAATGTATTGTCTGCGACATCGCAGGTATAATTGTTCGGATCGGTTTCGGATGAAGTCCTCGGCACATTCCAGTGCCAGCCGGCCCCTACAAGGCCGCCGGCATTCCACCAGTCGCGTACCGGAGAGATATCCCCGTAGTCTATCCAGTTGGCCGGAGAGCTTGCAAGATGGATATAGTCGAAGAATGCGATCGCCGGATACTCTCCGGTTTTCTCGCCTACCCAGTCGGCCTCGTCCGTATTCCATGCCACATGAGACATGGCCCCTGAGAGTGTCCGGCTGCCGTAGACAGACCGCAGATAATCATAGACTGCCTTCGCTTGAGGAATAGGGTCGGCCGTAACGAGGTTCTCTGAGATATTCTGGTCCCCGACCGTTACAAGTTCCTTCATGCTGAAACTTATCCTTATCTCCTCCGCAGGATTGTTGTCATAGCCTGTCACCGTACCCTCCGGGAACACAACGGTATATGTCCGGCCTTCCTCAAGTCCGGATATGTTTACCGTAACCTCGGTCATGTACGCGCTGACATCGTCTATGACTGCACCGTTCCCGACGGATATCCTGTTCTGCTGGGCCGTAGGACAAAGTACGTTCCTGTCGAAGGTCAAGATCATTTCCAGCGAATTCCCCTGCAGGTCTTCAGCCCCGTCGGACGGGACTGAAGAAACAAGCAAAGGTTTTTCCGCCGGTGCCGGCCCGTCGTTTTCCTCCGGTTTCTGGCAGGAAAACACGAACGCGAACGCGATTGCAGACAATAATACCGATATTCTTTTCATATTCTAAAGTTACTTTGTTATTGTCACTTTGGCAAATGTATTGCCTCCGTCGCCCTGAAGAATGATACCGCAGTCGACGGCTCCTTCATCCTCGTAATCCGAACGGTTCGCAAGTATCGTATTTATAATATCCTGAGTAAGAGTGCACGTCAGGCATCTTGAACCGAATGTCCATCCCCATCCGGCAGGATTGTCGGTAGGTGCGAATGTGGCGCTTCCGATTTCATCGAATACGAGTTCCGTCCATGAGCCGGTATTGAACTGGATCTGGCTCCATGTCTCCGGTGTCTGATCGAAATAGAAATTGATCTTCGAGCCGGCAGTGCAGGTTTCGAAAGGAGCGGCCGGAATACATACGCGGCCTCCTGTTCCCCAAGTCAGGGTCACGGAGCCTTCCCATATTACCGTCTCGTCGCCTGACGGTACACTCGATGCCTCCGTCCTGAGCGATACTTTCAGAAGAGTATAGTTCGATCCGGTGATTATCAGTCCGTTGTTGGCTTTCAGATCATCGAGCATGGTCTGTGTAAGAGGGATTTCCAGTACAGTCTGCCCTGCGGTCATGTCTATCTGTGAAAATCCGGCCAGATCATTCCAGCTTGTGCCGCTCTTGAGCATGAACTGCCAGTAGGTAAATGAAGGGTCCTGCTCGAGTTCTACAGTAAGAATCACATTGCCTGCCGAAAGGTCGACTGAAGACCAGTCGTATCCTCCCCATGCAAGATCCTGGTTTCCTCCCCAGTTCCCGCATACCCAGCTTCCGGTCCAGATTACCGTCTCGCTGACTCCCGGTTCGGCCGATATGCAGTCTATCGTGTATTCGATCGATCCGTTCGAAGATTCGAGCCTTATGACCGTACCTGTTCCAGCCGTCAGAGGAAGCGGTACGTACAGATCAGTTCCGTTGAGAAGATAGCTGACAGCTTCGCCGTTCACCTGTACGCCGGTGAGAAGATCCTGGTTGGCAACAGGAAGGATAAGTACCGAACCTCCGTGGATTTCCGTACCTTCGGCAGGAAGTTCTGTCACGTAGCAGGTTACCGGCACATCTACTGTCAGTTCAGGAGCTGTTACTGAAGTGCCGTTGGCAAGATTCAGATTGAGGGCACCGGTAACGGCGTCCGTCGGCACCATAACAGCAATCTCTGTCTCAGATGACTCTACTTCCACTGTCGTTCCTCCTCCGAATGTTATGCCTGTCACAAGGTCGAGATCCGTACCGGTAATGACAAGATCATCTCCTGCGCCTACGGTCGGAAGACTGTACCGGATTACGGCAGGCTTCACAAGGGTATATGCTACAACGGCAGATTTTCCGTTGGCCATTACAAGCGAGACGTCACCTTCTTTTGCCTCATAAGGCACAGTGAATATTATGCCGTCTTCTCCGTTCCGGTATTCAGTCACCGCGACGGCATCAGGAAGCGTAATCCCCGTCACAAGATCAAGGTCTTCTCCTGTAACAGTCAGGCTGTTCCCTGCCTTGACAGGAGCCGGCGCGGCGGAAAGATCCGACGGAATTACCGTTTCATACTCTCCGGCGGAAACTTCGACTCCGGACTTGGCGACGACAAAAGCCTCACCGTCACCGGCTTCTTCCGGAAGGACAAAGGACAGTTCTGTCCCGGAAGCATTGACCGAAACCTGTGTCTGTTCCGCCCCCGGAAATCTTACGGAAGCGACATAATCGAGTCCGGTACCGGTGATCGTAACCGTCTGGCCCGCTTTCATCAGTTCATCGACCTTTCCGGTAACGACAGGCAAGGCCACAGTCAGGATTTCCTCGGAGGTAATGATATTGGCCATCACTCCCTGCTCTTCACTGTTGAGTTCGTCGATATCTCCCAGCGAAATTTCCCCGGTACGCGCCTCTTCAGGGACTGCAACCCTGATTTCATAACGCGTGTGGGTATCGAAATCCTTTTCTGAAACATAGACGTTTTCGGCGAAAATCACTTCGTGGATAAGATTGAGATAATCTCCGGTAATCGTAATCACATCGCCCGGCTTCACGGATGCCGGAGAAAAGCCCTCGAATTCTATAGGTTCGGAGTATTCGAGTTCGGTCTTCGTGGTAAGTTCCGTACCGTCTGCGGCCACAAGCGTAACGAGCCCCGGTTCAGGTCCGTCCTTAGGAACGGTAATCCTGATCTCGCTCGGCACACCTGCCTGTACGACTTCAATATCCGTCACGGGATCCACTCCCGGAATAATTACCGAAACTACCTGGTCCAGGTTGCTTCCAAGAAAACGGAGCTGTCCTCCGCGCACGACAGGCTGCGGACCGTAGACATTCAGGACCACTGCGTCATCGACATACTGATCGGTACTCAGTTCTTCCGGAGAGCAGCCGGCCAGTGTCATAAGGCATATCGCGGCCAACGCCGGAACTGTATTAAATATATTTTTCATAGCGATTTTCTGTATTTTATCTGTTTGGAACTGCACGGATATTGTCGATCATCAGAACAGGAGAACATTCCTGGCCGTTTACCCCTCCGCCTACGACAAAGAATGTAAGGCTCGCGAAATCATCCGGAGAATCCGGCAGCTCCGTGGCAGCTACACCCAACCTGTCATATCTGAAGTCCGCTACAGGAATCGTGACTGTAATCCATTTGTCATCGGTGTGGAACGGCACCACCTGTCCACCCTGCATCCACGGCCGGTAAATGGCTCGGCCGAATGAACCAGCGTTGCCCTGTTCTCCGTTGAATATATATGCATTCGGAGCAGCAACGGTACCGCTGTATCCGTCTATCGGGTTGCCGGAATAAGTGACCTTGTCATATCCGGCAAAGGCTATCTGCAAGGCTCCGGCGCTCCAAGGATGTGCGGAAGGCACGCAAAGTTCAAATTTCAGGGCCATGTGGGCGAAATCCGTGAAATCCACAAGGTTGTTGAGGGCCATCCCGTTTCCGCTTGTCATGTTCTGCGGATTGTCCCATGAGCCGCACCAGTATTCGAAAGCGAACATGGAATCATTCCAGCCTCCGTCCTCGCTCATGACGGTAGAACCGTCGCCGAGCTGTACATAATTCCCGGTAATGCCGTTCTCGCCGGAAATGACCCTGTCGTGCCATCCGTGATTGCCAAGACCGGTACCGCCCTCATCGAAGTCAAACAGGAATCCCCTGCTGTCGAGATAATGGAAAACGCTCGTCGTCGTTCCATTGACAGTAGTGACCGAAATCCTGCCCTCTTCCGCTCCTTCAGGAATGACAAAGGTAACTGCCGTCTTGGTGACTTCTGTGATTTCCGTTACCGGAACATCATCGGAAAAGACGATTTCAAGCGGATTCTGTTCATCTTCCATGAAATAATCGCCGTATATCGTGGCTGTCTCCCCGGCCGGCGTATATTCGCAAGACAGGGAATTCAGTACCGGAGCAGGAATGATTACGTTGAAGTCGAATGTCACGGTATCCCTGGCTGCAGTCACCATGTACATCTTGTTTGTCACGACTGACGGTATTTCGCCGGGAACCGTAACAATCAGCGTATTGTCTGTAATGAAACTCGTGTTCAGTATCGCTTTACGGTCATTGAACCAGATTTCATAAATGCTGCGGAGATTTTCGCCGACTATGCAGATCTGGTTCTCCATATAGGCGCCTGTCATGAGAGAATCGGATGCTGCCACATCGACCGGACGTACATAACGTATTTCGGGTACGCCGTCGGCCATCTCATACTTGCCGGGCATCTGTTCGCATGACGCGAGGGAAATGCCTGTTACGGCAGCTGCAAGGGCTGCAAGACAGTTTGTTTTAAATATATGTTTCATTTCGGTATGCTGTTAAAAATCATATTTGTACATTTCCCTCACATTTACCTCGACTGCAGGCTCGGCCAGATGAGGATTGAATACGATATCTTCCGCAGGAAGAGGCAGGGTGAAGCTGCCCGGAGTCACGTTCGGAGCCGGGACCTCATCCTCGTACCGGACCTGGGTCTCATCCACCGTCCATGTCTCGTAACCGGATTCATAGTAAGGCTCATATATTGTCTCAAGGCCGAACCAGCGGTTTCTTCTCTGGCCCTTGATCTCGTCTATGACAGCATCGACATCGTAATACGACCTGCGGACGAAATCATACCAGTAATCACCTTCCAAAGCAAGTTCGAGACGGCGTTCCTTCCATATCCGCTCTATCGTCAGCGGAGCCTGCACATCATCCTCCTCAGAATAACCGGCACGCCTGTGTACCTTGTTGAAGGCTTCCAGTGCAGTCTGGTCGGAAGTCTCTCCAGCCGTACCCGTCATGGCTTCCGCATATATCAGAAGCACATCGGCGAATCTCAACAGATGGGTGGCAAGTCCCGTAGCCTGACTCATTGCTGTTACGCCGAGTCCTGCGACATGGTCGGCCTGACGCCCTGTCAGATGTTTTACCACATTTGCACCTGTCGGCGACTGGTATTGTCCTGAAGGACCGCCTTTCCCGTATTCGGTATCGAATACGAATCTCAGGTAGTCGAAACCTCCCTTGTCTGTCCAGAAATAATCGTACTTGTCGCCGGCCATCATCATCGTAGCCTTCCTGCGCTTGTCCGTCTCGTTCAGTCTGTCCTGTGGATTGTCCGTAGCGCTGACACCGAAATCATCCTGAAGGTCAATCGTAGGTCCGCGCCATCCGCCCCAGCAGTTGTCGAAATCGGAAAAGCCGATCATCGCGACCTCGGACTGAAAACTGTTCTGCTGTGTCCACGGTTCACGCGACGGCGACCATTGCCATGAAATCATACATTCTTCATTTACATTATGCTGCAGCCTGAAAAGATCCGAATATTCGTCCATAAGGTCGCGTCCGGAATTCTGGATCACGTCCCATGAATATTCGGCGGCTTTGGCCATGTCATCGGCGCTGATCTGCCCGGAAAGACCGGCTTTGGTAAGATATACCTTGGAAAGAAGAGCCTCTGCGGCATAATAGTCTATACGCCCTCCGGATTCCGCGCCTGTCCTGGGCAGAAGCGTCATGGCCTTTTCAAGAGTCATTATTATGTACTCGTAGATATTTGCCCTTGTAGCCTTGCGCACATTGTTGTATTCGCCGGAATTGAGCACTTCGATATTGTCGTGGATAATAGGCACTTCGCCGAATATCCTTACAAGGAAGAAATATGCAAACGCCTTCCAGGTCAGTGCTTCGCCTATGCACTGGTTCTTGACAGCCTGCGAAGGTCCCTCGGAATCGAGGATGTTCCGTATTACGGTATTGGCATGGCCGTTCACCGACCACAGGGAATTGGACATGGCGACAAGATCCGAATCCGTACCGTTGACGGAAAGATCGAGATACTGGCTCTCGCCAAGATACAGGTTTCCCGGCATTACTTCACCCACCCAGATGAAGCCTCTCAGGAAATCGTACCATGGAGAATTGTAAAGATAATTCACGCCCTGGATGCACTGTTCATCGTTCTCGTAGAAATTGTCTACATTGTATGTATCTACGGTAGGACGGTTCAGAAAGTCGCTGCACGATGCCGTCATCGAAAGAAGCACGCCTGCAACTGCAATCTTTATGATATTGTGTTTCATTTTATCCTGATTTAAAATTAGAATGTGATATTGAGGCCGACAGAATAGGTTGTCGGGCTCGGATACCGGCCGTTGTCTATACCGTAGGTGAGTCCTGTCGCATCCTGCGTACTTGCTCCGATTTCAGGGTCATATCCCGAATATTTAGTGAACGTGTACAGATTCTGGATATTGCAGTATATGCGCAGATTCTCGATTCTTGCCTTTTCCATCCATTTCTTAGGGAAGGTATAGCCCAAAGTTATGTTCTTTATGCGCAGATAGGAGCCGTCCTCGATATATCTCGAGCTCATGCGGTCATTGTCGTTAGGGTCGTTGATCGAGGCTCTCGGAGTCTTCGTGCCGGAATTGGCTACCCTGACATTGGTGATGTCGTCGTACCACATCGAACCGTCTTCATAATATTTGTCGGGATCTATCGGCACAAGTTGGGCCCTGTCGGATACTGAATTGAGCTGATTCGTCCATGGACTGTTCATGTGTGTAAGGACGATGGAATTGTAGTTCAGTACCTTGTTTCCGTAAGAACCGTTCAGGAAAATGCTCAGATCGAAATTCCTGTAGCGGAATGTGTTTGTCCATCCGAAAGTGAACAGCGGGAGAGGCGAACCGAGATTCGTGCGGTCATTCTCGTCGATGACACCGTCTCCGGCATCCGGAATGCCGTCTCCGTCAGTATCTACCGTCGGCTGGTCCTTGTACTTGATATCTCCTACCCAGACGGTATTGGTCTTGTTGAATACTCCGTCTTCCGGATATTTCGCAGGTTTCGGAGAATTCATTATGTCGTCGAGAGATTCGTAGACACCCTCGACCTCGTAACCGTAGAAATTGTACAGGGATTCCCCTATCGATGACAGGCAGACTACATCGTCCCACTGCCCGTACCCCACCAGTGAAGCATTCTGTGTACCGGAAAGAGAGAGCAGCCTGTTGCGGTTGAAAGATATCTGGAAATTAGAGTCCCACTGGAAATTGCCGACGAGAGGGTGCGTGTCGAGAGTAATCTCGATACCGCGGTTCTCTATGCTTCCGTAATTGCCCTTAGGAGCGGCAAGCACTGATGAGACATTGCCGGTCGTACCCATGTAGGACGGGAGCTGCATCGACATGAGCATGTCGTCGGAACGTTTGATGTAGGCATCGACTATAAGGTTCAGCCTGTCATCGAAGAATCCGAGATCGAGACCGATGTTCCACTGCTCCTGGGATTCCCAGCGTATGCCGGTATTAGGTATGTTGGCCGGCTTGTATCCCATTCCGAGGCCGGTAGGCATCCTTCCTATTGCGGAACCCCAGGCATAGCCGCCGATATTGGCATTACCGGTCTGGCCCCAGCCGATACGGAGTTTACCGTTGCTTATCACGTTTTTCAGACTTTCGAAGAATGCCTCGTTGGAAAATCTCCAGGATGCGGCAGCAGAATGGAAGCCTGCCCATCTGTTGTCCGGGCCGAAGTTCGATGATCCGTCGTAGCGGAAAGTATAGGTAAGCAAGTAGCGGTTGTCATAGTTGTATGTCTCGCGCGTGAAGACGGAAGCCATTGAAGAACTGCCGAATCCGGAGGAAATGGACGGATCTCCCGTACCGAGAGCAGGATTGTGCACAGCGTCCGACGGAAGGGAATTGTTGAATACGCTCGCATATTCCCAGTTCGAAGCCCACATCTCATGGCCGATCATGGCCGAAAAACTGTGCTTTCCTATCGTATTGGAATATGTCAGGTAATTTTTCAGCTGCCAGAATATGTTTTTGTTGTTCTGGATGCTGCTTTCATTGGTGTCCCTCGTCCAGTTTCCGAAATCGAGCATCGGCTTGTATCTTTCGGCCTTGCTCCAGCCCAGATCGAAACCGAGCTCGGTGCGCCATACCAGATGTTTCACAGGAGTGATATCCGCGAAGATATTGCCTGTCAGCTTCTGACGGTTGAGCAGGATGTCGTCCTCCATTGCGATTCCGATAGGATTCGGATTCAGATTGTGTTCATCGACAATCGTAGCATAGTTTCCGTCCATGTCGTAGATCGGAATGTCTGGACGGGTCGTAAGTGAATAGTAGATAAGACCGGAATTCGAGTCAGCAAGTTTAAGGTCATCGTTGGTAGTCGCGAACGTTGCGGAAAGTCCGAGTTTTATCCATTTCTTCAGCTGGGCGTCGAGATTGGTACGCACGCTGAAACGGTTGAAATTGCTGCCTATAATTGTACCTTCCTGATCCATGTACGAACCTGATACGTAATACTGCACCTTGTCCGTACCTCCGGACACCGAAAGCTGGTGCTGGTGCTGGAGTGCCGTACGGAAAATGGCATCCTGCCAGTTGGTGCCTTCTCCGAGGATGGACGGATCGGAATAAGTCACACTCGGATCGGACATTTCGCCGACAGCCGCAAGATCGTTGTAGAACATGGCATATTCCCTGAGATTCATCATGTCCAGGCGCTTGGTCTGCTGCGAGACCGCAAACATGCCGTCGTAAGATATCCTGGCTTCCCCGGCCTTGCCGCGCTTTGTAGTAATGATGACTACGCCGTTCGCACCCTGGGCTCCGTAAATTGCGGTAGCCGATGCGTCTTTCAGGATTTCCATGCTGACGATATCAGCCGGATTGATGGTGGACAAAGGCGATATGGTGGAAACCTTGCCGTTCCCGAGAGCATCCCCGAGACCGAAATCAGCTCCCGAATTGCCTCCTCCCTGTACAATCACGCCGTCGATTACATACAGAGGTTCGGCATTGGCGTTGATGGTGGCCTGGCCGCGGACACGGATAGAAGATGAAGAACCAGGCGCTCCGGAGGTAGTTACCGCAGTCACACCGGCCGCCCTTCCCTGAAGGGACTGGTCGAGAGAAGAAATAACAGAGCCTTTCAGCGCATCTTCACTGACCGATACCGAAGCTCCCGAGAGGTCGCTCCTTTTCATTGTACCGTAACCTACCACTACGACTTCATCGAGAAGTTCGCTGTCTTCCGACATCGTGACGTTGTACACTGTCTGGCTGCCGGTCAATGTCAGATGCACATCCTTGTAGCCTATCGAAGAGACTGTCAGTGCAGCTCCCGAAGATACCTCGAGGATATAGTTGCCGTCCAGATCGGTAATGGCACCGTTCTGGGTCCCGTCTTCGATGACACTTGCCCCGATCACAGGTATTCCGGCCTCGTCTATGACCTTACCTGTCACGGTTATCTTCTCCTGTGCTGCAAGAGACAGGCAGAAAAAAAGCAATGCCATGCAAGTAAACAATTTACTTTTCATAGTTATTGTTGTTTGTATTAATAATAGAGTCGGTATTGTTTGTTGTCTTAACGTTTCATCAGCCCGGCAAAAAATGCGTCTCTGGCAGCCCACCACCCCTGCTCGATCTCGACATGATGACCTGCAAGAGGAAAGGTAACGTAACTTTTAGGCGCAGCAATCATGTTGTAGCCGGCAAAATTCGTATGGGGAGGACAGGTTTCGTCCTGCAACCCGAACCCCATCAGGACAGGGCAGGTTATCCTGTCGGTAAAATTCTTCACATCGAAATAGGAAAGCGTCCTGTACAGGTCCCCGTCGCTGATGCCGAGGCGTTCGGCTTCAGCCAGGACAGGCTGCGACGGCCACGGGGCTATCCTGAAATAATCCGGGAAATCGGAGAGGAAAGGCACGAACGGAGCGATTCCCCTGATCCGTCTGTCAAGAGAGGCGGCTACAAGGGTAAACGCCCCTCCCTGGCTTCCTCCTTCGGCAAATATCATCGACGTATCTGTCTTTTCACGTGAAGCCACGAAATCCACGGCACGTACGACATCCATGAATGCCCCCCTGTAATAATAGGTATCCTTGTCCGAAAGGCCTCTGGTTACCCAGTCATCCGCTTCGCCCGGCCGGCGGTTCAGTGCCTGATTTCTCACACAAAGGGTAAATTCCGAAACTTCGGGACGGGCTGACGGATCACTGTACCAGACATCGGAGCCGTAGCCCATATAATTGATGAATACCGGATATTTCCCTTCTCCGACAGGCTCGACATAAACTCCAGATATCCTTTCTCCTCCGAAAGAATACATTTCGACAATATATGTCCTCCTCACATCATCCGAATGTTCCGGATCATAAGTCAGCCGATACTCAGGCGGCACTGAGGCGAGTTCATCGAGACTTTCCTTCCAGAAAGCGCCGAAATCGTCCTGCCTGTCCTGAGGCGAAGATATTTTTTCAGGATCGAAGCCTATGTTGAATGTCTGTTCCGGAGCTATTCCATCCTGTCCGCACTCTGCTGCGATACTGACCCGATAGAATCCAGGGGCAAGGGTGAAGCGGAAGGAAACGGTATCCGATGCCTGCATGCTTTCCGCCGGCTTGCTGCAGGTAAAGACGGTATCCCCGATGTCAGTCCGGCAAGTCATGGAAACGCTCATGCGGTTATCTGCGGCAGGTGTCTTTCCCGTGCGGGCGGATTTCAGGGAGACTCTGAGTACGGCAGGCTTTCCGTCCGAACTGTACATCCAGTCATTTTCCAGAACCGCATCGGCTCTGAGTCCAGACGTACTGTCGAGTTCCGCTATGGCCTTTCTTACAAGCTCTACCGTACTCTTGTCCTCAAGATACACCGAATTGAGGCCCTGCTGCTCCTGTGCCGGATCTCCGCAGTAGTCGTCTCCCGGTTTCCAGTATTCCCCGTTCTGACCGGCCAGGCCGCCCCATCCCCAGAAATTCACTCCTGCCAGCAGACCGCATTCTTTCTTCGAAGCAATCACTCTGTCGAACAGATGCCCGTAATACGCATCCCTCGCCGAAGTGGGACTTCCCTTGACAAATGAAAAACCGTCTCTCGGAAAGCCGAACTCCTCGATTACGACAGGCTTGCCGCATCTCCCGGCTGCTGCCAGATGTTCATCAATATATTCATCGGTTTTAGTTATCGCGTCTTCAAGATCGTCTTCCAGCGTTTCAGCCTTCACCCATCCCCAGTTGTAAGGCCAGATATGGACAGTCATATAATCTATGTCCGGACATGAATGGATTTTTTCATACAGCCCCATATCGTTTTCACAGCCCCATGAACCCTCGCTTCCCGTAGATACCATGTGATTGGGATCCAGGGACTTGATCAGAGATGCGGTCTCGCAAAGCCATTCGGCAAAAACCGTCTTAACACTGTCTTCCGGGGAAAAACAGCGCGGCTCGTTCGCTATCTGCCACGAAAATATGGACGGATCCTCCCTGTACGGGATTCCGGTCACTGTATTGACCCGCGAAACGACTGTCCTGACATGATCCGCAAACAGCTCCCTGGCCTTTTCGTTCGTAACAAAATTCGAGGCATATGCCATGTATGCCGGCCAGCCTGCCTGCGACGGCAGGACAGCCTCACCCGCTCCTGCCCATTCGAGATAACGGGAATAGCCTCCGGACCATTCCCAGGCATTGTTCAGATAGAGGACCGCAGACATTTTCCTTTTTCCGATTTCGGCAAGGAAATAATCCAGCCCCCTGAAGACATTTTCATCATAGACTCCGGCTTCGGTCTGAAGGCTCGGCTCTATCTGGGACGGTATTCCGGAAGGTCCGTCTCCGCCGACCAGAACACGAAGATTGCTTATGCCTGCAGCCTTGAGTGAATCGAGTTCTGCAGCCAACCTCTGTCTGTCGCCGAATTCAGTCTCCGATCCGAGTATCGCCCCATACCAGAAATTCGCACCTATATAATAAAAGGCCGAAGCATCGGAATATCCCTCAGCCGGAATGAACATTCCGTCCTTTACCCTGAAATATCCGGATTCGCCGGTATCCGAGCATGAAAATGCAGTAAGGGCGCATACAGAAATTAAGAAAGAGAAAAACAGTCTTTTCATCAAAGCATCATTATTATGTGGTCAACGATGATGCAAAGGTAGGCAGTAGGCAAAAGGCAAACAAATACTTAATTATCAAATAATGATACTGAATTGACATCAGTCAGACGACCCTGTCACACGATTACCTTGTTCTTTTTGTACATGGCGCGGAACTCCTTTGGAGTGACGCCTCTGCGGGCCTTGAAGATACGGTTGAAATTGGAAAGATTGTTGAATCCGCACTCGAAGCATATTTCGGAAACATTGCTTGAAGAATCCACCAGCATCCTTGCAGCGAATCCGAGCCGTATGTCAAGGACATAATCCGACAGGGACTTACCGGTCCTCAACTTGAAGAACCGGCTGAAAGACGTAGGCGTCATGCCGACAAGGGAAGACAATTCTTCGAGTCTCAGATGCTCGGTGTAATGGTCGTTTATATACTGTTTGACTTTCTGGACCCTCCTGCTCTCCGGATTCCGTTCCGCGTGAGAAAACGAACTGCTTGCAAGTATCCTGTAGTCGCTTCGGGACAGGACATAAAGCATCTTCAGAAACTTGAGGAACCTCATGAAAGACTCCGGCTCCGATGCGAGAGTGTCAATGTCATCGTAGACTTTCATGATCGTGTGCATCGTGAAAGCCACCCCGTGGTCAGCATCCCGGAACATCTTTTTGATGGAAGCGAACTGGTTTTTCGCCATGAGGCTGCCGGAAAGAAGATCAGGGGAAAACTGTATGGTAACTTCGCGTATGTCCGACGAGTCACACCTGCCGTTGTCCCATACATGCTCCAGGTTTTCCGAGCATATCAGGACAAGATCGTAGTCTCCGATTTCCTCTACGCAGTCCCCCACTATCCGTTTTACGCCGGATGCGTTCTCCACGAAATTCAGTTCGAATTCCCTGTGCTGGTGAAGAGGATACGTAAATTCGGACTTGTGCCGGTCCACTACATGGAAACAGTCCTTCTCGGACAACGGGGTGATTTCTTCAAGTACATCGCTCATTGGACAGTCTGATTATGCGGTTATCCAAAAATACAAAATACACAATAAAAATGATACTTTTTTATCAATTTTTTGTGTATTGCATTCAAATAACCGGCATGGCATGGCATTCTGTTCTTTTTTGGCTTATATTTAAGCCTGCATTAACGAAAACATACGGATAAATATCGTCTTACAACACTGAAAAACATGGAACCGATGAAGACAGCCGGAAAAATGGCGGATGAAATGCTCAGCGAACTCACAGGAAACATACTTCCTTTCTGGATGGAAAAGATGACAGACACGAAATGCGGAGGTTTCCTGCCGCGGATAAGCGGAAAAGGAATCCCCGACGGTAACAAGGAAAAGGGAGCCATCCTCAACGCCAGGATTCTCTGGACATTCTCAGCCGCATACAGAGTGCTCGGCAAGCAGGAATATCTGGAAACGGCCGCCAGGGCAAAACGGGAAATAATCGACAGATTCTACGACAGGACATACGGAGGCGTCTACTGGAGTCTCAGCCCTGACGGAAAGCCTGCAGACAGGAAAAAACAGATCTATGCAATAGGTTTCGCCATCTACGGGCTGAGCGAATATTCCCGCGCTACCGGAGATGCGGAGGCTCTGGAATATGCCGTAAAGCTATTCCACGACATAGAGGAGCACAGTTTCGACTGCAAGAAAAACGGCTATTTCGAAGCCTTCGCCGAAGACTGGAGCGAAATACGGGACATGAGGCTGAGCGACAAGGACATCAACGAATGCAAGACGATGAACACCCATCTGCACATTCTCGAACCGTACACGGCTCTCTACAGAATATGGAAAGACGAAAAACTGGAAAAACAGCTCCGCAATCTCGTCCGTCTGTTCACCGGGACTATCCTCGACTGCAGGAGCGGGCATCTCCGCCTGTTTTTCAACGAAGACTGGACGAACAGCCACGACATCATATCTTACGGGCACGACATAGAAGCCTCTTGGCTTATAAGCGAGGCTGCTGAAGTTCTCGGCGATCCGGATCTGATATCGGAAACAGGACCGGCAATCAGGAAAATTGCCGGAAGCGCATCCGAAGGCTACATACCTGGCGGCGGAATGATATATGAATTTCACGGCGATTCAGGCGCGATAGATGCCGACAGACACTGGTGGGTACAGGCAGAGGCAGTCACGGGATATTTCAATCTGTGGCAGATAACCGGGAATGAAGATGCTCTTGCCAGGGCCCGTGAATGCTGGGACTTCATCAGACGGTATATCATCGACAGGTCCGGAGGCGAATGGTTCTGGAGTCTCCGCGCCGACGGTTCGGCCAATACCGATGATGACAAGGCCGGATTCTGGAAATGTCCCTACCATAACGGCAGGATGTGCCTTGAAATAATAGAGCGGTACAGGAAGATTGCCGCAAACGGATAAAACTTGCCGCAAACGAATTAAATCAGAGCAATTCCCGAGTATAGACTCTGCGGCGCTTGTGTACCGTACTGTCAAATGAATTCCAAAGTGTCTGCACTTTCGTATTCGTCTCGAGTTCGGGATTGCTTTCCGCGTACTTGAATCCGAGTCTGATCAATGTCGGCCCGAGGTCGTAGAACAGTACGGCATTCAGCCCCTTGTCCCTGTATTCCGGCTTTACGGCCACAAGAAGCAAATCGAGGATATCAGGTCTGTTCAGGTACATGGCATTCAGAAGATGGGCCCACCCGAACGGGAAGAGCCTGCCTTTTGCCTTACGCAAGGCCTTTGCCAGAGACGGAAGCGTGATTCCGCAGGCTACAAGTTCGCCTTCCGCATTTTCAATGAACGACACCATCCTCAGATCTATGAATGTAAGATACTGGCTGACGTACTGGTCCATCTGCTTTTCCGACAGCAGGGAATAGCCGTACAGCTGTTTGTACGATTCGTTTATAAGCCGGAACATCTTTTGTCCGTATTTTTCCTTATGGACGTCGGACATGGTCAGTTTCCTGATTCTGAGATTGTTTTTCTCGATGACCAGCCTTGCCATCTTCTCGAATCTTTCCGGCAGCGTTTCGGGAATCCTTATGAAATATTCCACCCAGTCCACCTCTTTTCTGAAACCGAGTTTTTCCAGAAATTCCGGATAATATTCATGATTGTAGATAGTGATCATCGTCCCCATCCTGTCGAATCCGTCCACCAGCATTCCTTCGGGATCAAAATCCGTAAAACCGAGAGGACCGGCTATGTCTGTCATGCCTCTTTCGCGTCCCCAGTCTGAAACTGCCTGCATCATGGCCTGCAGGACATCCATGTCTTCAATGAAATCTATCCAGCCGAAACGCACCTGCTTCGTATTCCATGCCTTGTTCGCCTTGTGATTGATGATTGCGGCCACTCTGCCGGCGACTTTTCCGTCCTTGTAGGCGAGAAAATACTCGGCTTCGCAGAATTCGAACGCATGATTTTTCTTCCTGTCCAGCGTGGCGGCGTCATCCGAGACAAGATTCGGCACATAGTACGGATGATGCCTGTAAAGCTTGTTGGCGAATGTTAAAAAAGTGCGCATTTCCTTAGGAGACGACACTTTCCTTATGACAATTGACATAGGGTTTAGGGTTTTTGGTTTAATACACGTTGCGAAGATAATGTATCCTTGTCTTTCTGCAAAAAAAATTTACCTGCCGGCAGATTCCCGGCCGCATTCCTTTTCTTCGCACACGCTGCCTGGCAGTTCGCACTCGATAGTGCAATGCGCCACGCCGGCGGAACGGAAAAGCTGCCTGGCCTTTGCCTTGATCTCTTCCATCCGATCAGCATTTTCCAGCACGAGATGCACCGTCGCAGCATTCTCTGTCGTACTGATAGCCCATACGTGGATATGATGCCAGCCGAGGATACCGTCAATTCCAGACAGGCCGTCTTCGATCTTTTCCATATCCGCAGTTTCCGGCACCGCATCCATTGTCAGGAACAGGCTTTCTTTCAGCATGTTGAACGTCGATACGAGGATAACGGCAGCTATGACGAGACTTATCGCCGGGTCAATCCACAGAATTCCCGTCGCACTTATGACTATGCCCGAGACCACTACCCCTGCCGAAACCAGCGTATCCATAGCCATGTGCAGGAAGGCTCCCCTGATATTCAGATCCCTGTCCTGATCCCGCATGAGCAGCCACGCTGTAAAGCCGTTGACCAGGATACCTATGCCGGCTGTCCATGAAATCGCCGCTCCGGACACATCCTGCGGAGAATTTAGTCTGGAGACACTTTCAATGATTATCGCACCCACGGCAACCAGAAGAATTACCGCATTCAGCAATGACGCCAGGATCGTCAGTTTCCTGTATCCGTAGGTGAATTTTCTTCCGGCCCTGACAGTCGCCATCTTTATCGCCAGAAGCGCTATGAGCAGGCTGAAGACATCGCTGAGATTGTGTCCCGCATCGGAAAGCAGTCCGACAGAATCCGACACGAAACCTACTGCGGCTTCGATAATCACAAAGAGAAGATTGAGCACGATACAGAGTATGAAAACCGCACTTACCGAAGCCGGAACATTATGATGGTGTCCCTCATGTCCATGTCCCGGCAATGTTCTTTCCTGCTTTTCCATAATATCTTGTTTATACGACAAAATTAAAGAGTAATATCAGCAAACAAGTTGTAAAATCACGGGGCAATCTTTTTCCTGTAGCAATGCGGCAGGAATTTCCCTTTTTCCATTTTTTGCCGAAAAAAGCAAAAAAAATTTGCAGAACAGGAAATGTTGTCTATCTTTGCAATCCCGAAACAAAACGGGAGAGTTCTTTATCACTTGCACAATAGACTGTACGAAGTTTATTTCAGGCCAGTTCAAGGCGGACAAGCGACGAGGAAGGGAGTTTACTTCCGTAAATGACCGACCGAGGAGACGAAGTCCAACGCAGCAATCGCCTGCACAATAGACTTGTACGAAGTTTATTTCAGGTTAGTACAAGGCGGACAAACGACGAGGAAGGGAGTTTACTTCCGTAAATGACCGACCGAGAATGAGAAGTCCAACGCAGAAATCGCCTGAAAGAAACAAGTAACGGGAGCATAGCTCAGTTGGTTCAGAGCGTCTGCCTTACAAGCAGAGGGTCGGGGGTTCGACTCCCTCTGCTCCCACCACCCGAAAGGGCAAATCAAAATCCTGAAGTCCTGCGACTTCAGGATTTTTTGTTTATGCCAATAAAGAATTTGAGGACAACCGTTTCCGGTCATCCTCAATCGAAGTGGAGAATACGAGAGTCGAACTCGTGACCTCTTGCATGCCATGCAAGCGCTCTAGCCAACTGAGCTAATCCCCCATTATTTTCATTCTTCAAGTCCGCCCGACAATATCCCGAACGAGAACCTTCTGAAACAGAAGCGGCGGGGAAAGTCCCTGCCGTTCTTGTGCTCCCTCAGGGGCTCGAACCCTGGACCCCAACATTAAGAGTGTCGTGCTCTACCAACTGAGCTAAGGAAGCG
>CALUQM010000035.1 GCA_944322925.1 uncultured Bacteroidales bacterium
CAGGATCGAGCTTCTGCAGTACGGCGATCTCAAGACAAGGGCGATGAAACTTCTTTCCGTGCTCGACACTCAGATCGAGCTCCTGAAAATAAAGCAGGACATAAACCAGAAAGTGAAGATGGAAATCGACCAGCAGCAGAGGGAGTATTACCTCAACAGCCAGTTGAAAACCATCCAGGAAGAACTGGGTATGGATGAAATGGAAGAGTTCGAAAAGCTGAGGGCGCGTGCCGAGGAGAAAGTCTGGCCGGCATCCGTCCAGGAAATCTTCGAGAAGGAAATGGCCAAACTCGAAAGATACAATCCGAGCTCACCCGACTACAGTATCCAGTACAATTATATCCAGTTCATGCTGGACCTCCCGTGGGGTGAAATATCACAGGACAATCTCGACCTGAAGCATGCGCAGAAAGTTCTGGACGAGGATCATTTCGGCCTCGAGAATGTCAAGGAAAGAATCATCGAATACCTCGCGGTGCTCAAGCTCAAGGGCGACATGAAGTCTCCTATTCTCTGCCTTTACGGCCCTCCGGGAGTCGGAAAGACCAGCCTCGGAAAATCGATAGCAAGGGCTCTCGGCAGGAAATACGTAAGAATCGCTCTCGGAGGAGTGCATGACGAATCCGAAATCAGAGGCCACAGGAAAACCTATATCGGAGCATTGCCTGGCAGGATTCTGAATGCGATAAACAGGGCAGGGACCTCGAATCCCGTAATAGTCCTCGATGAGATAGACAAGCTGAGCACCGACATCAAGGGAGACCCGTCGTCGGCTCTGCTTGAAGCGCTGGATCCGGAACAGAACACGACATTCCATGACAACTATCTGGATATCGACTACGATCTGTCGAACGTACTCTTCCTGACCACAGCCAATACGACATCAACCATCCAGCCGGCCCTGAGGGACAGGATGGAAATGATCAACGTGACCGGATATCTGGCTGAGGAAAAGATGTCCATCGCCAAGGACTACCTGATACCGAAACAGCTCGAAGAGCACGGACTCAGCAGGAAAGAGCTCAGAATCGACAAGGGCTGCCTCGAGAAAATAATAAGCGACTACACCAGGGAATCTGGCGTAAGGGGACTTGAAAAGCAGATAGCCAAGATAGCGAGAGTGACCGCAAAGAAGATCGCCCTCGGTGACGATTATCCGAAAGTCCTGAAAAAAGAGCACCTGAAAGAGTACCTCGGCCTTCCGACCAGTTTCCATGACATGCAGAAAGGGAACGAGGCTCCCGGAGTAGTGACTGGACTCGCGTGGACGGAAATGGGAGGTGAAATCCTGTTCATAGAAAGTTCAATAAGCAAGGGCAAAGGGAATCTTTCCATGACCGGAAATCTCGGCGACGTAATGAAGGAATCGGCAACGATAGCTTACCAGTACATCAAGGCCCACCCTGAAACGGCGGGCATGACACCTGAAGAATTCGCCGAAAAGGATATACATATCCATGTTCCTGAAGGAGCTGTCCCAAAAGACGGACCTTCGGCCGGAATCACCATGGTAAGTTCCATGATATCCGCACTCAGGAAACAGCAGGTCAAAAGCGGAATAGCGATGACAGGCGAAATGACTCTCAGGGGACGGGTGCTTCCGGTAGGCGGGATCAAGGAAAAGATACTTGCTGCCAAAAGGGCCGGTATCGGCACGATCATAATATCCGAAGACAACAGGAAAGACATCGAGGATATAAAGGAAATCTATGTCAAGGGTCTCTCCTTCGTCTACGTAAAGACAATAGACGATGTCATAAAATATATCTTCTGATATCTGACGGACGAGTTTGAAAAGGAATGGATGTAAAAATTGAACAGAGCTGGAAAGATGCTCTGCACGATGAATTCGAGAAACCGTACTTTAACGGACTGGTACGGTTTCTCCATAAGGAAAAGGCGGCCGGGAAGGTAATATACCCTCCTGGCCCTGCCATTTTCAAGGCTTTCGAACTGACTCCTGCCGACAAGGTCAAGGTAGTGATACTCGGGCAGGACCCTTATCATGGAGCCGGGCAGGCGATGGGACTTTCATTTTCGGTCCCTGACAATATCCCGGCGCCGCCGTCCCTTAAAAATATTTTCAAGGAGATACACGACGATCTCGGCATAACCATGAGCGGGCGTCCGAATCTTGAAAAATGGGCAAGACAGGGGGTGCTGCTTCTGAACGCCTCCCTCACTGTCCAGGCCGGAATCCCGAATTCCCACAGCAATATCGGCTGGACGGAATTTACGGACGCCGTCATAAGCTGGCTCTCTGAAAACCGCAAAGGGATAGTCTTCCTTCTGTGGGGCAGCTACGCAAGGGCGAAAAGAGCTCTCATCGACACGTCCAGACATCATGTCCTTGAAGCCGCCCATCCGTCTCCGCTTGCCCGCGGGGCATTTTTCGGATGCCGGCATTTTTCCAAGACCAATGAAATTCTCGTCAGCGAAGGGCTCTCCCCTATAGACTGGCAGTTATAAGCAGACAGGAAATGAAACGTACCGCACTTTTTCCGGGATCGTTCGACCCGTTTACGGCCGGACATCTGAACATCCTTAAAAGAGCACTGACAATGTTCGATGAAGTGGTCGTAGCCATAGGAATCAACATTGACAAGAGAGGCCATTTCTCGACAGAAAGAAAAGTAGAAATCATCCGGCAGGCAACGGCCGGACTCGAAGGAGTCAGAATTACCAAATACGACAATCTTACAGTCGACATCTGCCGCGAACTCGGCATAAGGCATATCGTCCGCGGAGTCAGAAACATGATCGACTTCGAAACCGAAAGATCCATTGCGGACGCCAACAGACGCCTCGCCCCTGAAATCGATACCATAATAATACCTACGGCACAGGAATTCGCCCACATCTCATCGACGGCGGTACGGGATCTCATCAAACACAACGGAGACACTTCCCTCTTCGTCCCGGACGGTGTAGACATCAACCTTCTCAAATCGGAATGACAGGCAGACCAGACATAATTCTCTTCATTGCAGGTGCAATGACGCTCTTCCCTGCAACCATGTCCGCACAGCTCGATTCTGCAGTCACCGACGCCCTCGGGACAAAACTCGCCGAATACGTTTCGGTCATCGAGACAGAACCTTCCGATGTAAAGTGCAGCGAAACGGACTTCCTGATCGGGAGCTGCACCGATTCTCTCGTCAGACAATTCACGGCAGTCACCCTGTACGGCCACTATGCCGGCTCCCCTCTCATGGGAGACGAAACGGTCGCCATCCACATCTTCGACAAATGGTTCGCTCCGGGGAAAGTGAAGATGCAGACGGGGACGGATTTCATGAATGCCAGGATATTCGCCGAGTTCAACAGGCAGTCGCTCATCGGATGCAAGGCCCCGGAACTCGATCTCGAAACGATGCAGGGAACAAACGCTGTGCTGTTCGGCGACAACGGCAGTAACGGCAGGCTGTCAATCCTGTTTTTCTACGACAGCGGCTGCAGTACATGCAAGATGGAGAGCATTATGCTGAGGAGCATCCTGAGAGACCGGAAATACAGGCTGAACCTGTTTGCAGTATATACCGGACAGTCCGAGACGGAATGGAGAAAATTCGCAGAAGACTACCTCGCCATAGACAATCCCGGAATCGGAGTGTCGCATTTATGGGATCCGGAAATCAGGTCGGACTTTCAGATGAAATACGGAATCCTGCAGACTCCCCGACTTTTTCTCGTCTCGGGAAGCGGGATAATAATCGGAAGGAGGCTGGACACGCTGGCTCTCAAGGAACTCCTGGACATTTACTCCAGGCCGTATGAATACGGCAATGCGGAGTCGTCCGCATTTTTTGACGGGCTTTTTGCCGGCTATGGAGAAAATCCGGTCTGCGATACGGTAAAGAAATTCTGCGACGACATGGCGTTACGCACGCTCGGGGAAAAGGATACCCTGTCATTCCGGCATCTTGCCGGAGACTTCATGTACTGGCTCGGCACGCAAAGGGGGGAAGGGATCAAATGCGGACTCTCCTATCTTATAGACAGATACATTTCCGGAATGCCGGAAATATGGACTGAAAGCGAAGATTCACTCAAAATCCTGGCATATTCGGAAATCCTCGGAGATCTTCTCGGCAAATCGGCCGCAGGACAAAAACTTCCGGCAATAAGGACCGAAGGCAAACTGGTGTCCGGAGGAAAGGAAAGGACAGTCACAAGACGTCTCGACAGGCTGAAAAACACCACGGTTATCTTCCACACTGAAGGATGCGGTTTCTGTGAAGCCGAACTGGCTGCCGCAGATTCACTTTCCAGGTCCGGCAGACGAAAATTCTTCACGGTGGACATCGACTCTCTGATAGACAGGGACCCTGATGCCATGTACCGTCTTTTCGATGCGGTCGACCTGTCGGTCATGCCGTATATTACGGTAACTGACGGGAAAGGCAGAGTCAGCCGGAAATACGTTTCCCTGAAATAATCACTCTTACCGCAAGCGCCGCAAGCAGAAGCCAGAATACGAAAGTGCATGTCCGGCCCGTAATATCGCCGTTCCTTACGAAAAAAGTCATTTCCGTGTTCCTGTTTATTTCACCGCAGAGGGTTTCACGCTTCCACCAGTGAGTGGATTTCAGGATTTCACCTCTCTGGTCTATGATCGCCGAAATTCCGGTATTGGCACATCGCGCTATGCTCCTTCTGGTTTCTATGGCACGAAGAGAGGCATATCTGAGATGCTGCCTGTAACCTGGAGTATCGCCCCACCAGGCATCGTTCGTGATGACTGCGATAACCTCGGCCCCCTTGCGCACATACCCCGTACAATATTCTCCGTAGACCGATTCATAGCAGATCGCGCAGCCTACCGGAACGGAGGACCCGTCTACGCTGCGGCAATGGAGCACGGAGATGGAATCCTGCCCGATACACCTGCCCATGACACCACCGAGCATGTCGTCGATCCTGCAGAAAAACGCAGGGTACGGCGTCTTTTCTACAGCCACGACAAGTTTGTTCTTGTGAAAAATCCCGGCCGGAGAAGTCCCGTCGGTCATCAGCGCGGAATTGTGCGACTCCACCCATCTCCCGTCACGGACTTTTCTGGCGGTATGTGAAGGACGCTCCTGCGAATCGATGTAAGTGCGTGAGGATGCACCGAAAAGGATATTCACTCCGGGGTAATCTTTCAGGAAGTTGTCCAGTCGCCCGAGAGTACGGCTCATATACAGATCGTTCGTCACGACATCATTCGTGAACGTCTCCGGGGCGAGTACAAGGAGCGGCTTTACGGAAGCCGTATCCGGTCTCCTGGCCTGAAGCGCAGCTCTGGCCTGGGCGACAAGGACGGCATCCTGCTGCTGCTGAGTCATTGCCTGAAACTTGTTGTACGGATCTATGTTCGGCTGCAATATGACGACTTCAAGAGGATTCTCCGTCTCTTCATACTTTCCGTAAATGGCATGCGATATCAAGAATGGAAGCACTATGACCGCCAGACATCCTGCCAGGGATGCGGTTTTCGCCTTCCAGTTGAAGGACCCGGACCAGCGGCCGTTCGACAAGGCGACGAGTATCCCGAAAACGGAAAGATTGGAAAGCCATATCCACAATGATCCACCCAGGCTTCCGGTATATTCATACCACTGCACCGACTTGATGCTCCCGGCGAACGCATTTCCGAGCACAAGCCATGGCCATGATATTTCCGCGTCGAAATAGGCACGTTCCCAGGCTATCCACATCACCATCAGGAATATGTAGGGGAGCACCCCGGAAAAATACCGTTTGCTGAATCTGAAAATGCCGAAAATGACGGACATCTGCAAGGCATTGGCGAAAACGGCGAAAAGGCCGCCGCCGACAGTCGCATTGCAGACCCAGAACGTTGTGACCGCATTCCAGAGCACGAACGAAATATAATGCCACATCCAGAAATGTCTCGCTCCTGTCAGTGTCGCTATCCTGTCCATCATCAGCAGCGGGATCAGACCTGCCAGCGCAAGGAAACCGAGATGAGGCACGAGAAACGGCAAAGACATCATCAGGGCGAAAAGCACTGAAAAAAGAGCGAAAAGCAGAGTGGTATTTTTTGTCTTCATTTTTCAAATCCGATAGGATCGGCAAAGTTAAGAATAATTGCTATCTTTTCTTATCTTTGCACGATTAAGTTTTGCGGTCATGGTTCCGGATATCTTAAAGGGATTTTTCATAGGCATCTGCGCGTCGGCCCCAGTGGGTCCGATAGCCATCCTTGTCATCCAGAAATCATTGAGCAAGGGCCACAAGGCCGGATTCATCACGGGCATGGGAGCCTGCGTCGTAGACACCGTATTCTCCATAATCGCAATCTTCGCACTTGCCGCCGCCCAGAAACTCATCGATGACCACAGAGAACTCATACTGCTTGTCGGAGGCATAGTGGTCACTATCCTCGGATGGTCCATGAGCACGTCCGACCCTTTCAGGAAAGTCCGGTCCAGAGAGGATGACAAGTCTTCGATATCAGTAACTGATTTCCTGCAGGCCGTTGCAATGGGAATCTCCAATCCGGGGGCCATCTTCGTCATCTTCGCGCTTTTCGCATTCTTCGGCATAGGTCCTTTGGACAGGACAGACTGGAGAGTAGCCCCGATCATCATCTCTGTCAGCCTCGGTTCAGCCTTTTACTGGTTCGTCACCACGTGGCTGCTGAGCAGATTCAGAAAGCGGTTCAAACTGCGCACCATCCTCTGGATAAACCGGCTCACCGGAGGAATCATCATAATCATAGGCATCGCCCTCATAGGCGAAGGCCTTTTCCGAATAATATTCAAGGGAGCCTCACTATTTTAACAGAAATTACCGACATGAAAATCAGAAATTTCCTACTGAACAGAATAACTCTCAACGTATTGGCGGGGATACTGCTTGCAGTTGCGCTCTTCGCCGGCACGAAATTCATGCTGGGACGCATAACCCATCACAATCAGGAGATAACGGTTCCGGACATGACCAACATGAGCGTGGCCGAGGCGGAAAAGACAGCTTCGGAATACGGCATAAAGCTGGACGTCATCGACTCCGTCTATGTGAAACGCATGGGCAAGGGTCTGATTTACAGACAGAATCCGAAAGCAGGAAGCAAAGTCAAGGAAGGACGGCGCATACTCATCACCATCAATGCAGTCAATGCCAAGAAAGTGATGATGCCGAATCTCGTAGGCTATTCCCTGAGACAGGCAAAGGCTGAAATCCTGTCCAAGGGCCTGCAGGTGGGGCACCTCGAATATGTGACCGACATAGCGACAAACAACGTCCTCAGGCAGCTTATGGACGGCAGGGAAATCAGTCCCGGGACGATGGTGGAAAGCGGAGGAAAAATCGACCTTACGCTCGGCCTGAACAATGACGACTGCGTCACATACGCCCCGATGGTCATCGGCATGAAATACATGAATGCCATCGAGGCTATCCACGACAATTCCCTGAACATAGACAATGTAATCTTCGACGACACTGTCAGGACATACGCCGACTCTCTGGATGCCGTAGTGTTCGTACAGAGTCCTGCATACGACAGGGAGACTCCGCTTCTCATGGGAATGGGCATATCCCTGCAGCTGACCCGGGACAAGTCCAAGGTACATGTTCCGGAAGAAGATCCCACGGAAAACACGATGCTCCAATGACAAGAAAAATCTTCGATTACGATGACGAACTCATCGACGTGTCCGATACCGACACCGACGTGGATGACGAGCAGCGCGAAATGTTCGAGCATTTCAGACTGGAGCTCGACAAGGGCCAGTCTCCAATGCGTGTCGACAAGTATCTGGCCACCCATCTTGAAAACACTTCGAGGCACAGAATACAGCTTGCCATAAAGGAAGAGTATGTCAAGGTCAACGGAAAGACCGCCAAAGCGAACTGCATCGTCCGTCCCGGCGATATCATTTCATTCGTCATGCCATATCAGCGGCGCGGGCTGGAGATACTTCCGGAAAACATACCGCTCGACATAGTCTATGAAGACGATGACCTGCTCGTACTCAACAAAAAGGCCGGAATGGTAGTACACCCGGGACACGGCCATTTTTCAGGAACCCTCGTCAATGCGCTTGCATACCACCTGGGCATAAGCCAGGGACCCGATGCCGAAGATGAAAGGATGGGAGTGCTCGTCCACCGTATCGACAAGGACACTTCCGGCCTGCTTGTCGTAGCCAAGAACGATGAGACACAGCTCGATCTCGCAAAACAGTTTTTCGTCCATTCGATAGACAGGAGATACGTGGCGATCGTCTGGGGAAATCTCAAGGACGACGAAGGTACCATCACCGGCAACATAGGACGAGATCCAAACGACAGGATGAGATTCCGGGTCTTTCCCGAGGGAGACTGCGGGAAACATGCGGTGACGCACTACAGGGTACTTGAACGATTCGGTTTCGTAACGGTAGTGGAATGCCGGCTGGAAACCGGAAGGACACATCAGATCAGAGTACATTTCAACTGGATAGGGCATCCCCTGTTCAACGACGAAAGATATGACGGGGCGGAGATCCGTAAAGGGACCATCTACGCCAAATACAGACAATTCATCGAAAACTGTTTCAGGATAATGCCGCGCCAGGCCCTGCATGCCAGAACTCTCGGTTTCATACATCCGAGGACAAAGGAACACATGATATTCGACTCCCCGCTTCCCGATGACATGAAGGCCCTTATAGAAAAATGGCACCGGTATGTCGCCGGCGCCGATATGATGGAAGAATAGGGTTATCTCCTGTGCGGAGGCGGGCCCATAGGTCCGCCAGGCCGTCCGCCGCCTCCGCCGCGGCTGAAGTTTCCGAACCGGTACGTCAGCGACAATACTATATAGCGGCCGAGAGTATTGTTTCTGGTCTCGAGATGGTAGTTAGATTCATCCGTCACGGACAGGTTCTTCGACTGGTTGAAAATATCGTAAGCCTTGAGGGCAAGAGTCAGCTTGTCCTTTAGCAGAAGTTTGTTGATCTCGGCATCCAGGATGAATTCGTCCTCCTGAGGCGTCGTATATCCGTTGTACCAGTTGTAGTCGAGGCTCGATATCAGATTTATGCCGCCTGGAATCGTCCAGTTGACAGAAGCATCGATCTGATTGTTCCAGGTAGCCTTCTGGTTGTATGACGAGATTGTGTACCATGATTTCGACACCCTCGTCCTGCCTCCGAGCGTGACTTCCACGGCCTCCGTCCTGAACGTAAACCTGAGACGCTGGGAGAAACTGAAGTTCTGCGTCCTGTTCAGCGTGAACATTTCGTCACCCTTTTTTCTGAAATCCTCATTGAACAGGTCATAATCGAACTCTGCCGTCTTCTCGTTGTAATACAGGCCTGTATCGAACCCGTCGGTCTTTCCGATATATGAACTGGATTCGTTGTACCGGCCGTAGGTCATGGAAAATATGGAGAATTTGGATTCCTTGCCGAAAGGAGAACTGATCATGATATTCGCATCTACGGAGCCGGATGCAGGGCCGTTTATAGGGATGGAATATTGTGCGCCCTTATCATCGTACCACTGCGCGTTCATTATGGGATCCTGTACGAGGCTCGCTCCGAAACGGCCGTGTATGGACATGAAGGTTTCCCTGTCGGTATAGCCGAACATGGCCCTCATGCTGTGATTGAAATACGGGATAAGGTAGGGATTGCCGAGAGATACGTTCAGAGGGTCCGAATTGTCCGGGACAGGCATGAGCTGGGATGTGGTCGGCTGGGAGGAACGTCCGAAATAGAACATCCTCACATTCGTATTGTCATTTATATCGTAACCGAACATGGCCTGCGGAGACCAGTTGAGCACCTTGCTGTCATAATCCTCGCCGTTGGTTTCATTGTGCGTATTCGTAGGTCTCAGCGAGGCACCGAGCTGGACTCTCAGCTTTTCTTTCTGATACATGAAGTTAAGGCCGGCGCTCTGGTTCACATACCTGTTCAGGATATTGTTCGAATAGGTATTGTCGTATCTTTCCCCTTCGGGATCGTACGTCATGTGTCCGGCATCGGCGTCTACCACGTTGGTGCCGCTGTTGTACGTATCCTTTGCCGAGGTGCTTTTGTTCCAACTGTACGAGTAGTTGGCCTCGAGATAGAAGTCATGGCCGAGCGGCTCCGTATATACGATACGTCCAGTCAGCGACGAGTTTTTCGAATTCTGGTCGAACCTCTGGTTGATTATGCTGTCCTTGGGGATGTCGTTTTCGAATGTTCTGGTCAGCGACTGGTTCAGCCCGAGCATGTCGTTATTGCTGAAATTGTAATTCATCATCAATGACAGGGTTCTGCCGGGCTTTCCGAGTCTCTGCCGGAAAAGCAGAAATCCGTTCGCCGTCCAGTTCCTGTTGGAACCGTTGTTTTCATTGAAACCGAGATTGGTGGTATCCCTTTCGGCTCCGGCTTCGCTTATGGTCATGAAATCCGAATATTCGGTATAGTTTCCGTTTCCGAAATTGAACTGCGGCTCGAACAGAATCGAAGTGTTCTCACTGAACTTGTGGTCGAGGCGTATTCCGAAACGGTGCCCTCCGCTGTTCGTCACATTATGTCCGTCATTGTCATAAATGAGGAGGCTTCCGTCATCCATGTACGTAGTTTTGGAACTCTGTTCTTCTACAGACCTTCGCGAGCCGCCGTACATGTAGTTTCCGTTCAGTTCCATGTTTCCGTCGAGCAAATCGAACGCCCCGTTGGCTCCGGCCATCCATGAACTCATGATGCCGTTCCTACCCCAGCCTCCTGTGCCCCGTCCCATGCCACGGGCTCCGCGCATCGTCTGCATCATGCTGCCGGCAAGGTCGTTGAATCCTCTGTTGTTGGTATTGTTGGCATTCAGTATGATGCTGATCTGGCTGTTCTTTGAAAACCGGCCCGTCATGCCGGCAGCCTGATATCTCCAACCGTCCTTGCCGGGAGTAAGGCCATCGGTATAATATCCCTTGTCGGGCAGGTCATGACCGCCTCCGCCCATCACGTTTCCGAACCAGCCGTCCATCATTCCCGGCTTTACGGAAAGATCTATGACAGTCTCCTCATCTCCGTCATCTATTCCGGTAAATTCGGCCTGCTCGGACTTCTTCTCCACTACACGGACTTTTTCGATGATTTTGGCAGGTATATTCTTCGTGGCAAGCTGGGGGTCATCGAGAAAAAATTCTTTTCCGTCTATCATGACCTTGGATATGGTCTCTCCGTTGGCAGTAATCGATCCGTCGGAACCGACCTCAACGCCTGGAAGTTTCTTGAGGAGTTCTTCCAGCATGTCATTGTCGGAAGTCTTGAACGATGAAGCGGTATATTCGACGGTATCTTTCTTTACTATAATCGGATTTCCGATCGCAGTAACGCTTGCAGCATCGAGGACTTCGACATCCTGGGACAATTTGACAGCACCCATATCGACATCCTTGGACACCGATATCTCCTTTTCGTATGTCTTGTATCCCATGATTTCCGCCTTGAGGACATACGTGCCTTTGGCAATACCGCCGAGACGTGCCGTGCCGTCTTCAGAACTGAGAATATATTTCGACGGGGTTGTCTTGCCTTTCAACGTCAGCGATACCGTAGCGAATCCGACAGGTTCGGAAGTCGCGGCATCGGTAAGTTTGATCTTGACGGAATAAGATTGCTGAGCGAACGAGACGGTAGCAGAAGACAGCATGAGAATCACTGCCATGACACGCAACACCAATTGCAGGGAATAGGTCTTAGCCATAAAATTTTAAGGTCTGTACAAAAAAAATCCTGACCGCGACACACGGCCCGGCAACAATAATAGGCGAAAATACTTATGCAAATTTTATGCCTTCATCGATTCATTTGATCCTTTCCGGATGCTGTTCCAGAAATTTTTTCCAGTCACCGGAGGATCTGATATCGGAAACGGGGTTTGTCAGGTGATAATAACGGCACAGGGCCAGGGCAAGTGCATCCGTTGCATCAAGATGTTCGGGTCTCAGACTGACTCCGAGAATTTTCTGTATCATGATGCTTACCTGCTCCTTCGAAGCCGAACCGAGTCCGGTAATGGCGATTTTCGCCTTTCTCGGAGCATATTCCGTCACCGGGATTCCGCGTCTCAGAGCTGCAGTTATCGCAGCTCCCTGAGCTCTTCCGAGTTTGAGCATCACCTGCGGGTTTTTCCCGTAGAAAGGAGACTCTACCGACAGTTCATCAGGACAGTAACGGTCGAGCAGCCTGTCCATTTCCAGACTTACCTTGCGCAGTTTGGCGAAATGATCCGCCTCTTTTCTCATGTCCACGACTCCCGTATCCACGAACGAGACGGACCTGCCTTCCAGACGAATGACCCCGAAGCCCAAAAGATTGGTTCCGGGGTCGATTCCCATTATTATCTTGCTGTCAGACGACATCAGCCTATATAATCAAAGCCAGTATAAGGCCTCAGAGCCTCAGGTATTTCTATGCGTCCGTCCTTCTGATTATCCTCGAGAAGGGCTGCCACTACACGAGGAAGAGCAAGCGAACTGCCGTTCAAGGTATGTGCGAGCTGAATCTTGCCTTCGGCATCCCTGTATCTGAGTTTGAGCCGGTTTGCCTGATATGACTCGAAGTTCGATACGGAACTGATTTCGAGACATCTGCCCTGAGCGGCCGAATACACTTCAAAATCATAGGTGATGGCAGAAGTGAAACTCATGTCGCCGCCGCAGAGACGGAGGATTCTGTACGGGAGTCCGAGCCTGCTCACTATGCTTTCCACGTGGGCGATCATTTCATCGAGGGCGGCGTATGAATTCTCCGGCTTTTCGATTCTCACGATCTCCACCTTGTCGAACTGGTGAAGTCTGTTGAGGCCCCTGACATCCTTTCCGTACGAACCTGCTTCTCTTCTGAAACATGGAGTATAGGCAGTCATCTTCACCGGAAAATCATCGTTCCCGAGTATTACGTCACGGTAGATATTCGTAACCGGCACCTCTGCCGTAGGGACGAGATAATAATTGTCGAGGTTGGCATGATACATCTGCCCTTCCTTGTCCGGAAGCTGCCCCGTACCGAAACCGGAAGCCTCGTTCACCATCACCGGAGGTTCGACTTCAAGATATCCGGCCGCAGTATTTATGTCGAGGAACATATTGATCAGGGCCCTCTGGAGCCGTGCTCCCTTGCCCTTGTATACAGGAAAACCGGCACCCGTCAGCTTCACTCCGAGATCGAAATCGATTATGTCGAATTTTCTTGCAAGCTCCCAGTGAGGCAGGGCATCCGGGCCGAGATCCGGAATGCTGTTTCCCGTCTTCACGACGACATTGTCTTCCGCACCCTTTCCCTCCGGAACAAGATCGCACGGAATATTCGGCAGAAGCACCATAAGGGATGTAAGTTCCTGATTGTTGGCATCAGACCTTGACTCAAGGTCTTTCGACCTGTCTTTCAACGATGCCACTTCAGCCTTGGCAGCCTCAGCCTCCTCCCTCTTCCCCTCTTTCATCAGGGCGCCTATCATGGATGCCTTTTGTTTCTGGTCCGCAAGACATTTGTCAAGTTCAGTCTGCAGGGCACGTCTGTTCCTGTCGAGTTCGACAATCTTGCCCACAATCTCGCTTGCGTCGAAATTCTTGACTGCAAGTTTTTTTATTACAAATTCAGGGTTTTCCCTGAGAAGTTTCAATGTTAACATGATATTAATATTTGTGACAGCTCCTTGGGCGTATAACAAAAGAGGATTGTACTCAGCCCGGAGCACAATCCTCTGATATCACTTCCGTCCCCGGGTTTAGTTTTCAAAAGGGACTACCGAGACGTAAGATTTGGCATTTGCCTTCTTGCAGAATTTCACCTTTCCGTCGATGAGAGCGAACAGAGTATGATCCCTGCCCATCCCTACATTCTGTCCGGGATTGTGTACCGTTCCGCGCTGGCGTACGATAATATTTCCTGCCTTCACTGCCTGATCGCCGAATATCTTGACGCCAAGTCGTTTGCTTTCTGATTCACGGCCGTTCTTAGAACTACCGACACCTTTTTTATGTGCCATAATTAAATCCTCCTGAATCTTTAGTTAAGCGATTTCGTTAATCTGAATCTTGGAAAGATGCTGACGGTGACCTGTCAGTTTCTGATAGCCTTTGCGGCGTTTCTTCTTGAAAACGAGCACCTTCTTTCCTTTACAGCTGTCATCGAGGACAGTAGCCTTCACAACTGCTCCTTCGATATAAGGCGCACCGACTTTTACATCTCCGTCGGAATCGATAAGGAGCACTTTGCCGAACTCTACTGCAGAGCCTTTTTCAGCGGCAAGGCGATTCACAAAAATTTCCATGCCAGCCTCTACCTTAAACTGCTGGCCTGCAATGTCTACAATTGCGTACATTTTGAAAAACTTTAATAGTTCCGACCGTAAGCGGCTGCATAATCAGCTCTTTGTCAATGGCTTACCGGCCATATTCTTATTTTGGGTCTGCAAAAATAACACTTTTTGACGAGAAGACAAAAAAAAATGGTATTTTTGTCTTCGCACAGAAAAATCCAAAACATTCGGACCATGGACACTCCTTTCATATATGACAAATTCGTGACCGGGAAAAACTTCGTCGGCAGGAAAACCGAATGCCATGTGCTCCAGAATCTTCTCGAAAACGGTGAGAATATCTGCATCTACGAACCGCCCAGGGCTGGAAAAATGTCCGTAATCCAGCAGACGATGCTCAATATGAGACTGTCCGGATACCGCTTCACCGCGGCTACTGCGGATCTTTTCAATATACGCTCCGCAGGCGGATTCCTGCTGCGGCTCGGAGCGTCTCTGATAAGATCCGTAGCGTCGACTCCGGCCGAATACGAGGAAATAGTCGGCTCCTGTCTCGAAGGTACGCATTTCGTGTTCGACCAGCAGAGATTTTCCGCAAGCGATGAAGTCCTGTCGCTCAACTGGGCTCCGGATGAGAATGACATCAGGAAAATCCTCGAACTTCCAGGGAATATCGCACTCCGGAAAGAAATGCCAGTATTCGTAATCCTGGAGGAGTTCCAGAATCTGATGAACCTGGAAGAGCCTGAATATGAAAAGATTTTCAGAATCATGTACGGCGTCATCTCCGGGCGGGACAGGACGCAGCCTTTCCATGCTTCATACATCATGTCCGGCTCGAAGGTCAATGCGATGAAACTTATCTTCGAAGAGAAAAAATATTTCTACAGAAGCATTGAACATTTGCCCCTGAATGAAATCGACGAAAGAGAAATGGTCGACCATGTGATAAGAGGCTTCCTCACGGGGGGCAAGGTAATAGAAAAGGACCTTGTCATCGGAACAGTGAGGCTGTTTGCCGGGAATCCGTGGTATATCAATCATTTTTCATCCATCTGCGACTCATTGTCGAAGGGATATATGAACGAAGGCATACTCATGGACGCCCTCGGGATCCTCATGTCGGTCCACGAACCCAAGTTCAAGGCAATCGCCGATGACCTCACTACGCATCAGCTAAGTCTTCTGAGGGCCATTCTCGACAACGAATCGAAATTCAGTTCAGTGGAAGTGATAGAGAAATACGGTCTGAATTCATCCGCCAATGTCCGCCGCGTGAAAGACGCCCTCAGGAAAAAAGAGATCATAACTTTCGACGACAAGGACAAGGCAGTGTTTCTGGACCCTCTTTTAAGATACTGGCTCGAAAAATATTTTTTTGAATTATGAACAGAAAAAGGATAACAGTCCTGACCGGAGCCGGAGTCAGCGCGGAAAGCGGAATCAGCACGTTCAGGGACAGCAACGGGCTGTGGGAAAACTACAGCGTCGAAGACGTGGCTTCCATCGGAGGCTGGTACAGGAATCCTGCGCTCATGCTCGACTTCTACAACATGCGGCGCAAAGAACTTGCGTCGGCGAAACCCAATGCGGCACATGTGGCCATCGCCGGGCTCGAGAAGGAATACGATGTGACAGTCGTTACCCAGAATGTGGACAACCTGCATGAACGTGCCGGCAGTACAAGGATAATACATCTCCACGGAGAACTCACGAAAGTACGCCCTGAAGACAGGTACAACGACAGGGACGGATTCTCGGAAGAATCTGTATTCGACATAGGATACAGTGAAATCCACCTCGGGGATCTGGCCCCGGACGGCGCCCAGCTAAGGCCTCATATCGTATGGTTCGGCGAAGCCGTGCCGAAAATAGAAGCCGCCATAGACGCCGTAGAAAGGGCGGACATCATGCTGATAGTAGGCACATCGCTTCAGGTGTATCCGGCAGCGGGACTTTACCGCTACGCCAAGAACAATACCCCGATATATATTATAGATCCGAAAGACGTCCCGGTTGCCGACTCCAGGATAACCCATATCAGGAATGTTGCGACCAAAGGCATGGAGACATTCAAAAATATTTTGAATTCAAAATAATCTGATTAACTTTGCAGCCTCAATAAAAGGAGGTGATTGGAAAATGATTATAGTACCTGTAAAAGAAGGCGAAAACATAGAGAAAGCGCTCAAGAAATTCAAAAGGAAATTCGAAAAGACCGGAGCCATCCGCGAACTCCGCGCAAGAAAGGCTTTTGTAAAACCTTCAGTAAGAAGAAGAGAAGAAATCAAGAAGGCTATCTATGTGCAGCACATGCAGCTCATGGATGAGCAGTAATTGACATATTGACATGGGTCATACGGGAGAAAAGCCGGAAGGTTTTTCTCCCGTTTTATTTTTGGCCGGGCGCGTCACATATACTGTTGCGCCTCGGCAAAGGGTGACATGTCACCCTCTGCGTCTTTCTTCGAAAGACAGGACCCTCTTACCCCCCCCCACACCCCCTGTTAGGGGGATTTCGCTCCTTCCAGTCGCGGGCCTTACGGCCAGTTTATTTGCTTTGCTCTCGGCTTCTGCGTATATTTGGCCTGACGGCCACATATACTGTTGCGCCTCGGCAGAGCAAATTTATTTGTTCTGCTCTCGGCTTCTGCGTATATTTGCAAACAGGCAAAAAAGATGATGTATTGACAGAAATGGATAATACGGAAAACAGCGGCAGAAACGGAGGCAGGAAAAGCAGAATACGCAAGATAGCCGGATGGACGATACTGGCGATATTCGCAGTCTGGGCAGTGGTTCTCGCAGTCATCCAGATCGCCCTCACTCCGGCAGTGCTGACCAATGTGGCAAACAGCTATGCGTCACAGCTGGTGGACGGGGATATCTCGTTCGGCAAAGTCAGGGCTTCAGTATTCAGGCATTTCCCCTACCTCAACGTTACATTCGACAGCCTGGCAGTCACTTATCCGTCCGACAGATTCGAAGAATACGGGGCGGGAAAAGACTGGTACACGAGACAGGGCCGCGGAGAGACATGCGACACGCTGATGTCGTTCGGTTCATTGTCTGCATCCGTCAATCTTGCAAGTCTTGTTTCGGGCCAGATCAACGTACCGGGAATCTACCTGTCCAGGCCGAGGATATTCGCCACAGCATTCAATGACAGCACAGCCACATGGAATATACTCAGATTCCTGAACGGCCCTGAGGAGGACGATAACACTGTTTCAACGGAAATTCCGGACATGGTGATCGGAAGGATACGCTTCACCGACAACCCCAGAATAATATTCAACAGTATTCCCGACTCCACGAATCTTGCATTGAGTCTGAAACGCATGATTTTTTCCGGCAGAGTCGTGACCCGCGACCTGAAGGAAAGCAGGCTGGGACTGAGAATCGACACACTCTTTCTTTCAGGGCGTTTCCCGGCTGACACGATAGCTCTGAGACTTGACAATTTCTCGGCGAGAGGAAAGAAAAACGGGATAGAAGCAAAAGTTCTCGCGACTACCTATCTGGCAATGAGTTCGTACGGCAGAATGAAACTGCCGGTCAGTATCGAATCGGAAATATCGTTTCCGGAAGGTTCGGCAAGACATATTGCCATAGACAGATTCGAAGCAGGACTGGCTGACATCCCGCTTTCGGCAAAGGCCGACATAAAATTCGGAAAAGACAGCATTTACATAAAGGGACATGCGTCAATAGACGACTGCGAAATCACCCGCCCCATAGACTATTTCGGCAAGAATATTCTGAAAGAGCTCGGCAATATCAGGACCGATGCAGTGATATCAATGTCTGCCGATATCGACGGCTGGCTCGATGCGGAAGGCCACATCCCTGCTGTAGATGCCAGACTGGAAATACCGGTATCGGGCATATCGCACAAGCTCACGGGAGACAGCAAGATAGGGCTCAAGGCAATGCTGAAGACCCGAAAGGACGGGCGGATGGACATGCAGCTGGACAGCGTGCTTTTCCTCGGGAGAGGCCTTGCCATAGCCGGATCCGGAGCCGCAGCAGACATTCTCGGCGGCGATCCGCAACTGAGTGTCGACAGCTATTTTTTCCTGAATCTCGACACTCTTTCTTCTGTCCTGAAAAAAACCGCCGGCTATTCGGCGGCCGGACGGCTTTCCGCCGAACTTGAAGGAAACATAAACATGTCGCAGCTCTCTCCGTACATGTTCGCAGATGCCGATCTCAAAGGCAGCGTCAGAAGCCGCCGCATGGTACTTTATTCCGAAGCCGACTCGATAGACATCTACATCGACAGCCTCGATGTAAAACTGGGGACATTCGGAAACACTTACACCGAAAACATAGAAAAGGGTGAAAGGATGATGGCCGTTGCAGGCTACGCAGACAGCCTGAGGTTCAGATACAAGGACATGATTTCAATGACAGGACGGGAACTCAGCATCATGGCACAGAATTCGGCAGCTGTTCTCGACAAATCGGATTCATCAGCCTTCTATCCATTCGGAGGAAAGTTCAATGCCGGATTTCTGTCAATGGTCGGAGCCGATACCTCGGCCATAGCTATTGCGAAGTCAGACAACCGCTTCACCATAATGCCGAAAGCCGGAAATCCTGAAATACCGGTAATCGATCTCGACAGCAAAACCGGAGGCGTATTCATAAAGGGACCGGTAAACAGACTGGCCGTATTCAATCTCGACATGTCGGCGACTGCGGCAATGAATTCGATCGAAAGGCGTAAAAAAGCCAGGGCATTCATAGATTCGCTGTCAAGGGCATACCCCGACATTCCGAAAGACTCGCTTTTCAGACACATCAGAAAAACAAGGCCGGAACGGACGCTCCCCGACTGGCTCACAGAGGAGGATTTCAGGAAAAACGACCTGAGTTTCGATCTCGGAGAAAACGTAAAAAAATATTTCAGGGACTGGGACTTCGAAGGGAAAATGTCTTTCAAAAGGACAACCCTGATGTCTCCGTATTTCCCGTTGCGCAACAGCATATCCGATTTCAAGGGAACTTTCGACAACAATGAAGTCTCACTTGAAAACATGAGTATAAAAAGCGGACATTCGAATCTTACCGCGAAAGGATCGCTTTCGGGACTGAAGATGGCCGTACTGTGGAACGGACCTGTGACTGCCGATATCAACGTATCTTCCGACTGGCTGGATGTGAACGAACTTCTGGCAGCATACTCTGCCGGGTCGTCTTTCGATGCCGAGAGTTTCAAAGAAAAGGACCTGTCCGGGATAGAGGACGACGAATTCGAGGAAATGATTGTCGCAGACAGTACGGAGCTGGCCGATACCCAGGTTCTGATCGTCATTCCGGCAAACATCAATGCCGACATCAGCCTCGACGCCAGGAATGTAAGGTATTCCAAACTCGAACTTGAAAGAATGACGGCTGACATTGTAATGAAGGAAAGGTGTGTGCAGCTGACAAATACCTCTGCATCCACCAACATGGGCGACATGTTTTTCGAAGGGTTCTATTCCACCCGGACGAAAAAAGACCTCAAGACAGGTTTCAATCTCAATTTCAGCAGAATAACGGCAGAAAAGGTAATCGAAATGATACCTGCCGTCGACAGCATAATGCCTATGCTCAAGTCCTTCAAGGGCGAGCTCAATCTCGAAATGGCAGCGACCGCGGATATCGATACGGCAATGAATATCAGGATCCCGACAATAAACGGGGTAATCAGAATCGGAGGGAACCGCCTGCAGCTGCATAATGACGAAAGCATAAGACAGATTGCCAGAATACTGAGATTCAAGGACAGGGAAAACAGCTATATTGACAGAATGTCCGTCGAAGGAGTCATATCGGACAGCCAGCTTGAAATCTTCCCGTTTGTTCTCGATATCGACAGGTACACGCTTGCCATGAGCGGAATACAGAATCTCGACTCCTCGTTCAAATACCACATTTCAGTAATAGAATCGCCGCTGATTTTCAAATTCGGCGTCGACCTGTGGGGAGATTTCGACAACATGAAATTCAGGATAGGAAAGGCAAAATACAAAAACGTGAATGTACCGGTATTCACCTACGCCGTGGACCAGACAAAGCTGAATCTTGCCGAATCCATCAGAAATATTTTCCAGAAAGGCGTTGACGAGGCTGTCAAGGAAAACGAAAGACAGTCGGCCATAAATAACTACAAAGAAAAAATAGATTACGTGGAAGCTGTCGACGAACAGCTCGACAGCCTGGACACGGCAGAGCAGGAAGCTCTGGAACTGAACAATACGGAGGAAACGGAATGAACAGTCAGGAATACATAGAAGTTTCAATGAAAATAACGCCATTCAGTGAGGAGAATGCTGAAATACTGATGGCAGAACTGGATGAGGTACCTTTTGAATCCTTTTCTGTCGAAGAACCGTACCTGAAAGGGTATATTCCGAAAGACAGCTACAATGCCCAAGTTCTTAAACTTGCCCTGAGCGGAATGGAAACGGACTTCGACGTGGAATTCGGCGCCACGCTTATTCCTCCTACGAACTGGAATGCCTTATGGGAAGAACAGTTCACGCCGATAGTGGTAGACGGCAAATGCACCATCAAGGCTACGTTCCACAAGGGACTGAAAAAGACGAGATTCAACATAACCATCGATCCCAAGATGGCATTTGGGACAGGCCACCATCAGACGACATTCATGATGTGCCGCGCCCTTCTTGAAAATGAAGCCGCCATAAAGGGAAAGACTGTCATGGATATGGGATGCGGGACAGCGATTCTGGCGATTCTCGCAGCCAAAATGGGAGCCGCCCATACATACGGAATAGATATCGACGCTGTTGCAGCCGTATCGGCTTTCGACAACGCAAGACTCAACAAAGTATCCAGGCATGTCGAGACATATTGCGGAGATGCCTCCCTGCTGCAGATGGGAAAATACGACGTGCTTCTTGCCAACATAAACAGGAACATCCTGATAGAAGACATCCCGACCTATTCAAGAAGCTTGAAAAAAGACGGTCTTCTTTTCGTAAGCGGATTCTATGTCGAAGACATGCCGATGATTTCCGGAGTGGCCGCACAGGCCGGTCTGGAATACGTCAGCCACGACAGTATGGACAACTGGTGCTGCGTCAAGTATGTCAAAAAGCAGTTTTGATTTTTGGTTTTTTCTCGCTAACTTTGCGACTCATTTTGCGGGCGTGTTGTAATTGGTAGCCAAGCCAGACTTAGGATCTGGTGCCGCAAGGCGTATGGGTTCGAGTCCCTTCG
>CALUQM010000036.1 GCA_944322925.1 uncultured Bacteroidales bacterium
GAATAAAATGGAAGAGAAAAAAACATCCTTACCTGAGAATGCCCACAGGGAATTGAAACCTGGAGAGAGCTACCGGCCGCTGCTCTCTCCTGAAAAAAACTATCCGGAAGTCACGCCATGGTCCGTAAGCATCGGGCTCATAATGACAGTGATCTTCTCTGCGGCCGCAGCCTATCTCGGACTGAAAGTCGGCCAGGTATTCGAAGCCGCCATACCTATCGCAATCATTGCGGTAGGACTTTCGAGCGCATTGGGCAGGAAGAATTCTCTTGGAGAAAACGTGATGATCCAGTCCATCGGCTCATGTTCCGGAGCCATCGTCGCAGGAGCGATTTTCACGCTGCCCGCCCTTTATATATTACAGGCGAAATATCCTGAACTGACAGTCGACTTCACAAAAGTATTCTTCTCCTCTCTGCTCGGAGGCGTGCTCGGAATCCTTTTCCTGATTCCGTTCAGAAAATATTTTGTCAAGGAAATGCACGGAAAGTATCCGTTCCCTGAAGCTACCGCGACGACGCAGGTGCTCGTAAGCGGGGAAAGCGGAGGCAAGGGGGCCAAGACGCTGATGATAAGCGGTCTGATCGGAGGTCTTTATGATTTCATCGTAAGCACGTTCGGTCTCTGGAGCGATACGATTACGTCAAAAATACTTCCTTTCGGGGAAACCGTAGCAGAGAAAGCCAAACTTGTGTTCAAGCTCAATACTGGGGCCGCCGTACTCGGACTAGGATATATTGTGGGTCTGAAATACGCATTCGTAATATGCTGCGGCAGTTTTCTCGTATGGTTTGTCATAATACCTCTGATGAATCTTGTCTGGGGAGGTGAAGTGATAGACCTTATGAATACGGGGGTCATAAAGACCGTCTCTGAACTTTCCGCAGACGAGATATTTTCAGACTACGCCCGCCACATAGGTATCGGAGGCATAGCTACGGCCGGAATTATCGGTATAATCAAATCTTTCGGAGTCATCAAATCGGCCGTAGGTCTTGCTGCAGGAGAATTCGGCAGGAAGAAATCGGATGAAAAGACGGAAGTCGAGAGAACCCAGAGAGATATCAGCATGAAGATAATCATTGCCGGTATCATCCTCACGCTTGCTGCAGTCTTCCTGTTTTTCGCCTTCGGTGTCGTGGACAATATCTGGCATGCGGTCATCGGGGTTCTCGTAGTCGGAATCATTGCCTTTCTGTTCACCACCGTTGCAGCAAACGCCATTGCCATAGTCGGTTCCAATCCGGTCAGCGGCATGACGCTCATGACGTTGATCCTGGCATCTCTGATCATGGTGGCTGCCGGACTGAAGGGAACGGCCGGCATGACGGCTGCACTTATTATCGGAGGCGTCGTATGTACGGCACTGTCCGTTGCCGGAGCATTCGTAACCGACCTGAAGATAGGTTACTGGATCGGCTCCACTCCACGCAAACAGGAAAGCTGGAAATTCATAGGCACTCTGGTTGCGGCTGCAACCGTAGGAGGCGTAATGCTTGTGCTTAACGAAACATACGGCTTTACCGGTGAAGACAAACTCGTCGCGCCTCAGGCAAATGCCATGGCGGCAGTAATCGAACCGATGATGAACGGAGGCAATGCCCCGTGGCTGATGTACGGGATAGGAGCCGTAATAGCCGTTATCCTTACAATATTCAAGGTGCCGGCTCTGGCCTTCGCCCTCGGTATGTTCATTCCGCTCGACCTGAATATGCCGATGCTCATAGGCGGCGCGATATCATGGTTCGTAAGCAGCCGCAGCAAAGACAAGGAACTAAATAGTTCAAGAAACGAAAAAGGAACCCTTATTGCCTCGGGCTTCATAGCCGGCGGCGCTCTGATGGGTGTCGTCAGCGCCATCCTGAAGTTTGCCGACGTCGACTGGGGAATCGCTCCGTCGGCATGGACAGAACCGATAGCAATAATACCTTACGCATTGATCATAGCTTACATAACATGGTCTTCATTGAGGGCCGGAAAACAGGAAACTTCAAAATAATCCGATCAACTCACGACAATGGAAAAAATCACCGGAAAATTCTTGAGATACATTGCGACTGACACGCAGTCCGATCCTGAATCAGAGACACAACCGAGCAGCAGCAGGCAGCTCGACCTTCTCAGAATGCTGGACAATGAACTGAAGGCGCTCGGCATCAGTTCAAGCCTTGACGAATACGGATATGTCATGGCGACCATTCCTTCAAACTGCGGGAAGGATGTTCCTGCAGTAGGTTTTATCGCTCATGTCGATACTTCTCCTGACGCATCCGGCGCCGGTATCAGACCACAGATAATAGAAAATTATGACGGAAGCGACATTCCGCTCAAAGGCGTTCCGGGGCTCGTCCTGAAAGTCAGCGAATTTCCGGAGCTCGCGGAATACAAGGGGCAGACATTGATTACGACAGACGGCACCACGCTTCTCGGAGCCGACGACAAGGCCGGAGTCGCTGAAATCATGTGCATGGCGGAATACGTCGTCACCCATCCGGAATTCAAGCATGGAGACATAAAAATAGGATTTACGCCGGATGAGGAAATAGGACGCGGCGTAGTCAAGTTCGATGTCGGCAAATTCGGAGCCAGATACGCCTATACGATGGACGGAGGAAAAATAGGTGAACTCGAATACGAAAACTTCAATGCAGCCTCCGCCACTGTCCATATACAGGGACGGAATATTCATCCCGGATATGCCAAGGGGAAAATGCTCAATGCCATTCTTATCGGGATGGAACTCAATGCACTGCTCCCTGTGGAGCAACGTCCGGAATATACGGAGGGATATGAGGGCTTTTTCCACATCGTAAGTTTCAACGGCACCGTGGAAGAAGCTGAATTTTCATACATAATAAGGGATCACGACATCGACCTTTACGAAAAGAGGAAGGAGACCATGAAAAAATGTGTCGACTTCATCAACGCGAAATACGGAGAGAATGTAGCTTCCGTGGAGATCCGGCATCAATATTACAATATGAGGAAAGAAGTCGAACCTCATTATCACATTATAGAAAAAGCCGTGAAAGCCATGGAAATGGAAGGGATCACTCCGATCATCCGGCCTATCAGAGGAGGCACTGACGGTGCCAATCTGTCATTCATGGGTCTGCCTTGTCCGAATATCTTTGCCGGAGGGCACAATTTTCACGGAAAACTGGAATTCGTCCCTGTGGAAAGCATGGAGAAAGCTACGAAAGTGATATTGAACATAATATCGCTTTTCGCAGAATAAATCAGTCGCTTTCCTTGCGCTTCATGCGCTTTTCGTAGCGTTCGATATATTTCTCGAGCATAAGGGCATCCTGACGGGCACGGTCCTGAGCCTGTTTCAATGCCCTTCTTTTTTTGGCCCTCTGCCTTTCTGCCTTGCGGTCAAGCTTGGCCTGGGCCTTGTCGGCATCCGCCTTGTCCTTGGCTGCCCACCTCGCTTCACGCGCAGCAATACGTGCCTGCCGCTTTTCCGCCCTTTCGGCACGCTTGATTTCCCTGATCTGTTCTCTGGTCAGGACAACTGTCGAATCTTCGAGCGTCGCTATCGAATCCGCCCTGGCAATGCTGTCAGCAACCGAAATCGAATCTGCAACAGCCTTCAGACTGTCGGCAAGGGCCAGAGAATCGGCCTTGACGGCATCGAGGGAGTCGAGTCTGGCAATCGTAATGGAATCCTTGATTTCCTGTTCCCTGATCGCTTCGGCCCTTTCTTCCATCTGCCGTTCCACTTCACGGACATGATTCAAAGAATCCCTTATCGCGATTTCAAGATAAATATTGTCGATATAACCTGGGAAATAAAGGTTCGTCTGGGTGTATCTGGCCCTCGGACGGGCATTGTACCTGGTTCTTTCGGACGGTTTCAGATCGAGTGAAGTCACTGCATGCCGGTCTGCCGGACGCCTGTCGGGAAGCCAGTTAAAACCTTTCAGCTTCCTGTCCTCCTCACTTAGCTGGACTACCGGATACGCATCGCTGACCGCCGTATCGAAATAATATATCCTGTTGAGCTCACCGTCCTTGAAAACGGCCGACAGCATCTTGGAATCCTTCTTGTTTACTGTCGCGAGCTCGTCATTTTCCTCTATGTAAAACAGTGCGGAAGCTCCGCCGAGAGCATCGAATCTGGTAAGTTCCCCTTCCCCTGAAAAATAAGCCATCATTTCCGCACCCTTGATCTGATTGTAATGCAAGGTATCCTCCTGCATGTGGATGAAGGAATTGGACATGAGACTGGCCTTTTCCATGGCATTGTTCCGCACGACCACAGATATGCTGTCCGCATTATACTGCTGCGTGATATCATTCCAGATAACCGGCTCCTTGAAAAGCCTGGCAAGAGAATCGAGATCGGAATAAAGCAGGGAATCGCAGACTACCTGCATGCTGTTCCTGTATATCTTGACATTGCGCAGGGCTACTACAAAGCCTATTTTCGTCGTATCCAGCTGCGGCTCAGCCAGAGAATCGGCCAAAGCAAGCGAATCCGATGTCATAAGCGAATCCGCCGACATCAGCGAGTCGGCAAGCATAAGCGAATCCGCCGACATCAGGGAATCGGCCGGAACGGACAAGGAATCGGACACCTCCGGTTTCGCTTGAGGAGCTGCCGGAACTGCAGGTGCTTTCTGGGCTGCAGGTGCTGGCGTAGCAGGCTGGGCCGGCGGGGCAGAAGGCTTCTGGACCGGCTTTTCCGCAGGAGCCTGCGGTTTCTGTTCTGCCGGCTTGACAGGCTTTCTGTTCGGATCGTTGGCAGCCTCTTCCTCGGCTTTCTTTGCGGCCTCTTCCGCTGCCTTGCGTCTGAATTCGGAAACAGGGTCTATATCGAGATTTTTCTTCCTTGTTGCAGCCTCCGACACTGTAAGGGAATCTATCTCGAACATCTGTCTGGTGTAATGTATCAATGTGTCGGCCCCGAAATAAACGGTATCCTTCTGCCCTTCCTCCTCGGTAATCGTGATTACGGCAGGATCTCTGGTAAGGGTAACTGTCGCGATGGAATCCCTGTAGTCGAGTTTTCCGGCAAGGCCATACACATTTCTCGTCGTATCGTTCAACTGGACATTGCCGTACATCAGGATATCGGAAGTATTCCTGTTGAAATACAGGGAATCGCACCATGCCTCCTGAGTATCCGACATCAGGTGTACATTGTCGTTGAAGAAAAACTGCTCCCTCCCCCTGTCATACCATCCGGCTTCGGACGAAAGCATGTTCTTTTCCTTCCATGCATTGGTGCCTGTCCCGAATGTAGCCAGAGATGTCTCGGACTCGTATTTAAGGGTATTCGTCTTGATGAAGATCGAGTCCGTGAACATGTTGACATCGTTCGCAAAGTCGAACGTCTTTATCTTGGAGTCGTATGTACCCCTCTGGCTCTCTATTATCTGGCCGTCCTTGTCGCGCATGGATCCGCCGCGGAAAAATACCGCCACGCTGTCCTTGGTATTGTAATCCAGGAACTTCGTCCTCAGCGTATTGTTATCCTTGTCCTGAAGCTGTACGATATCTCCACGGAATTCCGCAAGATCGGTATCTATGTAATATTTCATCTTCTCGCTCTGCAGTACCGTCTGATCCTGAATGATGCTGACATTTCCTATGGCATCGATTACCCTCGTATCGACATTCCACAGCGCAGTATCGCAAAGAAGATAAGTGTTGTTATGAAAAAATCTGGCCGGACCTACGATTTTCCTGTAGTTCATCCCGTCTATTTCCAGCAATTGCGCGCTTTTCCCGCTCAGCAGCCTGACAAGGCTGTCTTCCGGCTCTTCTTCGCTCTCCTGTGCTCCAAGGCAAAGAGGAAAGACGACCGGCAGCAGAAAAAGAAATGCAAGTCTGGAAATAGATCGCCTGATCATTCGGATGTTCTTATTTTGGAAGCCCAGCCCTCCTGTTCGAAATCGCAATCATCGAATATCGGGTCTATGACTATGTAGGTTTCGTCAATCTTGGTCTTTATGAACTGGTCGATGGCGTCCATGGCCCGCTCATTCTGAGCCTGCTGCATCAGAAGAGTATAGTCCTCCTCGAACGAAGCCGTATGAGCAGGAAGGATCTTGTCTACCCTTATTATCTTGTAGACAGTATTTCCGGAACGTCCTTCATTGTCCCTCGACTCGAACGGTGCGGAAATCTCTCCCACCTTCAGGTCCTTTATCGCATTATAGTCTTCCGGTTTCAGTTGGTCGATCTCGAAATATGAGGAACCGGAATTAGGGTCGGCCATCTGCCCACCGTTCGTCTTCGTAGCCGGATCCTCGGAATAGAAACGCGCGGCAAGATCGAAGGATACGGCTCCGTTGTCGAGTTCCGTCTTGAGACTGTCCAGTATTGCAAAGGCTTTATTCCTGTCTTCCTGTGTATATTGAGGTTTCATGAGGATATGTCTGGCATTGAACATGTCGCCTTTCTTTTCCAGGACTTCGATAATGTGAAAACCGTCCGGAGTTTCGACTATCTGCGACACGATTCCCGGCTTCAAAGCCATGGCCGCATCGGAGAATGCCGGCCAGAACACCGATTTAGAGGCCATTCCGAGTTCTCCGCCTTTTCTGCTGCTCGCCAGGTCCTCTGAATACAGAGTGGCAAGTACGGAAAACTTCTCGCCGTTCATGATTCTTTCCCTGATTGCAAGGAGTCTGTCCTTGACAGCAAGATTTGCCGCCTCCCTGTCAGGATAAATACAGATCTGGCTCAGCTGATACTTTATTGGGACTATCGGAAGATCCAGAGAATCAGTCGCTTCAATATATTTCTGGACATCGTACGGCGTCATCTCCGGGGCGGCATTGGCCACATTCTGCTGCATGGTCTGGGTAAGACTCTGGTCTTCGAGAGTCTTCCTCCACTCCTGCCTCAATTTGTACAGAGGCTTGTTGAAATATTTTTCGACATTCTCGTCGCCGCCGAGCTGGGTCCTGATGTTGTCCACCCTGCTCCTTAGATCCGACTCCACCATATCGTTATTGACAGTCAGGGAATCCAGTCTTGCCTGCATCAGAAAGAGCTTGGATGTCATCATCTGTTCGAGAATCTCGCAGCGAATATTCTTGTCGGAGGCCATTCCCTGCGCCCTGAGTATCTGTACTTCCTGTTCAAGCTGGGAAATCGAAATCATTTCATTTCCGACTACGGCTACGGTCTTGTCGATGATTCCATCCGGATATTTCTGCGCGGAAGCGGAAAGTCCGAACACGGCAGCAGCCGCTGCTGCAATGACTATTCTTTTTACCTTGTTCATTTTATTAAATTTCAAAACCGACAACGGGTTACTGTCAATATATCACGAATTTTCCTTTTTTGCGGGCGTCGTCAAGCAAGTCCTGTTCCAATTCCGTCACGAGCCTGTGTCTTCTGATACCTATAAGGATTTCCTTGATATCAGGTGCACAGTATTCCAGAGGCAGGGGCTCTCCCGCCCGGACATAATCGGAAACATAAGCAATGTCGAGCTTGTCATAATCCCTGTCCCTGATTTCGATAAAAGAATTTTTCATCATGGACATCAGGCTCTCGCAATCCTTTCCGAAATCCCTGGCAAGATCGGGCGCAGGTATCCATTTTCCGCCGTAATCGGTAAACTTGTCTGCAGCGGAATATGCAAGACTGTCGGCATAGACCATATCCGCAAGATTGTCGGAAACGATTTTTTTCCTGAAAATCTCGATGGCGGGCGAATCCGCCGATATTCTCATGAACCTGGCCTTCACCACGGGAACAGAGGCTATGAAATCCTGTGCGTGAGAATCATAGTATTCCTGAAGTTCGTCATCCGTAATACTCGTATCGAGACGTTCGTTGACATATCTCTGTTCATAACGGTATTTCAGCAGGGCTTTCCTGTACTCTTCCAGTTCCCTGGAAACATCCTTTTCCTGTTTGGACAGTTTGGCCTCCGCTATGTCTGCATAAACGAGGTCGGACGCCCAGGAATTGATGTACTGCATTACGAGCCGCATGCTGTCCTCCGGAGAAGTACCCTTAGGGACAAGTGAAGCCACTTCGCCATGAGTCAGTTTGTGCTGTCCCACCTTTGCCACCGCCCTGTCATTGTCGAATGCAGACGAAATCGCCTTGCACGACATGAATGCCGGCAAGACGATTGTCAGAATCAGTGCGGATGGGAACAGCCCTCTCATCTTGGTCTATCTTGAGTAGTTTGGAGACTCCCTCGTAATTGTAACATCATGCGGATGGCCTTCCACAAAACCTGCGTGGGTGATTCTCACGAATCTCGCCGAACGCAATGTCTCTATATTCCCGGCACCGCAATATCCCATACCGGCACGCAGACCGCCGACCAGCTGATAAACGACCTCTGCCAATGTGCCCTTGTACGGCACCTGGGCCACGATACCTTCAGGAACGAGCTTCTTGATATCTTCTTCCATGTCCTGGAAATACCTGTCCTTGGATCCCTGCTGCATGGCTTCGAGCGAGCCCATTCCCCTGTATGACTTGAACTTGCGGCCGTTAAGTATGATGGTTTCTCCCGGAGATTCCTCGACTCCCGCAAACAGGGAGCCTGCCATGATCGTGCTGGCCCCGGCGGCGAGTGCCTTGACTATGTCGCCGGAATATCTTATACCACCATCGGCAATGACAGGGACTCCGGTCCCTTTCAGGGCATTGGAAGCCATCATAACGGCAGACAGCTGCGGCATGCCGACTCCCGCAATTACGCGGGTGGTGCAGATCGAACCCGGCCCTATACCGACCTTCACTGCGCTCACTCCGGCATCGGCAAGTGCCTTGGCGCCCTCGGCAGTGGCGACATTGCCTGCCACGATCTGGATGTCCGGCAAGGCCTCGCAGGCTTTCCTGATTACATTCAGTACTCCGACCGAATGGCCGTGGGCAGTATCTACCACTACGGCATCGGCTCCTGCATGGGTAAGCATTTCTATTCTCTCTACAGTATCGGACTTGACTCCCACCGCGGCAGCTACCAGCAGTCTGCCCTTGGAATCCTTCGATGCGATAGGATTGTCCTTTATCTTCATCAGGTCCTTGTATGTAATGAGACCTTCAAGTTTTCCATCCTTGTTTACCACCGGCAGCTTCTCTACCTTGTATTTCCTCAGAAGAGCCGTAGCCTCGGACAGGCCGATGCCTGAAGGTGCAGTCACCAGATTTTCCGAAGTCATCACCTGGGAAACCGGCTGCTTCATGTTGTCCTGGAATCTCAGGTCCCTGTTCGTGACTATGCCGATCAGGTGCATGTTTCCGTCAACAACCGGAATCCCGCCGATATGATGCTGGGCCATCATGCCGAGAGCATCGCCTACCGTAGCGTCCGGACTGATTGTAATAGGATCGTCAATCATGCCGTTCTCCGCCCTCTTTACCTTTTTCACCTGGTTCATCTGGGCTTCTATCGTCATATTCTTGTGGATTACGCCTATACCGCCGGAACGGGCCATCGCTATGGCAAGATCAGCCTCGGTAACGGTATCCATGGCCGCAGAAACTATCGGGGTCTGCAATCTGATATCTCTTGAAAACCACGTAGTAACATCCACTTCTCTCGGGAGGACTTCCGAGCGTGCCGGGATAAGCAACACATCATCGAAGGTCAAACCTTCAGGAATCTCATAATTGGTAAATGTCTGCATCTCGTAAAGTTTAATTTGCAAAATTAATGATTTTGGAATACAAAATCAAAGATTTTTGGCCGCATCCCGTCCGGAAAAGGCGCAGAGCCTCCCCTGCCAGGCGTTTCTCTCCTCCATACGGCGGTCCAGCATCCGAAGCAGCTCAAAATTCCGGACCAGACCCCACGGAGTTTCGCTCACGAACCGCGGAGGGACCTCGCCCGCTATCCGTTCCACATACAGGTCCGGACGCAGCCTCTCAAGAATATCTGTCATGAAATCCAGATACTCCTCCATCCCGAAGCGCAGGAAATCATCAGGGTTTCCGGCATACTCCTTCTCCATGACCGTACCCTTTATGATCTGGAGCTGGTGGAATTTCACAGAGTGCAGCGGGAGGGCATTGATTGCAGCGGTCTGCGCCAGAATCATCTCTTTCGTCTCACCCGGCAGACCGAGAATAAAATGCGCACAGGTATCTATGTTTCTTCCGGCAGCAGCCTCGACTGCAGCTTTTGCGGATGAGAAGTCATGTCCGCGGTTGATCCTCTCCAATGTCCGGTCATAACATGACTCTATTCCGTATTCTATGGTAACAAGCGGAGCTTCAAGCACGGAGCCGCCGACTGTCCTTGACCATCCCGGGGTAAGCTCCCCGTTTTTCAGAGCGGCTATCATGTCGAGTTTCGGTCCGTCCACGCAGTCGGGACGTGTCCCGACAACTATCCCGGCCACCGCAGGATGGGACAAGGCCTCCAGATAAAGGCTTTCCAGTTTTTCCACGGGAGCATACGTATTGGAATATGACTGGAAGTAGGCAAGATAATGCCCGGCATTCCTGTATCTTTTGCGATGGAATTCTATTCCCTCGTCTATCTGCATCCGCAGGGATTTGTCAGGTACGCTGTACCCCGGATGAAAAGCGGCATTGTCGCAATACGTGCAGCCGCCTCTGCCGACGGTCCCGTCCCTGTTGGGACATGTAAATCCGGCATCTATGACTATTTTCTGCAGGCGTTCCCCGTATTTCCTGCGGTAATATCCGACAAAGGTATTGTAACGTTTTCCCTCTCCGAAATCGAACATAAATCGCTTTTTCAATCAAAAATAGTTATTTTTGGAACCAGTTAAATCAAATCTGTCCTGATGATGTTGAAATTTTCCGGATTTGCCGCAGCTGCGGCAATATTTTTCCTTGCCGGTTCGGTGTACGGAATTGCGCAGAACCATGAAGAAGCCAACTATGACGAAGACAAAATTCCTCCGTATATTCTTCCGGAGGCACTCACCGACAATGACGGAAGGACTGTCAGCAATGTAAAAGACTGGGAAAACAGGCGTCGCGGGGAACTTCTCGACATGTTTGCGGAAGAAATATACGGCAGGCTTCCAGATGCCGGCATAGATGTCTCATATAATATTATGGAAGACAGAGCCGATGCTCTCGGCGGGAAAGCGACAAGAAGCCAGGTCGAACTCGTATTCAGCAACGGCGGCATCGAAAGGAAGGCGCTGATGCTGATATATCTTCCGAAATCCGAAAAGGAAGTGCCGGTATTCCTGCATTTCAATTTCCAGGGAAACCAGACGGTTTCCGTCGACCCCGACATAATACCGTCACAATATTCGAAAAGGCCGCGCGGCAACCAGACAAACCGCTGGCCGGTCGAAAAAATCGTCGATGCCGGCTATGGTCTTGCAACGATACATTATTACGACTTCTACCTCGACAGGAAGGAGAATTTTACGGAAAGCATCATGCCGCTTTTCGGATACAATGATTTCCAGGATGTTCCGGACAACGGAGGCATGGCCATAAGTGCATGGGCCTGGGGGTACAGCAGGGCTATGGATTATCTTGAAACAGCATCAGGAGTCGATGCCTCGAGAGTCATAGTCGCGGGACATTCCCGACTGGGAAAGGCAGCACTGTGGGCAGGTGCGCAGGACACACGGTTCGCCATGGTAATCTCGAACGATTCCGGATGCGGAGGAGCGGCGCTGTCCATGCGCAGGATAGGGGAAACCGTAAACGAAATTACAAAAGTGTTTCCGCACTGGTTCTGCCGGAATTTCCTTAAATACAGATGGAACGAAGACAGCCTGCCCGTTGACCAGCACGAACTTCTCGCGCTCGTCGCTCCGAGGCCTCTGTATGTTGCAAGTGCGGAAGAAGACCGGTGGGCCGACCCGCGCGGAGAATTTCTCTCGGCCTTTTATGCTTCGGAGGTTTACGGCCTCTACGGATACGAAGGCCTGCAGTCGGAAGAAATGCCTGCAGTCAACAGTCCGGTAACAGGACGGGTAGGGTATCATATACGCACCGGGATACATGACGTGACCGACTACGACTGGGACTGCTTCATACGGTTCGCCGACAAGTGGCTGACGGTAAAGACCGGTGTCACGACTCTGTCGGCAAATTACATGAGAGAATATCCGGATTTCACCGCAGAACTCGGGAACCAGGCCCTGATGGGAACGCCGGTTGAAATCATCGACAGCAAAGGGTACTGGAAAAAAGTCAGGACGCCAGAGCCCTATACCGCATGGTGCGTGGACCTCGGAGTCCGGGAAATGGATGAAAATGAACTCGGCAAATACATCGCATCCGAAAAACTCATCTGCACGGCCGATTACGGCACTGTCTATTCAAAACCGTCTTCAGAATCTCCCAAAATCTGCGACATAGTGGCCGGAGACCTGCTGCTGGATTCAGGAAAAACGGAAAAGCGGTTCCACAAAGTGCTGCTCCCGTCAGGCGAAACCGGCTACGTGAATAAAAACGATGTGGAAAATTTCGGCAGATGGGCGGCCCGGGGCAATCCTTCCGCAGACAATATCATTGCTGCTGCAGAAAACTTCATCGGCGTACCTTATTTCTGGGGAGGGACTTCCATAAAGGGTGTCGACTGCAGCGGCCTGACAAGGATGGCCTGGTTCATGAACGGGATCCTGCTGCCGAGAAATGCCTCCCGGCAGGCACTTGCCGGCTTTCCTGTCGAGGTGGATGCTGACACGCTGCACTTCCCGCCGGAGGACGCAGGATCTTTTACAGGAGACCTGTTCAGGGAAGAAATGATAAGACGGACGAGATTCCTGCAGAAGGGCGATCTGATCTTCTTCGGAGACAGGCATGTCTCGCATGTAGGCATCTATATCGGGGACGGGAGATTCATCCACGCTTCGAAAGTCGTCAGGATCAGTTCCCTGATTCCAGGAGAACCCGACTATTATGAACTTTCCGGCAGATTCACAAAGGCCCGCCGCATTATCGGAAGCGGTCCGGAGGAAGGCGTTGTAAAGATTTCCGACAGTCCGGCATATTTCCCGCAGGACTGAATGCATGTCCCCATTTATCAGGCGATTTGCACCCGCGGTTTTGCATCAAATCCTGATTTTTCCTAATTTTGAACGCTAATAATACAGAACGACATGGACGAACAGATCAGACAAATAGCCGAACGGCTGAAAGGTCTCCGCGATGCCCTCGATCTGGAAATCGAAGAAGTCGCAGCGGACTGCGGGCTGGGTGTCGAAGAATACAAGGCCCTGGAATCTGGAGAATGCGACCTCTCGGTCAGCCTGCTCCAACGCATTGCCCACAAATACGGTGTAACACTGGACGAACTGATGTTCGGTGAAGAACCCAAGATGAGCACATATTTCCTTACAAGAAAAGGCACCGGCATTTCTGTCGAGCGTGTCAAGGCCTATAAATACGAACTCCTCGCCTCGGGCTTCAAGGGAAGAATAGCGGATCCGTTCATCGTGACTGTCGAGCCGAAGCCTGAAGGGACGCCACTGTACTACAATGTCCACCAGGGCCAGGAATTCCATCTGATAATGGAAGGACGTCTTTTCGTGGACATCAACGGCAAGGAACTGATCCTGGAACCGGGAGACAGCCTGTACTTCGATTCGGGAAAGCGGCACGGTCTGAAAGCGCTCGACGGCAAGCCGGTCAGATTCCTGGCAATGGTAATGCAATGACGTCGTTGTCATTATAAGATATAAAACGGACTTTTATGATAGAAAAATTTTTAAGTCAGACGGAGTTCTCCTCGCAGGAGGATTTCATCAGGAATTTCAAGATAAATATCCCCGAAAATTTCAACTTCGGCTATGACATCGTGGATGCCTGGGCCTCCGAAGCTCCTGACAAGAATGCGCTTTTATGGACGAATGACAAGGGAGAATGCATCCAGTTCACATTCGGCGACCTGAAAAAATACACCGACATGACGGCATCCTGGTTCCAAAGTCTCGGCATAGGCCGCGGCGACAAGGTCATGCTGATTCTCAAGCGCCGCTACGAATTCTGGTTCTCGATCATTGCGCTCCACAAGATAGGGGCAATCGCCATTCCGGCTACGCACCTGCTTACGAAAAAGGACATCATATACCGCTGTGAGGCTGCTACGATAAAAATGATAGTCGCCGCCGGGGAAGACGTAATCCTCAGGCACATCTCGGATGCGGCCCCTGAATGCCCGAGCCTGAAAACTCTTGTAAGCACAGGACCGGAATACCCTGAAGGCTTCCTGGACTTTCACAAGGGAATAGAAAGTGCCGGACCGTTCACCAGACCGGAAAAAGCAAATACGAACGACGACATCATGCTCATGTATTTCACGTCCGGAACTACAGGCGAACCGAAAATGGTCGCCCACGACTTTACTTATCCTCTGGGGCACATCGCCACTGCCGCATTCTGGCACAATCTGCACAATGACAGTCTGCATTTTACGATAGCAGATACCGGATGGGCAAAGGCAGCATGGGGAAAAATCTACGGACAGATGATTGCAGGAGCCAATATTTTCGTTTACGATCACGAAAAATTCACCCCGGCTGACATCCTTCAGAAAATTCACGACTACCGCATAACCTCACTCTGCGCGCCGCCTACGATATACAGGTTCCTGATCAGGGAAGACCTTAGTAAATACGACCTGTCTTCTTTGGAATACTGCACGACAGCCGGCGAAGCCCTGAACTATTCGGTTTATGAGACATTCCTTAAAATCACCGGGATCAGGCTCATGGAAGGATTCGGGCAGACCGAAACCACTCTGACTCTCGGGACATTCCCATGGATGGAACCGAAACCGGGAAGCATGGGCGTTCCGAATCCGCAGTACCGGATAGACCTGCTGAAGCCTGACGGCCGTCATGCCGAGGAAGGAGAGCAGGGACAGATAGTAATCCGCACGGACAAATGCAAACCTGTAGGCCTTTTCAAGGAATATTACCGGGACCCTGAAATGACATCCAAATCATGGCATGACGGATGCTATTATACCGGAGACCTTGCATGGCGCGACGAAGACGGATATTACTGGTTCGTCGGCAGGGCTGACGATGTGATCAAAAGTTCGGGATACCGTATCGGGCCTTTCGAGGTGGAAAGCGCGCTGATGACCCATCCTGCAGTAGTCGAGTGCGCCATAACAGGAGTGCCCGATGAAATACGCGGACAGGTCGTAAAGGCTACGGTAATACTTGCAAAGGACTACAGGACCAAGGCCGGTCCCGAACTTGTCAAGGAACTCCAGGATCACGTAAAACGCGTAACGGCTCCGTACAAATACCCGCGCGTGATAGAGTTCGTAGATGAACTGCCGAAAACGATAAGCGGCAAGATAAGAAGGGTGGAAATCAGGAAAAAAGACAACTGCCGGTAGATTATTATCGTGCCTGATCGAAAAGCTGTGCAAATTTTTACTATCTTTGCCGGCCAATAGGACAAACTAATTAACAATTACAGATATGAACCTTAGAGACATCAAAAAAGACATCGAATATCTTATCGGTGAATTCATCGACGACTGCTCCCTGTTCATAAGCCTGAATCCGCACAAGGATGCAGAAAAGGTATCCGGGATAATCGATGAGGCTGTTGAACTTTACAACAATCTCAAGGACAAGATCAACAATCCAGCCGACGGAGCTAAAAGATCTTATTACAACGGCATCCGCAGGGAACTGATTGAAAAACTCGACGAATTGAGCGAAAAGCTGAGTTCGGTAATCTCTTCCGAAAAATAAGGATATAAAACAGGCGGAGGGTTAGAATGTATAGCCTTTCCGGAAAATAAAGAAGCCGACCCAAAATTACTTTTGAGGTCGGTTTCTTTTTATAATATTTCATGCTGGCGGGATGGATTCAGTTTTCCGATGTCATCCCGGCAAGATGAATCCTATTTCCCGGCAAGATGGCACTCCCATTTCCATGCGGAAGCCAGCGTCTCCTCGATTGTACGCTCCGCCTTCCATCCGAGTTCCCTGTTAGCCAGTGAAGTGTCGGCCCAGATGGCGGTAGTATCTCCGGCGCGGCGGGGAGCGAACCTGTAGTTCAGTTTAAGAGCATTGACTTTCTCGAACTTGGTGATAAGTTCAAGCACGGAAACCGGCCGCCCGGTACCGATATTGAATATCTCATAATCCTTCTTCATCCTGCCTTCGAGCATTCTTGCAACGGCGGCGACATGTGCCTTGGCAAGATCGACCACATCGATGAAGTCTCTCAGGCATGTACCGTCAGGCGTAGGATAGTCATTGCCGAAGACACTCAGGCATTCTCTCTTGCCGATTGCAGTCTGCGTGATATAAGGAACAAGATTGTTCGGAACACCGCGCGGCAATTCTCCGATCAGGGCTGACGGATGAGCTCCTATAGGGTTGAAATATCTCAAGGCAATTCCCTTCACCGGACCGGGATGCCTTTCTCCGGCCTTTATTTCACTGCCGTATGCAGCCGTAGCCTTTACGACGTCTGTCAGGATGTCTTCGCTGATCTGTTTGGTCGCACCGTAAGGACTCGTAGCAGGCTGGCGCGGCGATTCTTCCGTGACAGGAAGTTTGTCCGTCTCCCCGTAAACCGTAGCCGAAGATGAAAACAGGACATTGCAGCCGCCGTGATTCCTGGAAGCATCAAGAATATTGAGGAAAGATGTCAGATTGTTCTTGTAATATTTGATCGGTTCGGCGACCGACTCCCCTACTGCCTTGAAAGCGGCAAAATGGATAACCGCATCGATCCGGTATTTTTCGAATATTACATCTACCGATTTCTGATCACAGCAGTCTATCTGTTCGAACGGGATATCATCCCTTCCGGTAATCTTCTTCACTCCGTTGAAGCACGTCATGTCGCAGTTTGAAAGATTGTCGGCGACAACAACGTCGTACCCCGCTTCAATAAGCTCCACGGTAACATGGCTTCCGATATATCCTGCTCCGCCGGAAACCAAAACGCATTTTTTATTCTGATCCATAAAATATGAATTTAAATATATTAGTCCGAATATGGCATGTATCTTTCAAATATAGTAAATTTGGCGGTAAGAACAAATGCACAGAGAAGATGATTTCCCATATTATCAAAATATTTTCCGTTTTTATCGTTTCTGTCTCTATTCCTCTTATATCCGACGCCCGGACAAATACCGGAAACGGCAATAAAAAGCACATCAGCGACTATGCGGAAAGAATTTCGGAGACAGATCTCGGAAATGCCGTACTCGGGATTCTGGCCCTGGGCCCGGACGGAGACACCCTGATATCGATGAATGCCAATACCCTTCTCATACCGGCTTCCAACATGAAGCTCATCACTACCGGGCTTGCCCTCGACAGGCTCGGCGGCGATTTCCGGTATAGGACATCTCTCGGAACAAGCGGAAAAGTCGAAGACGGAATCCTTCACGGGGACCTGTATATTCTGGGAGGAGGCGATCCTACGCTGGCTTCGGACGACAGTATAGCAGCCTCACTGCCGGAAGTATTCGGAAAATGGAAGACGATCCTGGATTCTGCGGGAATACGGAAAATAGACGGGCACATAATAGGGGACGACAGATATTTCGATATCCCGATGCAGGAAGAACAGACATGGCAGTTAGACGATTGCGGGACCTATTACGGAGCAGGCATCAGTGCGCTCACCTTCCATGAAAACATGCAGAATTTCGAGGTGCGCGCCGGAGACAATGTCGGGGACCCGGTGCTGATTGCGGAAAAATACCCGGTCTGTCCGTGGATGAAATATGAATTCAACTGCACTACAGGTCCTGCAGGTACGGGTGACAGGCTTTATTACTATACATCAGAAATGGCTCCCGCAGGAGAAATGCGCGGAACTTTCGCAGTGGACAGAGCCGGCAAGACACTGGAATGCAGCAACAAGTTTCCAGCCTACACATGTGCAGCATATTTTGCCGGATGGCTTGAAAAGAACGGCATTGAATGCAGCCTCGGGCCTGCCGACACCGGATATTTTGCGCCGGACAGCGGACTCGAAAGCCAGGACGGCCTGACTATAATCGGAGGGACGGAATCCCCTGGATTGTCGGAAATCGTTTTCCAGACCAATCACGAAAGCAACAATGTCTATGCTGAAATCCTGTTCCATACCTTGGGGAAACGTCTGTCGGGATCCGCAGATTACCTGCAGTCCGGACTGAGCGCGGAACAGCTGCTGGATGAAATGGGACTGGACTCCGGCAGGGTGAACATAAGAGACGGCAGCGGACTGTCAAGGCACAACCTGCTGTCCCCGTCATTCATCTGTGATTTCCTGCTTGCAATGACAGAAAGCGGAAGCTATGACGATTTTGTCCGGAGTTTGCCTTCACCCGGAAGCGAAGGTACGATGAAAGGAGTCATGACCGAATACGACAGGACTGTCACGTCGAGGATCAGACTTAAAAGCGGCTCCATGTCGGGAGTAAAATGCTTCAGCGGATATATCTTCCCCAACGGGGATGAACGGAATCCTGCCGTTTTTTCAATAATGATAAACAATTCGCTTCTTTCGCAATACAGAATACAGAAAATCACCGACCGGCTGATTTTCCTCATTGCCGGGGCGGTCAGCGGTTCTCTTTGAAAAGTATTCGGCACAGCGAAGGGACATCGGGCACTCTGACTATACCTATTTCCCGGTCATGACGGCTTCCGGATTTCCCGGTATCATCCACAGGCGGCATATTGCCGAAAGATGAAATATAAATCGTCCGGAATCCGAGTCTCGCAGCCTCGGCAATCCGTCTTTCCACCTGGGACACCGGACGGATTTCTCCGCTCAGCCCCACCTCTCCGGCAAAACACACATCGGACGGTATGGGAAAGTCGAAATTGGATGAAAGCACGGCGCAGATTACTGCCAGATCGCACGCCGTGTCAGTCACTCTCAGGCCTCCGGCCATATTGAGGAACACATCCTTCACTCCCAGTCTGAATCCCGCCCTCTTTTCCAGAACGGCAAGCAGCATGTTCAGCCTCCTGGCATCAAACCCCGTAGCCGAACGCTGCGGAGTTCCGTACGCGGCCGAACTTACAAGGGCCTGCACCTCTATCAGAAAAGACCTTGTCCCGTCGAGGATAGCACTTACGGCTATTCCTCCGAGTCCCTGTCCGTGCATCGGAATAAGCATTTCCGAAGGATTTGAAACTTCCCTCAGGCCTGCGCCCGTCATTTCGAACACAGCCATTTCGGAAGTTGAGCCAAAACGGTTCTTGATACTCCTCAGAAGACGGTAGGCGCCGGTATTGTCCCCCTCGAACTGCAGTACGACGTCGACGATATGCTCCAACACCTTCGGTCCGGCAATACTGCCTTCCTTGGTGATATGGCCGATAAGAATTACAGGAATTCCGGTTTCCTTGGCGAGACGGAGAAGCATCGAAGCGCATTCCCGGATCTGGGAAACAGAACCGGGGGACGATTCCATTGTCTGAGTATAGACAGTCTGTATCGAATCCACTATCATCAGCCCGGGCATCATCCTTCTGGCCTCGGCCACGATGTTTTCCATAAGAGTCTCGCTGAAAATCATGCAGCCGCTTCCGTCGCCACCAAGACGGGCAGCCCTGAGTTTCACCTGCTTCACGCTCTCCTCCCCCGTCACATACAGGGTTTCAAGGCCTTTGCACCGGAGAGGTATCTGCAAGGAAAGCGTGGATTTACCTATGCCAGGTTCGCCTGCGACAAGAACCAGAGAGCCCTCTACAATACCTCCGCCCAGAAGCCTGTCCATCTCTGCACTGTACAGGGACTTGCGGCTTTCTTCGGCCGAATCTATTTCCGACAGCGGGACGGGACGGGAAGAATGCCCTGCCGCATTATCTGTCCGGTTCCGACCGCCTGAAGCCGCAACTTTCTCCTCTACCATGGTATTCCATTCCCCGCATGATGGACAACGGCCCATCCATTTTGCACTTTCGTTCCCGCACGAAGTGCAGAACCATACGGATTTCGTTTTCTGCGCCATTTTTCAAATATTCAGATATCAAATATAAGTCTTTTGCTGATTTATTCTTAATTTTGTGAACACAATCTTTTGACATTTCATCCGATGCTTATAACCATTCCGGTAGTTTGACAGAATAAATTTTGATTTTTTTTGATAGAAAGGCCCACGAGGCCTTTTTTTTGTCAAATTTTGTT
>CALUQM010000037.1 GCA_944322925.1 uncultured Bacteroidales bacterium
AACGGAAGGACCGGATCAGAGATAATTCTGACCCGGTCCTTTTTGTTTTGGAATACCGGTATAAAATCATAAATTTGCATTTTGTTTCGTGCGGAAAGCGACTGCAATACTTTCTTTCCGTCCGATAAATGCTTTCAGCTATGCAAAGAAAATTCTGGAAGAAATATTTTCCCTTGAAGATGTCCATGAGTCTGAAACTGACTCTCTCACTCGGTGCGATAGCTGTAATCCTTCTGCTTTCGAGTGTAATTTCCATAATGGAGTACAGGAGGATGAGTGACTATGTATCGAATCTCATAGCATCGAACATAAATTGCATCAACATATCGCAGAAACTTGCCAATGCCAGTGACAGATACAATCTTCAGCTTCTGGCTATAATCGGCGAAAATGATCCCGACCTTATGACAGGGATCGACCACAAGGTTTTCATGGCGGAATATGACAGCCTGAAGTCCACTCTTGACAGCAGGGAGGCAATAGCCAGGGCTGATTCAGTCATATATTCCTATACTGCATACATGCTTACTTCACTCGAACTCAAGCAGGTGGCCTTAAATGACTTCATCGACAACAGGGAATGGTATTTCAACAGGTTGCAGCCTAAATACCAGAGACTCAAATCGGATATAGAGAAACTGAATGACGTGATATACCGTCAGCTCAAAGAAAATTCAGAGACTTTTCAGGATGGCTTTTACAGAAGCATCATACCTGGAGTGGTTTCCGTGGGTGCCGGACTCCTGCTTGTATTGCTGCTGCTGATATTCATCCTGATATATTATATCAGACCGTTGAAGAAAATGTTGTCCGGAATAGATGATTACCAGACGGCAGGAAGACGGTACAATTGCGAATTCGACGGCGATGACGAGCTTCTGCAGCTGAACACCGACATAAAGGAAGTGCTTGAAGAGAATACCGAACTGAAAAAACGTCTGACCAGACTGCGTGAAGACAGGGAAAAGTTCATAGAATCTTCTTCGGCAGCATCGGACATTTAGGTTTTTTCACGGATTATGGATGTCAAGGTCATATCTAAGAATGTAGGACATGCGCTTCTGATCAGCGCCCTGTTCATGTTCCTGTCTCTGATTGTGTCCATATTGAACGGGAAGGACTCTGCCATGGGGCCTTTGGCCATCAGTTTTATCATCACTTTCATCGTAGGTATTTTCCCCTTCATTTTCGTGAGGAAGTCATCGGCCATATCCCTGAAGGACGGTTTTATGACCATAGTTCTGGCATGGCTTCTGTCTTTTATATTCGGCATGCTGCCCTATGTCCTCTGGGGCGGGGAATTTACCCTGGTGAATGCCTGGTTTGAAAGCGTATCGGGATATACGACTACGGGATCGACTATACTGAACAATGTCGAAGGCCTGCCCAAAAGCCTGCTTTTCTGGCGATCGTCCACTCATTTCATAGGCGGTTTGGGAGTCGTTGTCTTCCTTTTGCTGATTATTCCCGATGCCAGTCCGTTCCGGATGCGTCTTACGAATATAGAGTTGTCCTCACTTTCGCGGGAAGGTTACAGGTTCAGATCCATAAAGACGGTGCACGTGATAGCTTTCGTATATGTGGGGCTGGCCCTGACGGAAACTCTGCTTCTGATGCTTGCGGGAATGTCCTTTTTCGATGCTGTAAATCATTCATTCAGTACCGTCGCGACAGGAGGTTTCAGTACGAAGAACGCATCGATAGCATATTACGATTCTCCGCTGATCGACATTATCCTGATGGTTTTCATGATTCTGTCATCCATACATTTCGGACTCCTGTTCGGGGTTTTTGCCACGAGGTCTTTAAAGCCGTTCAGGCATCCTGTAATAAAGTTCTTTCTCGGGACGATACTTGTCCTGACGGTTATCATTACCGTTTCCCTGAAAGTATCCGGAACTTATGAAAACTGGGGAAGCGCCCTTCTCGATTCCGCATTCCAGGTCAGCACTTTCATTACGACGACAGGATTCGGCACTGCGGACAATGCCCAATGGCCGATGTTCGTCAATGTGCTTCTTCTGTACGGAGCTTTCCAGTGCGGATGTTCAGGTTCCACGACAGGAGGTGTCAAGTCCGACAGGATGTATATTGTCTTCAAGACCATCAGCAGGCAGATAAAGCAGATTCTTCATCCGTCATCCGTCATGCAGATCAGGGCCGGAAACACCTTCATAAAGGATGACGCTGCCTTTTCGGCCATATTGTACATTGTCTTTTACGTTATAATAATATTCATTTCGTTCGCCCTTCTTATCCTTGCCGGAGTTTCTCCTTCGGAAGCGATATCCGGAACGGTCTCTTCTCTCGGAAATGCCGGACCAGCCCTGGACTCTCTGAGCACCATGGGCAATTATTCGGCCCAGCCGGCAATAGCGAAGTTCATATATTCGGTCGACATGATTCTCGGACGACTGGAAATCTATCCTGTCTTCATCGTCCTTTCGTTTATCTTCAGGAGAGCCAAGTGATGGGCAGCGCCGATTTTCTATATTCAGGCTTTCTCGGCAGACTCGGATACGAGGCGACGGATTGCCAGAAGACCCTGTTCAGGAACATGGCTATGTTCATTTCCGGAGATGACTGCGATATCATGGTTGTCAACGGTTACGCAGGGACAGGCAAGACATCTGCCGTGTCTGCTGCCATATCATTTCTCAAAAGCCTGAAAGTGAACTGCGTACTCCTCGCTCCGACGGGGCGGGCCGCGAAAGTGCTCTCAGGGTATGCGGGAACTCCGGCCTATACAGTTCACAAGCATATTTACAGACAGAAATCCGTGTCAGGCAGCGGGTTCGGAGAATTCGTCATTGGTCCCAACAAGGACAGGGATACAGTCTACATTGTCGATGAAGTCTCATTGATAGGAATAGACAATTCTCTGCAGACCAATGTATTCGGTTCTGGAAATCTTTTGCATGACCTTGTAGAATATGTCAGGCGGGGAGCGGGAAACAAACTTGTTTTGGTAGGGGACAGCGCGCAGCTGCCACCGGTAGGCCTTGATATCAGTCCGGCCCTTTCGGAAGACTATCTGGCAGTGTTCGGGCCGTCTGTGCGGTCTGAACTGACGACAGTGGTAAGGCAGAGCCTGGATTCAGGAATATTGAAGAATGCCACGATTCTGAGAGATTCCATCAGGAAACTGTGGGATCAGGAATCCGGCGATATCCGTATAAAACTCGATATCGGGAACTGTACCGACGTGGAGAGGATTTCGGGGTCATGCCTCACAGAGGCCCTTTCCGATGCTTATGACCGGTACGGAGACGAGGAAACGGTTGTGATATGCCGCTCGAACAAGAGGGCGATAAAATATAATCTCGGCATAAGGTCATCAGTGCAGTTCAAGGAAGAAATGCTGGTAAGGGGAGACCGCCTCATGATCGTAAGAAACTGTTATCAGTTCGCAGATGACATTGAAAACATGGACTATATCGCCAACGGAGACATAGCGACTCTCGAGTCGATTTCCGGATATGAAGAAAGGTACGGTCTACATTTCGCCAAAGCCAGGCTTTCCCTGCCAGACTATGATGACCAGGAACTGGTGGCGAATGTCATTCTCGACACTCTTACATCCGAGAGTCCGGCGCTGACTTCTGAGCAGCAGAACAGCCTGTATGCAGGGGTAAACGAAGATTATTCCCATATTTCATCCAAAAAGAAAAGATACGAAGCAGTCAGGGAAGACAAGTATTTCAATGCGCTGCAGTTGAAATATGCCAATGCCATAACCTGCCACAAGTCTCAGGGAGGACAATGGAAATGCGTTTTCATAGACAATCCTTTCTGGCAGGACGAACTTCTGCCCGATGATTTGAAATGGCTTTACACGGCATTGACAAGGAGCACGGAAAAGGTGTATCTCGTCAATTTCAATGACTCGTTCTTCATATAGTACCTACTGTAAAATTTTCAGGATCATGACAAAAAAATTTCTGTACATCTGTCTTTATTCTCTTTTCAGCATATTTGCCTCACTGCAGGCTTCGGCGGGAGATTTCAACAAGGTTCCGTCTTCGTGGAAATGGATTTCGGACCGGGAGGCGGTTTTTTCATACGATGGTTCATGTTCGGATTCTTCGGCCTTTGCGTATAATGTCCGCAGCGGGAAAGTCAGACATGGAATACAGCTGCAGGCCAAATCAGGGAAAGAGCTGAATATGTCTCAGGGGGCGGTAAACATGACTTATTCTCCCGATTCGACACTGGTTGCATTTACCAGAGATAATGATCTGTATGTGTCAGACCCCGTTTCCGGACGGGAAATCAGACTGACTTCCGACGGGAGCGACCTTATCCTGAACGGTTATGCTTCGTGGGTTTATTATGAGGAAATTTTTGGCCGCCCGACCAGGTACAAGGCCTTCTGGTGGTCTCCGGACAGCAGGAAAATATGCTTTTTCCGTTTCGACAACACGGATGTGCCGTTGTTCCCGATATACTCGCCTGCGGGTCAGGACGGGATGCTGAACAATACGAGATATCCTAAGGCCGGAGAAACCAATCCTTCCGTCAGAATGGCAGTCGCCGACCTCGATTCCTTCAGGAAAGGACTTGAAACCGATAATGGGACAGCAGTGAAATGGCTCGATTTCGAGGAAGATCCGGAACAGTATTTCGGAACGCCGTACTGGAGCCCCGACAGCCGGTACATTCTTGTTTCGAGAATGCCGAGATCGCAGCAGAAACTTGAACTGTACCGGACAGACGCCTCTGACGGGACCGGAACCCTTATCTATGAGGAAATTTCCCGGACATGGACAGACTGGATTTCCGGTGCGGCCTTTACCGCTGACGGATTGTTCATGCCGAGGTCTGCAGGTTCCGACTGGGAACAGATTTATTTCCTTTCTTATGACGGAAGCCGGCTGGAGCAGGTTACGGACGGGGAATTCTGGAATATCAGGATTGTGGCGGCGGATGAAAAATCCGGAGATATTTTCTTTACCTCATACAACAGTTCCCGTGTCCGCGAGACATTGTACAGAACGGGCCGTGACGGAAAGACTTTTCCGGTGACGGATCCTGCATACGATATCAGGGATGTCGTCTTTTCTCCCGATCTTGAATATTTCGCGGCCTCGTACTCCAATTCCTCCACACCTGTCAGAGTCGCAGTTTTCAAATCGGAAGACGGCATGTCTGCAGAGCACCTGATAGCCGACATGGCCGGCGACAGTTTCGATCCGGAATCCTATGCTTTGCCGGAAATAATATACATGACGACAGGGGATGGTTTTACTTTGCCGGCTTCTGTCGTTTATCCTGCCGGTTTCGATCCTGAGAAGACCTATCCTGTGCATATTGACATTTACGGAGGCCCTGATACTCCTTTGGTCAGAGACCGGTGGACGACTCCTTCCGAGGACAACCAGTGGTGGTCGGATAACGGCATTATACAGGTGACGGCAGACTGCAGGGCAGCAGGACACAACGGCCGCAAGGGGCTCGATATGGTTTACAGGCGTCTGACCGAGTATGAGCTGCAGGATTTCGTAGCCTGGGCGGAATATTTCAAGTCCCTCCCGTATGTGAACGGCGACAGGATAGGGGTCGAAGGCTTTTCTTTCGGCGGGACCATGACCGCGATGCTTCTTCTAAGGGCATCGGACAGTTTTCATTACGGAATAGCCGGCGGAGGAGTTTACGACTGGGCATTGTATGATTCGCATTATACCGAAAGGTACATGGGAACTCCGCAGAATAATCCTGACGGCTATTCGAATGCCAGGGCGATGAATTACGTCGAAGGGTATCCGGTGCCGGACGACATGCCGCCCTGCGACAGACCGGTATGCCTGAAGCTCACGCACGGAACAGGGGATGACAATGTACATTTCCAGAATACCCTTCAACTCGTCGACGCCTTGCAGAAAGCCGGAAAGGGATTCGAACTGATGGTTTATCCTGACGGCATGCACGGCTATTCAGGCTATCAGAAAAAACATTTTACGGAGGAGAACAGACAGTTCTGGCTGAGGTATCTGTGCAGATGACAAACGGGCGCGACTGTTAGGAGGAGCGAGATCCCTCCCCTAACAGGACGACAGTCCTGGGTTTAGTCTTTCGAAGAAAAAATTTGAGGGTGGCCAAAATCCCTTTTCGGCCACCCTCTTTTTGTTTCTTTTGGTACGAAGACTATTTCTTCTTGTATCTCTGATAGAATTTGTCGACGCGTCCTGCTGTATCGACAAGTTTCATCTTGCCTGTGTAGAACGGGTGGGAGGTATTTGAAATTTCTATTTTCACTACAGGATATTCGACTCCGTCCACCATGAGAGTCTCCTTAGTGTTTGCGCAAGAGCGGGTAATGAATACCTCATCGTTTGACATATCCTTGAAAGCTACAAGACGGTAGTTTTCGGGATGAACACCTTTTTTCATTTCCTTAAAAATTTAGTTTATCGAATCAGGGCGCAAATTTAAGATTATTTTACGGAAATTCAAATAATTTTGTTCTGATTCTTGCCTTGTTCCCGGCTTACCTGATCCTGTATGGCTGATCTTCATAAAGAATGAATTTCCTGGCCTTTCTTATCCACTTCTGTTCTTCCACCTTTATGTGTTCCCTTGCCGTATCCCAGTCCGTCTTGCCTTCGATATACGATGACAGGACTGAATCGCAGAGCATTGCATGGAAATCACTGTCCGTCTTGAAGGCCGAATAGTGCTCCCTGAAAAATCTTATCATCTGCAGTGTGTGCATGAGCGAATGATATTCTACTCCGGGTTCGAGCATTATCTGGTACCCGAGGCATAGTCGGTCCGTGTATTTGCCGTATGCAGGAGTGAATGTGCATGGCCTTGTCATGACTGCCTGTCCTCCTGCAGGCGGGAGAGACTGCCCGTGTCTGATGAACGGCGCCCCGATGTATTCGTACGGCCTTGTCGTCCCGATGCCCGGATCGATGTTCGTATGGTTCCACAGATAGCCGCCGCAGTAGAGTTCGCAAGTGAACAGTCCTGGAATATCGGGAGCGGGGGCTATTGTCCAGGGCATGATGCGCTTGTTGGCTGCCGTGGCATCCGCCGATATTACATGGAGCGGAAATTTCGCCCCGATTTCCGTATAATACAGACTGGCCAGTTCTCCGAGCGTAAGCCCGTGTCTGTGAGCGACCTTCGGGATATCGTCAGGACCGCTGCCTGACGGCATTGTGCCTTCAACCACTCTACCTGTCGGATTGACATGGTCTACAATGTATAGTGCCGGAGGATCTTCCATGCCTGAAAGAGTCTTCATCAGCCTGAAAACGTCTCTCGTATATCCGAAATATCTGGAGCCGACATCCTGGATTTCAACTACGATGGCATTTAGGCCCTCAATCTGTTCTCTGTCGGCTTCGATATGTCCCGTTCCGGATGAAAGTTCGGAATTTCCTGGAGAAAAGACAACCTCGAGGTTGCCTCTTTCCCGGAAAATATCGTACATGTATCTTCCTCTTTCCGTATCCCAGCAGTTCTGCGAACAGAAGCATCCGACTTTCCCGTCAACCAGAGCCTTGTCAAGCTGGTCCTCAAGAGGAGTTGTCCTGAATGAAAACATCTATTCCGTAATGATTTTTTCGGCAATGGCCTTGATTTCCGATGCCAGTTTTTCTGCGGCTTCCCTGTCGGCCGCCTCTGCATATATTCTGATGATCGGTTCGGTGTTCGATTTGCGCAGGTGCACCCATTCTTTCCTGGATTCGAACGAAATCTTGACACCATCGATGTCGTTTATGTCTTCAGCCGCGTATATTTTCTTGATTTCGGACAGTATTCTGTCGATCAGGGATTTGTCGGAAAGGTCTATCCTGTTTTTGGTAATGTAATATTGAGGATAGGTCTTCTGCAGTTCCGACACTTTCATCTTCTTGCGGGCAAGATTTGTGAGGAACAGAGCTGCGCCGACTATGGCGTCCCGTCCGTAGTGCAGTGCAGGGTAGATGACTCCTCCATTTCCTTCACCGCCTATGAGTGCGCCGCATTCCTTCATTTTCGTTGTCACGTTGACTTCTCCTACTGCGGCTGCAAAATACTGCCCTCCATAGCTTTCAGTTACGTCCCTGAGAGCTCTCGAAGACGAGAGGTTGGAAGAGGTCGCGAGTTTTCCCTTTCCTTTTTCACGGGAAAGAAGGTAGTCGGCAACACTGACAAGTGTGTATTCTTCACCGAACGGCTGTCCGTTTTCGCAAATCAGTGCAAGTCTGTCTACGTCAGGATCGACAGAAACCCCGAGATCGGCTTTTTCTCTGACAACGGTTTCGCAGAGTTCGGTAAGATTTGCCGGGAGAGGTTCGGGATTGTGGGCGAAGTTTCCGGTAGGATCACAGTTTACTTCGATGCATTCTACCCCGAGTCGTTTGAAAAGGCGCGGCATGATAATGCCTCCTACTGAATTCACGGCATCGAGGGCAACCTTGAAACCGGCCAGTCTGACAGCTTCTGTATCTACGGCATCAAGGGCAAGTACGGCATCTATGTGTGCATCCGTGAAATCCTTTTCCTCTATCGTTCCGAGCGAATCCACACCGGCAAAGTCGAAGTCGTCGCTTTCGGCGCATTCAAGAATGGCGGCACCTTCTGCTGCATTGAGGAATTCCCCTTTTTCATTGAGGAGCTTCAGTGCATTCCACTGTTTGGGATTATGGGATGCCGTGAGTATGATTCCACCGTCCGCCTTTTCGAAAATTACTGCCATTTCCGTAGTAGGGGTCGAAGCGAAACCTGCCATTATGACATCGACACCGCAGGCAATGAGGGAACCGCAGACGAGCTGTTCCACCATCTCTCCGGAAATTCTCGCATCTTTGCCGACAACAACGCGGTAACGCTCTCCGTCAGGTTTCGGCCTTCTTTCTCTGAGTTTTACGCAGTAGGCATACGTGAACTTCACTATATCGATAGGTGTCAGAGCTTCACCAGGAGTTCCGCCTATGGTCCCGCGGATTCCGGAAATGGATTTGATAAGTGTCATAGTAATTATGTTTTGGTTTTTCCGATGATTATCGTCTTTCATATCCTTACAAAAATAGCGAAAATGTGTCCATTTTCAAATTTTATATTACATTTGCAGCCATTTTAAGATAAAACCCGATTATAATGAAAGCTTTGCTTACTGTTCTGCTGCTCATAACGTCAAATGTCTTCATGACGGTCGCATGGTACGGTCACCTCAAGCTCCAGGAAATGAAAGTCACTACAGGATGGCCGCTGATATGCGTGATCCTGCTTTCGTGGGGCATAGCCTTTTTCGAATACTGCGCCCAGGTGCCTGCGAACAGGATAGGTTTTGTCGATAACGGAGGGCCTTTCAATCTGATTCAGCTGAAAGTGATCCAGGAGGTGATTTCCCTGACTGTATTTTCAGTAATCGTAACCTTGCTTTTCAAAAACGAGGCTCTTCAATGGAATCATTTTGTAGCCTTTTTCTTCCTGATTCTTGCAGTATTTTTCGTCTTTTTGAAGTAAAATTTGCAAATGTAAAATTATTGCCATATTTTTGCAGTCCCAAATGAGAAAAATGCTCGGCTCGTATAACGGTTAGTACTCAAGATTCTCAATCTTGCAATCGGAGTTCGATTCTCCGGCCGAGTACAAAGAAAGGCTCCTAATCATCTGATTAAGAGCCTTTTGATTTTTATTGGGGTACCAAAGTCTGGTTTCAGTATCCGGTCACCGGGAGGCGATGAGGTTGATGATGTTCATTACGACGTAGATGACGAATGTCAGAAGAATTATCATCGACCAGTTGAGTCCGAAAAGGATGACGAGCACCGTGCAGACGCAGAATACGCCTATGAATGCGATCCGCATTCTGTAAAGAGGGGACTCCGCCTTGCCTCCTTTCTTGAATTTCATGGAAAACATCGGAATCCGGCTGACCATCAGGGCCGACAATATTGCCGATGACAGGATGATGAACACGGGCTTGCCGATCCAGGCTGCCATCATGCTGTCGGGACTGTTGGCCGTATAATAGAAGAAGGATCCGATTATCATGGCGCATGCCGGTGTGGCGAGTCCCAAGAAGTTTTCAGTCTGGGATTCGTCCACATTGAACTTGGCAAGTCTCAGTGCCGAAAAGACAACGATGGCCAGCGGGATCCATGAAAGGAATCCTTCTGCTCCGGCATCCGAAACCGCAACATGGAACATCATCGCAGGCAGAAGCCCGAAACTGACCAGATCGGCAAGGGAATCAAGTTCTTTGCCGACGGCAGAATAGGCATTCAGCAGCCGCGCACACAGTCCGTCGCAGAAATCGCAGACCGCAGCGGCAAGCATCAGTATGAATGAATAGTCGAGCCTGCCTTCGAAAGCACAGATCACACCGGCTGTCCCGCATAGCAGGTTCATCGATGTGATCGTGTTCGGAATATGCTTAACGATATTCATCTCAGTAGGCTATTTTATGCCGAGTTTCTTTCTTATATCCTTTGGAATGGCATTCTTGTTCACGACAATATTCATGGTCTTGTATCTGACGAATGCATCGGAAACATACCAGATGCCGTTGTATTTGCCTGCGTCTCCCCATGAATTCTTGACCATGAAATAATTTGTGCCGTTCTGGTCCTTTGCGAGACCGTAAATATGCATTCCATGATCGTCGGTAGTGGTTTTCCTGTCATAACCGTCCTGTCTCATTTCCTGGGTTATGACTTTTTCCTGCGGCTTGTCAGCCTGGCCGGCATCCTTTTCCTCGGATTTGCCTATCCATCTTTCCTGATCGGATCCGGCTGCAGGAGTCTTGTCTATGTCCGGTACGGTGGCGACACCGTTCCTTGAAAAACCGATTTCGCTGACATCGCTTCCCCAGCCGATGGTGTATCCCTTGTCTATTGCGTTGTACATGACTTCCATCAGTTCGTCAAGAGGAAGATTATAGGAAGAATCCCATCTCCAGTTGTCGCATACTTCTATTATGAACTGGGAATAGAAAGGGTGATGCGTGAAAGATGTCAGGGAGACATAATCCGACGGATCGATTCCGAGGTAGTCCCTGTAGCTCTCTGGAGTATATTTCACGCCGTCCACTTCGAATTCCTCCGGTATTTCTCCGAGGTACGCTTCGAGTATTCCGTCAAGACCGTTCACCCAGGCCGTGGTAAGGGTTCTGTTCGGGTTTTTGACGATGGCGTCCACATAGCCTTTCAATGCGGCATCCATTTCGGAATGTTCCGGAAGGGCGGTTCCGTAATTAAGGCCGGTCATGACGTCCTGCGGAACGATGCCATAGTCTTCTATGACATGCAGCACGTCCCCGAAAGAACTTCCTGCAGCGAAATTGAGATGGCCGTCGAGCCGCACGTATTTTATTCCCCTGTCATGATAGGATTTCGATACAACGAACATTTCTGAAAGGTCGAGACTGTCGATTCCTTTCTCTCTCATGACTTCGGATTCGATGAGCGACAGTGCCGAGAAGCACCAGCATGTGCCGGAACGGTTCTGGTCCTTGATGGAAGTAATAGGGTTCTCCTTGATGACTGTGAATTCATACTCGGGCTTTGCCGGTGCGGCATTTTTGCTCTCCTGTGCGAAACCCGGCAGAGCTGCCAGGGCAAGAGCCAGCGATACTGTAATCTTTTTCATTTCCGATTGATATATTTTAAACTTCGTTTACAATCAGTACTTTCCTTTAATATTTTTCTGATTATACCGGGCGGTAAATCATACAAAGATATGAAGAACTGTTCAAAAAATCGTATAAAAATAGAACTTATGAAGAAAAAAAATTACTTTTACCGGACATTTACCCTGAAGGGACAATCGCAAGAGTCATGCAGAGCGGAAATATCCTGTATATACACGGCATGGGAGGGGGCGGGGACAGCCGCATACCTTCCATACTTAACGAGCATATTGGCGGAGTCGTTGTCAGGACGTACAGTTTCGACCCTGACATTGCCCGGAAGCAGATAGACGGCTGGGTAGAAGAGCTGTCCCCGGTGCTTGTCATAGGAGAATCCCTCGGCTCCCTTAATGCGATAAGAATAAGGAACATTCCCCACATTCTCGTCTCACCGTCGCTGAATGCTCCGCTATACTTTGGATACCTGTCTTTTCTTGCTCTGATTCCGGGAGTTACGCCCTTGCTCGACCTTATATACAGACCGAAAGAAGGGGACAGGCAGAAACTCCACTTCACTTTCCGGACAATGCGCAAATACCTTCCTCTTCGCAGAGAGGCGCTGGAAAACTGTCCGGCCCGTGGCGGCAGAGACAGCTTTTTCGCCTTTTTCGGCACTTGCGACCATTACAGAAAATCCGGGATAGTGAGCATACGTACTTATCGAAAGTATTTCGGTACGTCTTACGTCACTTATCCCGGAACTCATTTTATGGAAGAGGAATTCATCCTCTCGATGCTAATTCCCAAGATAAAGGAAACCGTCGGAATCCGCTGAGGTTTCAGACAGTCCTGCCAGGATACTGTTTCAATCCTTCTTCAAGACATCTGAGAGCCTTTTCCATTTCAGGAATCTCGAGAACGTAGGCTATGCGTGCATGATTGAGACCCTTGCCCGGCGTCTTGTAGAATGAGGCGGCGGGAGTAACCATGGTGGTCTCGTTGTCAAGACGGAAAGATTCGAGCATCCATCTGGCAAAATTTTCCGTATTGTCGACAGGAAGTTCGGCAACAGTGTAGAAAGCTCCCATCGGAAGCGGTGTGAATACGCCTTCCATGCTGTTCAGACGGTCTATCATGTAGTTTCTTCTCTTGATATACTCGTCGCGTACTTCCTTGAAATATTCCTTAGGGGTATCGAGTGCACCCAAAGCTGCATGCTGGCCGAGTACAGGCGGGCAGAGCCTTGCCTGGGCATATTTCATTGCGGCAGTCATCACGTCCTTGTTGTGCGAGACGATACATCCGATGCGGGCGCCGCAAAGGTTGTATCTCTTGGATACTGAATCCACGAGGATGACATTCTGATCCAGATCAGGAATGTGCATTGCGGAGAAATGCGGCTCGTCAGTGTAGCAGAATTCCCTGTAGACCTCGTCCGAAATGAGGAAAAGGTCATGCTTGCGGGCGATTTCCCCTATTGCGAGCATGCTTTCTTTCGAATACAGCGTACCGGTAGGGTTTCCCGGGTTGCAGATAAGGATGGCCTTTGTCCTGTCGGTGATGGCTTTTTCGAATTCTTCGATGTCCGGCACCTGGAATCCCTGTCTGATATCGGTAGGTATGGCCTTGAGGGTCAGTCCGTTCATGAATGCGAACGTATTGTAGTTCGTGTAGAACGGTTCGAGGACGATCACTTCGTCTCCTTCGTTGCAGGCTATTTCGAGAGCCATGTTGACACTTTCGCTTCCGGCAACGGTGACTATCAGTTCCGATACGTCGATATCGATTCCTATACCTTTATAATATTTGTTTACAAGTCCTTCGCGAAGTTCTATGAGTCCGGCAGAATTGGTGTATGACACATTCCTCATCCTGATATTCCTGACGGCTTCGAGTGCGCAGTCCGGTGAAGTGATGTCCGGCTGTCCGATGTTCAGGTGATACACTTTGACGCCTTGTTTCTTGGCTGCATCAGCCAGAGGAACCAGCTTTCTGATGGCCGAAGCGGGCATCTGCTGTGCTTTCAATGAAATACTTGCCATAATTTATCCGTTAAAATCATTATCCTGACAAAGATAGCACAATTTGGACATTTTATCAAAATGTACGTGTGATTTATTTCTGAATTAGTGATAGAATTGCTAAATTTGCCCGATTGATTATAATACTTGAATTCGATATCGATGGCAACTTTCAGGCAAAGAGCATTGGACGAAGTGTCCGCTCACCAACCCTCAAGATATTTCGTTGAGGAAGGACCGGTCTCCGGCTATTTCGGAAAAAACGTATTCAGCATTGACAAGATGCGCGGGTATGTGTCCCAGCGGGCTTACGATGCTGTGATAGCTGCTGTAAAATACGGTGAGAAACTCGACAGGAGTGTCTCGAATGAAATAGCTTCCGGCATGAAGGCGTGGGCTACCGAGATGGGGGCTACGCATTATACCCATCTGTTCCAGCCTCTGACGGATTCTACCGCTGAAAAGCACGAAGCGTTTATTTCGGTCAAGGACGGAAAGCCTTTCGAGAGGTTCAACGGCAGTGCGCTCGTACAGCAGGAGCCGGATGCTTCGAGTTTTCCGAACGGAGGATTGAGAAATACTTTCGAGGCAAGAGGCTATTCTGCCTGGGACCCTTCTTCACCTGTATTCCTCCTCGACGGGACCCTGTGCATTCCATCGGTTTTCGTAGCATATACGGGAGAAGCTCTCGATACCAAGGTTCCGAACCTGAAGTCGCTTCAGGCTCTCAGCGATGCCGCGGTATCTGTCGCATCCCTTTTCGACGATTCCGTAAAGAGCGTCCATGTAAATCTCGGCATAGAGCAGGAATACTTCCTGGTGGACGAGTCTCTGTACAATGCGAGGCCCGATCTCGTATTGTGCAACAGGACAGTGATAGGCCATACTTCAGCGAAGGACCAGCAGCTCGAAGACCATTATTTCGGAGCCATTCCGTCTAAAGTCAGCGCATTCATGAAGGATTTTGAGACGGAAGCATACAAACTCGGGATCCTCCTTCAGACAAGGCACAACGAAGTAGCCCCGAATCAGTTTGAATGCGCTCCTGTCTTCTGCGACGCCATAACGGCCATAGACCAGAACATGATGCTGATGATCCTTATGCAGAAAGTCGCTGAGAAACATCATCTCAAGGTCATTTTCCATGAAAAGCCGTTCGACGGTGTCAACGGATCAGGAAAACACTGCAACTGGTCCATAGTGACGAATACGGGAGTGAATCTGCTTTCGCCGGGCAAGACCCCAGACAAGAACCTCCAGTTCCTTTCGTTCTATGCGGCTGTGGTGAAGGCGGTGTACGATCATCATTATCTCCTTATGACAAGCGTGGCGTCTCTGAGCAATTCCTACAGACTCGGAGGCAATGAAGCTCCGCCTGCAGTGATGTCGGTCTTTTCCGGTTCCACCCTTTACAACATCTTCGAGTCCATTATCAAGATGCAGAATCTCAGAGAGGAGAAGAAGGATCTCGAATCGATAAAGATAGTCAATTCCGTTCCCGAGATTCTTCCGGACAATACGGACAGGAACAGGACATCGCCGTTCGCATTTACCGGAAACAGGTTCGAGTTCCGTGCTGTCGGGTCTTCAGTGAACGTGGGTTCTGCCGTGTACGTGCTCAATTCCGTAGTAGCGGAGAGCCTTCTCAATTTCCGCAGGAGGGTGGACGAACTTCTGGCTGCGGGAGAAGAGTTTTCGAATGCGGTAATGACTGTGATCAGGGAATTCATAATTTCGTCGCAGGATATCCTGTTCGAAGGCAACGGATACAGCAAGGAATGGGAGGCGGAGGCCGAAAAACGCGGACTCAGGGCTGTCAGGAATGTCCCTGATGCGTATGAGGTCTATCACGAGAAAGCCACTGTCGATCTTTTTTCCAGACTCGGCGTGCTTGCTCCGAACGAGGTCGAGGCCCGTTACGAGATACTGAACGAAACATACGTGAAGAAGCTGCAGATAGAAGCCAGGGTCATCGGAGACATTTGCCTGAATCATGTGATACCGGCTTCGATAAGATACCAGAATCTTCTGATCGAGAATGTCAGGGGAATGAAGGAAATCTTCGGCAACGGTTACGAGGACCTTTGCGCTGCGGAAATCTCGACACTGAGAAAGATATCCGTTTTCATAAACAGACTGTCGAAGGATGTCGAGGGTCTGGTCGAGGCAAGAAAGAAGGCCAATGCCATACAGGATATCGCAGCGAGGGCCAAGATATATTCGGTAGATGTGAAAAACATGATGGACAAGGTCAGGGAAAGCGCCGACCAGCTTGAAATGCTTGTGGATGACGAGATGTGGCCTTTGCCGAAATACAGAGAATTGCTGTTCTTATGATGAATACTGTCCGTTCGGCATATTGTGCCGCTGTCGTTTTTTTCCTGTTCCTGCTTTCAGGTTGCGGCAGGGAGGATACTGCGGTTTTCGTACCGGCTGCTTTGGCTGACAAGGCTCTGGCGGATACGTCGTCTGTAGAATACAAGATACTTGCTTCGGACGAAGGTGCGGGGAATGACGGTGTCATAGCCGTTTTCGGTGCGCTTGACGAAACTGCGGCGGTTACCGAGATGCTCCTGATCTCGGACATGTTCGAGAATATCGACGGCAAGGCATATCCGGACAGCCTGCCTGATTTCGCCGGTGAGACGGTCACTCCGGTATTCGACCTTGCCAATGCGCCTTACAGGGGATATTTCGATGTCACTAACGAAGATTTCATACGTGAAATAGCCGTAAGCGGATTCATTGCCTCGGTATCCGGCAAATGCTCCTCGAGCGTATTCGACAGGTCCCTGTCAAGGGAAAAACCGGAAGCAAAACTCCTGATCCTGTCTTCACAGATTCTGTCCGGCTACGGGTATGACGACATAGTCTACATCCTTTCGGCATCCGGCAGGAATACAGGTGTGCTTACAACCGTCAGGTCTGCAGTTTCGGCATCACTGGAGAAAATGACAGAAGGTACGAATATCGGCCTGTGGGCCCAGCCTTTTGTCGTCTCCTCAGGAGTGTACGGCGATGCCTTCCGCAGTCTCCGGTCATCATATACGGATAAAAAATCTACCGGATATGCGGACTGGGCCGCGGACGTGGAATTTGTCTGCCTGTCTCCTGAAATTTCCGGCATTCCGGCAGCGGATGTACGCAGCTACATGGATTCGTATCTTGCCGCCGGGTACACTGCACCGCTTTCTTCCGTGATCGTAGATGACCTCGTCCCGGAGTCATTCATCAGTTCGATGAATGCGGAGGCAGGAGCGATAGCAGGGTCGGATCTGCCGGAAGACGAGAAATACAGGCAGGTACTTGCCGAAGGCTTCAGTTTTGTCAGTCCCGTAAAGGCTGTTGTATCCGACAGTTACCGGTGGCTGAGAAAATACGGCCGGTTCACTCACAGAATATCCTTCCCTGAAGTTTCGGCATATATTACGGCTCCGTCTTCGGAAGTTTCCGAAGAAAATCTTGACGGCAACGGCATGTTTGCCGGACAATACCGATACAACAGGGCTGCCGGATCCGAAATCGGAACTTACAGGTTCATACCGGCGGGCCCGAGATACCTGACACCGGAAATCAGGGAGAAACTGGATTCACTTGCTCCGGTAACTTATAATAAACTTGTTTATGTATATTAGCAGCATATCTTCTGAAGACCTGCAGAAACTTGAATATGCAAGTTTCCCGGGAGAGATAAGGGTGGTGGATTCAGTCGGGGCCGAATTCAACAGGGCAGTGAATTATCTCAGAAGGCAGAAGATACTGGGATTCGATACAGAGACAAGACCGTGTTTCTCTCCCGACCAGCCGAGATACGGGGTAGCACTCCTTCAGCTGTCGGGGCCTGAGAAGGCCTATCTGTTCAGAGTCAACAGTCTCGGCATGCACAGAAGGCTTTGCAGCCTTCTTTCGGATGAAAAGATTGTCAAGGTCGGGGCAGCCGTAACGGATGACATCCGCGGTCTGCAGAAAAGGCATGATTTCGTGCCGCGCTCATTTGTCGACCTGCAGCGCATCGTAGGAGACTACGGTATCAAAGACAAGAGCGTGAAGAAGATGACAGCCATCATTCTCGGCTTCAGGATATCGAAGACGCAGCAGCTTTCCAACTGGGAAGCCGAAGTCCTGTCGGAATCACAGGCAATGTATGCCGCAACGGATGCCTGGGTATGTCGTGAAATGTATCTGAAGCTGCTGGCTTCCGAAAAAGTATCTCAATAACAGACGCATATTTATCATGGATAAGATAATTCTAAAAAAAGGGAGGGAAGATTCCATACTGAGATTTCATCCCTGGGTGTTTTCCGGTGCGATAGCCGATATTCAGGGACGGCCGGCGGAAGGTGATGTCGTTGCAGTGTATTCTCATGACGGAACATTGCTTGCCTGCGGTCACTGGCAGATCGGTTCCATTGCAGTAAGGATATTGAGTTTCGACTCCGATGTCCTCAGTCCCGATTTCTGGGAAAAAATGCTCGGAAAGGCATATCAGGTCAGAAAATCGGTAGGATTGGCCCGGGAAGGGCATGGTGACGGCGATACCGACTGTTACAGGCTTGTCCATGGCGAGGGGGATAATCTTCCGGGGCTTATCGTGGATTATTACAACGGTGTCTGCGTGATGCAGGCCCATTCGGCGGGAATGTTCAGGGCCAGGAAGCAGATAGCGGAGGCTTTGTTGAAAATTTACGGAGACAGACTCGATGCAGTGTATGACAAGAGCTCCGGTACGGCTCCTTTCAAGGCCGGTCTGGATCTTGTCGACGGATATCTTTACCGCAGGCCGGGATTTTCCGATGACCAGCAGACCGTCATGGAGAACGGTCACAGGTTCATTGTCAACTGGACTTCGGGCCAGAAGACCGGATTTTTCCTCGATCAGAGGGAAAACAGGGCTCTGGTAGGCCGTTATGCCGCCGGCAGGCGGGTGCTCAACCTTTTCTGTTATACCGGAGGTTTCTCCGTTTATGCCCTTGCTGCAGGTGCACGGTTCGTGGATTCGGTCGACAGTTCAGGAAAGGCTATGGAAATGGTGGGGCGCAATATCGCATTGAACGGCTTTGACCAGATACGGCATGCAGGCCATTGCTGCGATGCCATCGATTACCTGAAGTCCGTTCCGGAAGGGGAGTACGACATGATGATTGTCGATCCTCCGGCTTTCGCCAAACACAGGGGCGCACTGAAAAACGCCCTGAGAGCATATCAGAGGCTGAACGCGGCTGCAATATCCAAGGTCGCGTCCGGAGGACTCGTATTTACTTTCAGCTGCTCCCAGGTAGTCGACAAGGAGGCTTTCGCCCTGGCTGTATTTTCTGCCGCCGCCCAGACCGGAAGGAGTGTCCGGATTCTCGACAGACTCAACCAGCCTGCTGACCATTCCGTGAATATTTATCATCCGGAGGGGGAGTATCTCAAGGGTTTGCTGCTGTATGTGGAATAAAATTTTGCGTATTAGGAAATATTGCCTATATTTGCAATCCTTTTAGAGCTGTTTATTTTATTGGTGCTATGGCCGAGTGGTTAGGCAATGGTCTGCAAAACCATGTACAGCAGTTCGATTCTGCTTGGCACCTCTCCAGAAACTCTTGCTTCACAGTCTGATTTCCGAATCGGAAACGAAGCAAGAGTTTTTTATTTTTGGGACTTTGGGTACCGTATAAAAGAAAAAATGAGTGTCGGCACCTCACGTGCGGACCCTCATACTAACCACATAATTAATAACACTAAAACTAATAACCAATAAGCTGTGAAGGTTTTGGATTAACCTTTCGATCAACTCGGATGCAAAGGTACAACTATTTTTTATATCTGCAAATCTTTTTGAGAAAATTTTTCAAATATTTTCACTTTTTTCCAGTTTTCTTATGACTTTGCATGGATTTCCGGCTGCGACACGGTAGTTTGACAGAATAAATTTTGATTTTTTTTGATAGAAAGGCCCACGAGGCCTTTTTTTTGTCAAATTTTGT
>CALUQM010000038.1 GCA_944322925.1 uncultured Bacteroidales bacterium
GTGGAGGCTAAAAGCCTGCTGAATGAACTCAATGAAAATCTGCAGCTTTCACTGCAAAGTCTCAGGCTGCTGAATGTATACGACCTTTTCGGCTTCACTCCGGAACTGCTGGAGAAAAGCCGTTACAGTGTTTTCGGAGAGATAGTTACCGACAAGGTCTCGGACGAATGCGACCTGTCCGGAACCAGATATATTGCCGTGGAATATCTGCCTGGTCAGTTCGACCAGAGAGCAGCTTCTGCTGTCGAATGCGTCAAGCTTATAGATCCGGAAGCCGATGTGAGGATAAAGAGTTCCAAACTCATCATTCTGGAACCGGATACGGAGGATTCCGTAATAGAGAAGATAAAACATTATTATATAAATGCCGTGGAATCCCGTCAGAAGGATCTTTCCCGGCTCAGCGATACGGAACAGGCGCCGGTAATTCCTGTCAGGATACTTGAAGGCTTTACCTCCATGCAGGAGGATGATCTGGAAAAATACTGCAGGACGGCAGGTCTTGCGATGAATGCCGATGACCTTAGAGAAGTCGTCAATTATTTCAGGTCGGAAGGCAGGGACCCGTATGAGACCGAACTGAGGATTCTCGACACTTACTGGAGCGACCATTGCCGCCATACTACCTTCACTACCGAACTTGAGGATATCGAAGTGGAGGATTCGTTCCTGAAAGAAGAGCTGGACGGCACGCTGAATCTCTATCTTAAAATGAGAAAAGAGCTCGGCAGGGAGAACAAGGGCCTGAACTTGATGGATATGGCCACAATCGGCGCCAGGTATCTGAAAAAGAAAGGTCTTCTCGACGACATGGAGGTAAGCGAGGAAAACAATGCGTGCAGCATATTCGTAGATGTGGATGTCGACGGCAGGACCGAGAAATGGCTGCTTCAGTTCAAGAACGAGACACACAATCATCCTACGGAGATCGAACCGTTCGGAGGTGCCGCAACCTGTCTCGGAGGCGCAATCAGGGATCCGCTTTCCGGCAGAAGCTATGTATATCAGGCAATGCGTGTCACAGGTGCAGGCAACATATACCAGCCTGTGGTGGACACCATTCCGGGAAAGCTTCCGCAGAAGGTCATCAGCCGGAAGGCCGCTCACGGATATTCCAGCTACGGAAACCAGATCGGTCTTGCTACAACGCATGTGCGGGAGATATATCATGACGGCTATGTGGCCAAAAGACTGGAAGTCGGTGCCGTGGTCGGCGCCGTAAAGGCGGAGAATGTGCGCAGGGAATCGCCTGTTCCCGGAGATATCGTCCTTCTCCTCGGAGGCAGGACCGGGCGTGACGGAATCGGTGGAGCGACCGGTTCGTCCAAAGAGCATACGGAGGCATCTCTCGAGACTTGCGGCAGCGAAGTCCAGAAAGGTAATGCTCCGGAAGAAAGAAAGCTCCAGAGACTTTTCCGCCGTCCGGAAGTGACGAGGCTTATCAAGAAATCCAACGATTTCGGTGCAGGCGGCGTCAGTGTGGCCATAGGTGAACTTACCGACGGTCTTGACATTTATCTTGACAGGGTGCCGGTGAAATACAGCGGACTCAATTCCACCGAACTCGCGATTAGCGAATCCCAGGAAAGGATGGCCGTTGTCATCGAGGCCGGCAAGAGGGAAGAATTCGAATCGTACTGCCGCAGCGAAAATGTCGAAGTGACCTATGTCGCCGATGTCACCGATACGAAAAGGATGCGCATGTACAATAAGGGAAAACTGGTTGTCGACCTTTCCCGTTCGTTCATCGACAGTGCCGGAGCCAGGCATTATGCCAAGGCGGAAATCGCAGCAGTCGAGAACAGAAACCCGTTTGCCCGTGAAGTAGAGGGAAAAACCCTGAAAGAAAAGATATTCAACAACCTTCAGGACCCTAACGTGACTTCGCAGAAGGGATTGATAGAAATGTTCGACTCCACCATAGGACGTTCGACGGTGCTTATGCCTTTCGGAGGCTGTCTCCAGACTACGGAGACACAGGTTTCCGTCCAGAAACTTCCGACAGACGGCTATACCGATACGGCCAGCATAATGGCTTTCGGATACAATCCTTTCATAGCAAGTTGGAGCCCTTATCACGGGGCGGCATACTCTGTCGTAGAGGCATGTGCCAAGGTGGTCGCCGCAGGGGCTTCATACGAGAAAATGAGATTTTCATATCAGGAATATTTTGAAAGAATGCACGGCCCTGTTTCCTGGGGAAAGCCGCTCAGCGCATTGCTCGGAGCCCTGAAAATGCAGGTCGCACTGGGGCTTCCGTCCATAGGAGGCAAGGATTCCATGAGCGGGACATTCGAGCACATAAATGTGCCTCCTATGCTGATGGCTTTCGGTATCACTACCGTGAACGCTGGCAAAGTGATTTCTCCGGAACTGAAATGGGAAGGAAACAAACTGTATCTGATAAAGCATACGCCGCTTCAGAACTACATGCCTGATACCGATCAGCTGAAAGAGAATTTCAGGTATGTAGAAAGTCAGGTTGCCGCAGGAAATATCGTATCGGGCTATGCTCTTGGTTTCGGAGGCCTTGCAGAAGCCATCTGCAAGATGGCGTTCGGAAATGCTTTCGGAGTGAATGTCAATGTGGACGAGAACGAATTGTTCGATTACGGCTACGGCTCTATTCTGGTCGAGTCGGAAACGGAACTCGACTACAGGAATGCGGTACTTATAGGTGAAGTCACTTCAGGTGAAGACGGGAATCTGAGCATAAACGGCTGTAAAATGTCCATTTTCGAACTGATGTATGCCAACGGCGCCAGATTTGCCGGAATTTATCCGGATACTTGCGAGCCGTCGCACAAGAAACTGGTCCCTGCCGGTTTTGATGCCACCAGGGTCCGTAAAGCGGGCAAGGCAGACTTGAAATACAAAGGAGAGCCGGTAGAGACTCCCGTAGTTTACATTCCGGTATTCCCTGGTACCAACTGCGATTATGATACGGCCAAGGCATTCCGCAAGGCCGGGGCTGAAGTACGCATGAGCGTATTCTGCAATCTCAGCAGCGACGATATCTTCCGTTCCATCGAGCAGATGAAGAAGAACATATCGGAATGCCATATCCTTGCCCTTGTCGGCGGATTTTCTGCCGGAGATGAACCTGACGGAAGCGGCAAGTTCATAGCGAATGTTCTGAACAACAGGGAAATATCAGAAGCGATCCATGCGCTTATAGACCGCGGAGGCCTTATCCTCGGTATATGCAACGGCTTCCAGGCTCTTGTCAAATCAGGCCTGCTGCCATACGGAAGACTGGGTATGGTGACCAAGGATTCCCCTACCTTGTTCAGAAACGATATAAACAGACATATTTCCCAAATGGTGACGACACGTGTCGCTACCGTCAACTCGCCGTGGCTTTCAGGATTCTCTGTCGGGGATTTGCACACGATTGCAGTGAGCCACGGAGAAGGCAAGTTCGTCGTCAACGAGACTCTGGCCAGAGAACTTTTCGAAAACGGACAGGTGGCATTCCAGTACGTCGATCCTGTCACTGAAGAGGTTACGATGGATTCTCCTTACAATCCTAACGGTTCTTATTATGCGATAGAGGGCATAATAAGCAGAAACGGGCAGATTCTCGGCAAGATGGGGCATACGGAAAGGTATGAAAACAATACCTTCAGGAATATCGAAGAAGAACTCGACCAGCCGTTATTTGCCAATGCGGTAAATTATTTCAGGGGGAAGTAGGATGGCACACGGAAGTTTGAATGAGGAATGCGGAGTATTCGGCATCTGGGGTGTGCCGGATGCTGCCGGCCTTGCGTACTATGGCCTTCACGCTCTTCAGCACCGCGGTCAGGAAGGCTGCGGGATAGTCTCCATGGGACCTGACGGAAACATGAAGCGGATAAAGGGCGAGGGGCTGGTGACGGAAGTTTTCGGCGGCAGCAGGTTGTCGGAGCTGTGCGGGAACATGGCAATAGGTCATGTCCGCTATTCGACTACCGGCGGCGGTGGTCTGGAGAATGTCCAGCCATTCCTGTTCAGACATCATACCGGAGACTTTGCTCTGGCGCACAACGGCAATCTTGTCAATTACGGCATATTGAGAAAAAAACTGGAAGATTCCGGCAGCCTTTTCCAGTCATCGTCGGACAGCGAGGTCCTTGCCCATCTCATAAAGAAAGCCGGTGCAGAGGCTCATAAACCGAGAATCTTCTCGATTGTAGATGCTCTGAATGCCGTGGAAGGCGCGTTTGCATTTCTCATCATGACAGAGAACCGGATTTATGCCTGCCGTGACAGGAACGGGCTCAGGCCATTGTCGATAGGGCGTCTCGGGGAGGGTTATGTGGTGAGCAGCGAAACATGCGCCCTGGATGCGGTAGGCGCGGAATTTCTCAGGGACGTAGAGCCTGGAGAAATCGTGACGATAGACCATCACGGATTGCGGAGCCGGAAATACTCAGCAACGCACACGAATGAGATGTGCGCGATGGAATATATTTATTTTTCACGGCCGGACAGCGACATCGAAGGCCGGAACGTACACGGTTTCCGCAAGGAATCCGGCCGTATTCTGTATGAGGAAGCCCCTGCAGACGCCGATATTGTGGTTGGAGTCCCTGATTCAAGTCTCAGTGCGGCAATGGGATACAGCGAGGCGAGCGGGATTCCGTACGAGATGGGACTTGTGAAAAACAAGTACATAGGCCGCACATTCATCCAGCCGTCCCAGTCTCTGAGGGAAAAGGGCGTAAGGATGAAACTTTCGGCCGTCAGATCGATTGTCAGAGGACAGCGTGTTGTGTTAGTAGATGATTCGATAGTCAGGGGTACGACTTCAAGGCGGATAGTGAAGATGCTCCGGGATGCCGGTGCAGCGGAAGTGCATCTCAGAATCGCCAGCCCTCCTATTACGAGACCGTGCTTCTACGGTGTGGATATTTCCACATACGAAGAATTGATAAGTGCGAGAATGTCCGTAGAGGAGGTCCGTGAAAGTCTGGGTGCGGATTCGCTGGCCTTTCTGTCCGAAAAGGCTCTTTTCAGGGCGGGAAACCGCAGCAGTCTGTGCCTTGCATGTTTCAACGGACATTATCCTACAGCGCTTTACCAGAGCCTGGAGGATGCGAACAAGGATGGAAAATTTTAAGAAAACATAAATCAGAAACTATGGCAGAAAGTTATGAAAAAGCCGGTGTCAACCTCGAAGCAGGTTATGAGGTTGTCCGCAGAATCAAGAGTCATGTAGCCTCTACGTCACGTCCCGGAGTCATGGGCAATATCGGATCGTTCGGCGGCATGTTCGATCTTTCGGCCCTGAACATCAAGGAGCCGGTGCTTGTCAGCGGTACGGATGGCGTAGGTACGAAACTGAAACTCGCTTTCGAGATGGACAAGCACGATACGATAGGTATCGATGCTGTGGCGATGTGCGTGAACGATGTTCTTGCTCAAGGGGCCGAGCCGCTGTTTTTCCTCGATTACATAGCTGTCGGGCATAATGAGCCGGCCAAGATCGAGGCGATAGTTTCCGGTGTGGCGGAAGGATGCCGTCAGGCCGGCTGCGCGCTTGTAGGAGGCGAAACCGCGGAAATGCCAGGCATGTATGCTGACGGGGAATACGATATCGCAGGTTATACGACAGGCGTCGTAGAGAAGTCCAGGCTTATTGACGGCTCTAAGGTGAAAGCCGGAGACGTTCTTGTCGGCATAGCTTCTTCCGGCGTGCATTCCAACGGTTTCAGTCTTGTAAGGAAAATATTTGCGGACAACGGCCTTGATCTCAGGTCCTCTTATCCCGAGCTTGGAGGAGCAGTACTCGGAGAGGTGGCCCTGACCCCTACGAAGATTTATGTCAGACAGGTGCTGGACGTGATCCGTCAGTGCGACGTTCATGGTGTGGCCCATATTACGGGAGGCGGTTTCGACGAGAATATCCCTCGCATCTTGCATGAAGGACAGGGTCTCGAAATTCACGAAGGAACCTGGGAAATTCTGCCCGTTTTCACTCTGCTGGAGAAATATGGCAAGGTAGGACACCGTGAAATGTTCAATATCTTCAACATGGGTATAGGTATGGTGCTGGCTGTCGATGCTTCAGAGGCTCCGAAAGCGATTTCCATCCTTGAGTCCCACGGAGAAAAAGCATCGGTAATCGGTAAGGTAACCGATGTTCCGGGCGTTAATATTATTTTGAAATAACAGAATATACAATGAAAAGAGCGTTATTTTCGGTAAGTGACAAAAACGGAGTGGTGGAATTTGCCACGCGTTTGGTCGAACTCGGCTGGGAAATCATTGCCACGGGCGGGACAATGAAGATGCTGCAGGATGCAGGGCTTAAAATCATCAATATCAGTGAAGTCACAGGATTTCCTGAGATTTGCGACGGAAGGGTGAAGACTCTTCATCCCAAGGTGCATGGCGCACTGCTCGGAAGGCGTGACCTGGAGAGTCACCGCCGGCAGTTGAAAGAGAACGGGATAGAGTATATCGATCTTGTATGCGTCAATCTTTATCCTTTCAGGCAGACTATCGCTAAACCTGACGTTACGATGGATGACGCTATCGAGAATATAGATATCGGAGGACCTTCCATGCTCCGCAGTGCGGCAAAGAACTGGAAATCGGTGACAGTAGTATGCGATCCTGCCGATTATTCTCTTGTCATCGATGAGATAAAGACCGGGGGAGATACGACTCCGCAGACCCGTCTGAAACTTTCCGCAAAGGCATATACCCATACTGCGGAGTACGACATGATGATTGCCACATACATGCGCGGACAGGCCGGTCTGAATGAAAAGCTTTTCCTTGAGTATGATCTGAAGCAGGGTCTGCGTTATGGCGAAAATCCTCATCAGGAAGCCAAGTTCTATGCTTCCGTGGAGAAAGTTCCGTATTCTCTTGCTACCGCCGAACAGCTGAACGGCAAGGAACTGTCCTACAACAATATCCAGGATGCAAATGCAGCACTGAATATCGTCAGGGAATTCGATGAACCGTTCTGCGTCGGTCTCAAACACATGAATCCTTGCGGCGCTGCCATCGGAAAAGATGTCGTAGAGGCCTGGAAAAAGACTTTCGAAGCTGACAAGGTCAGCATTTTCGGCGGAATAGTAGCAACCAATCAGGAAATCAACAAGGAGGCGGCCGAACTCATGAAGCCTGTCTTCCTTGAAATAATAATGGCTCCTTCCTTCTCCGCAGAGGCTCTCGAAGTGCTTTGCACGAAGAAGAACCTGCGTCTGCTGAAGGTCGACATGACCAAAGACAATGCAGTGCACAAACAGTATGTGAGCATGAATGGCGGACTTCTCGTCCAGGATCAGGATCTTTCTACCAAGACAGTAGTACCTGAAATGTGCGTGACCGAAACGAAGCCTGATGCCACTGTAATGTCGGATCTGAACTTTGCCTGGCATATTGTCAAGCATGTGAAATCCAATGCTATCGTTGTCGTCAAGGACGGTATGACTCTCGGAGTAGGCGCCGGCCAGATGAACCGCATCGGCTCTGCCGAGATTGCCTTGAAAGAGGCTGCAGCTGCTTTTGCTGAAAAAGGTGAAGATGTCAGGAAAGCCGGTCTTGTCATGGCATCCGACGGCTTCTTCCCGTTCGATGACTGCGTTACCCTTGCTGCCGAATATGGCGTGAAGGCTATCGTGCAGCCTGGCGGAAGCATACGTGACAATGATTCCATTGTGAAGGCGAATGAGGCGGGGATTGCGATGTTGTTTACGGGTATGCGCCACTTCAAACATTAATTTCGACAGAAACTGCGCATCTGCGGCGTTGCGGCGGGATTCCGGCTCGGTCATTTACGGAAGTAAACTCCCTTTGCCGTCACCCTTGCGGCCTTGCATCTGCACCGTTTCCGCCAAAATCGCAGCTTGGTGACGCATCTGCGGCGTTGCGTTAGAATTTAGTTCGGAAATTTTCTGTCCTGTACTCGGAATGCCGGGGGTCGAAGTGATATCTGCAGGATAGGCAAATTTCCGATTTTTATTTTTATTTTTGCAGACTGACGTAGATCTTTATTGTTATGCAGGAATTCAATAATCTTCATCCAGTTTCCGCTGAAGGTGCTGGAAAGGCAAAAGTACTGGTAGTCGGCGGTGGCGGAAGATGCCATGCCATAGTGGATGCGCTGTCGCGGTCGGAAAAAGTCGGGAAAATATACTGTGCTCCGGGTAATGCAGGAATTGCTGCCCAGGCGGAATGTGTGCCGATTAAGGATACGCAGGTTAATGAATTGAAGGATTTTGCCCTGTCGGAAAATATTGATATGACAGTTGTCGGTCCGGAAGTAGCGTTGGCCGCCGGTATCGTTGATGTTTTTTCCGAAGCCGGACTCAGGATTTTCGGCCCGACGAAAGCGGCTGCGGTCATAGAGTCCAGCAAGGATTTCGCAAAACAGCTGATGGCCAAATACAATGTTCCGACCGCTGCTTTCAGAACATTCGATGATTATGCGCAGGCTCTGGAATATGTCAGGAACGGCTCTTTTCCTGTCGTACTGAAATATGACGGTCTCGCTGCCGGAAAAGGGGTCGTAATAGCGGAAGATCTGGCTCAGGCGGAAGAAACATTGAAGGATATGCTCCTTGACGACAAGTTCGGCAAGGGCAGGGTAGTGGTCGAGGAATTCCTCACTGGTCCTGAATTTTCGTTCATGTGCTTTGTCGACGGAGAGAAGGTATGGCCAATGACGGTGTCGCAGGATCACAAACGTGCTTTCGAAGGGGACAAGGGGCCGAATACAGGAGGTATGGGCGCTTATTCTCCGGTACCGCTGATTACGGATGAGGATATCGAATATTCACTGGAACACATAATGAAACCGGTCGCTGCCGGAATGGTGGCGGAGGGCCGGCCTTTCAAGGGCGTGCTTTACGGAGGCCTGATGAAAACCCCGCAGGGCGTCAAGGTCATAGAGTTTAACTGCCGTTTCGGAGACCCGGAAACGGAGGTCGTTCTGCCTCGTCTCGAATCTGATATTTACGATATCTTCTCTGCGATAGCGGACAGTACGCCTGTGCCCGAGATCAGATGGTCGGGAAAAGCGACCCTTGGATTTGTACTCGCGTCTAAAGGATATCCGGGCTCATACGGGAAAGGCTATGCCATTTCCGGCCTCGATGAGGCCATGTCCCTCGGTGACGTAAGAATATACCACATGGGAACTGCCAAGAAGGACGGAGATTATGTCACTTCGGGAGGACGTGTCCTTATGGTCGTAGGTTCAGGCGATGACCTGAAGTCTGCCCGTGATCTCGCCCTCAGAGCTGCAGAGTGTATCCGGTGCGACAATTTCTTTTACCGCAAGGATATTGGCTGGCGTGTCCTGAAGTAGCTCTCCCCAGGTTTTGTCTGAAAAATTCAGACACTGCTCCGGCATGCAGCAATTGCATACGATTTATATGGACGTCTTGAAGCTAACGGAGTCTGAAATACGGAATCCTGTCGAGAGGAACAGCTATTTCATACTCACGGCCGCCAATGTATTCCTGCCCGAGATCGTCTATCCATATTCCTTCGGGAAGTTTCACGGTTCTGGAATCACTGTCATCGGTGACAGGGGCTACCAGGTAGTCTTCTCCGAGCATGTACTGGTCCCGACACCCGTAAAATCCCTGTTCAGGGAAGGCATATTCCATGTGGCGGACTATCGGTTCTCCCGTTGCTGATGCGACAGCAGCGTATTTCATGATGTATTCGCCGAACTGCAGATGCAGGTCCACGGCCTTTCTTACTATTTCGAGATTTTCAGGATCGAGAACTCTCCACGGAGCTACGGAAAACTGCATCATGGGCATCATTGCGTGAATCTGGGCTGATCTCACGATTAGTCTCTGATCCAGAGAATCCCTGTCTATTCCGATAAATGACTTGTAGTCACCGCCTCCGATCATGTCGGGACAGGTATAGGAATATCCGAGCAGGCCTGCCGCAATCATTTCAGGAATCAGCAGTCCTACAGCATCCCATGAATAATATTTGTCTCCGAGCCTCTGTACCAGCGGCTGCCCTCCCATTTTCCAACATGCCCTGTATTCGTTCCAGGCATAATCAAGCCCGATACGGGCCCAGTATCCTGTATGGTCGACAGGTATTGCGTCCGGCTCATGGCATGAGACATTCTGATAGTACACGTTGTCCCCGCCGTCGAATTTGAAACCGTCTATTCCGTATTTTTCCCTGAGATTGTCGAGCGTGCTTCTGAAATAGGCTGCCGCATCCGGATTCGAAAAATCATAGACGGCACTGTATCCGTTCCACCAACGTACGATTGCCGTGTTTCCGCTATTGTCTTTCAGTAGATACCCCTTGTTTTCGAGGAATCGGAATTCCCTGCAGTCGGGACTTACTCTTCGCGAGTCTTGGAGGCTGGGGAGCGACTGATCCTCTGGCCAGTCCTTTCAGCGGGAACCTTCCTGAGGATGCACCTTACGTTGCAGGTTTTGTTTCCGGTTCATCTACTTTCGTCGCAGGCGAAAACCAGAAGTATCTTTGTCTGCAGGGCTGTGCCTGGGCAGGAACCATAGGAATCGTTACTGTCGACAACATAAGCCTCAAGGAGGTGCGCTGATTTCCATGAGACGGTATATGAAAGCCGCCTTCTCGTTCGCGGTTGCCTTTCTTGCATTGTCTTCGGCGGCGTCGGAATGCGTGGTCGTGAGTGGAAACGGCAGGATTTTAATGGAGAACTCCCTTGTTTCGAGGGAGTTCTCGACCGTTGAAGGTTTCCGTACACGCAGCTTCGGTCCGAAAAAGACCTGCAGGAATTATTCGTCCGGGGAATCCGGGGAATTTCTTGTAAGTATCGACGGAACCGGATATGACGGGAGGAATTTCGACTTTGCAGGTTACAGTGTTTCCGAATCGGCAGAAGGGAAGAAACTGGAAGTGGAACTGACGGGAAAAGACAGTACGGACGGTGTGGATGTCAGGCTGGAGTATTGGATTTTCGACGGCTTCCCTGCGATACGGAAGAGGCTGCAGCTCATCAACAGGACCGGCAGGCCGTTGAGGCTTGAGAATCTGGATGTAGAGTCCCTGCATCTTGTACCTGTGGATGTCTACATGACGAATATCTATGCTAACTACGGGACAAACATAACGAGGATACCGTACGTCGGCAACTGTTATGACCCTGCAGTACTTGTATACAATGAGATTCACAAGGAAGGGATAATCCTTGGAAATGAAGCTCCGGGGGTATTGAAACGGACAAGCTGCTACGAAAAGGATTTCAATATCGGAATCGGCATGAACCGCTCGGGAGAGGACTATCCGTTCCGGACTGTTCTCGACCCGGGAGAGACCTTTGTTTCTCCCGGAACTTTCATCATCTTTTCTGCCCGGGACAAATGGCAGGACTGTCTGGAAATCGATCTGGGAGACTATGTCAGAAAATATCTTGGAGTGAAGCTGTTTCAGCGTGAATCCTTCCCTCAATCCTTTTACTGTACATGGATTCCGTTCATGACGGACATCTCGGCACCTCTCGTCAAGGACATAGCCGACAATCTTTCCGGAACCGGGACTGATGTGCTGATAATCGATGACGGGTGGTATGACAGGCTGGGGGATTATAACAGCAACCCGGAGAAATTCCCTGACGGGATACGGGACGTATGCAGGCATATACGTTCGAAAGGTCTTATACCCGGCCTGTGGTTTTCCGTCGCGACCATAAGCAGGGACAGCAGAATATTCAGGGCTCATCCGGAATGGGCCATGACGGACAGCGGCGGAAACCCTGTCAATCTGCACGATTTCGATGATTCGAAAGTGACCATGTCTCTGTGCAGTCCATGGTATGACTATATCCGTGAAAAGATCCGGAACTATGTCAGGACATGCGGACTCGGATATGTCAAACTCGATTTCGCCATGGCAGCTTCCGCTTACAGGACCGATGTTGCGGCAAGCGGGGATTATACTCCCCGCAGTTGTCACGAAGACAGGGAGAGTTCGTACTGGTCGCTTTATCAGGCTGCATCCAGACTCTTCGACGAGCTGAAAGCCGAATTCCCGGAACTTGTCGTGGACTGCACGTTTGAACTCTGGGGAAAATACCATCTTGTGGATTATGCTCTCCTGCAGCATGCGGATGTAGACTGGCTTACGAACTACGAATTTCCGGCTCCGGAAGGGCCAGTATCGATCCGTCAGATAAATTATGAAAGATCGCGCGTGATTCCGGTACAGACGATGATGGTGGGAAACCAGCTGATAGACAGCGACATGTGGAAATTTACCTTCCAGTCTCTTGCTTCCGGAGTCAGGCTGATGTGCGGAGATCCGAGGAATCTTTCTGACGAACAGAAATCGTGGTACAGAACAATGTCTGAGTGGCTTGAAAGGATGGAAGACGAGTACAAGTATTCCCGGTTCGCATACAGAAGCGACATATTCGGACGTCCTTCCATGTCCGGCTGGGACGGATGTTACCGCTTCAATCCTGAAAGGCAGGGAGGTGTCCTTTTCTTTTACAGGAACGGTTCTCCGGATGACGTCGGTATTTTCCCTCTTCTCATGGTAGAGGAGGATGCTGTTTATCGCCTGACCTGTCCTGACGGTTCCGAATTCGGTACATTTACCGGGGATGAACTTCTCACTTCAGGCATAAGAATCCATATCGGTGAAAAATTCGGCGCCCGGCTTCTCGAGATCAGAAAAATCTGCGTATATTAGTACCCTTTGAAAAAAACTTCAAACAAGGGTTATGATAATAAGCGGAAAAGATTTGTCAGCAAGGCTGAAAGCGGAAATGGCTGCGGAAGTGGCGGGATTTCCGGGAAAATACGGGAGAGTGCCGCATCTGGTGGTGATTCTGGTCGGCGATGATCCTGCAAGCATGTCATACGTCAAGGGAAAGGCCAAGGCTTCGGAAGTCGTCGGTATCAGAAATACTACGATACGCAAGCCGGCGGATATTACAGAGGCCGAACTTCTCGGACTGATTGCCGGCCTTAATGCCGATGATTCCGTCGACGGCATTCTGGTCCAGCTTCCGCTTCCGGCTCACATATCTGAGCCGAAGGTAATCGAGGCGATAGACAAGTCCAAGGATGTGGACGGCTTCCATCCACTCAATGTGGCGGCACTGTGGCAGAAACAGCCTTGTACGCTTCCTTGTACTCCGAAAGGCATTATCAGGATGCTCAAGTCTGCCGGAGTGGGCATTTCCGGGAAAAGGGCAGTGGTTATAGGCAGGAGCAATATAGTGGGCCTGCCGGTTGCCAAACTGCTTCTCGACGAGAATGCTACGGTAACGATAGCCCACAGCCGTACCGCAGATCTTCCGTCTGTCACGAAAGAGGCTGAAATCCTTGTCGTGGCGATCGGACGTCCGCGTTTTGTGACGGCAGACATGGTGTCCGACGGCGCCGTTGTCATCGATGTAGGAGTCAACAGGGATCCTGAAACCGGCAGACTTTGCGGAGACGTGGATTTCGAAGCCGTGGAACCTAAGGCTTCAGTCATATCTCCTGTCCCGGGGGGTGTAGGCCCGATGACGATCTGCTGTCTTATGGAAAATACGATTGAATGTTTCCTCAGGAGATATACTCCTGACAGTATCTGAGAATTTACGGTAAAATTTTAACAGTTATGAAGCGTTTATCTATTTTATTTGCTGCAGTTGCGGCTTTCGTCGGCGTCAATGCCTATTCCCAGGAAAAGATAGCCATTGACCAGCTGCCGTACATCCAGAATCTCGGAGAAACGGAAGTGACAATCATCTGGAGGACCAATCTCGAATCTACGGGCTGGGTGGAGATAGCCCCTGACGACGGCACTAATTTCTATGCTGACCTGAGACCCCAGTATTACGACTCCCAGCTCGGATTCAAAAAGGTGTGCAAACTGCACAGGGTGACTGTTCCGGGCCTCGAACCGGGAAAGACTTACCGCTACAGGGTCATTTCCCAGGAAGCTGCAGCCAGCGACAACGGCAAGGTCGTCTACGGAGACTATGCTTCGACCAAGGCGAACAATTCCGGCGTTTATGTATTCACTACCAAAAAGGACAAGGAAATCACCCGTTTTGCCATAATCAACGATATACACGGTGATTCTGCCAAAATCTACAGCCTGTTTTCACAGGTAGATCCGGCAGACCTCGACTTTGTCGTAGGCAACGGCGACCTTGTATCTGCCCTGCACACGGAAGACATGCTCAGCGAAAAGTTCCTGAACTATGCGTCGGATATTTTTGCTGCAAGAATTCCTCTTTATGCGGCAAGAGGAAATCATGAGACCAGGGGAAGATGCGCCCTCGAGTTCCTGGATTATTTCCCTGTTACGGACAACGGACAGACATATTATACTTTCACATACGGAGACACATTCTTCATTGTGGCTGACGGCGGCGAGGACAAGCCTGATACCGACATCGAATATTACGGTCTGGGTGATTTCGACAGTTTCAGGGAAGCCGAAGTCGCATGGCTTGAATCGGTGATAGAAAGCGAAGAATACAAGGCCGCATCCAAACATGTGGCATTCATCCACATGCCTCCGGTAGGCGAAGCTCTCTGGCACGGTCCGGGCGAAGTGAGACGCCTGTTCCTTCCGATATTCAACAAGGCTGACCTTGACGTAATGTTCTGCGGTCATACCCATAATTACAGGTACTGGGAGCCGGGCGAGGACGGAAACGAATTCCCTATCGTAGTCAATGACAATGATACCATTGTCGAAGTGGAGATTTCTCCGAAAGGCATTTCCGCCGATGTCATAGACAGGGAAGGGAAGACTGTAAAGGCGTTCCATTTCAAATAGTCCGTCTTTTACAGTAAAAAAGTTTACGGATTTGATATCCGGAAAACGAAAAGAGAGAGGGTGGCCAAAATTCCTTTTGGGTCACCCTCTCTCTTTTTCCATTCCGTAACCGGATTACAGTTCGCTCATCGCCTTCTGGTATTCTTCCATAGGAGCCACGAGTATTTCCTGATATTCTTTCTGGCCCGTACCTGCCGGTATCGCATGACCGCAGATAACGTTTTCCTTCAGGCCTTCGAGAGTATCCACACGGCCTCTGATGGCAGCCTCGCTGAGTACCTTCGTCGTTTCCTGGAATGAAGCGGCCGATATGAAGCTGTTGGTCTTCAATGCGGCGCGGGTAATTCCCTGAAGCACCTGGCTTGCAGTCGCAGGCTTGGCCTCGCGGAGTACCATCATTTTCAGACCCTGTCTCTCGAGAGACGAGTTCTCGCTTCTCATCTCGCGGGCTGAAATGATTTCCCCGATAGAATATTTCTCTGAATCTCCGGAATCCGTGATGATATACTTGCCGTAAATGTGGTCGTTGGTATCCATGAATACCCACTTGTCGACAAGTTCCTCCGGAAGGAAGTCCGTGTCGCCCGGGTCATTGATCTGGACTTTTCTCATCATCTGCCTTACGATGATTTCGAAATGCTTGTCGTTGATCTTCACGCCCTGGAGACGGTAAACCTCCTGGATTTCATTTACGATGTATTCCTGAACCTTGATAGGGCCGAGTATGTCGAGAATATCGGTAGGGGAGACTGCTCCGTCGGAAAGTCTCATTCCGGCTTTCACGTAGTCGTTCTCCTGAACAAGTATCTGTTTGGTAAGAGGTACGAGATATCTCTTTTCCTGACCGGACTTGTTCTTGATGATGATCTCCCTGTTTCCTCTCTTGATCTTGCCCATGATGACCTCTCCGTTGATCTCTGATACGATTGCAGGATTGGACGGATTACGGGCTTCGAAGAGTTCGGTGACGCGAGGAAGACCTCCCGTGATATCGCTCGATTTACCGATGGCGCGCGGAATCTTGATGATGATGTCGCCGACCTTGAGATCGTCTCCGTCGTTGACCATCACATGCGCTCCAACAGGCAGGTTGTACTGCTTCTTGCTTTCTCCGTTCTCGTCGATGATGTTGATGGTCGGGTTCTTCGACTTGTCACGCGACTCGATGATGACCTTGTCCCTGTTCAGAGAATATTCATCGGCAATCTCCTCGCGGTATGTCACACCGTCGATCATGCTGTCGAAACGGGCCTTACCGGCAGCTTCGATAATCGTGATGGCGTTGTAGGCATCCCATTCGCAGATAAGATCGCCCTTGCTGACCTTGTCCCCGTCCTTCTTGTAAAGGATGGAACCGTAAGGTACGTCGTACTGCGAGTAAGTGATTCCGGTATTCTCGTCTATGATGCGGACCTCGGTAGTACGGCTGACAACGACATCCTGTGCGGAACCGTCGTCTGCAATCCTCTGGATAGTCCTGAGCTCCTCGAATTCGAGCTTTCCTTCGTACTTGGAAGTGATCGAACTTTCGGATGCCGTACTTGAAGCGGTACCTCCGACGTGGAATGTACGGAGTGTAAGCTGTGTACCCGGCTCACCGATGGACTGTGCGGCAATGACGCCGACAACTTCTCCTTTCTCGACCATCCTTCCCGATGCAAGGTTTCGTCCGTAGCATTTTGCGCAGACTCCCTTGCGCGATTCGCAGGTAAGCACTGAACGTATTTCGACCTGCTCGATAGGGAGAGACTCGATCTTGGCTGCGATTTCCTCGGTGATTTCTTCACCTGCAGGAAGTATGAGTTCTCCTGTAAGAGGATTGAAGATATCGTGTACCGATGTCCTTCCGAGGATTCTTTCTCCGAGTGACTCGACGATTTCGTCCTTGCTCTTGATGGCTGTGGCGATAAGTCCTCTGAGGGTTCCGCAGTCTTCCTCGTTGATGATCACGTCGTGCGATACGTCGACGAGACGGCGGGTGAGGTATCCGGCATCGGCAGTCTTCAATGCAGTATCGGCAAGACCTTTACGCGCACCGTGGGTGGAGATGAAGTATTCGAGCACTGTCATACCTTCCTTGAGGTTCGATATGATAGGGTTCTCGATGATTTCCGCCCCCTGTGCACCTGACTTCTGAGGCTTGGCCATAAGACCTCGCATACCGCAGAGCTGCTTGATCTGCTGTGTCGAACCGCGGGCTCCGGAATCCAGCATCATGTACACCGGATTGAATCCCTGCTGGTCGTTCGAGATCTGTTTTTCCACGATGCCTGTGATCTTGTTGTCGATCGAAGTCCAGAGGTCGATAACCTTGTTGTAACGCTCGTTGTTGGTGATGAAACCCATCGAAAAGTTGTTCTTGATGGATTCCACGGTCTTGTAGCCGTTCTCGATGAGGGACTCTTTCTCTTCAGGGATGATGACATCGCCGAGGTTGAATGAAAGTCCTCCCTTGAATGCCATCGAATAACCGAGATTCTTGATGTCATCGAGGAATTGCGCCGTGCGGGCAATACCGGTATTCTTGATTACGACGGAAATGATCTTTCTCAAGGATTTCTTTCCGAGGATTTCGTTGATATACGGGACTTCCACCGGCACAAGCTGGTTTACGATGATACGTCCCGGAGTGGTGTTCACCATCTGGTATCCCTCTTCAGGATTCTGCTTGTTCTTAGGCAGCCTTACGTTGATGGAAGCGTGTATGTCTATCGCATTTTCGTTGAGTGCGATTATAACTTCCTCCGGACCGTAGAAATTCATTCCTTCGCCCTTTGCTCCAGGTCTCGGCTTCGATATGTAGTACAGACCGAGGACCATGTCCTGTGACGGAACGGTGATAGGGGTTCCGTTCGCAGGGTTGAGGATATTGTGCGAGCCGAGCATCAGAAGCTGTGCTTCGAGTATTGCGGCGTTTCCGAGCGGAAGGTGTACGGCCATCTGGTCTCCGTCGAAGTCGGCGTTGAATGCCGTACATGCGAGAGGGTGCAACTGTATGGCCTTGCCTTCTATCATCTTCGGCTGGAATGCCTGTATACCGAGTCTGTGAAGGGTAGGTGCACGGTTAAGCAGCACCGGGTGTCCCTTCATCACGTTTTCGAGGATATCCCAGATGACAGGATCTTTCCTGTCCACGATCTTCTTGGCAGATTTCACTGTCTTCACGATGCCGCGTTCTATCAGTTTCCTGATGATGAACGGCTTGTAAAGTTCGGCAGCCATGAATTTCGGCAGACCGCATTCGTGCATCTTGAGCTCCGGACCTACGACGATAACCGAACGGGCGGAATAGTCGACACGTTTACCGAGCAGGTTCTGACGGAAACGTCCCTGTTTTCCTTTAAGGCTGTCGGACAGGGATTTGAGGGCCCTGTTAGCTTCGCTCTTGACAGCATTCGATTTCTTCGAATTGTCGAACAGCGAATCCACGGCTTCCTGAAGCATGCGTTTCTCGTTGCGGAGAATCACCTCCGGAGCCTTGATCTCGATAAGCCTTTTCAGACGGTTGTTCCTGATTATGACCCTTCTGTACAGGTCATTGAGGTCTGACGTCGCAAAACGGCCTCCGTCGAGCGGAACGAGAGGGCGGAGATCAGGCGGTATGACAGGGATGTTCTTGAGAATCATCCATTCAGGCCTGTTGATGCCCTTGGATTCCTGGAACCATTTTACGATGCTCAGTCTCTTGAGAGCCTCTGTCCTTCTCTGCTGTGAGGTCTCCTTCATCATTCTCTGGCGGAGTTCTTTTGCGAGTTCGTCCACGTCGATCTCCTTCAGGAGTTCGTATATGGCTTCAGCACCCATTCCCGCCTTGAATTTTTCAGGATCGTCATCAGGAAGGTTCTGGTTCTCAGGTATCGAGTCGAGAATGTCGAGATATTCCTCTTCGGCGAGAAGTTCCAGTTTTTCCTTGCCCGTAGCACCCGGGTTGATTATTATGTATTTCTCGTAGTAGATTACGGCTTCGAGCTTCTTGGCAGGAATGCCGAGAAGTGCGGCAATCTTGTTCGGCGATGACTTGAAGTACCAGATGTGCGCTACGGGGACAGTCAGTTCGATATGTCCCATCCTTTCCCTTCTTACCTTCTTTTCCGTCACTTCTACGCCGCAGCGGTCGCAGACTATTCCGCGATATCTGATTCTCTTGTATTTCCCGCAATGGCATTCGTAATCTTTTGTAGGACCGAAAATCTTTTCACAGAAAAGCCCGTCTCTCTCCGGCTTGTAAGTCCTGTAGTTTACTGTCTCAGGCTTCAGGACCTCTCCCGACGACCTTGCCTTGATGTCCTCGGGAGAAGCAAGTGAGATGCTGATTCTTTCGAAATTGCTTTTAACCTTGTTTTCTTTATTAAAAGTCGGCATATTTCTAAAA
>CALUQM010000039.1 GCA_944322925.1 uncultured Bacteroidales bacterium
ATACAAATTTTAATTGCTATTCTGCCTGAGGGCTTCTAAACTTAGAGAGTATCCTCTACCGCAGCCTGCGCCGCAGCGAGGCGGGCGATAGGCACGCGGAATGGCGAGCAGGATACGTAGTTCAGCCCGATCTTGTAGCAGAACTCGACTGATGCAGGATCGCCGCCGTGTTCACCGCAGATTCCGCATTTCAGCTCCGGACGGGTTTCGCGGCCGGCGTTGACGGCGTACTGGACAAGTTTGCCGACAGCCTTGGTGTCCAGAGTCTGGAACGGATCGTTGTCGAGAATCTTGTTTCCGAGGTAGTCTCCCATGAAAGTTCCGACATCGTCTCTGGAGAAACCGAATGTCATCTGCGTGAGGTCGTTGGTACCGAACGAGAAGAATTCGGCGGTTTTCGCCATCCTGTCGGCAGTCAGGGCTGCACGAGGTATCTCGATCATCGTACCGAACTTGAAGTCGATATGCTGGTTGGTATGTGCTTCTACTTCAGCCTTTACCTTGATACATATCGCCTTCTGGAATTTCAGCTCTCTTTGTGATACTGTCACAGGTATCATTATTTCAGGCATAGGGTGAAGACCCTCTTCCTGCAGTTCTGCAGCGGCAGTGAATATCGCCCTGAACTGAGTCTCGGAAATCATAGGATATGTCACATGCAGACGTACTCCGCGGTGCCCCATCATAGGGTTGACCTCATGAAGGGAAGCACCTCTCTTTTCGATTTCGCCTTCGCTGATTCCGAGTTCGTTTGCAAGTTCCTCTTTCTTGTCATGAGTCTGAGGTACGAATTCATGGAGAGGCGGGTCGAGAAGACGGAAGGTTACCGGCTTGCCGTCCATTACTTTCATTGTGCCTTTTACCGATGCCTTGATATAAGGTTCGAGTTCGTTGAGGGCGGATCTTCTTTCATCGTCGGTCTTTGAAAGAATCATCTTGCGGAGTTTTGCAAGAGGAGTCTCTGCGTTCTTTCCGTAGAACATGTGCTCGATACGGAAAAGACCGATGCCCTCGGCCCCGAAACTCAAGGCTCTCTGGGCGTCTTCAGGCGTGTCGGCGTTCGTCCTGACTCCGAGCTTGCGGTATTTGTCCACGACATTCATGAATCTGATGAATGCAGGGTTTTCAGAAGCATCCATCGTGTCGATCTTGCTTGCATATACAAGACCTTTTGCACCGTTGAGACTTACCGTGTCGCCTTCATGGATTTCTACTCCGCTTTTGAATCTGGCAGTCTTGCCTTCAAGGTCGATGTGCATGCTGTCGCATCCTACGATACAGCATTTGCCCCATCCGCGGGCAACGAGAGCGGCATGCGAAGTCATACCTCCTCTCTGGGTAAGGATACCGGCTGCGGCCCTCATGCCTTCAACGTCTTCAGGCGATGTCTCTTCCCTTATCAGGATGGACTTGATTCCCTTGGCATTTGCTTCCATGGCGGCTTCCGATGTGAAGACAGCTACGCCTACCGCTCCTCCCGGACTTGCAGGAAGGCCGTTGGCTATCACTTTCGCCTTCTTTTCGGATGCAGGATCGAGGATAGGGTGCAGGATTTCATCGAGCTGCGACGGCGATACGCGCAGCACTGCAGTCTGTTCGTCTATCATTCCTTCGTCCACCATATCCATTGCCATGGTAAGTGCGGCGAGTCCCGTTCTCTTGCCTATGCGGCACTGGAGCATCCAGAGTTTTCCGTCCTGAATGGTAAACTCTATGTCCTGCATATCCTTGAAGTGGTCTTCTAGGCGCAGTCTGATGTCGTCGAGTTCCTTGTAAACTTCAGGCATGGCTTTCTCGAGAGACTCGAGATGTGCGTTGTGAGGATTTTTCGTAGCTTCGTTAAGAGGATTAGGCGTACGGATACCGGCAACCACGTCTTCGCCCTGTGCATTGATGAGCCATTCTCCGTAGAACCTGTTGTCTCCGGTCGCAGGGTTTCGTGAAAATGCCACACCGGTAGCGGAGGTGTTGCCCATGTTTCCGAATACCATCGACTGCACGTTGACTGCAGTTCCCCAGTCATCCGGTATTCTTTCGATCTTCCTGTAGGCTATGGCGCGTTTCCCGTTCCATGACTTGAATACTCCGCCGATGCTGCCCCAAAGCTGGGCTTCAGCGGAATCCGGGAAATCAACGCCGAGAACATCCTTCACCCTCACTTTGAATTTGTCGCAGAGATCCCTGAGTTCATCGGCAGTAATCTCAGTGTCCGAGCTGTAACCTTTTTCTTTCTTGAGGTCTTCCATCATCCTGTCGAGCTGCTGGCGGATACCCTGTCCGTCTTCAGGCTCGATTCCTTCCGCCTTTTCCATCACGACATCCGAGTACATCATGATAAGGCGGCGGTAGGCGTCGTAGACGAAACGCGGGTTGCCCGTCTTTTTGATCATGCCCGGGATTGTCTCGGAGCAGAGTCCGATATTCAGAATAGTATCCATCATGCCCGGCATTGAACTTCTGGCGCCAGAACGGCAGCTTACGAGGAGAGGATTGTCCTTGTCGCCGAATTTCATTCCCATTATCTTTTCAGTGGCTTTCATCGCCTCGGCCACCTCTTCTTTCAGGGAATCCGTATAGCCGCCTCCAAGCTGGTAATATTCGGCGCAGCATTCAGTCGTGATAGTAAATCCTGCCGGTACAGGAATGTCAAGTTTACACATTTCTGCAAGATTGGCACCCTTTCCGCCAAGCAGATTACGCATAGTACCGTCTCCCTCGGCATTTTTGCCTCCGAAGCGGTAGACCCTTTTCTTTTTATCTTCCATAAGAAAATTTATATTTTAGAATTTTATTTTAATTGATTTTCGACTTAAAATTCACTCTCACGCCAAGAAATTCAAGCGGAAGCGCGAAAATAATACAAATTTTCCAGATTATTACAATAATCTGCTTGCAATCTCCGACAATTCGCTTCTTTCCCCTTTTGTCAGGTTGATATGTTCGAAAAGCGGCTGTCCAGACATTTTTTCACCGAGATGCGTAAGTCCGTTGGAATACATGTCCAGATAAGGCTGGTCGATCTGGAAAATATCTCCGGTAAATACTATTTTCGTCTGGTCTCCGGCTCTTGTGATTATCGTCTTGATTTCATGCGGGGTAAGATTCTGGGCTTCATCCACTATGAAAAAGACTTTTCCGAGGCTTCTTCCCCTGATATAGGCCAGAGGGGAAATCAGCAGTTTCTCATCCCTGAGCATGGAGTCGATTTTCGCTGCCTGTTTGCTTCCGGGTTTGAAGCAGCGGCGAATGACATCGAGATTGTCCATCAGCGGCTGGATGAACGGGCCCATCTTGGATTTCTGGTCACCCGGAAGGAACCCGATTTCCTGGTTGCCGAGTATTACCGTAGGCCTGGACAGGATAATCTGGTCGAAGTCTCTTTCCTGTTCAAGCGCGGCTGCAAGGGCGAGCAGAGTCTTTCCTGTACCGGCGCCTCCTGTAAGCGATACAAGCTGGATGTCCGGATTCAGGCAGGCATCGAGAGCGAATTTCTGTTCGTCGTTTCGCGGAGATATTCCGTATGCGTATTTCGATTTTACCAAAACTATGTTCTGGCTCTTGCTGTCATAGCGGGCGCAGATGGTGGATTCTCCGTTCCCCTTGTCCGCCCTGAATTTGTAAAGCTGGTTCGGAGCAGGCCTTTCCTTGACCAGTTTTCCGTAAGGAATATGCCCCTGGCCGAATGCCAGCCCCTGAATGGCGCTCCAGTCCGGATTTTCTATGATTATGACTTCGTTTCTGGTATATTCGACCCTGGATTCCTCGATCTTGTCGGTGAGGTAGTCCTGGGCTTCCATCCCCACGGCTTTCGATTTCATTCTCAGATTCACGTCCTTTGTGACGAGGGCGACGAATCTGTCAGGATTCTGCGATTTGACCCAGATCGCCGTAGCCAGGATCCTGTGGTCCTGAGTGTCGTCGGAAAAGCATCCCTGCAGATTTTCAGGGAACGGATGATTGAGTTCGACCTTGATTTTTCCGAGATGCCTGCCTATCTGGACCCCGTCTTTGCCGAATAAACCGTTTCCGCTGAGTTTGTCGAGCTCCCTCATGAAACCTCTTGCATTGTAGCTGAGGTTGTCGCTTCCCTTTTTGAATTTGTCGAGTTCTTCGAGCACTGCCATCGGGATGACGATGTCATTGTCCTGAAACTTTCTGATTGCCCTGTAGTCGTGCAGGATAATATTCGTGTCGAGTACAAAGATTTTCGGTTTTTTTGCCGTCGAGGCAGTACCTGATGTTCCCTTATCCATTTTATGTAATGTTAGTCTTCACCTTCGGAATAATGTCCCTGTATGAGCGATGCGAGAATGTCGGATACTACAGGCTTTTTTCCGTGTGCTACGGACAGGCCGGAAGATCCTGTCCCGGGATGTCCGACAGGGAAATACGCGATGTCCTGCAGAAGCAGCTGGGCGTCGATATAATCGTAGTCCGCATCATCGATCTGTATCAGTATTCCAGGTATTTCGGAAAAAAGTATTCTTATGATGTCATTCTCCTCGGCAGCACGTTCTATGCCGCTGATGTCGATGTTCATGCTTCTGTCCCCGCACATCGATGCAACGGCCGTGGCCAGACCTCCGCTTCCGACAGTGGTTCCGGCAATGATGACTCCGTCTTCTACAAGCTCTCTGACAACTTCGAAACAATCGATGAAATAGTCGGGATCGCAGATTTCCGGAGCAGTGTCCCCGCTTATGCCGGCCACCTTTTCAAGCATCGAATTCCCGAGACGGAACTGGCAGGTGTCGAAAGGTATGTATATCAGCCATGATGAAGGATCGTCCGCTATCGTCGCCGGACATTTTGCTTCGTCTGAAATCCAGTAGTAACGCAGTTCCCTGGCCTGGTCTTCTCCGAAAAAATCGTACTCGCTGTCTTCGCGCCTGTCATTGGAACTGTCTATGCAGACTGAAAATCCGACATCCGAGGATTCACGGGTCTTTTCGAAAGTATAGGACTTGAGCCTTATGCCGAGGTCGAACAGGTAATTGCTTGCGGCTTCGGCGGAGAAATAGAATGCCGCCATGTTTCCGAGAGGAGCGCAGTCCCATTTCCATCCGGCGCTGATTTCTATGTCCTCCAGGGTGAAGTGCCCCTTTTTCCACAGGGAGGAAATGATGGCTTCCGCTATGCGGCGTCTCGTATATGAGCCGGGGAACGCCGCTGCATCAGGCTTGGGACGGCCGTCGGCTTTCAGGATAAGTTCGGCATATTCCTGAATCTTTCCTGTGTCGTAAGATGTCTTTTTCGGTGTATGGTCGACCGTCTCGTCTACAATGCTGTCGTATGCCGTATCGCAGGCTTCGTCTTCCTGCGGCTTGTCCGTCATGCAGCCTTCAAGCATCCGTGCAGGAGTACTGTCCATCTGTATGCCGTCTATGATGTAGGGGGAATACAAGGCCGATGCTGAGCGTTTCATATAAGCAATTTTTGTAAATATAGGAAATTTCGTGCAGCTTAGGAAAAAGGCCGGCCACTTTTTCTTCAAGTTTTGTAATTTTGTGGAAAATCTGTTGCATGGAATATACCGATTCAGCATATACCGCGATGATAGAGAAAATCTCGTCACGCTTTCCTTCATACCAGAAAGTCGGAGGCCGGGCATACAAGCCGGGTCTCGACAACATGCTTTTCTTTGACCAGCTTGCAGGTCATCCGCACGGAAAATACCTGACAGTGCATGTCGCGGGGACCAACGGCAAAGGTTCGGTTTCCAATATCATTGCATCGGTGCTTGCCGCATCCGGGCTCAGGACGGGTCTGTACACTTCTCCCCATATCATTGATTTCAGGGAGAGAATGAAAGTGATCGACGGACGTGTGGGGAGCAGCAGGGCGGAATGTATTTCCAGACATGAAGTATGGGACTTTTTCGACAGATGGGGAAGTACCTGCGAACATCTGGATCTTTCTTTTTTCGAGATTACGACGATGATTGCGTTCGACTGGTTCGCGTCGGAAAATGTCGATGTCGCAGTCATTGAAACCGGTCTCGGGGGCCGTCTCGACAGTACGAACATAATATCTCCGGTCCTGAGCATAATTACCAACATAGGTCTCGACCATTGCGATATCCTCGGGCATACCCTTGCGGAAATAGCATTCGAAAAGGCAGGGATAATCAAACCCGGAGTGCCTGTCGCGGTAGGTGAGTCCTCGCCGGAAACGGCGCCTGTATTCGAACGCAAGGTGCTGTATACCAATCTGCCCGATCCCCGGTACATGGGAGACAGGGAAAAGATCATGTCGCTGCTTGCATTTGCAGACAGGACGGAGCCGCGCCTCTGGGATGAAAGGGACATGCTTCTGCGCTGCATGGATCTTCAGGGATGTTACCAGGCAAAGAATCTCAGGACTGTCCTGACGGCTCTCGACATTCTGTCTTCAGAAAAAACGCTTCAGTCGCACGGAATTTTCAGCCCCCTTGCGGAACTGTATTCCGAACCGGGTTGCAGGACAATAGCAAATGCCATAGTGCATACAGCAGAAAGAATGGAATTCCGCGGCAGATGGGAAAAGGCCTGTTCCAATCCTCCGGTAATAGCTGATATCGGCCATAATCCAGACGGACTCGGATATAATTTTTCCCAGCTCGGGAAAATGAAGGAAAACGGAGATTATACTGATCTCATAGTCGTATTCGGAGCTGTTGCCGAAAGGGACCTCGAGGCTGTCTTCCGTTATTTCCTGCCTGAGGCCGAATATGTTTTCACACAGGCTTCAGGCAGCAGGGCCATGCCTGCCGCATCCCTTCTGGAACGGTATTTGACATATTGTTCATCTTCGGGAACCGTTCCGTCCAGGGCCGAATCCGCCGGCAATGTCGCTGACGCCTTGGCCAGAGCCTTTTCCCGGGCAAGGGAAATCGGGGAAGTCAATCCCGGAGCCAGGCCCCTGATTTTTGTCGGCGGCAGCGCTTACGTCGTGTCGGAGGCCTTGCCTGTTTTATCTGATAATCCTGAAAAATCATGAAAGATCTCGCAATCAGACGTCTATCCTGCAGTATGGCCAGAATACTGACCTTTGCGGCTGTGTTATTCTGTATGGCATGCAATGTATTTGCAAAAGGAGACAGACGCGATGACGAAGGGCATCTCCTCGTCATGGAATGGAAGGAATACCGCGAGGCGGAAGAAAAAGATCTGCCCCGCACTCAGGAGAAGGTCCTGAAAGACATTATTGACAAGGCCGGAAACCGCCGTCTGTCATGGGACTTCTATGACGCCGTGAAAAAATACCGCGATGTCGTCAGATCACGGGACTGGAAACGGTATCAGGCAGTGACGGACAGTCTGCGAACTGCCGTCTCCGGCTACGGATATCCTGTTGTGACCTGGAACTTGTCGGACAGTTATCCCGTTTTTGTAGAGGCTCCCGGCATAAGGGAAATATCGGAAAACGAAGAACTGAAAAGTAGCAGAAACGACCAGTTTTATCGTAATGACAGATTTATAAGGGGAGGCGGGCTGCCGGAAATGATAATGTCGGGAATCGGAAACGATTACGAATATCTCATCTGGTCAATGTTCATGCGCTCCACTGTTTACAGACCTGTCGGTGACAGGGATTCGTTATGGAATTTCAAGGCTGTTTCCGGGATGTTGGAAGACTGGTATGACGGGCGTTATCCCGAGTCAGCGTATGTCGAATATGTCCGGGCTGCAAAGATTCCTGCGGACAGTATTTCGGCGAGACGTGACGCCCTCGAAGCCTTTGCCCTGAAATACAGGGACAGGGGTATCCGTCTTTTTGCGGAACAGGAACTGATAAGGATGAAATTCAATGCCTTGCAGAAGGCTTCCGGGACTTCGGATGATTATGCCGCACTGCGGAAAGAGTGCGAGGACTTCGAGAAGACAAGGAAAAGCATGAAGGAAGAAGCCTCCCTTGTCGGAGCATGCACATATCCGTCGGAACTTGCCGGAATTTTGGATTCCAGGGGAATCAGGGCAAGGATAATCGACGATACGGATACGCTGCGGATAGAGTTGAGGAATCTCCGCAATGTCGGAATCAGGATCGAGAATGTCGACAGTGCGGTAGTTTTCGAGAGGGTCCTCGACAATCCTGCGGGAAGCTATTTTGTCGCCGACACTCTGGACTTGATACTTCCTGCTATGGATGACGGGAAATACAGGATATTTTGCAGCAGCGGGGACACGGAAGCCTCTTTCAATTATGAAAGGTACACCCTCTCGATGGCCTGGCAGTGGCAGGACAGGGGACTTGCCCTGTATCTTGCGGATTTCATGAGCGGAAAACCTGTCGGAAAAGCGGACATCGACATATATTACCGCGACAGCCTTGTAAGGCATGTCGACAGTATGGCTTTCGACGGATTTACTCTGATCGGGGCAGACCTTCCTGAGGAATACGGCAGATTTTATATCCGCTGCAGCTGTACGGACAAGGACGGAATACTCAGGCAGACTGATCGCAGGTACATATACGACCGGAAGTCATACGGCCAGACTTTACCGTCTCCTGGCACAATGTCCTGCACCCTGATTACGGACAGGGCGGCTTTCAATCCGGGAGATACGCTGAAGTTCAAGGCAGTAGTATATGAAACGTGGCAGGACGATTCTTCGAATAGGTCCCGGACCAAATACAGGGTATGGACGGGTCAGGAGCCTCTGGTGGCGGAACTGATAGACGCTTCGAAAAAAACTGTGGCGACCGATACCCTGACAGTAAATGATTTCGGCTCTGCATCAGGCAGTTTCCTCCTTCCCGAAGACAGTATGAACGGATGGTTTACCTTGTGCATGAAGAGCGGCGGCAGAACGCTGGCAAGTACGGCCGTTACTGTCGATGAATTCGTGCTTCCGACTTTTACTGCCAGTTTCGAACCTCTTGATGAAATTTATTTCCCGGGAGATACCGTGACAGTCAGGGGGCGTCTGAAAAGCTATGCCGGGCGGTCTCTGGCAGCGGCCGACGTGACTTATAGCGTCTCGTTATGGAATGAACTGCAGCAGGAAGGCCGGCTGGATATTGCGCCGGACGGAACTTTTTCATTCGATTTTGTAGCAGGCAACGGAGGGGACGGCGATTATTTCCACCATAATATTACGGTGAAGGTCGTGGATGCGACAGGGGAGACGCACGAGTTTGCCGAAGGAGTGGTTATCGGAGATTTTTATCTTGATGTCGAAATAGAGAATGAAGCCGAAGCCTCGATAATGAATCCGGAAGGCTGGGACCGTGAGGCTGAAACTGATTCTGCAGGAACGTACGGGGTAAAGGCCCTCGACGGAAGTTTCGCCGTAGTATCTTTCAATATCAGAAATGCTGGATATGAACCGGTGTCAGGAAAAAAAGTCATGTACAGCCTGTATCGCCGGGACAGTCTGATGGTTTCGGGCGAGACCGTGTCAGGAACGAAGATATGGCTCGACCTTTCGTCGCAGCCGTCCGGCACTTACCGCCTCAGGGCCTCGTCAGTCGTGGACGGCAGGGAGAAAACATGCGTCTGCGATCTGGTGAAGACAGCCGACGGGGATAAAAGTCTCGACACACGGTACGAAAACTTTTTCAAAGTATTGCACTCGGATGACATAAGACTGCAGTTCGGGGCTTCCGCCGGTCCCGTATGGGCTGTAGTCCAACTGTTCGGAGACAAGGGAGTCTGTCTGGAATCCGAAACCGTATATCTTGCCGGAACGGCCGGAGAAAAAGGGTCGCTCGTGACGATCGGCTATGAGTACAAGGATATATATCCGGACGTGGTCAGACTCCATGTCGTATATTTCAGGAACGGAAAATCCTACTCCTACGGTCATGATTTCGAACGCAAGGGCGAGGACATGCTTCTTCCTCTGGTGTTTTCGCGTTTTACAGACACGGCTTTCCCGGGCGGAACATGTTATTATGAGATAAGGACTTTGCCAGGAGCGGAGTGTGCGGTTTCGGTATTCGACGTTACTACGGAGACTGTCCGGCCGAACATGTGGCACAGAGTGCTCCCTTATTCCGATTCTCCTTACGTTTCAGGTTCATACTGCACGGGCAGCATTTCGGGCCGGGGAAATTCTCCGCTATTCAGATCCGCTTCTGGCGAAATGGTGCCGTTCCAGCTGACGGGAAAGGCGCCGATGTTCGGAGTAGCGGCATCGGAAAGCAGGAGTGACGTTATGGATGCAGTGCAGAACCAGGTTATGACAAAGTCCTCGGACAGAGCTCTTGCCGATGTGTCCGTAAGGGAAAATTTTTCGGACGTGCTGGCGTTTTATCCTTTCCTGCGTTCGGATGAGAACGGCACGGTATCTTTCAGCTTTACGGCAGGCGACAAGCTTTCCGAATATTATGTATCGCTTTTCGCCCACGACAAGTCGATGAACAATAATGTCCTGCGCCGGACAATGTCGGTTTCGCTTCCTGTTACTGTCACTGTCATGGAGCCGGAGTATCTGTACTGCGGTGATGTATATGATTTGCAGGTGGCTTTGTCCAATGTTTCTGAATCCGATGTGGAAGGAGTGCTGTCAGTGCATCTTTACGATGGGGGCGACTATCGTTCTCTGGTTCCGTTCATGGCAATGAGCCGGCCTGAATCCGTGAAAAAAGGCAATGCCTCTGAATCCGTATTCAGTATGGATGTTCCCGAGAATATCGATACTCTCGGCATTAAGGTAACTTACAGGACATCCGGCGGCGCTTCTGACGGGATTTTCGTGACCGTCCCGGTTTCCGATCCTGTCCAGACATTGTATGAATCGCATTCGGCCCTGCTTCTGCCGGGTATGTCCAGGGATTCCCTTGTCAGAAAACTGACTGATGAATTCGTGAATGTATCGGGATACGGTGCCGTATCGAGGGAAATATCCATAGCCGGGATGCTTGCTGAAGCGATACCGGAAAGCGTGGAACAGAAATCGCCAGATGTCATTTCCGCAGTTTCATCCTGTCTTGCCTCATATCTGATCCACCGGATCAAAAGGGAAACCGGAAGCTGCTCAGACTGCGACACTCTGGCAAGGGAAATATTGTCATATCAGAATGCCGGGGGCGGATTCGCATGGCTCAAAGGCGGCGGATCTTCTCCTCTGGTTACGGCTGTTGTCCTGGAATATATTGCCGTCATGCGGAAAGAAGGGTTTGCGGATGACGGCTCCGTACTTGCTGCCGCTGCAGTGAAGGCGGTGGAATACCTCGACTCTTATTATTTTAAGGAAGAAAAACTTTCCATCTGGGCAGGCGATATCAATATCGGCCAGTATCTGTACATCCGCTCATTCTATAACAGTATCCCGCTTTCTGTCGGAATTTCACGGAAGACAGGGAAAACTTTTGCCGGACAGGTCAGGGATTATCTGTACGACAGGGATACCTTGTATCCTTCCGGCCATATACTGTACAAGGCCAGGCGTGCGATTACGATTCTTAATTTCCTGACTTCCGGTGAAGAAGGCTTTGCCGGTTCTGCCGGTCTCAGATTCAACAGGAAACTGGCATCCTGTCTCGACAGGTATATGGAATCGTTGAAGGAATATGCGGTCGACCATGTTTCCGGAGGAAAATATTACCCGAATGCAGTGCTTCCTTTCAGAGGCCTTCTTGAAAACGAACTGTATGCGCACTCCGTACTTTGCAGGCTTCTCGAGGACTACGGCGAATATCGCGGCGATTCCGCTTCGGCCGGAATTGCCGATGGAATCCGGCTCTGGATTATGATACAGAAAGAGACGCAGGCCTGGGACGATGATCCGGCCTGTCTTCTTGCACTTGATGCCGTCATGAGAGGGTCTGACGAACTGCTTTCGGCCAAAGTGCTTGTATTGACACAAAAGTACAGGAAACCTTTTGAGGATATTCAGGCTGCCGGTAATGACATTTCCGTGAAAGCCAGATATTTTGTCGAGGACGGTTCTGCCGGTAATGGAGATGCGGTATATGCAGGATACAGGGAACTTGCCGAAGGGGACACCCTGAATGTAGGGGACAAGGTCCTTGCGGTTTATGAATTGTGGAGTGCCGAAAACAGGAGTTTCGTACGCCTGACAGCTCCGCGCTATTCTTCTCTGAGGCCTGAAAAACAGCTCTCAGGTCATTACGGCCTGCAGGTACGTCCTGGTTCGGGAGCCTATGTCACCGGATATTTCAGGCCTTATTCATACAGGGAAGTCAAATCCGACAGGAGCATCTGGTATATCGATGTCCTGCCGGAAGAGAATACAAAAATATCAGAGACCTTGATTGTAACCCAATCAGGAAGGTTCTCAAGCGCGGTCTCTGATATAGAATGCATGTATGCCCCGCATTACCGGGCGAATGACGGCTGCCATCCGCAGCTCGTATCGGAGAAATAACGGTTATCCGAGTTTTTTCAGACAGTCCAGGACATTCTTTTCTATACGGACGAGGATGTCCTGCGATTCGTCTGCCTTGACGAATTTTTCGCCTGTAATGTTTTCGTAAAGCTCGATGTATCTGTCAGTAATGCTGTTCACGATATCAGGCGTCATTTCAGGGACTTTCTCTCCTTCCTTGCCCTGGAAACCGTTGGCCATAAGCCATTCACGTACGAATTCCTTGGACAGCTGCTTCTGTTTTTCCCCTTTTGCGAGTCTGTCTTCATAACCTTCGGCATAGAAATAGCGGGAAGAATCAGGCGTGTGGATTTCGTCCATAAGGTAGATTGTCCCGTTTTTCTTTCCGAATTCATATTTCGTGTCCACAAGGATAAGTCCCATTTTTGCGGCGATTTCTGTACCTCTACGGAAAATCTCTCTCGTGTATTTTTCCAGCTGGTCGTAATCTTCCCTGCTTACAAGACCGGACGCTATGATCTCCTCCCTGGAAATATCCTCGTCATGCCCTTCGGCAGCCTTCGTCGTAGGGGTGATTATCGGCTCGGGGAATTTCTGGTTTTCGACCATTCCTTCAGGCAGGGCTACACCGCAGAGAGTCCTTTTTCCTGCCTTGTATTCTCTCCATGCATGACCGGAAAGATATCCTCTGATGACCATCTCGACCTTGAAAGGCTCGCATTTGTGGCCTATCGTGACCATCGGGTCCGCTTCGGCGATTTTCCAGTTCGGAAGAATATCAGAAGTGGCGTCGAGGAATTTGGAGGCTATCTGGTTCAGGACCTGTCCCTTGTACGGAATACCCTCTGGAAGGACGACATCAAAGGCTGAAATCCTGTCGGTAACGATCATTACAAGATAATCATTGTCGATGTCATATACGTCACGCACTTTCCCGACATATTTGCTGGTCTGTCCGGGGAAAGAAAAATCTGTCTTGGTTATTGCCTGCATTTCGATTGTATTTAGAATTCGCTCGGCAAATTTAGCAATATTTTCAGAATGTGTTTACCGGCTTTCCTCTAAATTTTCAATCTCTCTCCGCAGGCATGTGCCTGAGCCGGTGTGGCGGCCTGCATGAGGATAACCGTAATTTCCATGCAAGATTTTTTCCTTTACGGATTGTATATAATGTGGCATGTCCTTTGAAATATGCCCACGGATTCAGTGTCGCGGCGCAGTCCGGACCGGGTTGGCGGCACTTGAAATAAACTGCAGGCCGAGGGCAGTGCCGGGCTTGTTCAGGCAATGACTGAGGCGCAGTGTGATTGTAAACGAAATTTAAAACAGGTTGTCATGAAAAAATTTTTGTTTGTACTGATAATGATATCGGTCTGGGTATCAGGGTCAGCCCAGAATAAAGAGACCCTGAAGGAAAGAATGGAACGCTGGAAAAGCGATATGGCTGAATTCAATGCTTCCCGCAGCGGCAGTGTCGAGGCGGAGGCGATTCTTGACACTTTGTCATGGCTTCAGGCAGAGACGGCACTGAATGATTCGTCCTTTGTCGTGGAGGCCGATGCCGTGACGTTCAAATACGGCAACAGGGTGCAGGTCAACTCGACTACCAATTTCATCTCGATGAACGGAAACCGTGCAGTAATCCAGATTTCGCCGAGTTACGTGCACGGCGGACCCAACGGTGTCGGAGGCATAACTGTCGAAGGAACTGTATCCAACGTCAGGAAGTCCTACGACAAAAAAGGGCGTCTGCTCTTTTCCATGAATGTCATGGGCAGGGGAGTCAATGCTTCGGTATCCATTTCAGTCAGCCCGGGCAGCAACAGGGCTATCGTAGACGTGTCGCCGACATTCAATTCGAATGATGTGAGACTCGAAGGCCGCATTGTTCCGTACAAATTCTCCAGGGCATTCGAAGGCCTCAGTCTGTAATTAAGGTATTTTGTTTTTAATCGGATTTATTATGAAAAGGATTATATTGTTGACATTCATGGCTGTGGCCCTGATTTCGGCCTGCCAGAAAATGCCGTCGGCAGTGGATACCGACGGAGAGTTCCTCGTGGCGACTTCGTTCGCGGAGGATACTGATTTCGGCGGATTCGCCACATTTACGGTAGCAGACAGCGTAGTCGTTCTGGATTCCCGTTTCGGCGGCGACAAGGTCAAGAGCTCCTATACGGACAGACTCGTGAACGAATACAGGGAGATGATGGAGAGCTGCGGCTACACGTATCTTCCGGTAGAGGAAAAGGATAATGCAGATCTCGGCATACAGCTCACTTACGTTGCCGATACGGATTATTATACGAGCTATGTGGATCCGTACTGGTGGCTGGACTATCCGGGATACTGGATGTCATCCTACTGGGGCCCTTGGGGCGGAGGATGGTATTATCCGTATCCTGTATATTATGAATTCACGACGCATTCTCTGATGGCCGAAATGGCCGATCTCACTGCAGCGTCCGGCGAGGACGAGATTCTCCCTGTCGTATGGAGCTGCATGATAAACGGCAGTGCGACGTCTACACGGAACGATTACCGGAAATTCATTCTTGCCATCAGGCAGGCTTTTGCCCAGTCTCCGTATCTTGGAGCTGCCGCAGAGTAGTGTTTCACAACCAAACAGGAGATAATATGATGAAAAAGATAATATTGATAACAGCGGCCGTAATCATTGCGGCGGTCAATGCGGATGCCCAGGTAGGACGCAGGTTCTATGTGGATGCCGGATGGCAGTTCAACGGAACTCTGGCAAATGATTTTTCCGATAACGCAAGCGGATGGGGCGGATATGTCGAAGGCGGTTATTATTTTCTTCCGAGAGTCGCTGCCGGACTTTTCGCGAGCTTCAATACGAACAATGAATATTTCCCGAAGGAAACCTACAATATCGGCAATACTGCGGTGACTACAGATCTGTACCATTCGCTGTATCAGGTCCCTTTCGGCGCCACTCTGAGATACAGGTTCGCGTGGAAAAAGGTTCAGCCCTATGTCGAAGCCAAGATCGGAGCCAATTATGCTCGGGAATATGAGCTGTATTCGAACTTCGGCGTCCGTGACTCCCAGTGGGGGTTCTACGCATCCCCTGAAGTCGGAGTGGTATTCCATCCGTTCAACAAGAGCAATCTCGGTCTGCAGCTTTCTGCATATTACAGTTACGCGACCAACAGGAGCGAGGCGTTCGGTATCGACGGCATCAGCAATGCAGGTTTCAAACTGGGAATCTCGTTCTGAATCCGGAGACTGAATCCGGAAGCCGGATCCGGGATGTATCTTGATGTATCCGGACTGGCACTGACAGGAAGATATTTTGTTTACTCTTGAAAAATGTCTATATTTGAGGATGTACCCAAAAGGGTGCATCCTTTTAATTTATGGACAGCAATACTCATGTGGTAATAATGGCGGGAGGCATCGGCAGCAGATTGTGGCCGGCAAGTACGCCTGAAATGCCGAAACAGTTTATCGATATTCTCGGGGTCGGGCGGTCTCTTATCCAGCTGACGGTCGACAGATTCAGTCCTGTATGCGACATGTCGCATTTCTGGGTCGTGACTTCGTCCGCCTATGTCGATACCGTGAAATCGCAGTTGCCTGAGATCCCGCAGGAGAATATCCTGGCGGAGCCTGAAGCCAGGAATACGGCTCCGTGCATAGCATATTCCTGCTGGAAGATAATGTCCGCATATCCTGACGCGAATATCGTCGTGACACCTGCGGATGCTCTGGTGCTCGACAAGTCCGTATTCGCGGATATCATCGCCGAAGCCCTGGCCTTTTCCGCTTCATGTCCGGCAATAGTGACGGTGGGCATAGTCCCGACACGTCCGGAGACCGGTTACGGATATATCTGCTCGGCCGGGGAAGCGCCGGGAAAGGTCCATAAGGTACAGTCATTCCGTGAAAAACCGGATATCGGGACGGCTATGAAATATCTCGAGGCGGGAAACTATTTCTGGAACGCCGGAATTTTCGTGTGGAAAGCAGAGACAGTCGTGTCCCAGTTCAGACGTTTTTCTCCCGGCATAGCTGAAATCATGGACAGGCTTGCCCCTTCTCTGAACACTTCCGGAGAAGCCGCGGCATTGAAGGAGCTTTTCCCGTTGTGCGAAAAAATCTCGATAGACTATGCGGTGATGGAAAAATCACCTGACATTTATGTCATTCCGGCGGATTTCGGATGGAGCGATCTCGGAAGCTGGGGGGCTGTCAGGTCCCAGATGGTGTCGGACGCCGCGGATAATGCCGTAGTGGGGAAAGATGTAAGACTTTTCAACTGCCGCGGATGTATCGTGCATCTGCCTTCGCAGAAAACGGTTGTCCTCGAAGGACTCGAAAACTATGTGGTAGCGGAAAAGAACGGTGCATTGCTCGTGTGCAGGCTTTCCGAAGAACAGCATATCAGGGAATATTCCGCAGACAAATAGTCCGGTATGGAAGAAAGAAGACATTACAGGACCATAATCATTTCTGACGTGCATATCGGGAATGCGCATTCCAAGGTAAAGGAGGCTGCCGATTTCCTCGGATCCGTGGACTGTGACCGTCTTATACTCAACGGTGACATAATAGACGGATGGCAGCTTCAGAAAAAATCAGGGAATAAAAGGTGGAGCCCTGAATATACGAGGTTTACCAAGGTGATCATGAAAATGATGGAGAACCATGACACGCAGGTCATTTATCTCAGAGGCAATCATGACGATTTTCTCGACAATCTGGTCCCTGTAAATCTCGGAAATATCAGCATACTTCAGGATTATATCCTGGAGTCGGGCAACCTGCGGTTTTTCGTGACGCACGGTGACGTGTTCGACAGCGTGACTTCGAAAATGGAATGGCTCGCCAAGCTTGGCGACGTAAGCTATACTGTGCTGCTGAGATTCAACAGCATGTACAACAGGATCCGGACGCGACAGGGCAAACCCTACTTTTCCCTGTCTCAGGCGATAAAGCATAAGGTCAAGAAGGCCGTATCGTTCATTTCCGGATTCGAGAGGATGCTGGCCGATCTTGCGAGGTCGAAACGGTGCGACGGGGTTATATGCGGTCATATTCATTATCCGGAAGACAGGATGATCGACGGGATCAGGTATCTTAACTCCGGCGACTGGGTCGAATCCATGTCGGCCCTGCTTGAAGACGATGAAGGGAACTGGCGGATAATGAAATACAGGGAAGAATATCAGTAAATCCTATACGGGAACCAATGCTTATGGGAAAAGGACTGAAATACTTGTTTATCGTACAGGGTGAAGGCCGGGGGCATCTGACCCAGGCCATGGCTCTGGAAAAGCTTTTGACTGTCAACGGCCACCAGGTCGTAGGAATCCTTGTCGGAAAAAGCAGTGCCAGACAACTTCCCGAATTCTTCGTCAAAGGTGTGTCTGCTCCCGTGCGCCAGTTCGACAGCGTGAATTTCCAGCCGTCGGCGGAGAACAGGACAGTCAACATGCTCAAAAGCATATTGTACAACATCGAGAAATTCCCGCAGTATCTGAAAAGCATAATTTTTCTGAAAGATGCCATAAGGACATCCGGAGCCGATGTCGTAGTCAATTTTTACGAACTGCTTACAGGTATCGCATATTTCAACTTCAAGATAGACATTCCCAATATCAGTATCGGCCACCAGTATCTTTTCCATCACAGGGATTTCGGTCTCGGCCAGTCAGGCATACCGGGGACGGAAGGTCTGATGATATTCACGAGGATTACCTCCATAGGGGCATGCAAGAAACTGGCGCTTTCGTTCAGGCCGATGCCTGATGACGGGGAGAGGAAGATCAGGGTTGTTCCGCCGATTTTGCGGGAGTCCGTGCTGGAGACGGTGCCGACGCGTGGGAATTATATCCACGGATACATGTTGAATGCCGGTTTTTCCGAAGATGTCCTCAAATGGCATGAAACCCATCCTGATGTCGAACTCAGGTTTTTCTGGGACAAGTGGTCGGAAGCACCTGTCAAGAAAATAGATGATACGTTGAGTTTCTATCTTCTGGATGACAGGGAATTCCTGAAACAGATGGCCGGGTGCATGGCATACGCCAGTACGGCTGGTTTCGAATCGGTATGCGAGGCCATGTATTTCGGAAAGCCGATTTTGATGGTCCCTTCCCACATCGAGCAGAAATGCAACGCTTTCGATGCCGTCAGGGGCGGTGCGGGAATTTCGTCGGATTTTTTCGATCTGTCTGCGCTGCTTTCGTTTGCGGAGGGTTTCAGCCCTGACGGAACGTTTCCGGAGTGGGCGAGATCTGCAAGGAGTTTTATCCTTGAAGAACTGGTGGAATTGTGAAATATTTAAAATTGTAAAAAAATATTTGGATTATTCGGTCGAAAGACATACCTTTGCAATCCCAATTCGGAAAAAACGTTTGTGCGCTTGACCGGTTGGAAAGAAATAACGGGAAGATTCGTTAGCTCAGCTGGTAGAGCACAACACTTTTAATGTTGGGGTCTTGGGTTCGAATCCCAAACGG
>CALUQM010000040.1 GCA_944322925.1 uncultured Bacteroidales bacterium
TGAGCGGAAAACGAGATTCGAACTCGCGACCCTCAGCTTGGGAAGCTGATGCTCTACCAACTGAGCTATTTCCGCATGGTTCCCGGTAGAGAGGGACTGCAAATATAGCAAATTTCCGGGAATCTACAGATTTTTGGGAAATATTTTACATGGATATTCAGGCAAGCGGCGGTGTAATGAATGCTGCGGCAAAAAACGACAGTGCGAAAATAAGGCTGAACAACAGCTGGAGTCTGGCAGTTTTTTCATCGAGGTCGGCGATAGCCTCATTGCCGGCTTTCCCGTATCTTATGGATGCCCTGACATTCTGCAGGGCAGGAAAAGCCGAAAGGAAGACTGCAAGAGTCCACCACGGGAAAATATTGCCGAGTGCACAGCCAAACACCCAGAAAAACGGGAACAGTATTTCGAAATCGTAGAGAAAGACGGAAGCGCGGCCTCCGAGTTTCATTGCGATAGTCGAAATTTCAGCCCGCCTGTCTGTGGAAATATCCCGGAGGTTGTTGATATGCAGTATGGCCACGGTAATAAGGCCTACCGGAATAGCTATCCAGAGAACGCTCCAGTCTATTTCGCCTGCGGCGGCGTATGATGTACCGGCAGCAGGAAGTATCGAATATGCGGACAGGATGACAAAATCCCCTGCAGCGACATATTTAAGGAAAGGATACAGCAGTGCACAGGCAAGTCCGCCGAGGCCTATCCACAGCAGAGGCCATCCTGTAAGCAGAAACAGACCGATGCCTCCGGCGACCGCGACGGCCAGAAGGCATACCGAGAGTTTCATGATTTCGCCCGGAGTGAACATGCCGGAAGTAATCGTTCTGGCCCCGAATGTATCTCCGGCGTCGACTTTTTTCCTGAAATCGAACCAGTCGCTCCAGGTATTGCCGGCAGCATGGAACACTATGATATTGACAAGCGCCCATATTCCGTACCCCCATTCGATCTGATGTCCGGCCCAGAACAGATAGGCCAGTGTGACGATGACAGGCATGCCGGACGCAGGGAAAGACCACGGGCGAACGGCGATCATCCATTCCTTGAAAGTATGTTTTTTCCCCATAATGAAATACAGTTAAATCGGAAACCAGACGAAAACGGCAGCATCCCACAATGCATGCGATACAAGCAGCGCGCCCAGCCTGTCCGGACGCAGTCTGTAGACAAGCCCCCAGACGGTCCCGGCCACCAAAGCCGCCATGACAAGCATGAAATTTCCCGAAGGTACATGCACGCCGGCATAAATCAGCGTAGAAAGCAGAAAACCCGCATTCCGCCCCGCAATGCCTGACAATGTCTTCTGGATATACCCCCTCCAGAAAATTTCCTCGGCAGGACCTATCAGAAACAGAAGAAGACATGAAAGAAGCCACGGAGACACACCGGACCTGATATCATAGATCGATTCGACCTGCTCCCCTGCAAAATCGAAGAGGACCGACGCTGCCTTGTCCCCTATCCAGAAGATACCCCACAGGCAGGCAGCAATGGCAATACCTGCAATTATGTTGCCCTTTCCGAAACTGACGTCCTCCCACCATCTTGCCCTTGCGAAAAACGGCAGAGTCACGAGAATAACGGCCGAGATACACATCATACCCCAGAAATTGACATACCGGGCCGTGGCAGGACAGAACATGACAGTCCAAAGTCCCGCCGCCATGACCAGGGAAATTACAGTAAACAGAATATTCTTGCTGTTTGCCATCATTCTTTTTCAACTTATCCGCGGCAAAGATATCTTAAATTTTGCATTTTGATATATTTTTCCGAAATTTAAGGTTTACTCCCCGTTAAAGAAAATTTCATGTCATGAAAATAAGACGAGCTGAAAACAAAGACATACCCGGTATCATGAACCTGCTTGAACAGGTGTGCAGGATTCATCATGAAGGCAGGCCGGACCTGTTCAGGAAAGGTGCAAGAAAATATACGGAAGCGCAGCTGGAATCGATACTCGGCGACAAAGACAGGCCGGTATTCGCGGCAGTGGACGAAAATGACTGCATAGCAGGATATGCCTTCTGCATTTTCATACGGCATGCCGACGACAATATTCTCACCGACATCCGCACTCTGTATATCGACGACCTGTGCGTCGACGAGACACTGCGCGGACGCCATATCGGCAGGTCGCTGTACGAAGCCGTAAAGATATTCGCAAAAGAGAACGGCTGCTACAACCTTACCCTCAATGTATGGAGCTGCAATCCCTCGGCCATGAAGTTCTATGAAAGCTGCGGGCTGAAGCCTCAGAAAATCGGAATGGAAACCATACTGTAAATTCCGTAAAGCCGCACTGAAACAAATCTCCACGACATCAGCAATGAACAGAATGAAACTTGCGATGCTTCAGACGGACATTGTCTGGGCTGCACCTGAAAAAAATATCGCAAATGCGGAAAGACTGATGAAAACAGCCCCGGGGGCCGATCTGTACATACTTCCGGAAATGTTCTCGACAGGATTCTGCACCTCTCCCGAAGGAACGGCTGAAGAAGACCCGGCGGTCTCTCTCGGCTGGATGCGGGAAAAATCCTCGGAAATGGGATGCGCGATTGCCGGAAGCATTGCCATACATGAAAACGGTTCATACAGAAACCGTTTCTATTTCGTAAAACCGGACGGAAGCACAGAATATTACGACAAGAAACACCTGTTCACCTACAGTGGGGAAAATCTCCGTTATACAGCCGGTGACAGGCGTACGGTAGTGGAATTCATGGGAACAAGAATACTCCTGCAAGTCTGCTATGATCTCCGTTTCCCGGTATGGTCCAGAAACGCAGGAGACTACGACATGATAATCTACGTGGCCAGCTGGCCGGAGCCGAGAATAGAAGCCTGGAAAACCTTGCTGAAAGCCAGAGCCATAGAAAACCAGTGCTATGTATGCGGAGTAAACAGAGTCGGAACGGACCCGTCCTGCAGATATTGCGGAGGTTCCGCTGTCATAGACCCGTACGGCAATGTCCTGGCTTCCTGCGATGACTGGAAAGAATCGGCGGCAGCGGCGGAAACCGATATGGGTCTGCTGCAGGAATTCCGGACGTCATTCCCTGTACTGGATGATGCAGACGCTTTCCACATCGGCCGGAACTGACAAACAGACAACAATAAAACTGAAAACGATATGACTGAAACCAGACTTTTGCTTGGAGACGAAGCCGTAGCCCTCGGGGCGCTTCATGCCGGACTCAAAGGCGTATATGCCTATCCCGGCACGCCGAGCACTGAAATCACTGAATTCATACAGAAATCCGAAGCTGCATCGGCAGCAGGCATACACTGCACCTGGAGCACAAACGAAAAGACGGCAATGGAAGAAGCTCTCGGCATGTCATACGCAGGCTGCCGCAGCATGGTCTGCATGAAACATGTCGGCATGAACGTGGCTGCAGACGCTTTCGTCAATGCGGCAATGACCGGAGTGAATGGCGGACTCGTCATAGTGGCGGCCGACGACCCTTCGATGCACTCTTCGCAGAATGAACAGGACTCGCGTTTCTACGGAAAATTCGCGATGATCCCCATGCTCGAACCGTCGACACAGCAGGAAGCCTATGAAATGACGGGCTATGCCTTCGACCTTTCCGAAAAGGAAAAACTGCCGGTACTGCTCAGGCTTACTACCAGACTTGCCCATTCGCGTGCAGCCGTATCGGTTCAGCCCGGGCCGGACTCGACGGTACGCCTGCCTGCGGCAAAAGATCCTTCTTCATGGGTCCTCCTTCCGGGAAATGCAAGAAAACGCAACGACTACCTTACATCCGTACAGACGCATCTTTCCGATATTGCATCCTTTTCCCCGTTCACTTTCATTACCGGAGAAAAGGATGGCGCCGATACCGGAATAATAGCCAGCGGTACAGGATGGAATTATGTAATGGAGAACGGAGCGGCCGAAACAGGATTTCCAGTGCTGAAAATCGGCCAATACCCGCTTCCCGAGCAGAAAATAAAGGAGTTCGCGGCTTCATGCGACAATGTACTCGTAGTTGAGGACGGCCAGCCTTTCATCGAAGAGCAGGTCAGGGCCATAGCCGGCTCCGGAACCAGGGTACTGGGAAAACTCACGGGCAATCTCCCGCGTACCGGGGAACTTAATCCAGACTCCGTAGGAAAAGCCCTCGGGAAAGAACCTGTGCAATTTTATGCGAAACCGCAGAATATTGTTCCGCGGCCGCCTGCACTTTGCCAGGGATGCGGACACAGGGATGTCTACATTGCATTGAACAAAGTGCTTGCATCCTATCCGGACGCCAGAGTATTCGCCGATATCGGATGCTACACGCTCGGAGCGCTTCCGCCATTCTGTGCGATCGACAGCTGTGTGGACATGGGAGCATCCATCACGATGGCAAAAGGGGCTGCGGATGCAGGACTGTATCCTGCCGTAGCCGTCATAGGCGACTCCACATTCACGCACAGCGGCATGACGGGCCTGCTTGATGCCGTCAATGACAGAAGTAATATTACGGTCGTAATCTCCGACAATCTGACCACTGCCATGACAGGTGGACAGGACTCTGCCGGGACAAACAAATTCGAAGCTATCTGTCTTGCACTCGGAGTCGAGCCTGCTCATGTCAGAGTAGTGGTGCCCCTGCAGAAAAACATGGCAGAAATAACTGCTGTCATCAGGGAAGAAATAGACTACAACGGTGTTTCCGTAATCATCCCGAGAAGGGAGTGCATGCAGACATTGTCACGTAAGAAAAACAAGACGAAATGAAATACGACATAATTCTTGCGGGAGTAGGAGGACAGGGAATCCTCTCCATCGCAACAATCATCGCAGACGCGGCCGTAAATGCCGGTCTTCAGATCAAGCAGGCGGAAGTGCACGGCATGAGCCAGAGAGGAGGTGAAGTGGAGTCCGGTCTCAGGCTTTCGGACACAGCGATATATTCGGATCTCCTTCCTGCAGGTTCGGCAGAAATGATCCTGTCGATGGAACCCATGGAAGCATTGCGTTATCTTCCGTTCCTTTCCAGGGACGGATATGTAATCACGTCTACCGCCCCGTTCCGGAACATCCCGGACTATCCAGAGGATGCGGTAAAAAAAGATCTGGAAATACTCCCGCACGTGGTCGGGATCGACATAGAGACTCTTGCAAGGGAAAACTCCATGCCGAAATCGGCCAACATGATTCTGCTCGGGGCAGCGGCAAGGCACATAGGGATTCTTACGCCGGAGCATCTGAAGGAAAGCATTGCCCGGATATTCGGCAGAAAGGGCCGGCAAATCGTCGAGACCAACCTGCGCGCCTTCGATATGGGATACGCGAAAATCTGACGCGGACGGATTATTCCACGGTTACGCTCTTTGCCAGGTTTCTCGGACGGTCTACGTCCTTGCCCTTGCATACGGCAATATGATAGGCCAGCATCTGTAAGGGTATGACAGACAAAAGAGGTGTCAGGCATTCTTCCGTCTGCGGGATTTCTATGACCGTATCCGCAATCTTGCTTATGACGTCATCACCTTCAGTAACTATGGCGATGACCCGTCCTTTCCTTGCCTTTATTTCCTGGACATTATTCAGAATCTTGTCATACAAGGCATTGCCGGCAGCTATGATCACTACCGGCATTTCATCGTCTATCAGGGCGATTGGGCCATGCTTCATTTCCGCTGCAGGATAGCCTTCAGCATGAATGTACGAAATCTCCTTCAGTTTCAAGGCGCCTTCAAGAGCTACAGGATAGGAATATCCCCTTCCGAGATAGATGAAGTTTCTGGCATAGGTAAAAATCTTTGCCAGGGAGGCAATCCGCCCGTTCTCCTTCAGCACTGACTTCATCTTGTCCGGGATGGAATCCAGGGCTTCGACTGTCCTTGCATAGCAGATATCATCAATTGTGCCCTTTTCCCTTGCAAGATCAAGGGCAAGCATGACGAGGACTGCCACCTGGCCCGTAAAAGCCTTGGTGGAGGCGACACCAATTTCAGGACCTGCGTGAATATACGAACCGGCATCCGTAATCCTCGGGATACTTGAACCTACTGCATTGCAGATTCCGTAGATGAAAGCCCCTTTCTGTTTCGCCAGCTCTATTGCGGCAAGAGTATCGGCAGTCTCTCCGCTCTGCGATATTGCCACCACCACATCCGTGTCATGAATGACAGGATTGCTGTATCTGAACTCCGAAGCATAAACGACCTCTGCAGGTATCCGGCAAAGGCTTTCGAGAAGCTGCTTGCCTATAAGGCCGGCATGCCACGATGTTCCGCATGCCACGATTATGAAACGGCCTGCCGACAAAAGCCTGTCCCGGAATTCCCTTACTGAAGACAAGGTCACCGTTTTGTCACCGGGATTCACCCTGCCGCGCATGCAATCCCTGATACAGTCCGGCTGTTCGAATATTTCCTTCAGCATGAAATGCTCGAAACCGCCTTTCTGCACCATGCCGAGATTTTTCGGGACCTTGTGGATTTCATGGCTGCATTCAGCATTGTCGAGATTTACGATTCTCAGACCGCCGGCACAGCTCATCTCTGCGATCTCCCCGTCTTCGAGATACACGACCTTGTCGGTATAACACGATATCGGATTCATGTCGGAAGCAATGAAAAATTCGCTCTCGCCTATTCCGACGGCAAGAGGACTGCTTTTCCTTGCCGCGTACAGTCTGTCCGGAGAATTTCTGTCGATAAGGGCTACGGCATAAGCCCCGACAACCATTTTCAAGGCCGTCTGCAATACGGATACAGTATCCGAGGCTGTCTGAGCGGCGATGTAATCGATCAGCTGCACAAGCGCCTCCGTATCCGTAGAACTTTGAAATACATACCCTTTCGCTTCCAGATTCGTCCTGAGTACCGGGTAATTTTCGATGATTCCGTTATGTACTATGGCAAATCGCCCTGATGCAGAGACATGAGGATGGGCATTCCTTGCGCACGGTTCTCCGTGTGTCGCCCATCTCGTATGCGCTATGCCAAGATGCCCGGACTTGTCCTTGTCCGCCGCATAATTCTCAAGATCGGCTACTTTTCCTTTTTCCTTGTACACTCTGAGATTTCCCCTGTCATCCGACAATGCGACTCCGGCACTGTCATACCCGCGATATTCCAGCTGCTTCAGTCCGTCTGTCAGCACAGGATAAGCATCGCGGTATCCGAGATATCCTACTATTCCGCACATATCAGTTCGTTTTACATACAGCGCGCAAAAATAGAAAAAAAGTCATTTTCTTGTAATATTATCGATTTTTAATAATCTGTTAACGGAAAATTTCTTATTTTACAGAATGTTAGATTTCAACAGGAACCGATATGGCTGTCAAAGAGAAGAAAATCCCGTACATAGAAAGAGACATAAGCTGGCTGTATTTCAACCGCAGGGTACTTCAGGAAGCATGCAGAGATGACGTGCCTCTGCTGGAAAGGCTGTCGTTTCTCGGCATATATTCCAACAACCTCGATGAGTTCTTCAGGGTCAGGGTCGCATCGCAGACCAGGATAGCGGAATGGGACGGGAAACAGGGCGCAAAGGAAGCTGCGCTTGCAAGAGTCATTGTAAAGCAGATATCCAGGCTGAATGCGAAATACCAGAAAGACTATGAAGAAGGCGTGCGCAAAGTGTACGAGGATCTCGAGAAAGAGAACATCTGCCTGATATCGGACAAGGATGTCACTGAAGACCAGCTCGAGTTCATACACTCGTACTACTCGGACAGAATCGACGGACTGATAGTGCCGGTCAGGTTTTCATCCGTAAAACATCTCGACTATGAATCCGACCAGAATATCTACCATGCAGTACGGGCCCAGAGAATCACTGCGACAGGGAAAACCGCTTTCGAATACTCGTTTTTCGAACTTCCAGTACAGAACTGCGGCAGATTCGTAAGGCTTCCCGACAAGGACGGGAAAAGCTATATCATGTATCTTGACGATGTCGTAAGGTGCGCCCTGCCGAAAATCTTTGCCGGCTCCGGGTATTTCAATTTCGAATCATACGCATTCAAGTTCACAAGGGATGCGGAGATGGAAATCGACGATGACCGCAGAAGCGGAATACTCCAGAAAATATCCAAAGGTCTGAAAAGCAGGAAAAAAGGAGAGGCGCTCAGAGTCGTCTACGACAGCAGCATGCCTCATGATCTGCTGAGACGCGTAATCGGAAAACTCGATCTCGGACTGAGCGATACAGTCATAGAAGGGGGAAGATACCAGAATCACAAGGACCTGATGAAATTCCCGGACTGCGGCAGAAAAGACCTGAAATACAAGCCGATGCCTCCTGTAATACAGGCACCTTTCATGGAAACAGGCACTATTATGGAGAGAATCCGGGAGCAGGACAGATTCCTTCATGTGCCCTATCACAGTTTTTCGTCATTCGTAGGGCTGCTCCATGAAGCCGCTCTCGACAGCAACGTCAAAAGCATCAAAATCACCCTGTACCGTCTGGCAAAGGATTCCAAAGTCATTACGGCACTGATCGGGGCGGCAAGAAACGGCAAGAAAGTGACTGCGGTCATAGAACTTCTCGCCAGATTCGATGAAGAATCCAACATGGTGTGGGCACAGAAACTCCAGGATGCCGGAGTAAAGGTCATATTCGGGGTGGAAGGATTGAAAATACACTCCAAGGTCGTCCACATCGGCATGAAAAAGGGACCGGACATCGCATGCGTAAGCACCGGCAATTTTCATGAAGGCAATGCCAGGACGTACACCGACTGCATCATCATGACGGCTTCGCAGAGAATATCCTCCGACGTAAACCTTCTTTTTGATTTCATAGAGAAACCGTACATGCCGGTGCATTTCAAGGAACTTCTCGTCTCGCCGAACTGGATGAAAAAGAAATTCATCAGCCTCATCGATACCGAGATCAAAAACAGGAAAGACGGGAAGGAGGCCTATATCAAGATAAAAATCAACCACATAACGGATCAGGATATGGTGGCGAAGCTTTATGAAGCCGCCGCTGCCGGAGTCACCGTAGACCTTCTGGTAAGAGGGAACTGCTCCCTTGTGACCGGGGACCTGCCTGAAAACTGGCATCTGCGGGTCTGCGGTATAATTGACCGTTTTCTCGAACATTCGAGGATATTCATTTTTGCCGGAGGCGGAGTTGAAAAAGTCTTTACGGGCTCGGCGGACTGGATGCCGAGAAATCTTGACAACAGGATAGAAGTGGTGGCTCCGGTATATGATCCGACGCTGAAACAGGAAATGAAAAGAATCGTGGAATACGGACTCAGAGATACAAGGCAGGGCAGGCTTGTCGACGGATCGGGAGAAAACCGGCCATGGACTTGCGAAAATCCTCTTGAAACCGGCTCTCAGGACGCACTCTACGATTATTACAGGACAAACAGATAAAACCACGCGCTGCGTTATCAAATAAACAAGATTATGGAAGAAGAATTGTCAGGCTACAGGGAAGGCTCTGTAACATACGCCGCCATAGACATCGGCTCCAACGCCGTAAGACTGCTTATCAAACAGCTCGAAAGCCCTGAAATGCCGCATTTCAGCAAGGTACTGCTTCTGAGAGTGCCTCTCAGGCTCGGGTTCGACGTATTCTCCTCCGGCAGGATTTCCGAAAAAAAGGAGAAGAACATGATCCGCCTGATGAAGGCGTACAGGAATCTGATGAAGATCTACGGCGTGACGGACTACAGGGCATGCGCCACTTCAGCCATGCGTGACGCCGAAAACGGACCTGCCATAATAAAATCAGTCGAAAAAAAGACCGGGATCAGCATAGAAATCATCGACGGCCAGGAAGAAGCCAGGATGATATATAACAACCATATCGAATACATGAAAGGCAGAAAAGGGAATTTCATGTACGTGGATGTCGGCGGAGGCAGCACCGAAATCAATCTTCTTGCAGACGGAGAACTCGTCTGCTCCCGCTCGTACAACATCGGAACCGTGCGTATCCTTAATGAAGCCGTTTCGGAAAGCGAATGGAAAAGACTCGGCAAGGATATGGAGGACCTTTCGCTTTCCTACCCGGGAATCAACATCATAGGCTCCGGCGGCAACATAAACAAACTTTTCAAGCTCGTCAGAGGGCGTGATTCCAGATACTCGAGAATGTCCGTTGCATCCTTGCAGGAACTTTATGACAAACTCAAGGACATGACAGTTGAGGAACGCATGGAGGAATATGCCCTGAAGCCGGACAGGGCCGATGTAATCGTCCCTGCCGGAAAAATTTTCCTGACCATTGCGTCCATCACGGGAGCAAGCTATATCTATGTGCCTGTAATAGGTCTTGCAGACGGAATTATAGACGGACTTTACTCCAGGAACCGTCAGAACCTGGAGTAATCCGTCTTGTTCTCTACCCCTTCTATCTCTACGGAATCGTGTTTCCCGTACAGGAGTTCCAGCAGTTCCTGCCATTCCAGACGGTATGACGGGGAGAAGTCGGGCGAACTGACATAATTTATCAGGGATGCCCTGTATGCGGCGCCTTCAGGAGTAGAGGACACACCCTCAAGGTCGGTCATGCATAAAAGTACCGCCCCGTTTCCTACGGAAAACTCAGCGACGATGCCGAGTTTGTGGCATCTTTCCACATTGTCTATCACCTGAACGGCAGGGAAATATTCCGTCAGAGCGTCCATAATCAGCGGCCTCGAATTCAAGGCTATCTTCCACCACTGCCAGTCGCTGTGCCCTTCATTAGGGAAACATGCCAGGACAGGATGACCGGGGTCGCAGACAACGGAAAGCGTCCCGGGGGAAATCTCCTTGCCTGCACGTTCCGAAACCCTTTTGAACATGGACCAGTTCCAGAAATCCGGTGTGAACAGGCCTCCGACAGAACTGCCCTCCACATCATCGTGATCCGGCACAAGCAGTACGCGTTCTCCTGCATCGAGGAGTTCTTTCAGTCTGCCGTCAGCCGCCGACACGATCCTGACACCGTCTGAAGCATCATGATATCCGGACAGTTCCGGATACACCCAGAATCTGTAACTGTTCGAATACTCTCCCGACTCAAGCTCAAGGACAAGGCAGAATGCGGCATCTTCCGGAATTCCGCTTGCCAGATCTTCTACAGGCAGTGAAATCCTGCCTGCGCAGCTCACACTGCCCTGCCGTATGCCGACAGGTATCCGCGCCGAAATCCCAGGCAGGCCGGTTTCAACGGACTGTCCCGAAAGGCTCCTTATATCCCTTGCGGAAAGAGTCCATGACAGATCACCGGTCCAGTCCCTCTCCAGATAATCGGCTATCTTCAGCTCAATGTCCAAAGTATCACTGCGGGACAGACAATAGCTGCCGAACTCTGCAAGAAGGACTACGGGAGCACAGAAAGACCTGAATTCATCTCCTGAAATGACTCCCTTGCTTTCCATGAAGGCATCGAGGACACCGACAAGGGCCGTTCCCTGGCCAGGGTAATCCTGAAGGTCGAGCATCTGGAAACCGCCGAAACCCGGAGTTCTGAAAGCGTATTCCAGATCGGCCTTGAAACACTCTGTAGCGAAATTCCCGGAAGCCCGGCAGAATTCGTCCGCAAAAGCGGCCATTCCTGCGGCAGCAAGCCGGTCCCGGAAAATTTCCAGATTGTACGGATATAATACGCCGGTATATTTTGCTGTCTCTGAAAAATCAGGATATATCTGGAACTGGCAGTTTTCGTGGCTTATTACCGGAACCTCGCTTTTGGATATCGCCGAAGAATAATTCCCGGAAGTTCCCGGTCTGGTATTGTTCAGGATTCCCCCCTTTTCCGCATCGGCAAAGGCAAAAGTAGTCCTCGTATGCGATGAATATCCTTCTCCGGAACCGACCCTGCACGCCACGAAAAAGTCTTCGCCGTCCTGAGGGCCTTCCCAGCCAAGGTTATTGTTAGAGCCGAAACAGTACAGATGCCGGCCGTCGGCCTTACGGAGTTCTTCAACCCATTCCCTCATCAAAGAGGTGTCTCCGTGAAGTTCATTTCCCAGAGACAGCATGACAAATGACGGATGATTGCCGTATTCATCCATGATAGCCCGGGCCTCCCGCCTTATGAAGTCCGTCATCAACGAATCCTCACGCTCAACAGCACCCCACAGAGGAAGTTCGATCTGAAGATATATGCCTTCCCTGTCAGCAGCTTCGAATGCTGCTTCCGGAGGTGTCCAGGAATGGAAGCGGTAATGATTGATGCCGTATTCCTTGGCTTTCGAGAATACTTGCCGCCATTCGTCCGCATCGACAGGCGGATAGCCGGTAAGAGGGAATACGCAGGCATCGTGCTTTCCTCTCAGGAATGTCCGGAAGCCGTTTATTGTAAACGAAGTGCCTTCCGTAGAAAAAGTCCTCATACCGGCATATTCCGTCAGAGAGTCGGAAAACTTCCCTGCCCTGAGAACTGCCGTAAAACGGTAAAGGTCAGGATGGAATTCGCTCCACAGCTTAGGGGATTCACCCATACCGACTACGATTTCTATTTCATTGACCCCCTTGACGATGCTTGCCGTTTCCGAAACGGCGGCGACGGCCTTCCCTTCAGGGCTGTCTTCGGATACAGAAAGATTCAGGTCCGCTTCTGTCGCCCTGTCGGATATTATCGACAGTTTCACCGCAGCTGTCTTGCCGTCGGAAGCCGGATAAATATCCATCGACGAGATACGGACCGGATCGCAGGCTTCTATAAACATATTCCCGATGACCCCGTTCCAGTTCGTCTGCGTCGACTCGCTCCAGGCATGGGAACTGCGGACTTCATCGGGCACCGCACCTGCCGAGTTGTCCACGGTAAGGGATATGACATGTTTTCCCGGACGAAGGGCCGGAAGCTCATATACGTGCGGGACAGACAGTTCGGAATGACTGCCGACCGTAACATCGTCTATGACAAGAACACCCGGCTTTGTCCTTTCGAGTACCAGTCTCAGACTCTTTCCCCGGAAAGAGCGCGGTATCTCCACGGTTCTGGTATAAGTCACCTTGCCGAAAAAAGGATAGAGACGGGTCAGTGCCCCTGTATTCAGGGTATCCGGATTGCCGGGGCCGAGGCGGTTCCCGTCCGTAGTTCCGGGAAGAATGCACTCGCCGAGCGACGAATGCCAGCATCCGGAAATGAAAAGGCTGTCCCTGGCCCCCGTATTCCCGTAAACGGTACTGCAGGCCAGGACAGCCGACAAAAATAACAATACGGCTTTCATCATTCGGCAGTCAGGTACAGGACACGGCTCGACCAGTCGGTGCGCCTGTTATGATCCACATTATGGGTATATGGAATCTCAAGTCCTGTCGACATGAGGTACCTTCCGGAAAACACCTTGCCCTCGAACGGCAAAGGCTTGTTGTCTATCCTGACAAGCTCCGTCACCCTGTACATTCTGTCAGGATCGAGACCGGCCATTTTGACCCTCGGGAGATGCTCGTTGCAGAAATGCTCGAGTTTCCACCAGTAGAACACGGCTTCGGACTTGTCCTGCGAGCAATACATCATGGAAGCGATATTGAAGCCGTCGTACGGGGAAACGAGCCTGTATATGTCTCCGAACTGCACTGTCGGCCTTATCATCTTGTACTCCGCAATAGCCTTTGCGCACAGGTCCTTCTCCTCCTGAGTCATGTTCTTCGGCTGGATTTCCATGCCGAGCCGGCCGCTCATCGCGACATCGATCCTGTATTTCAGAGGAATGACCCTGAAAGTCTGGTGATTGGGAGTTGCGCTGATGTGGGATGCCATGGCTATTGCCGGGAAGAAATACGAGGTACCCCACTGCATGTAAACCCGCTGGAGAGCGTCTGTATTGTCGCTTACCCAGAATTCATCGAACCACGGGAGAACACCGTAATTGGCACGTCCGCCGCCGCTTGCACAGGCCTGGATCGTAAGATCGGGATATTTCGCACGTATCCTGTCGCACACGGAAGCGAAACCCTTGTGATATTCGATATACATCTGGCTCTGCCTGTCTTTATCGAGGTACTGGGAACCATGATTCATTACAGCCATGTTTGCGTCCCATTTGATGTACTCGATGCCAGGGTTTTCCGAAAGAAGCCTGTCGACCATGTCCACGATGAAGTCCTGGACTTCAGGATTTCCGAGATCGAGCACGAGCTGAGTACCGCCCCGTCCTGTCACCGGATCACGCCCTTCGGGCTTCAGCACCCAGTCTGGATGCCTCTCATAAAGTTCGCTCTTCGTATTGGTCATCTCCGGCTCTATCCAGATACCGAAACCTATTCCGTGCCTGCCGGCATCTTCCACCAGACCTGCTATCCCGTGCGGAAGTTTCGCCGTATCCACTGTCCAGTCTCCGAGAGAGGACGTATCGTTTTTGCGTGGATACTTGCCTCCGAACCAGCCGTCATCCATTACGAAAAGCTCGCCTCCCATGGATGCTATGTCACCCATCATGCTGTCCATTCCGTCTTCGGTAATATCGAAATAGACACCTTCCCAGCTGTTCAGCAAAATCTTTCTCTCGACATCACCGTGCGCAAGCCTGTACTTTCTGGCCCAGTCATGGAACTGACGGCTTGCCCCACTCAGTCCTTCCCTGCTGTAAGTCAGGGCAAGTACTGGAGTCGCGAAAGTTTCTTTTGAAGCCAGGACATACTCGGAAGCATCGGGATTGATTCCGGCAAAGAAATGGTGATAATCCGAATCATCCGTATCGAATTTCAGTTCATAATTCCCGCTGTAGCAGAGTGCCGCACCTATGACATCACCGTAATTCTCTGCGGGCTTCCCGTCAAGGGAAATCATGACTTCAGCATGCGAGGTATGCGAATTGCGCACTCCGTCCCTGTTCTTGATTATTTTAACCCCGGGAGCAAGAGCCTCGCAGGCCACTATGCCTTCATTTGCCCAGGACCCGTGCAGATGGGAAATCCATACGTCTCCCCTGCGCACAGGCAGATATGCGGATGCGAACTGCTGGAGCCTTACCGGCTTCTTCTCCATATTGAGAATTTCAGTCCAGGTCTCTATCATCTCCGCGTCACCGTACGTTCTGTAGCAGACATCGACATAAAAAGGATAGACCGTATCTTTCAGCCTTATCTTCGTCACTTCGGCATCGGCTTCATTCACGTCAGACACGCCTTCGACCACAAGCTCCGTTGACATGTTTCCGTCGGAATGCACTACTGACAATGCGGCTTCGGCAGGACAGTTCATTCCGTATGCGGGATATGCCCTCAAAACGGCCGTTCCGGAATTGCCGAGCGACTCGAGGTCGGCCTCATCCAGCTTTTCGCCGAAATACAGGAACCGGAGCTCCTTTCCCGGCGTGGCATCGAGGACAAGGGACATGTTGCCCGTACTGATGTGGACATCGGCAGAATAGGCTGCCGATAAAGACATGAATGTCAGCAGAAATGCAGAAAACAAAGATTTGGATTTCATTACATGAATCGATTATCGGTTAATAATTACGTAAAGTTAATTGTTTTTTCGTCTCTCGGCCAATGCTGCCGATATTTCTTTCATTTTTGCCGAAGTCAGCGGATAGAATGCAACGATTGCTGCGGCAGCAAAGGCTCCCAGAGCCGGTATCCAGCTCATCATGGCTTTCAGTCCTGTCAAGGCAGCCTGTGTCTGCACGGCAGATTCGGAAGTATCATATCCGAAAGCCGCCAGTACCCATAGAATCAGTGCGCTGCCGAAAGCTCCGCCGAATTTCTGGGCCATTGAAGATGACGAAAAAATCAGTCCAGTTGATGCCGATGAATTCCTGTATTCGGAATAATCCGCAATATCGGCAAACATGCTCCAGAGAAGAGGCAGCGTCACTCCTGTAGCTACACTGATAAGCACCTGCAGTACGATAAGAGTCCACAGGCCTGCATTCGTGACCGGAATGAACATGATGAAGACGCTCAATACCGCTGCCGTCAGCAAGGCAAGCATATAGGCAGACTTCTTTCCCATCCTGTCCGACATCGGAACGGCAAGGGCGACGCCGACCATGTTCGCTATTTCCCCGACTGCCAGAAAAATCCCGCACGAAAAGATGGCGGAGCCGCCTATGAAATCCTTGAAATAATATGCGGCCGCACCGCCTCTGATGGAATTGAACAGCAGAATCCCTATTGCCGCTCCCAGCAGAATCCACCACGGACCGTTAGTCACGAGCGATCTGAGGTCTTTCAGTACCGACGTATTTCCCGCAGCCGGCGGCTCTGTCTTCACCCTCTCTTTCGTCATGGCAAAACACAGGACGAAAAGCACCGCACATATCGCACCTACGACAATCATGGAATACTGCCATGAATCGGCTGCCGTCACTCCTTCCATTCCTCTGAAAAATCCCTGCAGCGGCTCGAAAATCGCAAGGGCGACAAAACTTCCGCCGTAAGCAAAGAACATTCTGTAGGAAGAAAATACTGTCTTTTCCCTGGAATCCGGAGTAATGACTCCCAGCATTGCACCGTACGGAACATTAATCGCCGTATATGCCGTCATCATTATAAGATACGTAATGTATGCGAAAGCATGCTTGAAGCCGTAGCCGGCATCGGGGGTAGTGAACGTGAGGACTCCGGCAACGGCAAACGGGACAGCGCACCAGAGCAGGTAAGGCCTGTACTTTCCCCATTTGGTCTCCGTCCTGTCGGCAATCATTCCCATTACCGGATCAGAAACCGCATCATAGAGCTTGGTAATCAGAAGCAGTGTCCCTGCATGGGCAAGCGACAGCCCGAACACGTTTGAATAGAAAAAAGGCAGGTAATAGGAAAAAATCTTCCAGAACATCGAGGACGCCATGTCCCCGAAGCCGTACCCTGCCTTTTCCAGAAATGTAGCTTTTCCGTTGTTCTTCATAAAGTCAGCCATTCTACCTGTTCAGATTCCTGTCGATCAGTCTGTTCAGCCTCAACACCGAATCCGTCGTCGTATATCCGTCAGGTTCCGTATTGAAACAATAATCCAAAAGCCTGTCCACCGACGATACCGCCACGTGCATCCTCGTATCGCATGACGCATAATAAATGTACACTGTACCGTCTTCATCGGCTATCCATCCATTGGAGAAAAGCACATTCATCACATCGCCGATATATTCCCCGCCTTCAGGGACAAGGAAAAATCCTCCCGGTTCCGCAATGACCCTGGACGGGTCCTCGAGTGAAGTGACATAAAGATAAAGGACATAACGCAGACCCGAAGCGCAGCCGCGTACACCGTGTGCAAGATGCAGCCATCCTTTCGGAGTCCTGATCGGAGCCGGACCTTCACCGTTTTTCTGCTCCTTGATCGTATGGTAATGCCTTGCATTGATGATTTTTTCTTCCCGGATGACTACATGCTCCATACTGTCCACGAGGGCCCAGCCTATCCCGCCGCCGCGTCCGGCATCTATAAAACCGTCCTGCGGGCGCGTATACAGGGCATATTTCCCTTCCACGAATTCAGGATGCAGGACGACATTCCTCTGCTGTGACTCCGACTCCATATCCGGGAGACGCTCCCAGTTGACAAAGTCTCTTGTCCTGGCCACACCTGCCGACGCCACGGCCGATGACAGGTCTCCGGGAGCAGCAGAAGGATCCTTGCGCTCCACGCAGAAAATGCCGTAGATCCAGCCGTCTTCATGGGCCGTAAGCCTCATGTCGTAAATATTCGTTGCCGGAGCGCCGTAGTCCGGCATCGTGACAGGCCTGTCCCAGAACCTGAAATTGTCCACGCCGTTCGGACTTTCGGCCACGGCAAAAAAGGATTTCCTGTCAGCTCCTTCAACCCTTACCACGAGAATATATTTCCCGTTCCATTTGATGGCTCCGGAATTGAATGTGGCATGTATGCCGAATCTTTCCATAAGATACGGATTTGTGTTCCTGTCCAGGTCGTACCTCCAGAACAATGGGGCATGGTCTCCGGTCAGTATGGGATACCTGTATCTTTCATAAATTCCGTTTCCTTCCAGAGGTTCGTTTTTCCGGGTTATGAGGGCCTCATGATTCTTTTGCAGCCACTCGAGTCTCTCTTCGAAATTCATATCTGTATCTGTTATATTATTGTTTTCTGTTACTGCATTGTTTTCCGCTACAGCCTGTCCATCAGGACAATATTGCCGTTTTCCGCAAATTTGACAAAATCGGCGGCGGACTTCTGTCCCGGCCACGGAGCATAGAAATGCCCGGGCTTGTCGCAGGCATTCCTCCATACGAGCACATACGACAGAGGATAATCCTTTATTACGGGATAAAGCACTTCCGTCCACCATTCGGAATATGGAATACCCTCGAAACCGGTCTCCGTCAAGGCTATGAGTTTACCGTGCTCTTTTCCGAGCTCCATCATGAAGGTCAGGGATTCATGCAGCAGGGCGGAATATGCAGCATTCGACTCCGGGGCTTCTCCATACTGGTAACAGTCGAGTCCGAACATGTCCGCCATATCATCGCCCGGATATCGCTCCATATACCCTTCCGCATCTACGCCTGCACCAGGAGAATATGCCCAGAGCAGATTGTCGAGCCCGCGCTCTCCGGTCATGTATGAATATGTCATCCGCCACAAGGCCCTGTACTGTTCTGCAGTACACAGGTCACGACCCCACCAGAACCAGCTGCCGGTGTGTTCGTGCCACGGGCGGAAGAGG
>CALUQM010000041.1 GCA_944322925.1 uncultured Bacteroidales bacterium
TTGTTTGAATAACCCCACTCGTTGTCGTACCATGAAACTACCTTAACGAAAGTAGGATCGAGCTGGATACCGGCTTTCACGTCGAAGATCGAAGTGTGTGAATCGCCGCGGAAGTCTGTAGAAACTACAGCTTCGTCAGTGTATCCGAGGATACCCTTGAGTTCGCCTTCTGAAGCCTTCTTCATGGCTGCGCAGATTTCCTCGTAAGTAGCTGCCTTCTCGAGTTCGACTGTAAGATCCACTACAGAAACATCGGAAGTAGGTACACGCATCGACATACCGGTAAGTTTGCCGTTGAGTTCAGGAAGGACTTTTCCCACTGCCTTGGCTGCACCCGTAGATGAAGGGATGATGTTCTCGAGGATACCGCGGCCGCCTCTCCAGTCTTTCTTTGAAGGACCGTCAACGGTCTTCTGGGTAGCTGTAGCAGCGTGAACTGTAGTCATGAGACCTCTCTTGATACCGAATGTATCGTTGAGCACCTTGGAAATAGGAGCAAGACAGTTGGTCGTGCAGGAAGCGTTGGAAATGATAGGCTGGCCTGCGTAAGTCTTGTCGTTGACACCATAAACGAACATAGGTGTAGCATCCTTGGAAGGAGCCGACATGATGACTTTCTTTGCACCTGCCTTGAGGTGTGCTGAAGCAAGCTCCTCAGTAAGGAAGAAACCGGTAGATTCTACTACAACGTCTACTCCGAGGGCGCCCCAGGTGATGTTTGCAGGATCCTTTTCAGCGAAAACCTGAATCTTGTTGCCGTCAACGATCATGTAGTTGCCTTCTACCTTGACATCGTGATTGAAATGACCGTGAACCGAATCATACCTGAGCATGTAAGCAAGATAATCGGCATCGAGAAGGTCATTGATACCTACAACCTGAATGTCATTGGAGAAATTCTCCACAGCTGCGCGGAATACCATACGGCCGATACGACCAAATCCGTTAATACCTAATTTAATCATTTCTTTATGGTTTTAAGTAATACTTTTACAAACTTTCTTGTAAATCTTTGCAAAAATAAAAAAAATATGGATATGACATACAATATTTATTAGAAATTTGAAGCGACATAATTATATTTGCACAAACTCATGCAAGACGGTTATGAATATTCTTCTGACAAATGATGACGGATACCGGGCCAAAGGTTTAAAAGTCCTTGCTGGAATCATGAGGCAGTTCGGAAACGTGTGCGTCATCGCACCCAAAAGTCATCAATCCGGCATGTCGATGGCAGTATCCATGGGAGGCAGGGCCATAGCTTACAGGAAGCTGTGCGACGAAGGCGGGACAAGCTGGTCCTACCTCGACGCCACACCTGCAAGCTGCGTCAAATTCGCGCTAAACACCGTTTTCCTCGACCAAAGGCCCGATGTCGTAGTGTCCGGCATAAACCACGGTTCGAATGCAGCCTCGGCATCATGTTACTCCGGGACTCTCGGAGCAGTCGCCGAAGCAGCCCTGAACGGTATTCCGGCCATAGGCGTATCCCTCGACACATGCGACCCGGATGCCGATTTCAGTTCTGTCGCAAAATATTTTCCGGAGATTTTCAGAAGCCTCATGGACAGTCTTCCGGAAAAATACGGGATCTATTACAATGTCAATTTTCCGTCGCCCTCCTGCGGAAGGATCAAAGGCATCAGGACAGCTACCCAGGGCATCGGCAGATGGATCAGGGAATTCACGACGTGGGACAAGGCGGCGTTCTGCCGTCTCGGGATCCCGCAGGAAACTGCGGCAAAAGCCGTTGCGGAAGCAGAAGAAGGGGAAAAACTGTATGTCATAACCGGAGAATTCCAGGATGACGACAGAAATCCTGCCGATGCCGATCACAGATACAACCATAATGGATATATCACTGTAGTCCCCCACAATATCAACTGTACCGACTCCGACGAATGTTCGAGACTGAGGGAAAACGGGCTGGACAAGAACTTCTGAACAGACAGACGACATGAAATATTACATAATAGCCGGCGAAGCGTCGGGTGACCTGCACGGCTCCAATCTTATCAAGGGCATTTGCGCCAAAGATCCGGATGCGGACATCCGTTTCTGGGGAGGAGACCTGATGGAGAAGGCCTGCCAGGGGAAAGGATATCTCGTACACCACTACAAGGATGACGCGATAATGGGATTCTGGGAAGTATTCACCCATGCCCGCAAACTGCTCGGCAATCTGAAAATGTGCAGGAGGGACATTCTCGACTGGAAGCCGGATGCCGTCATTCTGATAGATTATCCGGGATTCAATTTCAGGATTGCCGAATTCGCACATAAAAACGGAATCAGGACATTCTACTATATCGCGCCCAAGGTATGGGCCTCGCGCGAGGGAAGAATCAGAAAACTGAAAAAATACGTGGACAGACTTTTCATAGTTTTCCCGTTCGAAATACCTTATTTCAAATCCAAAGGCATCGATGCCGTATATCTCGGCAATCCCCTCGTAGATTCCATCGCCGGTTCCACGGCAATGAACGAGACAAGGGAGGACTTCCTGAAAAGGAACAGACTGGACGACCGGCCCTACATTGCGCTTCTTGCCGGTTCGAGGAAAGCCGAAATCAGTTCCATGATGCCGGTGCTGACGGAATTCGCCTCGAAACTGAAGGAACTGCCGCAATACAGCGGATACGGATTCCTGATCGCTGGAGCTCCTGCACGGTCTGCAGAAAACTATCTGCCTTTTATGAAAGATGCGGACGGCGGCGGAATGAAAGTGCTTTTCGGTGAAACCCTTTCCATAATAAGGCATGCCGAAGCCGCAGTCGTGAATTCAGGCACGGCCTCTCTCGAAACGGTGCTTCTCGATACGCCTCAGGTCGTAGGATACATAGGCGGGAAACTGTCCTATGCCATCGCCAAGAGAATCATAAAGGTAAAGTACATCAGCCTCGGGAACCTCATTGCCGACAGGCTCGCATTCCGGGAACTGATACAGGGTGACTGCACTGCGGACAATCTCGTATCGGAGATCCGGGCGCTGATCGAAAACAGGGAATACAGAAACGAGATGCTTGAAGAATACGGAAGAATCCGGAAAGCTCTCGGCGGCACCGGGGCATCCGAAGCCGTAGCCTCCGAAATGATCCGTGAAATGTCTGTCAGGACCGTTCCTTTATGATTCCAGACCGGTAGGCCTGCAGCAGTTTTTTCAGATCCTTTATCTGAATCATCAGCTCCTTGCCCTTGTCGGTATCCTTGACCATCATCCTCTGGCTGCTCAGTTCCACAAGCTGGGTCGTGGACTTGATGTCCTGTCCCTCCTCGATAGCCTTCAGCGTAGAAGAAAAAGGTTCGTGCTGTACAAGCTGGAAGCCCCTGGAATGATACACGAGCGTATATCCGGCAATACCTGTCTCGGGATGATAGGCCTTGGAAAAACCTCCGTCGATGACCATCAGCTTGCCGTTGGCCCTTACCGGCTTCTCGCCCATTGCAGCCTTGACAGGGACATGGCCGTTGATTATATGCCTGTGCTCGCCGGTAACCCCGAACTCGTCGAGAATCCTGTCGCATACCGCCTCATCGTTGCGTAGCGTATAGTAGGCCCCTTTCTCCTCCTTGTGGGTCTCCTTGTCCGCGAGGAAATATCTTTCGAATGTCGCCATCTTGCTTTTGTCGAACGCCGGGGAATCCTTGCCGCACCATAGATACCATATATAGTCCGTGGCAAAACTTTTCTCCGGATCGAGATGGTCGGCAAAATAAGCCGTCCTTATCAACTGCCCTATTCTGTTGAGCAGTTCCCTTCCCTTGTATTTCCGTCCGAGTATCTCCACTTCCTTGAATGAGCCGTCCGGATTCATCGGCAGCGACGCATGAAAAAGCAGATTCGAGTTGCAGACATTGTACATGCATCCGTAACGGAAAATGCACTTGATGTGCTTCCTCAGCTTCTCGCTGCGGCAGAATGAGTTATGCAACTTGTCCACCACTTCCCTCTCTTCCGGAGTGAGCCTGTACGGGTCCGACGGGTCGACGGTAGGGAAAAAGCTGTCCTTCATCTCATATTCCTTCCCGTCCATGACAAATATTTTCCTGTTCCGGTCAATATGTTCGAGAAGCAGTCTGTCATCCATCCCGAACTCCGGCCTTCTGGATATGATTTCCGCTTCGAGTTTGAACTGGATGATGCTTATCGCCTTGTGCATCTGGGCAAGAAGTCTCAGTGTCTTCTCGTCGAACTTCTGGCATTCGTCCTCCAGACGGGGCCCGAAAGAGGTGCACGGGTCATCGGCATAGGTTTCCATGGCGAAAGTGGCAAGAGGCAGAAGGTTTATCCCGTAGCCGTCCTCCAGTACGGAATGGTTCGCATACCTCATGGCAAGTCTTATGACATTCGCTATGCAGGCATCGTTGCCGGACGCCGCACCCATCCACAATATGTCATGGTTCCCCCACTGGATATCGAAATGATGATAGTCGCACAGGGTATCGAGAATTATGTGGGGACCGGGTCCCCTGTCGAAAATGTCTCCGAGAATATGAAGGGAGTCGATGGTCAGCCTCTGGATGAGGTTGCACATCGCCACGATGAATTCATCTGCCCTGCTGATATCGATGATCGTACTGATGATGACGTTGATATAGGCCTGCTTGTTCGGATCGGCGCTGCTCTCGTGCAGGAGTTCCTGGATTATGTATGAAAATTCCTGAGGAAGGGATTTCCTGACTTTCGACCTCGTATATTTCGAAGATACGTTCTGACAGACCTTTACCAGACGGTTGAGCGTCACGCTGTACCACGACTTGATGTCCGGCACCGATTCCTTGATAAGCTGCAGTTTCTGTTCCGGATAATATATCAGGGTGCAGAGCTCTTTTTTCTCGGTCTCGTACAGTGCGTTGCCGAAAATTTCATTTACCTTTCTTTTTATCGCGCCGGAGGCATTCCTCAGCACATGCTCGAAGGCTTCGTACTCACCGTGCAGATCGGCCAGGAAATGTTCCGTTCCCTTGGGAAGATTGAGTATCGCCTCGAGATTTATGATTTCCGTACTCGCAGACGCAATTGTCGGAAAGTTCAGCGACAGAAGTTCGAGATACTTGATGTTGCTCCTGATATCCTCTTCCGTAATCATATTTTCAACATTCATCGGTTCGACGGTTAAAATTCATTCAATATGTGCGTTCCCCGAAAATCAGGGTGCCTATCCTGACAATGTCGGCCCCCATGCCGACTGCTATCCTGTAGTCATGCGTCATTCCGAAAGAAAGAACGCCGAAATCCACTGGAAGTCCCGGATAAAGGCCGGCGCCGGCCCTGATTTCATCTCTTGCGGCCACCAATTTAGCAAAATCTTTCCGAATGACATCTTCGTCGTCGGTAAAAGTAGCCATTCCCATAAGCCCCGAGACGCGGACATTGGGACAGGAGGCGGCAAGCGAAACTGCGGACATGAGTTCTTCTTTGGAAAAGCCCTGTTTTGTCGTTTCAGACGCGATGTGCATTTCAAGGAGGATGTCGGTAATCCTGCCGTTGTCCCGGCCCCATCTGTCTATGGCTTCGAGCAGATGGAGAGAATCCACCGATTCCACCATCGACACGTACGGAAGCACCAGTTTAAGCTTGTTGGTCTGAAGATGGCCGATGAAATGCCAGACGATATCATCGGGAAGTTCTCTTGCCTTGGCATACAGTTCCTGGGGACGGCTCTCTCCGAATATCCTCTGCCCGGCCCGGTATGCCTCCATGACGGCCTCGGCAGGGTGGAATTTGGAAACTGCCACCAATTTGACATTTGATGGCAGTTCCTCGTGCAGTTCTCTTATTGCTGATGCTATATTCGTCATTTCACGGAATTATCTTCTCTTTTTCTGCTGTTCCTTCAGAGCCTGCTGCTGCATCCGCTGCGCCTCTTCGAGCCTGAGCTGCCACTTGGATTTCGGCAGCGGCTTGCCGGCCGAAGCCGCCAGCTGGGCGTGGATCTTCTTTTCATCAACCATGAACCTCCTGACGAACCAGGTCTGGAACATGGTTATGAGGTTCGAAAGCAGATAATAATAGCTGAGACCGCTTGAAAGATTGTTACAGATGAAAAGCATCATTATCGGCATGAGCCAGACGCTCATGAATTTCATGCCCGCCATGTTCGGATCATTGGACATCTGACCGGAGGTCATTTTCGAATAAATGAACATGGACACCGCCATAAGCAGGGCAAAAAGGGATACATGGTCGCCGTAGAGCGGAATGTTGAACGGAAGATCAAGTATCGAATCGTACGCACTCAGGTCATCCGCCCAGAGGAATTTCTGCTGCCGGAGCTCGATCGATGCCGGGAAGAAACGGAACATCGCATACAGTACGGGCAGCTGGAGCAGCATAGGCAGACAGCCTCCCATAGGATTGATTCCGGCCCTCTTGTACAGATCCATCATTGCCTGCTGCTTCTTCAGGGCGTCCTCCTGTTTCGGATATTTCTCGTTCAGCTTGTCGATTTCCGGACGTATCACATTCATCTTCGCCGATGACTTGTAGGACTTGACTGTCAGAGGCGATATGATAAGTTTGATGAAAATCGTCATCAGAAGGATGATGATACCGTAATTGTGTATGAATTTTCCGAGGAAGTTGAACGTCGGTATTATCACCCAGCGGCTTATCAGGCCGATGACGCTTCCTCCCAGAGGTATTATCTTCTCGTAACGCTGGTCATAATCCTTCAGCGTACGGTAATGATTCGGACCGAAATAGAAATCGAACGGCACCGTAACCCTGCCTTCCCCGTGTTTCAGTTCGGACTGGACTTTCGCATTGCACAGCATCAGATTCTTCTGCGGATCCTTTTCATCGTAGAACCTGATTCCGAAATCGGCCGACAGGAACTCGTCTCCTGCGGTCATTATTGCGGAGAAGAACTGCTGCTGGAAGGCAAACCACTTTACTTTCGAGACTATCTGTTCCTCGGCATTGCGTCCGCCTTTGCCGAGATGCTCGGGCTTCTTCTCGCCGGAGAAATAATAATTCAGTTTGGAATACTGCTTTTCGTTGGTATAGCCTTTTTCAAGCCTCGGAATTATGAGGTTCCAGTCGATGTCGAAACTGTTGACTCTCGACGGGATCAGGTCCTCCATGTCCACCATGGAAAGTTCATTCCTGACCATGTAGCTGTCCGCAGGAAGGATGTATTTCTGCTCGAGATAACCCCCGTTATGGAACGGAAGGCGCAGCACCACCGATGTGTCTGTAGTCTCGGCGACGTCGAATACCAGATCCCTGGTATTGATGTTCTCTCCGGCAAACATTGCGATGTTGTAATCGCTGTTCCCGGGCCTGACCAGATAAAGATCGGTGCTGTCGTATGCTACATAGTCCTTGAGCCTTGCCGAATAAGGCTGGGCCCCCCTGGTGGAGAGTACGAGTTCGAGCCTGTCATTTGCAAGGGTGACGTACTCTGCTTCGGCCGAATACGAACGGTTGAGAAGCGAATCCCTGAATTTGCCCGCGGGTACGGCAGGTACCGGCGCGGATACAGTGCTGTCTTTCAATGTAAGGGCAGCTATCGAATCCTGCTGCGCCATCAGCATCATCTGCTCCACCGCCGCTATGGAATCCAACTGGGCCTGATGCTCTCTCTGTTTGCGGTACTGGTCCGACTGATACCATGTGAATCCGAAAAATATGACACCTATCAGTACGAAACCTATAATAGAATTCTTATCCATCTTTTTTCAGTCTGCTACTCTTGTTCCTTCTCAGCAGCCTCGTCCAGGGCCCTGATCTGTTTCTCCAACTCTTCAAGTTCTTTCTTCGCCTGGGCTATCCTGTCCTGCATCTGTCTGATAAGAGGTTCGGAATTCTTGGACATCGCAAAGAAGCCGATATTGTTTTCGTATGTCGTGATATCCTGCTCTTTCTTCAGATACTTCTGTACAAGACGCTCTTTCTCGGTCTTAGGAGACTTGGCATACCTCGACTTGCGGGCCTTGGACGCAAGATCGCCGAACTTGTCCTGAAGCGCATCCTTGTAGCTCTTCGCAATTCCGTCCTTTTCCTTGAACGGGACGAACCCTATCTCCTGCCACCTCTGCATAAAGTCGTTCATTGCATCGATATTCTCATCCTCGTCACCGGAGAGTTCGAACGAGCGTATCTCCTCGACAAGACGCTGCTTTGCCTTGAGATTTCCGTAGAAATCGTTTTCAGGCTTGACATTCTTGTCCCTTTCATTGAAGAAAGCGTCGCAGGCGGCACGAAAACGCTTCCAGAGCTGCTCGGACTTCTTGCGCGGAACGGCGCCTATCTCCTTCCACTGCTTCTGAAGCTCGATAAGCCTGGCAGCGGTCTTTTTCCACTCAGTACTGTCCTTGAGAGCTTCAGCCGCCTCGCAAAGGGCGATTTTCTTTTCGAGATTGCTGTTGATGTTTTCCTTGTATCCTGCGTAGAATTCGCGCTTTCTGCCGAAGAACTTGTCGCATGCCGCACGGAATCTGTCGTATATCTTCTGGTTTTCCTTCTTGGATGCAAAACCTATGGCCTTCCATTCTTTCTGGATATCCTCGATATTCTTGGAAAGAACGTTCCACTCGGATGCCTGAATATTCTCCTTGTCGGCAATGGCTTCAACGGCTTCGCACAGTCTGGTCTTGGCTGCAAGGTTTTCCGCATGCTGCTCTTTCAGGCCTTCGAAATAAGCCTGATATTTCTTGTTGATGACAGCCGTAGCGGCCTTGAACCTGTCCCAGATGGATTCGCGGAACTCTTTTGCCACAGGACCGTATTCCTTCCACTGCTCGTGAAGTTTCTGCAGCTCCTTGAACGCCTCGACGACATTCTCGCTTTCCGATAGCTTCTCGGCCTGTTCGCAGAAAGCGGTCTTCACTTCCAGATTCTTTCTGAAATCGAGATCGCGCAGCTCCCTGTTGATCTTGACCATGTCATAGAACTGCTCCACGTAAAGCTGGTACGTATCATTCAGATTCCTGAAACTCTGCACCGGAACGGGACCGATCGAGCGCCATCTGTTCTGAATTTCACGGAACTCCGGGAAAGTCCTGTTGACATCTTCCTGTTTTTCAAGAAGGGCCTTCAAGTCCCTGATTACGGCTTCCTTTAGTTCGAGGTTGTTCTCCCTTTCCTTCTCAAGCTGCCTGTTGTACTCGGTCCTTTCCTTCCTGTAGGCATTGTACAGGGCCTTGAACCCTCTTTCGATTTCCGCGAAAGGGTTTTCGGACACGGAGTCCTCGCGGGCGGGAGCCTCCTCGGCCGCATCTTCGGCAGGAGCATCGGAAACTTCCGGCTCAACTATGCCGGCAGCCGCCTTTTCTTTTGAAAGATTCTTATAAAATGCGGACTTTATCGCCTCGGCTTCCTTGTTCATCTTCATCCTTTCTGGATTTCTTGCAAGTTCCATGAAAAGGTCGGCCAGTTCCGCCAGACTCATATCGGAATAATTCACCGGTGTGGATTCTTCATTTTCCATTACCTCGGCTGCAGATTCCACAACTTCCGGATTCAGTTCTTCACTCATAGTATTAAGGAGTTTTGTTATCAAACTGCAAATATAATGTTTTTTCTTGAAAAGAAGATGATTCAATTTTTGTCTATTTGATTTTTATGAGATAATTTTGGAAAAAATTTTATTGTACGGCTGAAAGGCGGCCGCACGCGAAATGCCGGTCTCCGGCAGACTGTCCGGCATGCAGCAACGAATCGAATTCAAGAGGATATTAGAGGATATTATGAGAATAGACATAATAACAGTTGTACCGGAATTGCTCGAGAGCCCTCTCGGGCATTCCATCGTAGGCAGGGCGATAAAGAAAGGCATAGTCGACATACATGTCCACAACCTGCGCAAATACGGCAAGGGACCGCGGCTGCAGGTCGACGACTACAGTTACGGCGGAGATGCCGGAATGGTGCTGATGGTCGAACCGGTGTTCAGGATGATACGTGAACTGGAAAGCGAAAGGAAATACGATGAGATAATATTCATGTCCCCTGACGGAGAGCAGTTCGACCAGAACATGGCCAACGAACTCTCGCTGAAGGAAAATATCATCATCCTCTGCGGACATTACAAGGGTGTCGACCACAGGATAAGGGAACATCTGGTAACCAGGGAAATCTCCGTTGGAGACTACGTGCTGAGCGGCGGGGAGATTCCCGCGGCTATAATAGCCGATGCAGTGGTCAGGCTTCTTCCGGGAGCCATTACGGACGAAACATCGGCATTGAGCGACAGCTTCCAGGACGGAATCCTGTCCCCTCCGGTATATACCAGGCCGGCCGAATTCAACGGATGGAAAGTCCCGGATGTCCTGCTCAGCGGAAATCCGAAGCTTATCAGGGAATGGCAGGACGAACAGGCTGTCGCACGTACCAGAAAACTTAGGCCCGGCCTGCTCGATGATTAAAAATTCATACAAAAAAGACAAAATTTTCAAAATATATTTGGAAAACTGAAAATAATGTCTACATTTGTGTATTGGTCTTTAAGGATATAATGATTTTTCATTAGAATCTTTAAACAATCATAGGCAAAAGCCTTATAATATTTAAGCTGTTAAAATACTAACCACTAATTGCAGCCAACGCTAAGGCTAAAGAAATTTTACACTATTAACTAACCTGAAATAAGCCTGCAGTGATGCAGGCTTATTTAGTGTCTTCTTTCTTAGGTCCGGTTCAGAACCGGTAGCTCAATTTCAGCATGAAATTCAGCGGAGCCTGCGGATAGACATAGAGATCAGTCCCGTAGACGACCGCATCGGCATAATAAAGACTGTTCAGAAGATTGTTTATATAACCGCATATCCCGAGTTTGCCGCCACGGACGTCGAACTCGTGAGACAGGGACAAATTGGAGACGAAATACCCCGGTACCGAAAGGGCTTCATTGCAGGTATTGTCGGCATACTGTTTCCCGACATACTTGCCGTTCAGGGTCAGCGTGGTAGTCCTCAACGAATTCGAGGCGGTATTGCGGAACGGGGTAAACGACAGCTGGAGCATCGAGACGACCGACGGAGACATGAGCATCGTGACATTTCCGTATTCGGTGTAAGCGCCGTCGGACCCGTACATTCCGTAATTTTCGACGCGGTTTATGCTCAGAGTGGCATTGGCGTCGAGCCTGAACCAGGGTCTTGCCTGCCAAGCAGCGGCGAGCTCGATTCCGCGGCGGTAAGCCCTGTCAACATTTTCCTTTATGGCGTATCCCACATCGGTAAGGCGGCCCGTTTCAAGCAGCATGTCGAAATATTCCATGAAATACAGATTGACTGATGCTGTCAGTGCCGGAGCTGTGTAAACGTATCCTATCTCGACATCGACCATTTTTTCCGGACGGACAGTCATGCCTTCGCGGCTGCCGTCATTGAGGCTCTTGATATTTTCCTTGATATCGCTTCTGCCCGGCTCCCTGTTGCCGAGTGCTGCCGACACGTATGCCTTGTGGCCCTGCTTCCAGCTGAAGGTCAGGCCGGCACGGGGGTTAAAGAAATTCCACCTGGTCCCGTAATCCAGCATTCCGGCGTCATCGTCCGGTCCTTCCATCCCGAGCGATATGCCTCTGTACTGCAGATCGAGATATGCCGTAAGCCAAGACAGCGGACTGTATTCGGCGCGGGCGAAGACATTGAGTTCCTGCTTCAGGCTTTCGTTGCGATACCATGTATCGGCATTGTTGTAGGCATCATAATCATAGCCGTCTCCGTGCACCTGACTCCAGACGACCTCGCCGAAATGCCCGCCGAGATACCTCGAAAGATTGATCCCGCCCGTCAGGTCCAGCTTTTCAGAAGAATATTTCAGGTCGGAATCGAGCACCATATAATAATTGTCCATCGCTTCCCTTACGATCATGTCTCCGGACGTAAAACTCTTGGTGAGCCCCGTCTGCGGATCGGTAATTACTACAGGATTGTCGGCGTCCTGAAAATTATAGTCATCGAACAGCTGATCCATGTAGTAATCCTCATAATATCCGTCGCCTTTGGTAAAATTCAGGGTTGTACTCCATACCAGACTCTGAGGGAACTTGTGAGTATAGTTCAACTGGACATGATGCTGCGTATAGTTGTCTGTCTCGTTGTCGTAATAATGAATGTTTCCGAAACTGTCAAAGTATTCGCCCGCGCTGTTGTAGCGTCTGTCGGAATGGTATGTATCGAGATTGATTCCGTTCCACGTAATGCCTGTATGCTGGTCCCCCATAAGGTAAGTCAGCTTCAGGGAATTATTGCCGGACATCCAGCCGAGGGCGGCGAAAGCGGACTGAAGCCTGGCTTTCGCGTTCCTTATATAGCCGTCCGTATAATTGCGGGAGTATGCGAAATCGAAATACAGTCCGGACTCAGTCAGTCCGGTGCCGGCCGCCGCCGTAGCCATGAAAGTATTGTATGAACCTGCGGACAGCGAAGCATTCACATAAGGGTCCGCGCCTGCCGACGCCGTACTCATGTTCACGCTCGCACCGAAAGCCCCCGGGCCGTTGGAGGAAGTCCCGAGCCCTCTCTGAAGCTGGACAGAACTGAGCAGGTTCGCGAGAGAGGGTATATTCACCCAAAACACCTCCTGGGATTCGGCATCATTGAGCGTAATTCCGTTCAGGGTGACATTGATCTGCGATCCCTTGCTTCCCCTGACTGTCATCTTGGAATATCCGAGCCCCGTACCGCCTTCATTGACGGCAACGACAGAAGGATAGAGATTGAGCATCATCGGAAGGGAATTGATCGGATTGCTTTTACCGAGTTCCTCCCTGTACACCATCGAATATGTGACAGGGGTCTTCTTTCCTGCCCTCGACGCGGAAACAACCGCACTGTCGAGTTTCTCGACTTTTTCTTCAGCCGGATTCCCGGCTGCTTCGTTCTCCGCAGCTGCTGCAGAGAACGGGACCAGTGCAGACAGCACTGCCGTAAACAAAAAACCTCGCATAAAAAAACATATTATGCAAGGGGTGCGCAACATGCGCATGAGATATGACTGCTTCCCTCCGGCGGTACTGGCCGCATCAGGTTCAATGGGTATAATCTCAGCCCTGCCCTGCGGCAAAGGCACCCCCGCTTTTAAATATTTCTACTTGTCTTCTATGACAACCTCGAAAAGCCTCGGCCAGTTCTTGCCTGTCAGGTAGAGCTTTCCCGTCCGGTCGTCGTATGCTATTCCGTTGAGGACATCCGTCTGGGGAGTCTTCAGCTTTTCCGGAAGGAGTCCGGTACAGTCGATGACCGTATCCACATTTCCGCTTTCAGGATCTATGGTCACGATCATGTTCTTGGTATATACGTTTGCCCATATCCTCCCGTCGATATATTCAAGTTCATTAAGATAATTCAGAGGCCGGCCGTGAAGCCTTACTTTCAAAGTGCGTTTCACGCGCAGGTCGCCGTCCAGAAAATACAGGCTCGAAGAACCGTCGCTGGCTATAAGCGACTCGCCGTCCGTGGTAAGCCCCCATCCCTGACGCGGATACGACAGGGTGGCCTTGTATCCGAGAGTATTTATATCGTAGATGAAAGCCACCCTGGACATCCAGGTCAGGATATAAAGATTGTCTCCCAGGACGGCGGAGCCTTCGACAAAATATCTCTCGCTGAAATCGAGACGTCTCAAGGCTTTTCCTGTCTCCAGGTCGACTTTTCTGAACGTGGAACTGCCCTTCTGCCCCGTGCTTTCATAAAGCTGTCCGTCCCTGAAAAACAGCCCCTGGGTATATGACGTGACGTCATGCGGATACTCTTTCACCACCTTGACCCTGCACTGCCTTACCTGTCCCGGAGAAGTGACCGGGAACAACATGAACAGCAGCGCGGCGGCAACAAGTGAAAGAGTCCTGGACATTGTCATTTCTTTTCAGTATTCTCCTTTGTGCCGTGAGCGTCCCTGTACTTCATCGCAGCCTTGACGAAAGCAACGAATATAGGCTGCGGATGCTCCGGCGTACTTTTAAGTTCAGGATGGAACTGCACCCCGATGAAGAAAGGATGCGACGGAAGTTCGACGATTTCCACGAGGCCGGTATCCGGGTTCTTCCCTGTGGCTTTCAGCCCTGCAGCCTCCATCATGTCGAGATATTCGTTGTTGAATTCGTATCTGTGCCTGTGCCTTTCCGAAATCATTTCCTTGCCGTATATCCTGTATGCAAGGGAATTCTTGGCTATCTTGCAGTCGTATGCCCCGAGCCTCATGGTGCCGCCTTTGATGGTAGTGCTCTTCTGGTCCTCCATAAGATCGATGACAGGATATTTGGTAGCAGGATTGACTTCGGTGGATATCGCGTCCTTGAATCCGAGCACGTCCCTGGCGAACTCGACTACGCACATCTGCATGCCGAGACAGATTCCGAAGAAAGGAATGGCGTGCTCCCTGGCATATTTTACAGCCAGGATCTTGCCCTCGATACCGCGTTCCCCGAAACCCGGAGCCACGAGGATTCCGTCCATGCGGGCAAGTTTTTCATCTATGTTTGTCCCGTCGAGGAATTCGCTGTGGATGCTGCGGACATTGACCTTGCATTCATTGGCGGCTCCTGCATGTACGAATGATTCGAGGATGGACTTGTAGGCATCCTGAAGTTCGACATATTTCCCTACGAGGGCGATATTGACCTCCGATTTCGGGTGGAAGAGCTTGTCGAGAAACTGTTTCCATTTGTCGAGGTCCGGTTCAGGAAGATTTTTTATCCCGAAATGGTCGAGGACCAGCTGGTCCAGTTTTTCAGCCTGCATGTTCAGAGGCACGGAATATATGGACGGGGCATCTATGGACTCTATCACGTGCCCCGGCTTGACATTGCAGAACAGGGCGACTTTCTTCCTCAGTTCCGGGGTCAGCCTGTGCTCCGTGCGGCAGACTATTATGTCAGGCTGGACACCGCTCTGCTGCAGCATCTGCACCGAATGCTGGGTAGGCTTGGTCTTGAGCTCCTTGGCGGCGCTGAGGTAGGGCACGAGCGTCAGGTGAATGGTAACGCAGTCTTCTTCGGGAAGTTCCCACTGGAGCTGGCGCACGGCCTCCACGAAAGGCTGGGATTCCATGTCGCCTACGGTACCGCCGATCTCGGTTATGATGATGTCGTATTTCCCGGTCTTGCCGAGCAGGAGCATGCGCCTTTTTATTTCGTCCGTGATATGTGGGACAATCTGGACTGTCTTTCCGAGATACGCGCCTTCCCTTTCCTTGTTGATCACTGTATTGTATATCTTCCCTGTAGTCACGTTGTTGGCCTTCGATGTATGCACACCGAGGAAACGCTCGTAATGTCCAAGATCGAGATCCGTCTCGGCGCCGTCATCGGTAACATAGCATTCGCCGTGCTCGTACGGATTCAATGTTCCCGGGTCGACGTTGATATATGGGTCGAATTTCTGGATTGTGACACGCAAGCCTCTTGCCTGCAGAAGTTTGGCCAGAGAGGCCGAAATGATACCTTTGCCGAGTGAAGAAGCTACACCGCCTGAAACGAAGACATACTTTGGATTCATAAAAAGTTTTTTAACGTTACAGGGATGCAAAATTAATCAAAAAATCCGAAAAGTCATCAAAACATCCCATGTTATGAAAAATGTTTACTAACTTTGGCACCGTAAATTCAACAAGATTTCTGCAATGCAGACCTATTATATACTGATGGGGGCGATGTTCGTCCTGGCCGTAATAGTTTTCGTTGCCCTGTTTTTCTTCAAGGCAGGCTACGGATATCTGTCCGCATCCAACTGGGGGCCGAAAATCAACAACAAGGCGGCATGGGTCATCATGGAGTCGCCGGCTTTCATATTCCTGCTGCTTTATGTCATGGACTATCTCGTTTCAGGCAGGGATACGGGCAACGAGAAGACAGTGCTTCTGCTTATGGCCGGACTTTTCCTGCTGCATTATTTCCAGAGATCATTCATTTTTCCGTTCCTGATAAGGGGAAAGGGAGAAATGCCCGTGCTGATAATGGCGATGGGAATGATATTCAACAGCCTCAACTCCTATTTCATAGGAAGCTGGCTCTTCGAATATGCCCCGGAAGGGAAATACACCATGGAATGGATTACATCTCCGCAGTTCATCATCGGAACCCTGATCTTCCTGAGCGGAATGCTGATAAATCTTGATTCCGACTACGTCATCCGGCATCTCCGCAAGCCCGGAGACACAAAGCACTACATACCGAAAAAGGGACTGTACAAATACGTTACCTCCGCAAACTATTTCGGTGAACTTACGGAATGGGTCGGATATGCGGTACTCACATGGTCCCCTGCAGGGCTGCTGTTCGCCGTATGGACTTTCGCCAATCTGGCGCCGAGATCCAAATCCCTTACGGAAAAATACGAGCAGGAATTCGGAGACGAATACAGGGATCTCAAAAGAAAGAATCTGATACCGTTCATCTGGTAACTTTTTAAGAATACGGAAAATTGCAATGAGCAAACTTTTTACTCCCGTAAAAATCGGGCCTCTCGAGTTGCGCAACAGAACAGTACGGTCTGCTGCTTTTGAAGGGATGTGCGAAAACAACTCCCCTTCACAGTCTCTGTTCGATTATCACACTGCAGTAGCGCGCGGGGGCATAGGGATGACTACGATAGCATACGCTGCAGTATGCAAAAGCGGTCTTTCGTTCGAAAGACAGTTGTGGATGAGGGAAGAAATCGTACCCGAACTGAAAAAACTTACGGACGCCATACATAAGGAAGGTGCAAAGGCTTCCATTCAGCTGGGACACTGCGGCAACATGTCGCACAGACGTATCTGCGGGTGCCGCCCGTACGGCGCAAGCAGCGGATTCAACCTCTACTCCCCTACTTTCGTTCACGGAATGACCCATAAGGAAATAGACGAAGTGGTAGAGGCATACGGAAAAGCCGTTGAACTGTGCATAAAGGCAGGATTCGATGCCGTAGAGATCCATGCAGGCCACGGCTATCTCATATCGCAGTTCCTCTCTCCATACACCAACAAGAGAAAGGATGAATACGGAGGTTCCCTGGAAAACAGAATGAGGTTCATGCGCCGCTGCATGAAAGCAGTCACCGACGCGGGGAAAGGCAAGGTCGCCATTTTCGTAAAGATGAACACACGCGACGGATTCAAGGGAGGAATGGAAATCGACGAGAGCATAGAAGTGGCCAAAGAACTGCAGAAATACGGGGCCGATGCACTCGTGCTTTCCGGAGGGTTCGTAAGCAGGGCGCCGATGTATGTCATGAGAGGGCGTTTCCCGAAAAGGTGCATAGCCCACTACATGCCGGCCAAAATGTGGTGGCTCAAGCTCGGGGTAATGATAGGAGGAAGGATAGTCTCCCCAACCGTACCGTTCAAACATCTGTTCTTTCTGGAGGATTCCCTCAAATTCAGGAAAGCCCTTCCGGACATGCCGCTCGTATATGTCGGCGGCGTCGTATCGAGGGCCGATGCCGACAAGGTAATGGACTGCGGCTTCGAACTCCTGCAGATGGGGCGTGCGGTGCTTGAAGACACTGACTTCGTGAACAAGATGAAGGCTGATGAAAATCACTGCAGCGGATGCGAGCACACGAACTTCTGCATAGGAAGGATGTACTCTCTTGAAATGTGCTGCCACAAGGTCTGCAAGGACATCACTCCGGGACTCAGACGTGAAGTCGAAAACACGATAAAGTACAATGACCGTCTCGAAAGACGTCTCGGATACAAAAAATAAATGACAGGAGCGGACAAAATATAAGAATCAGAGCGGACAAAGTACAAGGCCGCGAAGGTAAGGGCGACGGGAGTTTACTTCCGTAAATGACCGAGCCCGAACCCTGAAGCAACAACGTAATTTGTCCGTTATGACAATACGAACAGGTGGGGCGATCTGCCGCGCAGAATATAATATCTCTGCGAGGAAAGTCCGGACAGGACAGGGCACTTCACTGCGGAAAGCGCAGACAGGGGTAACCTTATGGAAAGCGTAACAGAAAACAACCGCATAGCGATATGCAAGGGTGAAAATGTGGGGTAAGAGCCCACGGCCGGCATTGGCGACAATGTCGGGGTACGCTCCTGAAGCCTGCAAGACCAAATATACTGGCAGACAAGGGCTGCCCGTCCGATGCCAGGGGGTAGGTT
>CALUQM010000042.1 GCA_944322925.1 uncultured Bacteroidales bacterium
AGGAATGTCACCAGTTCATGGAGCGAGGAATACCAGGCAAGGCTTTACGAGGATAATCTCGAAATGTTCAGGCACATCCCGAATCTTGCCGGAGTCTCTCCGTGGGTTCTGTTCGACTTCCGTTCCCCGTACCGTTTCCATCCGACAAACCAGGAGGACTGGAACCGCAAGGGCCTGGTTTCCGACCAGGGATACCGCAAGCAGGCATGGTACATCATGCGCGACTATTATCGGCAGATGAAGTAATCCGGCGATGCGGCGGGCATATATTGTGACGAACACGAAAAAATGTATTCTGGCGGCAGCGTTGGTCATGACCTTGTCCGGATGTCCGGCGGGGCCGGACCCGCTGTCCGCCGAATATCTTGTCAGTATAGACGCAGATAGACTTCTGAATGAGGACGTGTCGATATTCGATATTTTTTCTGAAGTGAAGGTAGTGTCTCTCGACAGCAGATGTCCGCTTTCCAATACCGTTTATGCCGGGATGTCGAATCTGGCGTTTGACGGAGACTTTTTCTATATCCTCGACACGAAGACTTCTGATATCTGCGTGTTCGAGGAGGACGGAACGCTCGTCAGCCGTGCCGATAAGACCGGCCGCGGCCCCGGAGAATATGTTATGGCGGACCAGTTGGCGTACAATCCTTCTGTCGACGCAGTAGAAGTGCTTGATCCGAGAGGGCGTATATACCGTTATTCTGCGGATTCCCTGGAATTTGAGTCAATGCTGGATTTTTCCGGCGGGTGTCTGCCTGCAACGCATAATTTTTTCATTGACGGAGAAAAATACATCTTGTATTCATTCAGCGATGAAGACAAATTATGGTGTCTTGATACACGTGATTCTTCTCTGTTTTCATACGGATACCGTCCTCCTGAATATCTCGTGAAATATGTTTCGGCGCAGTCTCCTTTTTTCGAGTTTGACGGCAGAGCCGCTTTTTTCAGTACATTGGACGGTCTCATATATCTTTTCGACGACGTAAGCGGCGGTCTTGTTCCGTACATCGGCTGGAATTTCGGGAAATATCAGGGATGTCTGCAGGATATACCGGAATATGATTCTGCCAGGGAATATGATGAATTCATACTGGACTATTCCAGTCGGAAGCTTTGTCCGTTCATAGACATGAAGTGCGGCGGCAGAAAGCTTTTTGCAAGTGTCATATACGATTACGGGAAGACATATACGCTGTATCATGATATGGATACCGGAGAGAGCCGTTTGTTCTGGAAAACACGTGAAGGCATGCTTTTCCTACCGGAACTTTTTTACGACGGCGAAATGTACAAATATGTCGACGCGGCAAATTTGCCTGACTATGTAAGCAGAGGAATCCTTGATGAAGGTTCTCAGGCGGCTTATGACAGGGTCATGGCAGAAAGCGGCGGCGCCATAGTGAAGTACAGTTTATAATAAAGAATCCGAAATTTGTTTTTTATAATAAAGAATCCGAAATCTGGCTTTATGAAAAGAATCTGTGCGGCTCTGTCGGTATTGTGCTGTCTGTCTTGCGGAATGCGGCAGAATATAATCCATGAAGGAAAGGACCGGTCTGAAGCGCTGGATGTGACTGTCGATACTGTTTATGTCGATGTGCCTGAATCCGGCGGATACGGGAATTTCTATATGACGGATACGGTCATAACGTTCGCGGATGAAATGACATACCGCTTTTATGACATGGACTTGTCCGGCAATATTATAAGAGAGTATTTCAGGAAAGGCAGGGGAGACAATGAAATACCATCGATGATATATGCATATCCGATAATCGGAGATCCGCTTGGAAGAGGTGTCATTATTGACAGCGGCAACGGGATTACTTTTTTTGATATGAAGCAGAAAAAGATTCTCGGCAGATCTCAAATCGATTTCAAGTGGGACAACAGGCCGGGGCACGGTTATCGCTCTCCCCGGATATACAATCTTGCGGATTTGAGCGATTTCGGAATGACGTTCTATATGGGACGGGATTCCATGATACTGTTTCAGACCAATATAATCAACAGGATGACCGGTTCTCCGGGCAGGGTGGAATCAAAGCGTTATGACGAGGGTGCAATTTTCGGGAGACTGAATCCCGAAACAATGGAAGTCGAGTCGGTCTCGGGCTCCTTTCCTGCAATATACGGGAAAAAGTCGATGCCCCATCTTGAATTTTTCCAGTATACAGCGAACGGTGACACGGTTTATGTGAATCATGGTGTCGATTCATTGATTTATGTTTACGGGTATCCGGACAGGTTGCTCTATACGATCGGATATGAATGTGAAAATATCGACAGAGGTTATACGGTGACGCGGGAGATAGATCTGGGAGACAATTTCAGAAAGGATTTCAGCCACGTGGGAATCAATACCGGACTGATGTATTTTCCGGAAGACTCGCTGCTGTGCAGGACATATATCAGGACAACAGCCACTGGAGCTTCGGGCATGCAGATATACAAGGGGAATGATCTTGTTGCAGATTTCGGCGTTCCGGATTATTTCAAGCTTCTCGGGTACTCGAATGGCATTTTTTACGGAGCGCGGTTCATCCCGCTCGAAGACGGGGATTCTACAAGACTTGTGCTTTATCGGCTTTCATTATGAAAAAATCGAAGATAACTGTTCTGTTCTCCCTGTTTGCGGGTGTCGTTTCAAGTGAACGTCAGGAGGCTGAAAACACCGGATTTGACAAGAATATGAAACTGCGGACACGCCTGATGTACTTTGACCTGATTTCATTGGTCGGAGAATGGGACTGATTGACAAACCGTTGCCTATAATGTCTCACTTGTAATAAGTGATAAATACCAATAAATATAGCAACTTTAACCGGTTCCGTATGTCGAGTGGGACAAAAAAATCAAATCTTATGAAATGCAAAATTATTCTATTAGCAGCAGGAACGGTGGTTTTGGCTGCATCTGCGGTCACTCTTGTTCTGTCTTTATCAGCATCTTGCAGTACCCATTCAGATGACTGCCTGGTATTGGATGTGGATACGGATAATGTAATGATAACTGATCTGTCAGACAAGGCGTATGCTTCCGTTAAATTCATTTCTGACTATGCAATAGGCCAGATAGATCAGGTTGCCATTTATGATACTTTGGCACTGATAAAGGCGTCCGGCAGTCTCTATGGTTTCAATACGGAAACCGGAGGTAAAATAGCTAAATACTCGAATAAGGGCAGAGCGGCAAATGAATATCTGACAGTCTGGGGTGCCGGCATAGATTCTGGCCGGGTCTATTTATATGATATCAATTCGAAGAAAATAATGTATTTTTCGGTTTCAGGGGAATTGTTGCATCAGACGAAAGTTCCCGAGACATCGATGGATGCCCCATTCCAGGAATTTATAAGGCTGGACAGAAACAGTTATGTAGGGAAACGGGTTTTCGAGGCAGGAGAAATTCCTGAACTTGCCCTTTATGATGAAAATTTCCGGCATCTGAAGGACATCGGCACTATGACACTTAGATCAGGAGCTCATTTCAGTAATCCATTTTACAGAAATGAAGATGGCTTGGTGTTTTATTACAGATATATGTTGAATGACATTTACCTCGTAGATGACAATGCCGTAATTGAAATATATCGGATAGATTTCGGCCGCAGGAATATTCCTTCGACAAAAGATTTCAAGGATGAGATGCAGATAATAGAGTACGTAAACCGGTCTCCGAACAGATATGCGACATTTGTCAGCAATATTTATGATTCGCATGCCTATTTCAGTTTTGTCTACTTCATGCGAGGAGAACGTTTTTATGCCGTTTATGACAAGTCGGCAGATAAGGTATCTTCCCATTCTTTCCAAAAAGGCGATTCTGTCCTGTCGCAGATCTGTACTTATAATGATAAAGTATATCTTTTTTGGCAGGATATGAGTGGCACCACGGAAATGACCATAATTCCGTTGGCAAATGTAGTGTCTTGACATAAGTAAATGACTATGAAAAGGATTGTACTGTTTGTAATGATATTGGCCTTGTTTTCCTGCCGTGGCGGAGAACAAAAGGGATTTGCAGATATTGTTCCAGATTCATACCGGGCTGAAATACAGTATGACAGCATAGACATTGAAAGTATCGTATTGGATTCGGTATATTGTTCGTACAATGGTTTTTCCGGAATCACCCCTGCTGGGCATATCTATTATTATGACAGATATTTCGGGTATATATACGAATTTGACAGCGATGGAAAATGTCTGTCGCGGCATCTCGGTATCGGGCGGAGTCATCAGGAGACGACTTTTCGGGATTGTGTAAATGCGGTCTTTTCCGACAGTGGTTTTGTGCTGTTGAGTACCGGACTTGATTTTGAAATATTCGATTCCGATTATTCGCTTGAAAAAAGGTTTACGCTGGTCTACCGACCTGATACCAGAGGCAATGCATCATCGTTCGAAACATATTCATTCAGTTGGGATAATCATGTTGCAAGGATTAGAGATGGGATTTTCTATATCGGTATGCTGAGCGAACATTTGGAATTCAATTGTTTTACTACCGGGGAGAAGTTCCTGGAGCAGGGCCGTCATATCGGGAGGATAGACTTGACGGAAGAAAAGTCACTTCCTATGATAGTGAAGGGTTTTCCGCAAATATATCACCAGGAAAAGGCATCGTGTGCATCGTTCGGCGGTGTCAATTTCGATGTCGGGGAAGATTATCTGTATGTCGGGTATGAAGCGGATTCGTTGATATACAGATGCGATTTTTCCGGAGAACCGGAGTCGTGTTTCGGCATTTCAGGCAAGGGTATGGATATGGATTATGCACCTGTCCGGAGCTGGGATGATGTGCCGGTATACAGACAGAACAGGGAAACGAAAGGACGGTATGGCTGGATTGAATATATAGATGAAACCGGATTGCTGTTCAGGTCTTACTCCAGAGGACAGCATAGTTCCTCAGACGGTCTTCAGATTTATGAGAACGGTGTTTTGGCGGCTGATTTGGACGTCCCAGGAGAATTCAGGGTTGCCGGGTACATTGAGCCGTATTATTATTCTCAGGTTTTTGAGGATGAAGAGAACGGAAGATTGAAAATAATGCGGTTCAGGTTATGAGACGGATCAGCTTATTATGGCTTTTGACGTGCGGACTGGCATTTTCCGGTTACGCACAGGTTGCAGATCCGTTGACTGCGACGGTGGAAATGCCGTCCGTGAATGTAATGACACTCTCCCAGGCCATAGAATCGGCCCGCGAGAAATCTGTGGCGGCTCTTGAAGCCAAGGCCGGTTTCGTGTCGAGCTATTGGGCGTACCGTTCTTATAAGGCGAGCCGGCTCCCGTCCCTGAACCTGTACGGGAACCTAGCATCCTTCGACCGCTCCCTGAGGCAGCTTCAGAACTACGAGACCGGAGAACTGGTCTATACGAGCAACTACAACATGCAGAACAGCCTCGGCCTCTCCATTACGCAAAACCTCACATTTACCGGAGGCACCGTTTCCCTGTACTCCGACCTGTCGCGAATCGACGAGTTCGGGCGGAACGGAGGCAAGACGTGGTATGCACAGCCGGTCACATTCTATTACGAGCAGCCTCTTCTCGCCTACAACCGTTTCAAATGGGAAAAGAAGATATCCCCGAAAGAATACGAACATGCCAAGAGGGTGTATATCGAGTCCATGGAGCAGGTTACCATCGATGCTGTGAACTGTTATTTTGCGCTGATGTCCGCCCGCCATGCATACAGGACTGCAGAAACGAATTACAGGAATACGTCCCAGATGCATTCGGTGGCGGCGGAAAGAATGAAACTCGGCAGCGTGACCAGAGACGAATATCTCCAGCTGGAACTGAGGATGCTTAATGACAGCATAGCCATCAACGAATCCGCAGTCAGGGTGCGGGAAGCCCAGATGGCCCTGAATTCTCTTCTCGGACTGGATGAGAAGGTGGAGATAGAGACGGTTTCGGAAGATGTCCTTCCTGATGTATGGATGGATTATGACATGGTGATGGAGAAAGCTCTTCTGAATTCGAGCTTCAGGCTCGAAAACGAGATCAAGACGCTGACTGCCGAGTCAGATATAGCCCAGGCCAGGGCTGACAGGGGAGCGAAAGTATCATTCAGCGCCAAATTCGGTCTGTCGAATTCCGATGCGGCATTCCGTGAAACATACCGTCATCTGCTGGACCAGGAAGTGGTCGGCATCACTTTCAGCATTCCGATTTTCGACTGGGGCATGGGAAGAGGCCGGGTGAAGGAAGCCGAAGCACAGTCAGCTGTGGTCAAGGCTCAGGTGGAACAGGCCGAAAGCGATTTCCGCAGGCAGGTGTTCACGGCCGTGGCCCAGTTCAACAGCCAGCGGCAGCAGTGTATGGCGTCACGCCAGGCTTCAGACATAGCTCGGGAGAGATACGGTCTCATAATGAAACGCTTTCGTGACGGGACAGCATCCGTAACCGACCTCAATACCGCCCAGTCCGAATGTGATTCAGCTACAGAAAAGTACATCACCGACCTGAGCAACTACTGGAACTATTACTATACGCTGCGTCAGCTTACCCTGTTCGATTTCATGTCAGGGAAGAACATAGATGTGGATTTCAGGGAGCTTGTCAAATGACTTTAATGACGATGACTATGAAGAAAATCCTATACGGGGCCCTTGCGGCCTTTCTGCTGTCTGTTTCAGGATGTGCCTCCGGCAATGATGACGGACAAGTGAGAACGGGAAAACTCGAATATGAACCGGAGAACAATCTGGTGGAAGTCATCCGGCTTGAGAGGGGTGATTTCACCCGGCAGCTGATCGCCAACGGACATCTTTCCGCCAGAAAAAAGATATCCATGCATTTCGGTACGCAGGCAGTCGTGTCGGAGATCGCCGTCCGGAACGGCCAGTCTGTAAAAGCCGGAGAAGTGATAGCCAGCCAGGATGCGGAAGATAAGGTGCTGGCCCTTGAGTCTGCCCGTATCTCTTTGGACAAGGCGGAACTGGACTATCTCGATGTCCTGGCCGGGCAGGGTTATCAGGCAGGGGATACCGTATCTGTCCCTGCCAATGTCAGGACAATGGCGCGGGTACGTTCCGGTTATGATGCCGCGCTGGTCAGCTTCGCCCGGGCGGAACATGACTGGGAAGGTACGGTACTCAGGGCTCCTTTCGACGGCAAGATAGCCGACGTGAAGATTCACAGGTATGACATGAGCGGTTCCGATCCTTTCTGTACCCTGATAGATGACAGCGTATTCGATGTGGATTTCTCTGTCATGGAATCGGAATATCCTTTCATCTGAACAGGGCTGCCGATAAAGGTAATACCGTTTTTCGGAGATGGAAAGGTATTGTCCGGAAAGATTACGGCCATAAATCCGAAAGTCACTGAAAACGGGCAGGTGGCAGTCACGGCTGAAGTTGCCAATGACGGTACGCTCATAGACGGGATGAATGTAAGGATAATAGTTGAACGTACGGTTCCCGGCATGCTCGTGGTGCCGAAAAGTGCAGTCCTGATAAGGGACAATAAGGAGGTCCTTTTCCGCTATTCTGGAGGAAAGTCGCTATGGACTTACGTGAATGTCCTTATGTCCAATGCTGAAAGCCATGCCGTTACGGCCAATGTCGACAGAGGTGCCGAACTGTCGCCGGGAGATACTGTCATCGTTTCAGGGAACCTGAACATAGCTGACGGTTCCTCTGTAGCCATAAAGGAATGAGCCTATGCTGAAATGGATGCTGGACAGGCCGATCACTGTGACTATGGCCCTTGTAGTGGTGCTGGTGCTTGGGATAACCGGCATCAGAATGCTTCCCGTATCACTGATACCGGACATAGACATTCCGTACATGACAGTGCAGGTTTCCGCCCCGAATCTTTCCGCCAGGGAGATAGACGAAACGGTCTGCCGTCCTTTGCGTCAGCAGCTTGTGCAGATCAATTCGCTGGAGGACATCAGAAGCGAGTCCCGGGACGGGAGCGGGATGATTCGCCTGACATTCGCCCAGGGAGCGGATATGGACTATCTTTTCATAGAGGTCAATGAGAAGATAGACAGGACTATGGGACAGTTCCGGGATATCGACAGACCGAAAGTCCTGAAAGCGGAAGCTGACGATATTCCGGCATTTTATATAAACATGACGCTGAAGGACGAGAAGCCCCTGCCTGAGGATGCAGACAGGGACCTGTATCCTGTAAGCGAAGATTTCAGCCGCATGAGCCGTTTTGCCGAGGAAGTGGTATCCAAACGGATAGAGCAGATGGAAGAAGTGGCTATGGTGGACATGAGCGGCTGTGTGGACCATGAAATACTTGTCTTGCCGGACATGAAAGCCCTGTATCGTCTCGGCATCACCGAAAAGGAATTCGAGGAACTTATATCATCGGCCAACATCCGCCTCGGCAGTCTTACCATCAGAGACGGGGAATATCGCTACAGTGTGAAATTCCAGTCATTCGCCTCAGACAGGGAAGACATAGAAAACATATATCTGAATTCCGGCGGCCGGATTCTTCAGGTGAAAGATATAGCCAGAGTGATAGAGCATCCGGCAGGACGTACCGGCATGGCAAGGTCTGACGGGAAACCGGCGGTGACCATGGCGGTCATCAAGCAGAGCGACGCCAGGATGGCGGACCTGAAGCACAGTATTGAAAGGCAGATGGTCTGGTTCGAAAATGATTATCCTGAAATAGATTTCGAGATCACCAGAGACCAGACCGAACTTCTGGAATATTCCATAAACAATCTTATAGGAAATATCATTGCCGGAGTGATTCTCGCCTGTGTCATCATCTTCCTGTTCATGAAGGATTTCCGGTCTCCGGCACTGGTGGCATTCACTCTACCGGCGGCTCTGGTTTTTTCCATGCTGATATTCTATCTCATCGGTCTGACCATAAACATCATATCCCTTTCCGGCCTTATTCTCGGAGTCGGAATGATGGTCGACAATACGATTATCCTGACAGACAATATCACTGCCCGCTGGCAGAGGGGCGAGAGTTTGCGCGATGCTGTCCTGAAAGGTACTTCAGAGGTGACCGGGGCGATGCTGAGTTCCGTGCTGACGACATGTGCCGTTTTCATTCCTCTTATCTTCGTAAGCGGTATAGCCGGTGCCATGTTTTACGATCAGGCCATGGCAGTTTCCATAGTTTTGCTGACATCTTATGTGGTGACAGTGACTGTCATACCCGTGTATTACTGGTGCTGGTACAGAAGATTCGACAGTTTCCGGCCAAATGCTTTCCTGAAGCGGTTTTCATTTGACGGGGCTGTGGCGGTTTATGAAAAGGGACTTGTCTGGTTTCTCAGGCACAGGTGGGCCGGATGGACGGTTTTCGGGGTGTCGGCCGTGGGGATTGCATTGTGCTTTGTATTCATGCCCAGAGAGAGACTGCCGGAAATCACATACACGGACACTATCCTGAAGGTAGACTGGAACGATCAGGTGTCGGTGTCGGAAAATGAAATGCGTACTGCCTGGCTCGAAGATCTGGTGTCGGATTATGCCTTGCAGACGACTTCTCTTGTGGGGGAACAGCAGTTCATGCTCGGCCATAGCGGCGAACAGTCCGTGCAGGAGACTTCGATATATGTCAAATGCCGTAACGCCGGAGATCTGGAGAAGGTCCGGGATGTCCTGTCTGACAATATAGGTGCGAGATATCCTTCCTGCCTGTTCGGATTTGCCGATTCCGGCAACATCTTCGACATGGTATTCGCCGACCGCGAAGCCCCGCTGGTGGCCAGGCTGCGCCCGGTAACTTCGTCTGAAGCGGGGCCCGATGCCCTGTATGATGTGGTGGACCGGCTCATGACGGAATTGCCTGACGCCGGCATACAGGAGGTCCCGATGAAGACCGGTATTCTTTATGTGGCCGATCCTGAGAAAATGGCGCTTTACGATATTGCTTATTCCGACCTGGTATCGGTGCTCAGGAATGCGCTGAATGCCAATACGCTGTTCAATATTGTCCAGGGAGACAGGACTCTGCCTGTGGTTATGGGGTCGGATGTAAGGGAACTGGGGAAAGTGATACAGGAGACCTCTGTCCGTAAGAACGGACAGGAAATACCGCTTTCGGTCCTTATGGTCCAGTCATACGAATCCGACTTGAAATCAGTCATATCCGGAGCGGAGGGCAATTATTATCCTGTCGATATAAATGTGGGCGGCCGTGACGTACGGAAGACCATGACAGCGGTCAGTGACATAGTCGGCGACGACGGCCGTTTCGATGCAGGGTTCAGCGGCTCATGGTTTTCGAACAGGCAGATGGTAAACGAACTGCTGGCAGTGCTTGCCATTGCCTTGTTATTGCTTTATCTGATACTCGCTTCGCAGTTCGAGTCCCTGATCCAGCCTCTGGTCATATTGTCTGAAATAGCCATAGACATTTTCGGCGCGCTGGCGGTGCTGTGGATATGCGGGGTTTCCATAAATCTGATGTCGATGATAGGTCTGGTGGTTATCTGCGGCATCGTGATAAACGACTCCATTCTCAAGATAGATACCATAAACCGTCTCAGAAAGTCTGGCTACACGCTCGAACATGCCATTATGGAGGCAGGACAGCGCCGCCTCAAGGCCATAGTCATGACTTCTCTGACCACCATACTGTCGGTCTGCCCGTTTCTGGCCAGAGGCAGCATGGGGGACGATTTGCAATATCCCATGTCTCTGGTCATTATCGCCGGAATGGTGGTCGGCACTACGGTGAGCCTCCTTTTCGTCCCTATGGTGTATTATGAGATTTACCGGCATACGGAGAAGGGAAAATGAAGAAGATACCTCCATTTACTGTCCTTTTGCTGATGGCTGTACTGGCTGTTGCCGGCATTGCAGGCATGCCTTTGCTCAATGTGCAGTATGCTCCGGCACCTTCCGACAGGTCCGTCACCGTATCCTATTCGTGGAGCGATGCATCGGAACGTATTATGGAGGCAGAGGTCACATCCAGGCTGGAGGGAGTCCTGACAGGAATCAGAAACTGTGTTTCCGTCTCCTCGGTTTCCGACAGAGGGAGCGGCAGCGTGACTTTGAAGTTCCGGAAAGGAACAGACATGGCTGCTGCCAGATTCGAGGTGGCGTCCCGCATCCGGAACGTCTATGCAAGCTTGCCTGACGGAGTCTCGTATCCTTACATTTCTCTCGGAACCGGAGGCGCCGGGAGCCGTACGGCGCTTACGTATGTTTTCAAGAGTTCTCTGCCGTCCCTTGAGATTGAACGCTATGTGACAGGGCATGTGACAGTGCCTCTTTCTTCCGTGGACGGCGTAGACAGGGTCTCATTCTGGGGCGCTACCCCGTTCGAACTGGAAATCATCTTCGATGCCGATATTGCAGAGTCATGCGGAATCACGGCGGACATGGTTTCTTCTGCATTCCGTTCATGGTTTTCTGTAGATATGCTTGGAATGGCGGACTCCGGCTCCGGTACGATGAGCGTGAAACTTGCCTGCAGGACGTCGGATGATATCGGGGATATTCCTGTCGGGTCATTTGACGGGAGAACAGTTCATCTGAGGGATATCGCCTCATGGAGGTACAAGGAGTCCGAGCCGTCTTCTTATTTCAGGATGAACGGCCTGAATACCGTGATGCTTTCCGTGGAGACTGCACCGGAGACGAATTTCCTCACCGCCGTGTCGGCAGTCAGGGAGAAGATGTCCGTACTGCAGCAGTCTTTCCCGGAGGAGATAACGGCATCCATAAGTTATGATTCTACGGAATATATATCATCGGAACTGGACAAGATATATTTCCGGACCCTGCTGTGTCTGCTCATCCTCCTGGTTTTCGTGTATCTGACAAACCGGTCGCTGAAATACCTGTTTGTCATTTCCACTACGCTTGCGGTCAATATTTTCGTGGCTGTCCTTTTCTACAATATATTCTCCCTTCCGGTCCACATCTATACTCTTGCCGGCATCACCGTTTCGCTGGGAATCATCATAGATTCTTCCATAATGATGGCAGATCACTATTCGTATTACCGGAACCGTTCGGTATTCTCCGGTTTGCTCGGCGCTACGGCCACTACGATAGGTGCATTGTGCATAATACTGCTGCTGCCTGAAAAAGACAAGGCGAATCTGGAGGATTTCTCGAAAGTAATCATGATAAACCTCTCTGTCTCACTGCTTGTGGCGTGGTTTTTCGTTCCGTCCCTTCTGGACAGGTTTCCTGTCCGGAGAAACGACTGGCTCCGTCCGGTGCGCAGCCGCCGCAGGATCATCGGATGGAACAGATTTTATGAGGCCTATATCAGGCGCGGGCTCCGTTTCCGGTGGGCGTACCTGCTGGTTTTGGCCGCTGTCTTGGGAGCGTCTTTCTGGGTGTTCAGGAAGGTACTCGACAGGTCGGACTATTACAGGGAACCTGGCAGGGATATTCTGTATGTCCACGCCGGAATGCCGGAGGGGTGCTCTGTCGCCCAGCTGAATGATGTGGTCAGGAGCATGGAAAATTATCTGAGCCTTTTCGATGAGATAGAGACTTTCATCACACGGATATATTCTTATGATGACGCTACCATAGAGATCAGTTTCAAACCCGAATATGAGGGTACGTATTTTCCGGCGGAGCTGAAATCCGGGGTTACGGATATGGCAGGCAATTTCGGCGGGGCTGTATGGAGAGTATGGGGAGTGAACGACAGTTATTTCAACAATGACGTAGTTTCCGAATACAAGTCGAACATGATCGCCATCAAAGGATACAGCTACGATGAACTTCAGGCTTATGCCGACACGCTCATGAATATCCTTCGTAAAAACAGGAGGGTTTCCGGTCCGGAAATGATGGCCGGCAACTGGAATGTGGCGAGGACCGAGTTCAGTCTGGACTATGATTTCGCCATGATGACGGCGATAGGGGTGGATCCTTACGAGTATTATTCGAGTTTGCGTTCCATTCTTTATACTGCCGACCTCGGATATGTTCCCGCACCTGACGGCATGGTCCGCGCGGTCATGAAATCATCCCTGGCAGACAGTTTCGACCTGTGGCATGTGCTGAATGCACAGGTGGAAGCCGACAGTGTCAAAGTCAAGCTTTCTGAAATGGGGTCAGTGGAGAAACGCCGGACGGGATTCCCGATAAGAAGGTATAACCAGTCGTACGAAATTACCGTAGGATTCGATTTCCTGGGCTCGTATGAACTTTCGAAAAAATATATTGACGATACTGTCAAATATCTCAACGAAGAACTGCTCCCTGTCGGGTACAAGGCGTCTACACCTTTATACGGTGCCTGGGCCGAGAATACGAAATGGAAATATGCCTGGCTCCTTCTGCTGGTGGCGGCCGTCATTTATGTCATGTGCAGCATGACTTTCGAATCTTTGAGGTATCCTCTTGCCGTTATCATTCTGATTCCGATCTCGTTTGTCGGAGTGTTTCTCGTATTCGGATTATCCGATTTCACATTCGATCAGGGAGGTTTCGCCGCGCTCGTCATGCTGAGCGGCATAGTGGTAAATGCCGGTATTTATCTCGTGAACGCGATGAAAAATGACAGCAGCGGGAGGGATGATGTCAGAAAATTCGTAAAGGCGTTCAATCATAAGATCAAACCGATAATGCTTACGGTCATTTCCACCGTGCTCGGTCTGATTCCTTTCCTTTTCGACGGCCCGGATGAGGTATTCTGGTTCGATTTCGCTGTCGGCACCATGGGTGGAATGCTGTTTTCGATTGTCGCTCTATTTGCGTATTTCCCCATTTTCTGTATCCGTGCCCATCGGCCGGCCCAATGGAAATCCTGACCTGTCAGATGCTGATATCGACAACATTATCAACATAAAAGACAAAAAAAGATTTTGCAGCGAAGAATATAATGTCTATCTTCGTGTTTACATACACAAATTATAATGGAATAATAACCAACAATCCAAACCGTAAAATGAAAAAGATATATTCTATGATCATGATTGCGGCAACGATGATGTTTGCCGCTGCAGCATGTACGGATTCGTTCGCAGAAGAAAACGAGACCGACAATACCGAACAGACGGATCCGGATCCTGACCCGGAACCCGAACCAGAGCCTGAGCCGGAGCCCGAACCTGAACCCGAGCCTGTCGGCCCAGACCGCAACGGTGACGGCATCATCAAGATTCTTGCTATCGGAAACAGTTTTTCCCAGGATGCGGTGGAACAGTATCTTTGGGAGCTTTTCGATGCTGCAGGCTTCGATGCCATGATAGGCAATCTCTATATCGGCGGCTGCACTCTCGAGAGGCATTACAAGAACATGAACAGCGGGGAGGCGGCTTACGCTTACAGGAAAATCGTCGACGGTGTCAAGACAGAGCGGGCCAATACATCTCTGCTGACCGGCATAACAGATGAAGACTGGGACTATATCAGTCTGCAGCAGGCGAGCGGCAGTTCCGGAATATACGATACTTATACTCCTTATCTTCCGGGCCTTATCGAATATGTCGAGGAAAATGCCGTAAATCCTAATATGGAAGTGGCATTCCATCAGACCTGGGCTTATGCCTCCAACTCTGACCACGGTGAATTCCCTAAATATGACAGCGATCAGATGACCATGTACAATGCCATTATGGATGCGGTACAGAAAGCTGCCGCAGATAATGATATCGAGATTGTCATCCCGTCCGGAACTGCGATCCAGAACGGCAGGAATTCCTTTATCGGCGATGCCTTCAACCGCGACGGATATCATCTGGAGGTGAATTACGGCCGCTATACGGCAGCATGTGCGTGGTTCGAGAAGATTTCCGGCACGAGCGTAGTCGGGAATGCGTATTATCCCGGGACCGTGGACAAGGCCTATGCGGACGTTGCACAGAATGCGGCTCATTTTGCCGTACTGGAGCCGTATTCAGTGAATCCTATGGCCGATTTCCAGTCGCCCGAGATAACTTCTGACGGAAAAACTCCTGTTTACATCGATTTCGGTTCGAGCAAGGCTACTTCATGGAACAATGTCATGGTGTACGAAATTTCCGACAAGCCGTTGTCTCTAAAGGACGAGAACGGGGACTATACCGCGATCACTATTTCATCCATGAGCGGTTTCACCGGCATGAACAACGGTGTGGGAACGGAGCCTGACGGTCAGGATATGGTTGCGGGAGGCATTACCTGGCTCAGGGATGCCTGGGTAGACGGTATTGTCGTTGCGGGTGCCAAGGGACAGGGCGATACTGACCCGGCATCGATTACATTGTCAGGACTTGATCCAAGTACTGCATACGATTTCAGCATTCTGGCTGTAAGATACAACGGAAGTGCAGACGCCCGTATTACTCGTTTTACTGTTTCAGGAGCTTCTGTTTCAGAACCCGTAGAAATCAAGCCGGGCATGAAGTCCTGGACAGGAACCGACCTTGACAAGCATGTGGCTGTATTCAACGATGTCATGCCGGCTTCTGACGGAACCGTTACAATTTCCGTTATCGGTATCGATACAGGATCTGCTGCCGACGGAAATATCAACGCCATGCGTATTTCGATGTAGGCGTGATACCGAAGGCTGGCTGAAAAGGAGACTTTCCTTGTCATGCCGGAAAAGATAGGGGGTGGGTCAAAGGTCTGACCCACCCCCTATCTTTTCCGGTTGTCTTATGTCAGATATTCGCTTCCACGTATTCCCGTATTTCATCAGTGCCTGGATTTACGGAGACAATGGTTCCGGTTCTGTCGACCAGAACGATCATTCCTCCACTCTTGCCTGCCCCGTATTTTTGCCAGATCATTCCGGCGTCATTGAGTTCCACGAGATTCAGCCATTTGTAGCCGTCTTTTGAAATGGCAGCTGCCATTGCATCCGTATTCTGATTTTCCCTGGCTATTCCTACTACAGTGAATCCTTTGTCCTTGTATTTGTCATAAATAGGAATGATAGCTTTGCTATGTCTGCGACAAGGTCCGCACCACGATGCCCACAGGTCGATTACAGCGATTTTTCCGTCTATCTCTTCAGACAGGACATGTTCAGTTCCGTTGATGTCCGGAGCAGAGAAATCGATGAATTTTCCTCCCGGCCTGATGCTTTCTGATGCTATCATACTGGTTATCTCCTCTGTAAACGGATGTTCAGGATACAGTCCGGCATAGGTTGTCTCGAAGATATCTTTGTATTCTTTTCTGAGTTCCTCATCCTCTTCCCAGAAAAACTCGTTGAAAAGAAGGTAGTAACTCACTATCCCTCTATTTTCCCTGATGTAATCCAGGGTACGCTGTTTTTTTGCCGTTATAATACTGTCGCATACTGCCAGATATGCCTTGGCGTCATCCGTATATGCTTCCTTCGATTCCTGCATGGCGTTCAGTTCGTTGATAAGGTCCTGAGGATAGCCTGCATCATGGGCGCTGTCCGAAAGGTGTTCGTATTCCTTGGTAAAGTAATTGCCGTTTTCAAACAGGCTGTCCGCCCATGCGTTCATTTCGTCTCTCGGTATCATTGAATCCTCATTTTCCGTGTATTTCCGGTATTCTTTGTTCATTTCGGAAGTGCAGCGGTTGATTTCCGTAGGCTTGTTGGCTTCGTATGAATATATGGTAAGATCAATGTCCCCTCCGTCTGAAAAAATTGTTTTATCCATCCATGCGCCACGCACATAGTCATCCCAGCAGAAGATGTCGTAAGCCGTCGCTACATCCGTCCTGAGTTTGTAGGAGAATTTTCCGTCCGTTACGGGGATTGAAATATAAGGCTGCACTCTGCTGTCGCTGTTGGCAGGAGCGAGAATGAGCCTTGACGTATTGGGCCTGTCTATGAGGGTTCCGGTTATGTCGGTAGTATATGCGGTCCTGACTTCTTTGACTGGTATTTTCCTGATCCGTTCGTTTCCGCATACAAGATCCGCATACGTTTCATTGTCATCGAGGGCCTCGAATACCAGGGTGAATGGCATGGTCATGTTTGCAGGCATGACTGCAGTTCTGGAGCTTCCGTCTTCAGGCTCGTGCAGAAGATTGTATCTTTTCCCGGATGCGGAGCCTTTCAGCCAGATATCTGAAGGTATGGTTATTTCATCGCCTTCACGGCCGTAAAGATTTCCCTTGATTACCGTCGCAGTGTCCGTTGTCGCGACTTCATATACGGACATCCATTCAAGACTGTTTTCCGGCGTGACGCTGAGGGTGACTTGGTTGCCTGAACATGAAAATGTAGTGATTAAGGCCGCCGCTGCGGCTGCGATGAAAGTAAAGATTTTGTGCATGATATAAAGATTTTGTCTATACATGATTCCTGTGAATCCGGAGATTGAAATTAATATAATTGCCATTGAATCGCAAATATTTCATTAAATTTGTGTTCATGCATTATTGGTCTGACAAATATTAAGATTATATAAAAATCAGTATATTATGAGATTTTCGGAAATTATGCAAATCCCGTTTATGTGCAGTCTCTTCCTGCTTTGCGGGTGTTCGGCCGGAGACGGCGGAGAAACCGCCGCTGTCACTCTTGCACCTTTGCAGGAAACGGAAGAAACAGAGGATCTTTTCCCTTACATGGAAAGACTCGAAACTATAGAAATAGACGATGATGACAGACTCCTGTTTTCCGATGCGGCCAAAATGCTGACAGACAAGGAGGGCCGTCTTTTTGTCCTTGATTATGCCGGAAATCTCGTTGCAATGA
>CALUQM010000043.1 GCA_944322925.1 uncultured Bacteroidales bacterium
GGTTCCCCATTTCTCCGCGAGAGAACCGATGGATTTTTCAAGCTCCTTGTCGGTCAGTTTCTTCATTGCGGCCTTTCTCGCTTCGGCCTTTTCGGCTTCAAACTGCCTTCTGAGCAGAATGAACTGCTGTTTCGTGTCCAGGGTGAACTCTCCGTTCTCTATCCAGCTGAAGTACGACGGTTCTGTCTCGTAGACTTCCCTTGCCGTCTTCCCCCTGTGTTTGCCGAAATTGACTACAATCTCTTTCTTGTCATTATACACGAGCCGCCCGGCATAGTCCACGATTTTCTGACGTTCGGAAAAATTGGAAAGGAATCCGACATCGTTTTTCAGCTGGTCCGGATATCTGTCGAGCTGGGCCTTCAGCACTTCGAATGTTGCCAGAGTATCAGCCTCGGCGGCATGGGCATTTTCAAGTTCTTTCCCGCAATAGAATTTGTAGGCTGCCTTGAGGTTGCGCGGCTCGAGCTGATGGTATATGTTCTGCACATCGACCATTTTCATGCTGTGCAAGTCGATTCTTATCGGCCTGTTCATGTATTTTCTCACCCTTTCCAGTTCCTCGGCAAGCATCGGCAGGTCGAACTTGTTGGAATTGAAGCCGGCAAGGTCGCAACCGTCCACCCAGTCCTGGACTTCATCCACTATTTCGGAGAAGCGTTTTTCCCCGGCAAGATCTTCGTCTTTTATCCCGTGCACTTCCTGAGCTCCCGGGCTTATTTTTTTCTGGCAGTCCGCTGCATAGTCCCAGGGTCTGACTCTCCATGTCTTGACTCTGACTTCATCTCCCGGAAATACCTTGACGAAACTCAGTTCAATTATTCCGTCGGTCGCAATATTAAGACCGGTGCTTTCTATGTCGAAAAAAAGCAGCGGTTTTTCAAGCTTCAGTTCCATAATGAATCGTCAGGCAATGCTCGGCATCAGGATTCCACATATCTTCTCGCTTTGCTCTTCCTCCTCCGACGGAACTATGACAGCCGGCCTTGTGCCGTCGGCGAATTTGAGAACGATCTCCGTACAGTCTATATTGCTCAGAATCTCGATCAGGAACGTGGACTTGAACCCTATGGTCAGGTCGTCGCCCTCATATTCGCATGCGAGTTTCTCGTATGCGGCAAGGGAGAAGCCGAGATCCTGCGCCGATATTTCCAGCGAATTCGTGTTGAGACTGAATTTGATGTGGTTCGATCCCTTGTTGGCACACACCGATACCCTGCGGACGGAATTCAGAAGCATGAGCCTGTCGATTTTCATGATATTCGTATTGTTCTGCGGTATCACGTCCCTGTACCTCGGATATTTTCCGATCACGAGGCGGCAGATGACGATTGTGTTGTCGAACGTGAATACTGCATTCTTCGAGTCGAACGCCACGGCCACAGTTTCCGTGTTTTTCCCGATTATGCTGCGCAGCACGGCTGCAGGTTTCTTGTGGAGAATGAACGATGCCTTTTCCGAGGCCTTCACGTCCTTTGTCGTATAGCATATCAACTTATGCGCGTCGGAAGCCACAAGTGTGGTGGAATCAACGTCGATGTCAAAATATATGCCGTTCATTATCGGCCTTATTTCTTCATCGGCGGTAGCATATATTGTAGAAGCTATGCCTTCCACAAGACTTTGTGCCGGAAAATCCAGGGTAACGGCAGAACTGTCCGCAGTCGTGAATTCCGGATAGTCTCCTGCCGGAAAATACGGGAGAGTCGATGCTCCGCTGGCCCAGCTGAATTCGAAGGAGGTGTCGCTCACGGTTCTGATCGACAGGGGCTGGTCGGGAAGTTCCTTCAGCAAATCCATGAGATGCTTTGCCGGAACCGCTATCTGCCCGTCTTCCTCCCCGTTTTCCACTTCGATGCTTGTCCTCATTGTCAATTCCGAGTCCGATGCCGTGATTTCAAGGATGCTGCCTTTGAGATTGAAAAGGAAATTTTCCAGGATAGGCAGGGCCGACTTTGTCGGAATGGCCTTGGATACCGTCATTATTCCTTTCAACAACTCTGAACTTGATATAACCAGTTTCATATAATTTATTGATATATTTGTTAAAAATAATGTCGTCGGAACATGTATCCGCATGCGCAGGATACACCAAGCAAATGTACAAAAAAAAAGCATTCATGTGGCATATTATTTGATTTTTATGCCCGCTTCGTAAAGAAGAATAAATTTAAACATGTCGTAATATGAAAAAGGGAATTCTAATTATTCTGCTGTCCGCTCTTGTCGGAGGCCTGACAGCTTTGGCAGTCGTAAAATCTGCCGATACATCTGAAAAGATGACCGTTGCCGTATCTGACGGAAGCCAGTACAGGACTGTCAATTTGTCACTTTCGGATTATCCGGACTTCACATACGCAGCCGAATCGGCTGTAGATGCTGTGGTATATGTCAAGGTCGTAGCCAAAGACGTCGTGACTACGGGACCGGATTCCATATTCGACTTTTTCTTCGGTTTCGGCGGGACTCCTCAGGAGCGAGAGAAAGTCGGCAGCGGTTCCGGAGTCATCATCCGTCCGGACGGCTATATCGTGACGAACAATCATGTGGTCGAAGGTGCCACCAAGATCCAGGTTACCTTGAACAACAACAAGACCTTTGACGCCAGACTCATAGGAACCGACCCTGCAACGGATGTCGCCATCATAAAGATCGATGCCGAGGGACTGCCGGTAATCCCGTTCGGGGATTCCGACAAGCTGAGGCTTGGCGAATGGGTGATAGCCATCGGCAGTCCGTATGATCTGCGTTCCACTATAACTGCAGGAATCGTAAGTGCAAAAGGCCGTACGATGCCCAACTACAAAGGCGAATTCAAGATCGAATCCTTTATCCAGACCGATGCTGCGGTGAATCCGGGCAACAGCGGCGGCGCCCTCGTGGACAAGGCCGGCAATCTCGTTGGAGTGAATACTGCAATCGTCTCGCAGACAGGCTCATATACAGGTTATTCATTCGCAATTCCTTCCAATATGGTGAAGAAAGTGGCGGAAGACCTCATAGACTTCGGCAGTGTGAAGAGAGCTGTTCTCGGTGTTACCATGGAGCCGATCGACGATAAAATTGCCAAGGAATTGAAACTTTCTTCTTATGACGGCGTATATATTACTGAGGTTTTGAAAGAAAGTGCCGCAGACCAGGCAGGTATCAAGAGTGGTGATGTCCTGATTGCCGTAGATTCAGTCAAAGTCAGAAATATGGCCGCAGTACAGGAGGCAGTGAACAGCTACCGTCCTGGAGACAAGGCGGAACTGACTGTTATCAGGGACGGCAAGGAAAAGGTAGTTGAAGTTACATTCAAGAGCACTATGGTTGACAACGGTGCAGTAGACGAAGACGGAGCAGTTGCATTCTACGGCGCCAGAATCAAGGAAGCCGACAAGGATAAACTCGAGAGACTCGGCCTTGACAGGGGCGTGGAAATCGTTTCGGTCGGCCCGGGCAAGATCATGGACTCCGGAGTTTCTGGCGGTTTCGTGATACTTTATGTCAACGACCAGCCTGTAAGCACGCCTCAGGATGTGATAAATATCACGAAGAAGTCGAAGAGGTCAGTATTCATCGAAGGTGTCACCTCGTATGGACGGCCGTCATATTTCGGCTTCGCTGCAGAGTAAAATATATGAGACAGCTAAAGATTACAAAATCTATTACGAACCGTGAGAGCGCCTCCCTGGACAAGTATCTTCAGGAGATCGGCAGGGAGGAGCTCATTACAGTGGAAGATGAAGTGGAGCTTGCCCAGCGCATCCGGAAGGGCGACCAGGCGGCTCTTGAAAAACTGACAAGGGCGAATCTGAGATTCGTGGTCTCGGTAGCCAAGCAGTACCAGAATCAGGGACTGAGCCTTCCGGACCTTATAAACGAAGGAAATCTCGGCCTTATAAAGGCAGCCGAGAAATTCGATGAGACGAGAGGATTCAAATTCATATCGTATGCGGTATGGTGGATCAGACAGTCGATACTTCAGGCGCTTGCCGAGCAGTCGAGAATTGTCAGGCTTCCTCTGAACCAGGTAGGTTCCCTGAACAAGATAAACAAGGCTCTTTCGAAGTTCGAACAGGAAAATGAAAGGATGCCGTCCAACGAGGAGCTTTCCGAGATGATCGATGTCCCGAAAGACAAGATCGCCGATACTCTCAGAGTTTCCGGAAGGCATGTCTCCGTAGATGCTCCTTTTGTGGAGGGAGAGGACAACAGCCTTCTCGATATTCTTGTGAACAACGATTCCCCGAGTGCCGACAGAGGACTCGTGAATGAATCCCTGAACAAGGAAATCGAACGTGCGCTTTCCACTCTCGCTCCGAGAGAAAGGGAGATCGTCAAGTCATTCTTCGGGATAGGCTGCCAGGAAATGACGCTCGAAGAGATAGGAGAGCGTTTCGGGCTTACCCGCGAGCGTGTCCGCCAGATCAAGGAGAAGGCTATCCGCAGATTGAGAAGCAACTCCAGAAGCAAATTGTTGAAGAGCTACCTCGGTTAACCAGTCTTACAATATGAATCCGGATATTTTTATCATAGAAAAAGCGAAGGAAGCTGTCTCGTCACTGTTCGGGGCAGCTTTGCCTGATTCCTCGTTTCAGGTTCAGGTGACAAGAAAAGAATTCGAAGGGGACTACACGCTCGTCGTGTTTCCCCTTCTGAAGGTTTCAAGGCAATCCCCTGAAGCTACAGGAGCTTCGATCGGCGACTGGCTGATGTCCAATACTGCGGAGATTGCCTCCTACAATACGGTCAAGGGTTTCCTGAATCTGTCTTTCTCGAACAGTTACTGGAACAGGCTGTTTTCAGAAATTTCTTCAGACAGGAATTTCGGACAGCTACCCCCTACGGGAAAGACCATAATGGTGGAATTTTCTTCCCCGAACACCAACAAACCGCTTCATCTGGGACACATCAGGAACAATCTTCTCGGATGGTCGGTATCGAGACTTCTCGAAGCCAACGGTCACAAGGTAATGAAGGTCAATCTTGTCAATGACCGCGGTATCCATATCTGCAAGTCCATGCTTGCATGGCTGAAGACCGGAAACGGCGAGACTCCGGAATCCTCAGGCAAGAAGGGCGATCACCTTGTAGGCGATTATTATGTCGCTTTCAACGACATGTACAGAAAGGAGGTTTCCGAACTCGTTGCCGGAGGAATGCCGGAAGAAGAGGCCGAGAAGAACGCACCGTCTCTGAAGGAAGCACAGGAGATGCTTCTTAAATGGGAACAGGGCGACGAAGAGGTTGTTGCTCTCTGGAAGAAAATGAATTCATGGGTCTATGACGGTTTCGCGAAAACATACGCGGATCTCGGGATTTCTTTCGACCGCACGTATTACGAATCGCAGACATATCTGCTCGGGAAGGCTCTTGTTCAGAAAGGTCTCGACCAGGGGATTTTCGAAAGGGAAGCCGACGGTTCCGTTTGGTGCGACCTGACTGCAGACGGTCTCGACAGAAAGCTTCTGCTGCGCGGCGACGGCACATCCGTGTATATGACCCAGGATCTCGGTACGGCGGAGCAGCGTTTCGAGGAATACAGCCTTGACGAGCACATATACGTGGTGGGCAACGAGCAGAATTACCATTTTCAGGTTCTCAAGCTCATACTCAAGAAGCTCGGTTTTGCCTGGTCGGACAACATATATCATCTTTCATACGGAATGGTGGAACTTCCAGAAGGCAAGATGAAATCTCGCGAAGGCACTGTCGTGGATGCCGATGACCTTATCGAGAAAATGTACAATACCGCGAAAGAGACTTCCGCCGAGCTCGGAAAAATAGACAACATGACTGAGGCCGAACAGGACGAACTTTTCAGAACACTCAGCCTCGGCGCCCTGAAATATTTTATCATCAAGGTCGATCCTAAGAAGACAATGCTTTTCGACCCTAAGGAGTCCATAGACTTCAACGGCAATACCGGACCTTTCATCCAGTACACCCATGCCAGAATAAAGTCTATTCTCAGAAAGGCTGCCGAAAGGAATATCAGCTTCGACACAGTATCTTCGGACGTGATATTGTCGCCTAAGGAAATACGCCTTGTGAAGCTTCTGGATATCTATCCTGACAAGGTGGCCGAAGGGGGAGCAGCCCATTCTCCGGCTGTCATAGCGAACTACGCCTATGATCTTGCCAAGGAATTCAACCAGTACTATCACGATACTCCCGTCCTAAAGGAAGAGAACATGCAGATGCTGCAGTGCAGGCTGCTGCTTCTTTCCACGATAGCCGGCGTCCTTGTCAAGGCTATGGACATACTGGGAATCAGGCTTCCTGAGAGAATGTGATTTCTCTTATGCAGGATCCTTATATGATACCTACCTCCGCCAGGGAGGTCGAAAAACTCGGGTGGGACTATATCGATGTCATTCTTTTTTCAGGTGACGCCTTTATAGACCACCCGTCTTTCGGTACTGCCGTGATTGCGAGATATCTTCAGAAGCACAGATACAGGGTTGCAGTCGTTCCCCAGCCTAACTGGAGGGACGATTTCAGGGATTTCAGGAAACTCGGCGCCCCCAGACTCTATTTCGGCGTCAACTCCGGAGCCATGGATTCGATGGTGAACCATTACACGGCTTCCAGAAGACTCAGAAGCAACGACGCCTATACCCCGATGGGAAAAGCCGGACAGAGACCCGACTATGCCGTTACGGTCTATACCCGTATCCTCAAGAGGCTGTTTCCGGAAATTCCTGTATTGATAGGCGGTATCGAGGCATCATTGAGGCGGCTGACACATTACGATTACTGGAAGGATTGTCTGCTGCCGTCGGTACTTGTGTCGAGCGGTGCCGATTATCTGTCCTACGGTATGGGCGAGAGAACGGTTCTGGAATTTACGAAGGCCATTGAATCCGGGCGTAAGGCTTCCGATATAAGAAAGATCCCGCAGCTTGCATTTTTCATGAGCGGACACTGTACACGCAGGGATGTGACAATGCTTCATTCCTTCGAAGAGTGTGTTTCAAGCAAGATTGCATTTGCCGAGAATTTCAACAGAATAGAGACCGCAGCGAACATGATGTCTCCCCAGACAATCGTCGAGCCGTATGCTGACGGATATGTCATGGTCAACCCGCCGTATCCTCCGGCTACTGAGCAGGAGATGGACTCATTCTGGGACCTGCCTTTTACGAAACAGCCCCATCCACGCTACAAGGGTAAGCATATTCCCGCTTACGAAATGATCAAGTTTTCGATAAATACTCACCGCGGATGTTTCGGAGGCTGCAATTTCTGTACGATTGCGGCGCATCAGGGCAAATTCATACAGTCCCGTTCGGAAAAGTCCATACTGGATGAAATACGCAGACTGAAGTCAGTCCCGGGATTTGCCGGCAACATTTCAGATGTCGGCGCACCTACGGCGAACATGTACGGCATGAAAGGGAAAAACAGGGAGCTCTGCGGAAAATGCCTCAGGAAATCCTGTCTCTTTCCTTCGCCATGCAGGAATCTCGACCGGTCGCATGCAAGGCTTCTCAGACTGTATTCCGGGATCAGGGGAATAAAAGGCATAAGACACTTCTACATAGGAAGCGGCATACGGTATGATCTGTTCCTCGACGAAAAAGGGTATGTAGACGATACATCCTGTCCTTACCTGAAAGAACTCATCCTTGAACATACGTCCGGAATATTGAAGGTCGCTCCGGAGCACACTGAAGACAGTGTGCTGAAACTCATGTCCAAGCCTTCCTTCAGACTGTTCGGCAGGCTGAGAACGGAATTCGATAGGATAGTGAAGGGTTCCGGAAAGCATTGTCTGCTTATCCCTTATTTCATATCGGCACATCCAGGATGCACTATGGAAGACATGAGGCGTCTTTCTGAAAATCCGGTCCTGAAGGGGATACATACGGATCAGGTTCAGGATTTCACGCCTACTCCGATGACGACATCATCTGTAATGTTCTATACGGGACTCGATCCTCACACGATGCGCAAAGTGTATGTGGAACGGGACATTGAAAGGAAACGGAAACAAAAATCGTTTTTCTTCATAAAAAAATGAAAAATTTTATTTCCGATTCCGAAAAATGTCCTATTATTGCAACATGAAAACAAGACAAAAAGGAAAGAAAATATGGAACTAAGCAGTCAGAAGAAGAGAGCAGTCGTAAGTTATGAGAATATGTCGGAAGAGTTGGCTGCGGCCTTCGCTGAAAAATACCCGAAAGGGTTTTCGGACTATCTTCCCGATCTGCTGAAATACGACAAGCCTGACGGTTCTTCATTCTATGCTGTCACCGTTGAAATACCCTCTGCAATATATCTGGTAAAGATCAAGGTCAAGACTGACGATGCCGAAGACATCGAGCGCTGGCTCGACGGAGAAGATGACGATGATTCCGTTGCAGCAAACGGACCTGAAAGCGGTGACCTGCCGGATGACAACATAGCTCAATATGCTTCATCGGACGATGATGCCTCCGATTCCGATATCGACTGATATCTTTTACGTGCTGATAATCAGGATTTAAACGGCTGAAATTGAAAACAGACAGGAGGACCGGCCATTTCTTTGCGTTTTTCAGACGCCTGTTGCAGAAAATGTCGGAAAAGGATCAGGTTCTGGTCCTCTCTTTGGTCGTGGGCATATCATGCGGCCTTGCTTCAGTCTTTCTTAAAGTCGCGATCGAGTCGATACACCATGCCCTCGTGTCGTGGTTCGGCGGAGGTTTCGATTATAATTTCCTGTATCTGATATATCCGGGTATCGGAATGCTCCTTTCCATGCTCTTCGTCCGTTATGTCATAAAGGATAATATCGGGCATGGAGTGACCAAGGTGCTTCTGGCCGTGTCCAAGAACGAGTCTAAAATCCGGCCTCACAACATCTGGTCGTCCCTTGTCGCAAGTTCCGTGACTATCGGATTCGGAGGTTCCGTCGGAGCCGAAGCCCCGATAGTGTATACGGGAGCTGCCATAGGCTCGAACGTTGGCCGGAAAATGGGCCTTTCATACAAGAATATCACCATTCTTCTCGGCTGCGGTGCGGCAGGTGCCGTGGCCGGCATATTCAAGGCTCCGCTGGCCGGGGTGCTTTTCACTTTGGAGATACTGCTTTTCAATATCTCTATGTCGTCGATCCTGCCTCTTCTGTTGTCCACGGTTTCAGCGACGGTCGTATCGTATCTTTTTCTCGGCGATTCTCTGCCGTTCGAATGTACGCTGTCACCGTTTTCGATGCGTAACATTCCTTTTTACATCTTTCTCGGACTGTTCTGCGCAGGATGTTCGATTTATTTTACGAGGACAACACTCTGGCTTGAAGACAAAATAAAATCCGTAGAAGGGCCTTTCAAAAGATGGTTCATATCTGCGGTATGCCTCGGTCTGCTTATTTTCCTTTTTCCTCCGCTGTTCGGAGAGGGTTACGATTCCCTGTCAGTTCTTCTGAACGGGGGCGACATCACTTTCGAAAACAAGACGGTGCTCGGCTTTTTCCTTGACACCCCGTGGACCATTCCTGTCTTTTTCCTGCTCATACTGCTTCTGAAAGTCTTTTCTATGTCCTTTACCAATGCCGGCGGCGGAGTAGGAGGTACGTTCGGTCCGACATTGTTTGTCGGTGCCGTAGCCGGTTTTGTCCTGTCCAGAACGATCAACCTTTGTTTTGCCGGAACCGACATTTCTGTCCCGGAGCAGAATTCCGTTCTTGTCGGCATGGCCGGACTCATGGCAGGAGTGATGCAGGCCCCGATGACCGCGATCTTTCTTATCGCGGAAATTTCCGGCGGTTATGAACTGCTGATTCCGCTTATCCTTACTTCGACAATATCGTTCGGGGCGACACGCATGGTTGAGCAGTACTCGATATACACGAAACGTATAGCCAAGAAAGGGGAACTGCTTACCCATGACAGCGACCAGGCCGTACTTACTCTGCTCAGGACATCGGATCTCATCGAGTCCGATTTCACCCCTGTAAGAATCGACGCCACTCTCGGAGAACTCGTTGAAGCCGTATCCGAGTCGACGAGGAACATATTTCCGGTCCTCGATGCCAGAAAGCATTTCCAGGGCTATGTCTCTCTCGAAGATATCCGCAAGGACATGTTCAAGAAAGACCTCTATGACAAGATGTATGTGTACAATTATATGAAATCGACTCCTGCCTATGTGTATGAAGACGAGAAGATGGACAGTGTCATGAAGAAGTTTGAGAAGACGGATGCCTGGAATCTTCCTGTAGTCGACCATTACAGGACCTATATCGGTTTTGTTTCCAAGTCAAAGATATTTTCCGCATACAGGAACCAGTTGAGGGAAGTGTCGCACGACTGATGCCGGGCTGTATGGCCTTAACCTGTAATTAATTACGCTGAACCATTATGAAAGATCTGTATATCAGGACAATCGCTGAAAAACTTTCTGTCAGGGACTGGCAGGTGGAGAATTGTGTCAGGCTTTTCGAGGACGGCGCTACCATTCCTTTCATCAGCCGTTACCGCAAGGAACGGACAGGAGGCCTCGATGAAGTAGCCGTAGCCGAGATCAGGCACTGGTCCGACGTGTTTGCTGACATGGAAAAACGGAAAGAATCCATACTTGCCACAATTGCCGAAGCCGGGAAACTGACCCCGGAACTGGAATCGGCGATAAACGGGTGCGTGGAATCCAGGGTCCTCGAAGACATTTATCTTCCGTTCAGACCAAAAAGGCGGACAAGGGCTACTGCCGCAAGGGAAGCTGGGCTGGAGCCACTTGCTGACGGCATATACAATCTTGCGGTAAATGATCCTGAAAAGGAGGCGGAGAAATTCTTGAATGGCAAGGTCGCTTCAGTGGAAGACGCCTTGTCGGGAGCCAGGGACATTATCGCGGAAAGGCTGAGCGAAACGGTGTCGGTACGGGAAACGGTGCGTTCCATCTTCAGGACAAGGCGGCTTGTGGCCAGGCCGACAAGGAACGCAGATTCTCCCCAGGCCAGAAAATATCAGGGATATTTCGATTTTTCAGAATCGCTGATGCACATAGCTTCACACAGGCTTCTTGCCGTACTCAGGGCTGAGGAAGAAGGATATGTGAATCTTAAAATAGACGCGGATGCGGAAAAATGCGGGAACAAGCTGTACTATGATTTCTGCCAGGAACGCAAGTATCCCGGCCGGCAGCTTGCCGGACAGGTCAGGCAAGCTATCGATGATGCATACAGACGACTTCTTGAGCCTTCGATTTCAAATGAAGTAATCAGGGAGGCAAAGGAAAAGGCCGATGCCGAATCTGTCAGGGTTTTCGGTGAAAACCTCAGGCAGCTGCTTCTTGCTCCTCCGGTAGGTCAGAAAAGGGTGATGGCGATAGATCCTGGTTTCAGAACCGGATGCAAGGTAGTATGCCTCGATGCACAGGGCAATCTTCTGCATAATGAGACTATTTTCCCTCATCCTCCGGCAAACGAGAAGGTCAAGTCTATCCGTGCCGTTTCGTCCATGATGGAGAAATACGGAATAGAAGTCATCGCAATAGGAAACGGCACTGCCGGCCGCGAGACGGAGGAATTCATAAGGAGGGTCCCGAAATCTGATTCAGTCAAGGTTTTTACTGTCAGTGAAGACGGAGCTTCCATTTATTCCGCTTCAGAAGTGGCCAGGGAGGAGTTTCCTGATTATGACGTCACTGTAAGGGGCGCTGTTTCAATCGGCCGCAGACTGATGGACCCTCTTGCGGAACTTGTCAAGATCGATCCTAAGTCTCTCGGAGTAGGGCAGTATCAGCATGATGTCGACCAGGTTTTGCTCAAGGAGAAACTCGACAATACGGTCGAGAGCTGCGTGAACAGCGTGGGAGTCAATCTCAATACGGCAAGCAGGCATCTGCTGGGCTATGTCTCCGGTATCGGTCCAGCACTTGCCGAAAATATAGTCGCATACAGGAAGGAGAACGGGCCTTTCAAGTCCAGAAAAGAACTTATGAAAGTAAAAAGGCTGGGAGACAAGGCGTTCGAACAGTGCGCCGGTTTTCTCAGGATTCCGGATGCTTCCAATCCTCTCGACAATTCGGCGGTCCATCCGGAGGCCTATCATATTGTAGAGAAGATGGCGCGCAGCCTGCATGTGAAGACAGAGGAGCTTGTAGCCAATGCTGAATTGTGCGGAAAGATACATGCCGAGGATTTCATTGAAGAAGAATTCGGCCTGCCTACGATTACCGATATACTGAAGGAGCTTGTAAAGCCTGGCAGGGATCCCCGGGAGTCTGCTTCTGAATTTGCTTTTTCCGACGATATACGAACCATTGATGACCTTGTAACAGGCATGGAACTTCCTGGAATTGTGACGAATATTACTGCTTTCGGTGCATTCGTAGACATTGGCATCAAGCAGAACGGTCTGATCCACGTCTCGCAGATGGGCGCGAAAAGGAGAATACAGAACCCTTCGGAAGTCCTGAAACTGCATCAGCATGTACGTGTACAGGTACTTTCGGTCGATATCGACAGAGAACGGATCGGTCTGAGGCTTATTTCCGGAAAATAAGCCTTTCTCCTGCAGGAGCCGTACCCGCAAGGGCGGAATCCTTTACCGCATGTTTGCCGTTGACGAATACATCGGTAATTCTCCCTTTCAGTGTTTCTCCCTCGTAGGGGCTCCATCCGCATTTGTAAGCGATATCTTCCGCGCGTACTGCCCGCGTGACATTCATGTCGACAATTACGATATCCGCATAATATCCTTCCCTGATGAAGCCGCGGTCTTCGATGCCGAGCATGGAGGATATCTTCTCTGAAAATACTTCCGCTATCCTGCCCAGTGGTATGTTTTCTTCATCTGCGACTGTCAGCAATACCTGCAGGGACTGCTGCACGGACGGCATTCCCGACGGGCAGGCAGGGTATTTCCCTGCCTTTTCCTCAGGGAGATGAGGGGCATGGTCTGACCCGACAGTATCTATCGTGCCGTCCTTGACGGCCTGTCTCAGTGCCCTTCTGTCCTCTTCGGTCTTGATTGAAGGGTTGCATTTTATCCTGCTTCCGAGTCTTGCATAGTCCCTGTCGCAGAACCACAGGTAATTGGCCGAAGTTTCTGCCGTAATCCGGGGGTTGGAGAGTTTGGCGCTTCTGACCATTTCTACTTCCTCTTTTGTCGAAACATGAAGCAGATGCAGTCTGGTCCCGAGGCGGACGGCCCTGTCCAGGGCTTTGGCTGATGACAGGATACAGGCTTCTCTGCTGCGTATGTCAGGATGCATGCCGAAAGGTATGTCTTCTCCTAAGGCATTTTCGGCATCGGCGAGATTCTTCCTTATGGTATTTTCATCTTCGCAGTGCACGAGGATTTCCTTCCGGTCTGTGCTGAAAAGAGAGTCCAGGACATTGTCGTCGTCTACAAGCATATTGCCGGTCGATGAACCCATGAACACCTTGATCCCGCCGAAGTCTTTGCTGCAGATTCCGTCTTTTCCTTCCTGCAATATCCTGTCGATTTCCCCGTAATTGTCATTGGTCGCCCCGAGATGGAATCCGTAGTTTGCATGGAGACGTCCGTCTGCAGATGCAAGTTTTTCCGCAAGGCAGGCTGCCGATGTCGTGGCAGGCCTGGTATTGGGCATGTCGATGAACGAGGTGACTCCTCCGAGTACCGCTGCCTTTGACTCGCTTTCCATATCGGCTTTCCGGGTCATCCCCGGTTCCCGGAAATGAACGTGGGCATCGATACCACCGGCGAAAACCAGTTTGCCTCCGGCATCGAATGAATCCGTCCTGTCGAGAGACGGCAATATCTCATTCCTGAATTCGGTGTCGGATATTATCTTCTTTATTTTCCTGCCGCTGACCAGAATGGCGGAATGTCCGACGCCTTTTCCCGTGACGACTTGTCCGTTGTATATCCAGAATTCCATCAGTCCTGTCTTCCTTTTATTTTCCTGAATTTCATTTTCAATACTCCCCAGAATGCTTCTCCGAATATCCCGCTGCTCATTTTGGAGGTGCCTTCCTTTCTGTCGACGAAAATTATCGGGACTTCGGCTATTTTGAATCCCAGCTTGTGCGTAGTGTATTTCATCTCGATCTGGAACCCGTATCCTTTCATCCTGATATTGTCAAGGTCTATCGTCTCGAGGACTTTCCTTCTGTAGCACTTGAAACCTGCCGTTGTGTCGAAAATCCTCATGTTCAGCACCGTTCGTACGAATACGGAAGCATAGTAAGACATTATCACCCTTCCTATCGGCCAGTTTATGACACTTATCCCGTTGCAATATCTCGATCCGATAGCCAGATCCGCTCCGCCTTCGGCGCATGCGGCATAAAGTCTCGGCACATCTTCAGGATTATGCGAGAAATCCGCATCCATTTCGAAAATATAGTCGTATCCATGGGCGACGGCCCACTTGAATCCTGCGATATAGGCAGTTCCAAGTCCCTGTTTCCCGGAACGTTCTATCATGAACAGTCTTTCGGGAAATTCCTTCTGCATACGTTTCACTATTTCCCCGGTACCGTCTGGCGAACCGTCTTCTATGACTATTATATGATATTCACCATCGAGACCGAACACCGCACGGATGATTTTTTCGATGTTTTCCTTTTCGTTGTATGTGGGTATGATGATTATTTTTTTGTCCATAACGTTGCCGTAATCTGGTTTCTTGCAGTTTATAATATATGATTGCCGAATGGAATTTCATTTTTTCCGATCTGTGAAGAGTGCTGAAAATATTTCAGCAGGACAAGATATTCGATCAGGTCTTCCTTTCTGTCGTCCATGAACTGGCGTATGTATTCATGCGCGTTAGCTATGATTGCGGAAGCTTTATCCGGATGCCTTATGTAATATTGTGTCTTTTCTTCAAGATCAGAATAGTCGCTGCGTATTTCAATATAGTGGAAGTCTGGCTTCAATGTCTGTTCCATGAACCATGTCTCGCAGCTCGGACGCGGCATCACTGCAATGGAATTGCTGCTCATGATCCATTTCAGATTGGTCGCCACGTCGTTTCCTTCCAGTGCAAGGATGAACTTGTATCGCAGCATTTCACGAATTTTCATTTTGGGTTTCAGCCATTCATCAGGGAGTCCGGGCAGATTCCGTATGCTGCCGCAGTAACAGATGTCGCTGCCGAAATACTTGTTCATGAACTCGACTCTGTTCATCTTCCCGGTATCTCCTATGTCCGCCATGAATATGCTTTTGTCCAGTTTTTCTCCGAACGTGTACGGATCTCTGATGAAATTGAAATGTCGGCATCTGTCCAGTTTCAATATTATGTTATTGGAGTTGTCGGGTGATATCGGCCGGCTTTTTACAATGCTGGGGGTTCCGCATACCCAGTTGACATCTCCGAATTCAGGCTTCCATTTCAGTTCCTGATCGAACCACCTCGATGTTCTCCACATGTCATGCTTGTACATCGAACTGGATTTTATGCTCCACAGATCTTTCAGTCTTATGAATTCATCCGTCGGCACAAAATCCGAATCCAGACGGTTGTAATATCTTACTCTTGACAAAATCTCATCCTTGTCGCTTCTTTTTTCTATTTCTTTTATAATATCAGGCCTTAGCAACCGCCATATTCCGGAAGGAATTGCCTCCCGGGCGTATGAACTCAGATAATTTCTGACTTTCTTGGGCTTGAATCTGTCCATTGTGGTTTTGTTTAGTACACCGGCTCTTTCTCTGTATATGCAGCGACTTCGACAGAGCCATTCAACAAATTTATGCAAAATTCGTGAAATTTCCGACGGTCACGGCACTTTCGCTCAATCTTTGAGCCAGAGCAGTTGATTGACAGGAGCATAGACTCTCCCCCGATACTGCCTAAGTGCATCGATTGTCGCCCCGGAAAAAGATAATCGTGTAAAAAACCGCAAAAAAATTTGGTAAGAAACAAAAAAAGCGTACCTTTGCAATCCCCAAACGAAAGGGGGGCCCGCAAGGGATGAGAAATCGAAAGATATTTGAAGTTGATTGAAAAGGCTGAGGAAACAAGTACAAGCAAGCAAACAGCAAAAGAGCAA
>CALUQM010000044.1 GCA_944322925.1 uncultured Bacteroidales bacterium
AATCATGGATGGCAAGTATTCTACGGCCATAGAGAATTTCAACATCCTTGTCACTTTGGATCCTACCAACTATCTGACATATTTTTTCAGAGGGATAGCAAAATACAATCTCGGAGACGTGCGAGGTGCATACAATGATTTCGACACTTCGGTCCGGCTCAATCCCGTCTTCACATCCGGCTATCATTACCGTGCCATAACCTTGAGCCGCTCGGGAAAATACGAGGAAGCTCTCGGGGATTTCGAACATGCCATAAGCCTGCGTCCCGGCTTCGTGGGACTTTATTTCAGCAGAGGAGTCACCTATTTCCTTTCGCAGCAGTTCGACAATGCCCTTTCGGATTTCAACAGATATATAAGGAAAGAGCCCAAAGACCCGTCGGCATACCTTAACAGGGGGGCATGCTATCTTTTCCTGAAAGATACGACCAAAGCCCTGAATGACTACAACAAGGCTATCAAACTCGACAGATTCGATCCGGAAGGCTATATCCGCAGAGGCCGCGTATATGCATCAAGGCATGAATATGACAAGGCCATTGCGGATCTGGACAAGGCTATCGGCCTCGATACCACGAATACCTTTGCCTATTTCAACCGGGCCATTCTCTATTACGAGACCCGGAACTATATCGGTGCAATGGCGGACCTGAACAGGGTTCTCAAGGATGAGCCCGGCAATGCACTGACATTGTACAACCGGGGGCTTATCAGCGCCCAGGTAGGGGATTACGAAGCGGCTCTGTCGGATATGGACAGGGTGCTGAACATTAATCCGGAAAACGTGCTTGCATATTTCAACAGGGCATCCATATTCATCGAACTGGGAAGATGGCGCGATGCTCTCGAAGATTACGACAAGGCGATAGACCTGTATCCGGATTTTGCCAAGGCATATATGAACAGGGCATACGTGAAGAATATGCTCGGCGAATATGCTTCGTCCAAGGAAGATTACGAGACAGCTCAGGAGAAGGTTCAGGAGTACAGAAAAAAGAATGTGGCAGGGGAGATATCCATGGCTGATACGACGCGGAAATATAATTCCCTGCTTGCGCTCGATGCGGAATTCGCAAAGAAAGACTTTAATGACGAACTTCTGCAGCACAGGGACATAGACGTCCGCCTGCGCCCGCTGTACAGGTTCGTATTGGCTGAAAGAAAGGCGGATGTCCAGTATGCTCTCGAACACAGATACGAGAATCCGTTAGTGTCGAAATTCATTTCTGAAGCCCCTGTCGGAATGGAACTTACCAGCTCCGATACAGTCATGACGGATGCGTCCGTACTGGCATCGGCGGAACAGGAGCTTTACGGAAGCGGCGACGACGGTGCGATGAACAGTTTTTGCCGGGCCTTGTATGAAACAGACAGCCGGCAGTACAATTCGGCGCTGGGATATTACGGCAAGGCGGTGGAATCTGCCGATTCTCTCGGACTCAACAGGTATTACAGGGCGTTCTATTATATGAACAGAGCTGTATTGCGATCGCAGATGATCGAGTTCATTTCATCGATAGAAAGCAATGTGCAGGTGCTTACGATGGACGATTCGGGAAATACGAGGGCCCGTGTCAGGGACCAGATAACGAGGCAGTACGACTATACGGAAGCTGTCGATGACATGAAAAAAGCCATTTCGATAGTGCCTGACCTGCCTTATTTCCATTTCAATCTCGGGAATCTGTACTGTCTCTCGTCTGAACACGTCAATTCTATCGGAAGCTATACACGTGCCATAGAACTCTATCCATATATGGGCGATGCGTACTTCAACAGGGGACTCGTGCTTATTTATCTGAAAGACCGGGAGAAAGGTTGCATAGACCTCTCAAGGGCTGGAGAACTCGGTGTCGAAGACGCTTACAGCGTCATCAAGAAATATTGCGAGGAGGATAATTGATGAAAACTGCAAGGAGGGCCTGCTGAATGTTGAGATTCTTCAGTCTGTCAAGCGGCAGTTGCGGCAACTGCTATTATCTCGGGAATGAAACACGCGGTGTAATAATCGACGCGGGAGTCAGTGTCCGCCAGTTGAAAAAAACTTTCATGGCCGCTGGAGTGGATATCGACAGTGTCAGAGGCATCCTGATCACGCATGACCATCTGGACCATATCAGAAGCCTTGCCTCTTTCTGCAAGAAACTTCAGAAACCGGTCTATACGACGGAGATCATAAATGCAGCTCTTTCCAGACATACCTTTACCTCAGATGTGATCAGCGCATACAAGAATGTAATTCCTGCGGGGGAGGCCGTAGACCTGGACGGGATTACCGTAAGATGTTTCGAAGTCCCTCATGATGCATCCCAGACCGTAGGATATTCGGTAGAGATAGACGGGCACAGGTTCGTGATCATGACTGACATCGGAAGAATGACCGATGAGGCAGTGTCTTATGCTTTACAGGCAGACACGCTTGTAATAGAATCGAATTACGATATCGACATGCTCATGGCCGGGCCGTACACATACGACCTGAAAATGAGGATTGTCCAGGGATGCGGACATCTGAGCAATGACGAATGCGCTTCGTCCTTGCGTAGAATAGTTCATCCCGGACTGAAGAATATCTTTCTATGTCATCTGAGTGCAAACAACAATTCCGCGGAAAAGGCATATTCGGTATCGGCGGCGGCCCTTGCTGAGGCCGGAGTGGAAAAGGGGACCGTGCAGTTGCGCTGTCTTCCGCGTTCCTGTCCTTCTCCCGTGTTTTTTCTGTAGGTTTTTTCTCATTAAAATATTTTTTTCTCTTTTCCAGGATTTCTTTTTCCATTTTTGACAGTCGTTTACGTCTGGAGATCATACTTTTGCTCCAGGCTGCAACGGTGCGGCTGGCACAAATCATGAGGAAATGGAAAAGATGAGAAGAATTGCGGCGGCTGCCGTACTGTCGGCCGTCCTGTTTTCGGGGTATTCGTGCAGGAAAACCTCTAATGGCGATGATGCCAAAGGTACTCTGGTGTTCAGATTCGAAGGCAATCCGAGAGAACTTTCCAAAGTCTCCCAGGATATGCCCGATACCAATGACTTTCTGATAACCGTAACTGACGGTGACGGCAGCCCTGTCTTTGACGGTCTGTATTGCGAGCTGCCTGAAACCATGGAAGTATCCCCGGGAAGTTACGGGATTTATGTGCGGTCTGAAGATTTTTCCGGATTGCAGTTTTCTTCTCCGCAATACGGGGACGAACAGTGCGTCGTGGTCCCTCCGGCAGGAGTCATGTCGGTGGAACTCGGCTGCAGGCAGATCAATTCCGGATTGAGGCTGGATGTTTCTCCGGATTTCCTGACGGCATATCCGGACGGTGTCCTTTTTGTCAGGGCGGGAGACAGGCAGCTGATGTATTCATACACGGAAAAAAGGATTGTCTATTTCAATCCAGGGTCCGTATCCCTTGTCCTGTATGACGGAGGGAAGGAAACAGTCCTGCTGACAAGGACTCTGGTATCACAGGAAGTCCTTACATTGAAAGTTTCCGTATCGGCGGATCAGAATATTTCATCCAAAGGCATTACCATAAGTCTCGATACTTCACGTGTATGGACCAATGAGACCTATCGTCTCGGGGATGAAGGATCGAAAGGCGCGTCGTATGAAAATGCCCTGACCGTGAATCAGGCTCTGGCAAGTGTGGGGAGAGAAGATGTCTGGGTGTCCGGATTCATCGTAGGGGGCGATCTGACATCAGCGAACGCGTCTTTCAGTCCTCCGTTCAAATCGGCTTCTAATCTTCTTCTTGGACCGAGGTCATCCGTAGCTTCGCGGGACAACTGTATTGCAGTGCAGCTTTCTGCCGGAGATGTCCGTGACGCACTCAACCTTGCCGAACATCCCGAAATGCTCGGACGCCTCGTCTGTCTTAACGGTGACATAGAAGCGTCGTACTACGGGATGATTGGCCTGAAAAGCGTTTCTGATTTTGTCCTGAAATGAATCCTGGAATTACGTCTTTTGAATTCGTCCTCGCTTTCGAATAAAGAAAAAGAGAGGGTGGCCAAAATTCCTTTTGGTTCACCCTCTCTTGTCATGGAATCGACCTTATTTTACTGCTCGTCAGGTCCCTGATTGTCAGGTCCGTTCTGAGGTCCTCCCTGCGGACCGCCCTGGAACGGTCCCTGAGGGCCACCCTGCTGCGCTCCGGCTGCTTTTGCCATGTCTTCGGAAGCGGCATGCCATGCAGCTTCGAGTTCGCTGTTGTATTTGTCGATGTCTGCGACATTCTGATTCTTGACAGCTTCTTTCAGGCTGTTGAGAGCTGATTCGATAGCACTCTTCTTGTCGGAAGGAATCTTGTCTCCGTATTCTTTCAGATTCTTTTCGGTCTGGAAGCACATTGCATCGGCGTTGTTGATCTTGTCGACTCTTTCCCTTTCAGCATTGTCTGCAGCTTCATTGGCTTTGGCTTCGTCACGCATTCTCCTGATCTCGTCTTCGCTCAATCCCGAAGAAGCCTCGATCCTGATGTTCTGCTCCTTGCCGGTAGCCTTGTCTTTTGCGGATACGTTCAGAATACCGTTGGCATCTATATCGAATGTCACTTCAATCTGAGGTACGCCCCTCGGAGCCGGAGCTATGCCGTCGAGATGGAATTTACCGATCTCCTTGTTGTCCTTTGCCATAGGCCTTTCACCCTGCAGGACATGTATTTCTACTGACGGCTGGTTGTCCGCTGCCGTAGAGAATACCTGGGATTTCCTTGTAGGTATGGTAGTGTTGGACTCGATCAGCTTTGTCATTACGCCGCCAAGCGTCTCGATACCGAGTGAAAGCGGAGTGACATCGAGCAGGAGTACGTCTTTCACATCGCCTGCGAGGACACCGCCCTGTATGGCTGCACCTATTGCTACCACTTCGTCCGGGTTCACGCTCTTGTTCGGAGCCTTGCCGAAGAATTTTTCCACGATAGCCTGAATGGCAGGTATACGTGTAGAACCGCCAACAAGCAGAACTTCATCGATATCCGATGCCGTGTAACCTGCGTCTGACAATGCCTTGCGGCATGGCTCGATAGTCCTCTGTATGAGGTCATCGGCAAGCTGCTCGAATTTGGATCTTGTAAGGGTCTTTACAAGGTGCTTAGGAATACCGTCTACCGGCATGATGTAAGGCAGGTTGATTTCCGTAGAAGTCTGGCTTGAAAGCTCTATTTTGGCTTTTTCAGCAGCCTCTTTCAGTCTCTGCAGCGCCATCGGGTCCTTCTTCAGGTCGATGCCGCCGTTTTCGGCTGCAAATTCCGAAGCCAGCCAGTCTATGATCACCTGGTCGAAATCATCGCCTCCGAGGTGAGTGTCGCCGTTGGTGGATTTTACTTCGAATACTCCGTCGCCGAGTTCCATGATGGAGATATCGAATGTACCACCTCCGAGGTCATACACGGCTATCTTCATATCCTTGTTCTTCTTGTCAAGTCCGTATGCCAGGGCAGCTGCAGTAGGCTCGTTGATGATACGTTTCACATCCAGTCCCGCGATCTTTCCGGCTTCCTTGGTAGCTTGCCTCTGTGAATCGGAGAAGTAGGCCGGCACAGTGATGACAGCTTCCGTGACATCCTGCCTGAGGTATTCTTCCGCGGTCTTCTTCATTTTCTGAAGAATCATCGCAGAAATTTCCTGTGGAGTGTAAAGTCTGCCGTCGATGTCTACCCTCGGGGTATTGTTGTCGCCGCGGACTACCTTGTAAGGCACTCTCTCCACTTCTTTTGTCACCTGGTCGTAAGTCTCTCCCATGAATCTCTTTATCGAGAAGACTGTCTTGTGAGGATTGGTTATGGCCTGTCTTTTGGCCGGATTACCGATTTTCCTTTCCCCGCCGTCCGTGAATGCGACTACTGAAGGAGTGGTCCTCTGTCCCTCGTTGTTGATGATGACGGTAGGCTCGTTGCCTTCCATGACTGCCACGCAAGAGTTCGTGGTTCCCAAGTCAATACCAATGATTTTTCCCATAATATCGTTTCTCCTATTTTATTTGTTCGCTTTTATGTCCTGCGGACAGTTTTAATGTCTTTCGGACAATGTTCATGTTAATTTTTCTGTCATCCTTTCAGGACTTCCGTCCGTTCCGGAGGACGCATCCCCAATATCGAAACTTGTGCCAATCTTAGGAACGGCCTCCAATCTGACAAAATGTCAGTGCGGAACTTTTTATTTGCTCTGCTCTCGGCTTCTGCGAAATTTGCCGCTTCGCGTCACATATACTGTTGCGCCTCGGCAGAGTAAATAAATTTGCTCTGCTCTCGGCTTCTGCGTAATTTGCCGCTTCGCGTCACATATACTGTTGCGCCTCGGCAGAGTAAATAAATTTGCTCTGCTCTCGGCTTCTGCGTATATTTGGCCTGCATATATCGAAAAGTGTAATTGATGCTGTACAGAACATTATCGGACAATGAATATGCGGATGCGGCGCAGCGCATTCTGTATGAGGACAATCACCTTCTTGTCGTAAACAAGAAGGTCGGGGAAATCGTGCAGGCCGACATGACAAATGACGAGACTCTGACAGACCTCTACAAATCATTCATAGCCATGCGGGACGACAAGCCCGGCAGCGTATTTCTTGGGGTGCCTCACCGTCTCGACAGGCCGGTAAGCGGCATTGTCGTTCTTTCCAAGACATCCAAGGCTCTTGTCAGGCTGAACGACATGTTCAGGACCGGGGATATCCATAAATATTATTGGGCTCTTGTCTGTTCCGCTCCTCCGGAGGCCAGGGGCAGACTTTCCGGACATATTTACAGGAACGAGGCGCAGAACAAATCCTACATGTGCAGGCCAGGATCCCTGAGAAAAGATGCGAAATTCGCGGAACTGGAATACACTCTTCTGTACAGGACAGACAGATTCTGGCTTCTTGAAGTGAAGCTTCTGACAGGCCGCCATCATCAGATAAGATGCCAGCTTTCCGATATGGGCTGTGTCATCAGAGGCGACCTCAAATACGGAGCGCCTCGCTCGAATCCTGACGGAGGGATAAGTCTGCATTCACGCAGGATAAATTTCATACATCCTGTCAGGAAAACCGAAATGACAATAGAGGCGCCGCTTCCGGATTCTTGGAAGAATATCATTCCTCCGGCAATTTAACTTGTTTGCGATATGAAACATTTTTTCAGTATTCTGCTGACTCTTTCCGTCTGCCTGTCAGCCTTTTTCAGTTGTAAACCTTCGGCCTCCGGGATAATAGGTACTGATGTGCCTCAAAGACCTGCGGGACAGGAGGATATGCTCGGATTTGCCGCTCCGGCAATGGATACTGTTCGCATAGGGTTCATCGGGCTCGGCATGAGAGGCCCCGGGGCCGTAAAAAGAATGAGCCAGATCGAAGGCACCGATATCGTGGCCCTCTGCGATGTCGAAAAGGAAAACGTGGACAAATGCCAGGAACTGCTCAGATCATACGGCAGGCACGAGGCCTGCGGGTACAGCGGAAATGAGGAAATCTGGAAAGAACTGTGTGAAAGGGACGATATAGATCTCGTATATGTCGCCACGGACTGGAAGTCTCATGCCATGATTGCGAAATATGCCATGGAACATGGAAAACATGTTGCGATAGAAGTCCCGGCTGCAATGAATCTCGAAGAAATCTGGGATCTGATAAATACGTCGGAGAGGACCAGAAAGCATTGCATGCAGCTTGAAAACTGCGTCTACGACTTTTTCGAACTTACGACCCTGAACATGGCGCAGCATGGCCTTTTCGGAGAAATCCTGCATGCCGAAGGGGCTTATATCCACAATCTCGTCGATTACTGGGATGAATACTGGCATGACTGGAGACTTCTCTACAACAGGGATCATCGCGGCGACGTATATCCGACCCACGGTCTCGGCCCGGTATGCCAGGTCCTCGACATTCATCGCGGAGACAAGATGAACTTTCTCGTGTCCATGGACACAAGGGCGGTGAACGGAAAGGAATATTACGAAACCCGCAGAGGCGTGCAGGCTCCGGATTTCAGGAACGGCGACCATACCATGACGATGATCCGCACGGAAAAAGGCAAGACGATTATGATCCAGCATGATGTCGTGAATCCTCGTCCCTACAGCAGAATGTACCAGCTGACAGGAACCAAAGGGTTTGCAAACAAATATCCTGTCGAGGGATACATGGTGGATGCTTCCATGATCGGAGAACTCGCAATGGAAAGCGGAAATGATGCCGGAACTGTCGACATAGAGAATCTGTCTGCCCATAAATGCGTCCCGGAGGATGTCAAGACTGCCCTGATGGAAAAATACAGGCATCCTATCCAGAAAGAACTGGAAAATACCGCAAGGAAAGTCGGCGGTCACGGAGGTATGGACTATATCATGGATTACAGACTGATATACTGCCTTCGCAACGGCCTGCCTCTGGATATGGACGTGTACGATCTGGCCGAATGGTGCTGCCTGACCGAACTTTCGGCCATTTCCCTGGAAAACGGCAGCGCTCCGGTGGAAATACCGGATTTCACCCGCGGCGGATGGAACCGAATCCAGGGCTACCGTCACGCATTCGCTCCCGAAAACTGATTTATTTCCAGGTGGAATAAGGGTTTACGGAAAGCATCGAATTGTAATACCGGCGGTCGCCGGTGACTTCGGCTCCGAGCCAGTCCGGCCTTGCAAAGGACTCGGTTTCGGAGCCGAGTTCGATTTCAGCTACGACAAGTCCGGAATTCTCCCCGTGAAATTCGTCCACTTCGAATATTTTTCCTTTATAAGGTACGATGTATCTTGTCTTGTCGATAATACCGTTGCGGCATAACAGGAACAGATCCCTTGCATCTTCAACAGGAATCTCCATTTCCCATTCGCAACGGCTCATGCCGCCGGCATTCCCTGCGCCCTTGATGGTAAGGAACGCAGTGTCGTCCCAGAGTCTGATACGGACTGTATTCCCGCCTTCCCTGCAGATATAGCCCTGCGCGAGGCGGTGACTGGCCGAGGCCATGTCCTTGTATGAATCATTCCTTACCAGGAATTTCCTTTCGGTTTCTATATGCATGATTTTCTGATTGTCAATATTTGCTATACTTCGGTCTACATCAGCAGTCCTGACATGTCCATCCCGGCAGCCATTCCTTTTCTGATTTCAGTAGAAGACACGTTTACGAGAGGAGCGTCTGCAATCATGATTCTGCAAGGCAGACCTTCGGACCCGAATTCCGCTTCCAGTCTCTGCCTGAGTTCGGCAGAATCGAAGCCGGCGCGCGGAAACACGACTATGCCGTATTCGGAAATTATCCTCCTGTAATCTTTCCAGTTGTGTATTATGGAGAGGTTGTCGGCACCGATCACGAGCGTGAAATCATTGTCCGGCTCCCTGGCTTTCAGGGCATCGAGTGTCCTGACCGTATATTGCGGAGCGGGCATGTGCAGTTCTATGTCATCGGCTCTCGCCCTTAGACCGCATCTTGCGACAGCTTCCCGCGCCGCTTCATAACGCTCCAGTGCACTGTCGGCACTGATACTGTCCTTGAGCGGATTTTTGGGAGAAACCACAAGGTATACCATGTCGAAATCCATTTTCTGCGTAAGGTGTGAAATAATGGACCTGTGTCCGACATGCAGCGGATTGAACGACCCGGAATAGACAGCTATTTTCATCGTCCGGCCGGTCTTGTTCCCTTTTCGATGAAATCTCCGATAATCTTGTCGGCTTCGGCGAATGCTGCACCGAGGTCGTCATTGACAAGGGTATAGTCGAATTTCCCCTGTGCGAATTCGATTTCTTCGGCAGCTTTGGCCACTCTTTTTTCTATGGCCTCCATACTGTCTGTCCCGCGGCTCAGCAGCCTTTCCTTCAGACATTCTATTGAAGGCGCCTGAATGAAAACCGACAGGGCAAGATCGCCGAAAAACCGTTTGAGATTCACTCCGCCTTTCACATCCACATCGAATATTATTACGTGGCCCCTGTTCCAGATGCGTTCGGTTTCGGATTTGAGGGTGCCGTAGAAAGAACCGGGATAGACCTCTTCATATTCCACGAATCTGTCTTCGGAAATCATTTTCCTGAATTCGTCGGCTGAAAAGAACCAGTATTCCCGGCCGTTCCGTTCATTCCCTCTCGGCGCCCTCGAAGTTGCGGAAATGGAGAATTCGAGCTGGGGGTACGATTCCAGGATGTGGTTTACGATCGTGCTTTTCCCGGAGCCCGAAGGAGCTGAAAATATTATTACCTTGTTCTGCATTGAAAGTTTTATTATTCGGCAAAAATAATTATTTTTGCGCGGATTCGGGAACTGTGGGACAGTTTTTGCTTACGCTCCGCATCCGGAATCCCTTAACAAGGATAATATCTGTAAAAATATTTAAGTATATGGTATCTTACAAGAATCTGGGCCTTGTGAACACCAAAGAGATGTTCGCCAAAGCCATCAACGGGGGATATGCAATCCCTGCATTCAATTTCAACAACATGGAGCAGCTCCAGGCAATTATCCAGGCTGCCGCCGCAACAAAGTCTCCGGTGATCCTTCAGGTATCCAAGGGAGCACGCAACTATGCGAACCAGACACTTCTCCGCTACATGGCAGAGGGTGCAGTAGAATATGCAAAGGAACTCGGATGGGAGCATCCTCAGATCGTTCTTCACCTCGACCACGGCGATTCTTTCGAACTCTGCAAGAGCTGCGTGGACATGGGATTCTCTTCTGTGATGATCGACGGTTCGCATCTCCCTTACGATGAGAATGTAGCTCTTACCAAAAAAGTGGTAGAATACGCCCATCAGTACGACGTGACAGTAGAAGGCGAACTCGGAGTCCTCGCAGGAGTAGAGGATGAAGTTCAGGCGGAACACCACACTTATACAAGACCTGAGGAAGTCGTGGACTTCACTTCCAAGACCGGATGCGACTCTCTCGCCATTTCTATCGGAACATCGCACGGAGCATACAAGTTCAAACCGGAGCAGTGCACTCTGGATCCGAAGACGGGCCGTCTCGTTCCGCCGCCACTCGCATTCGACGTTCTCGACGGAGTGATGAAGGAACTTCCTGGTTTCCCTATCGTTCTCCACGGTTCATCATCCGTACCTCAGGAATATGTCGACATGATCAACAAGTTCGGCGGAAACCTCGAGGCTGCCATAGGTATACCTGAGGAAGAACTCCGCAAGGCTGCCAAGTCTGCTGTCTGCAAGATCAACATCGACTCTGATTCGCGTCTTGCAATGACCGCAGCCATCAGAAAAGTATTTGCTGAGAAGCCGGCAGAGTTCGATCCGCGCAAATATCTCGGACCTGCACGCGACGAGATGAAGAAGCTCTACGAGCATAAGATCATCAACGTTCTCGGTTCAGACGGAAAGGCTGAATAGCAGCGCACTCTGAAGATTGTCGGGGCAGTGTTCGATTCCGGAGCAGAAAAGACGGTCCGGAAAAGGATGCTGCCCCGTCTGATATACGGGACAGGCAAATCATTTGAACATAATATTTTTAAGTCATGGAACTGGATAAGATACTTGAAAACAGGCGGAGCATAAGAAAATTTGCCGCCGGCAGCAGACTGACCAAGGAAATGATTTCGGAATTCATTGCGGCAGCCCTCGATGCGCCGTCGTGGAAAAATACCGAGACGGCAAGATATCACGTCGTGATGTCTCCCGAAAAGATAGCTTCCGTAAGAAACTGTTTCAATGCCTGGAATGTGAACAATACGGAGAATGTGCAGGCTCTTGTCGTCACTGCATTCGAGAAGAACCTCTCAGGATATGAAAAGGACGGCACGCCTTCCAATGAACTCGGCAACGGATGGGGAATATATGATGCCGGTCTGCAGAATTCCATATTCCTGTTGAAGGCCGCAGAGGCAGGCATCGATTCCCTGGTAATGGGAATAAGGGATGCAGAAGCAATCCGTGCGATACTCGGCATACCGGAAAGTCAGGAAATTCTCTCCGTCATTGCTCTCGGCGAGAAAGACAGTGCTGCGGAAAGACCTGCGCGAAAAAAAGTCGAGGATATTGTGAAATTCTATTGATCTCCGATGGGTGAAGTGACAGAAAATACGGTAGCGGCTCTTGCCGACAGGGTGATATCCGACAGAAAAGGAGTTACGGCCGATGAAGCGGTAATGCTTGCGGATGCCCCGCTCGAAGTCCTGCTGAAAGAGGCTGCGAGGATTACGGAATCATCGGCATCCCGAAGATTCGACACCTGTTCCATAATCAACGGCAAATCCGGGCGGTGCCCGGAAAACTGCAAGTGGTGCGCGCAGTCCGCGCACTATCGTGCCAGGATCAGGGAATTTCCCCTGGTCGGCACGCCGAAACTCATCGAAGCCGCCGAGTATAGCCGGAAAAAGGGGATAAGGCGGTTTTCGATAGTAACAAGCGGCAAAAGGCTGCGTCCGTCCGAAATCAGCCAGCTCTGCGATTCTGTCAGGCAGGTAGCCGAACGGGTGGACATAAAGCTATGCCTGTCTGCCGGGCTTCTGTATGAAGCCGACCTGAGGGCTTTTGCCGAGGCGGGAATATCGAGATATCACTGCAATCTCGAATCGGCTCCTTCGTATTTTCCGTCTCTCTGCACCACGCATACCCAGCAGGAAAAGATAGAGACTCTGAAAGCTGCAGTAAAAGCCGGACTTGAAATATGCAGCGGTGGCATTATAGGAATGGGAGAGACCCTTGCCCAGCGCATGGAGCTGGCATTCGTGCTGAAAGAGCTCGGAGTGAAATCTGTGCCAGTGAATATCCTTGCCCCGATCAAGGGTACGCCGCTGGAGAGGCAGGAGCCGATATCCGACGAAGAAATCCTGAGGACTGTCGCCATTCTGCGTTTCATCCTGCCGGAGGCGGCGCTCAGATTTGCAGGAGGACGTGCGAGGCTGTCGGACAGAACGGTTCTGGAGGCTCTCAAAGCAGGCATCAATGCCGCCATCATGGGAGACATGCTTACTACTGTCGGGGCCGATATCGACACGGATATGGCACGTATCAGGGAGGCTGGCTACAGTCTATAGCCTGAACGGGGCCGGCGAAGCGAATGCAAGCAGTCTGCCCGTATGGGGATGTGTGAACGACAGGGAGGAAGCATGGAGTGCAAGTCTTCCGAAAGGGTCGGTAAGAGCCCCGTATTTTCTGTCTCCGGCTATCGGATGTCCGATGGATGAAAGCTGGACTCTGATCTGGTTTTTCCTCCCGGTATCTATCGTTATTTCGATGAGGCTCAGGCCGTTTTTCTGGTTGAGGACCTTGTAGTGCGTAATGGCTTTCTTCCCTCCGTTATCCGTGGAAGAAGACTTCATTTTCAGAGATTTGGGATTTTCCGTAAGCCACGAAACCAAATGACCTTCCTTTTTGTCGAAGATGCCTTCAGCGACTCCCGTGTATTTCCGCTCACGGACGGATCGGTTCCAGTTTTCCTGCAGCAGGCGTTTGGTCATTTCGTCTTTCGCGAATACCAGCAGCCCGGAGGTATCCCTGTCAAGTCTGTGAACGATGAATATCCGTCCTCCGCGGGTGCTTTCCCTGACATATCCGGACAGGATGTTGTACGCCGTGGCTTCATTTTCCCTGCCGGTGGACATGGTCGGAAGTCCGTGCTTCTTGTCGATGACTATGAGCCAGTTGTCTTCGTAGATGATTCTGATCCTGCTGTCGACCGTTCTGGCAGGGCCATGGTCGAGGATGCCTATCCTGTCTCCGGCTTTCAGCGGGTAGTCGAAGGCTGTGGTGATTTTCCCGTTTACCGCTATCCTGGAATGTCCGAGCAGAGCCTTTATGCCTGTCCGGCTGCGAGGCGCCAGGGCATAATAGAGATACTCCAGAAGAGGAGAATCGTTTTTGACGGTAATTTCCATAATGACAAATTTTCCGTGAAAATGCGGGCCAAAATTAAGTAAAAATCATGAATGCGGTGAAATTTCATACTCTGATTTTGATTCTGTCGGTCCTTGCTTCAT
>CALUQM010000045.1 GCA_944322925.1 uncultured Bacteroidales bacterium
TGGAGTGATATCCCCGCGGTTTCTGCCAGACAAGTTTCTCTCCGGGATTTCGTCGCTGCGCTCCGATATCCCCGCCCGCCTGCGGCGGGGCGTTGCCAAAAGCAAGAAAAAAGCAGCTTGAGCAAGCTCAGCTGCTTTTTTCTTGTCTTTTGGCGGAGAGAAGGGGATTCGAACCCCTGTGCCGCTTTAGGCGGCAACACGCTTTCCAGGCGTGCCTCTTAAGCCACTCGAGCATCTCTCCAGTATGTGTGTTTGAGAACGGATTTATTTGCCGAGCTCAATCACTATGTTTTTGTCAGCATCCAGAAGCTGCAGGTTTTCTCCGGACGTCTTTACACTTTCCACCTTGGTCAGCGCATCAAGAATCTCGCGCTCGGCTTTCATGTTTTCTTCAGGACCTGCCATCATTGTGGTAGCCATGCGTTCCCCGAAAGACAGTTCTTTGCCGTTCTGGGTGTAGGCGCCGTTCATAATGTTGCAGCCGGTATAGCCGTGAACTTTCGATTCTTCAGTATTGAATTCGATAAAAGGTTTCTTGTCACCTGTCACCACGACATCTTCTCCGTTCACTTTCAGTACGTTCCACTTGCCGTCCACTTCAGGCTGGCTGCAGCAGGAAGACATCATGAGCACTGACGATGCGAGTACGAGACCCGATAAAAATCTTTTCATGACAAAATCTTTTTCAAAATCCGGTGCAAGATAGTAAAATTTAAGATAAGAAGAAAAAATAATGTATATTTAAAGAAAATATGCGATTATGTTCGGTCAAGATTTTTCGGGGAAAAAACTGAAGGCGGTCGTCTGGATCTCGACTGCCGTGTATCTTATTCTTGTCTGTCTGTATTTCCTGCCTGCGGAGATTCCTTATAAAATATCGTTTCCACTTGCTTCGGCTGCAATATTTTCCATTTTCGTAGCGCCGTGGCCGATGTCCGTCGCACTTTTCGCTTCCGCTGCCGGCGATTTCATGGGAGCTGCAGGAAATTTCATGGGGCAGATGGAATGTTTCGCCGTCGCGCATCTTTTCCTGACACTCTTTTTCCTGCAGAGACTGTTTCAGACAGGCAAGGCTTCCGCAAAGAACCTCGCGGCGATTCTGACCAAAAGGCGCGTGGCATATATCGTCGTGACAGGATTCTGCGTGACGGTCCTTCTGCTTATGTCCATGGTCTGCATTGTTCCGGAGGTGCCGGCGGGAACAGTAAGGGCCGGTGTGGCATTTTATACCCTGGTGATTTCGCTGATGCTCTTTTCGGCACTGATGCAGCGGAGCATTTTCTACGCGGTAGGTGCGGTCCTGTTCGTGATGTCGGATTTTATCCTGGCCTGGAACAGGTTTGTAGAGCCGGTGGAATACGAGAAATACATGATAATGGTTCCGTATTATCTTGCCCAGTGGATGCTTTATGTCAGATCCACGAAATACCGTATAGGAAAAAGCCTGCTGCTTACGCGGCTGTAATGTCCTTATAACTGTCTTTTCAACTCTTCCACGTATAAGGCTATTCTGTGCAGTTCGTGCGGAATATCGATGCTCTGCGGGCAGTGCGGGTTACATTGTCTGCAGCCTATGCAATGATCCGCCTGCCTGACCTTCGGCACGGCTCTGTCATAGCTGACAAGATAGATTCTGCGGGCCTTCCTGTAATCTTCGGACTGAGGGTCCCGGGCTATGTTTCCTTCGTTCACGCATTTGTTGTAGTGGAGGAGTACCGCCGGAATATCTATCCCGTACGGGCAAGGCATGCAGTATTTGCAGTCATTGCAAGGGACTGTGGGGTACTGCATCATAAGGACCGCCGTTTCTTCAAGGAAGTGCAGGTCGTCTTCGGTGAGCGGGACAAGAGGGGAGTATGTACGTATGTTTTCCTCGAGATGTTCCATGTAGGTCATTCCGCTCAGAACTGTCAGCACGTCCGGATATGTGCCGGCAAAACGGAAAGCCCACGAGGCCACGCTTTTCTGCGGGTCCCTGCCCTTGAGTCTCAGGGCGATGTGTTCCGGTACGTTGCTCAGACGTCCGCCGAGGAGAGGCTCCATGATTATTGCAGGAATGCCTCTGGCGGCCAGCTCGGAGTAGAGATATTCTGCGTTTACGTTCCTCCCTGAAGAAGCATGTCTCCAGTCCGCGTAGTTCATCTGTATCTGTACGAAATCCCAGTGGACCTTGTCGTGAAGGCCGAGGACATAGTCGAAACTCCGTCTGTTGCCGTGGAACGAGAATCCGAGGTTCCGGATGCGGCCTGTCCTGCGCTCTTCCATCAGGAAGTCTATCATCCCGTTGTCTATATAACGGGCGTTGAACTGCTCTATTCCTCCGTTTCCGACGGAATGCAGAAGATAATAGTCAATGTAGTCCGTCCTCAGGTTTTCAAAGGATTTCCTGTACATCAGGATGGAATTCTCCCTGGTCCAGTTGGAGAAATTGGAAAGTTTCGTAGCTATGAAATACGAATCCCTCGGATATCTTGAAAGCGCTTCCGCAGTGGCCGTCTCTGACTGTCCCTGGCAATATACCGGAGAAGTGTCATAATAGTTTATTCCTGCAGCCATTGCCCTGTCCACAAGTCTGTTGACAGCTTCCTGATCTATGATTTCCTTTCCGTCCCTGTCTTTTGTCATGGGCCAGCGCATGCATCCGTAACCGAGAATCGAGACCCTGTCGCCCGTCCCCGGATTCGTCCTGAATGTCATGGCACCTTCTTCCCTGTCATTTCCGGCAGGAGCCTGGCCGGCTTCCGGACTGCATGCCGCAAGGCCTATCATGGCGGCAGCCGCACCGGCAGTCCTGAAGAAATCCCTTCTGCTTATTTCCTTGCCGGAAGGAGCGGCAATATCGTTCGTATTGTGCTTCATACTGTATCTTTCCTGAAATCAGATGTGTGTATGTACTTCATGACCTTCTACATAGATTGCGCTGAGCGGACGTGCCGGACACAGATATTCGCACGCACCGCAGCCGATGCAACTTTCTTCGAGAACGGTCGGAATCAGCAGCGATGTCTTGTCTCCTGCAACGCTGCGGATCATCTTTACAGCTCCGGTAGGGCAGTGTCTCGCGCAGTTGCCGCAGGATACTCCGTCAGTATTCACTACGCAGTAGTCATAAACGATTACGGCATGGCCTATCCGGATTGAGGTCTTTTCGGCAGCCGTTACAGGCGATATCGGACCTGACGGGCAGATTTCCGAACATCTTGTGCATTCCGGTCTGCACCATCCTTTTTCGAAAGACATTTCCGGCTGCATCAGAGTCATCAGATTTCCTGACGGTCTCAGTACCTGGTTCGGGCAGACTGACACGCAAAGCTGGCATGCAGTACAATGTGCAGAGAAATGCCTCAGGCTTTCAGAGCCTGCCGGTTTCAAAGGAGTTTTCCGTGCAGGCGCTTTTTTCTCCTGTATGGCGGCGAGCCCTCCGTCCACTTTCATTTCCTGGGCCTTGACGGCAACAGCCGTAACTGCCAGGGCGGCAGAAGCCAGAAAGGCGCGTCTGCCGTTGTCCTGACCTGCATCGGCCTCGGTTTCCTGTCTTGAGGCTGTTTTCCAGACCGGCCTGTATTTTATGGCTCCTTCCCTGCATGTGTCGATACAGTCGAAACAGGCCACGCAGCGGTTGTAGTCTATTTCATGTTCTTTCATGTTGATGCACGAAGCCTTGCACTGCCTGCCGCATAGGCCGCAATCCCGGCATTTGTCAGTATCGATGACAGGTCTGAACAGCGAAAACCTCGACAGGCCGCCGAGAATGGAACCTACAGGGCAGACCGTGTTGCAGTAGGTCCTTCCGTTTTTCCAGGCGAGGATGAACAGGACAATGAAAGTCACTGCGGCCACGAGGGGAACCGTCATGCTTTTGACCCAGACTTCAGTCGTGTAGAAGGCATAGCTTCCGGCTCTCTCTGCAAAATAAGCAAGGAGGTTGTTCCCCCACCTGTAAACAGGAGCCAGCAGGTCGCCCGCTATCCTTCCGAATGCGCTGTACGGCTCTATCAATGCCGCCAAAGATACGAATCCGGCTAAAATCAGAACTATGAAAACGGCCAGGATGCCGTATCTGAGCAGGTTCTTTGCGGGAGACCATGAAAATCTGAACCGGTTTTTCTTCCTGGTCCGGCCGTGAGCCCAGGATATTATGTCCTGCATGATTCCGAGCGGACAGACTACGGAACAGTATATCCTTCCGAACAGAAGGGTCAGTACGGCAAGGGAAACCACTATCCCGGCATTCAATGCAAGCACGGCAGGAAAGAACTGGATTTTTGCCGTCCATCCAAGCCATTTGTGCAGCGTGCCGGTAAAATCGAGGAAAAGCATGGTGACCGCTATGAACATTACGGCCGCCAGAATGATTCTTATTTTTCTAAGCATATATAAGTCAGGTTCGTATGCGCAAAAATAACAATTCCCGACTTATTTTTCGCTGCCTTTTGCAAGAATTTTAGGGAAAATTATGATAAAGATCGTGATACAGCACAGTGCTGCCGCAGCGTCAGCGACTGATTCCGCAAGATAAACACCCTCGACGCCGAAAACACGCGGCAGCAGAAGCGCAAGCGGCACGAGCAGGAATACTTTTCTGAGCAATGCTATGAACAGAGAAATCTTCGCCTGTCCCAATGCTATAAAGGTGTTCTGGCAGGCTCTCTGGAGTCCGAAAATCATGGCGCCGGACAGAAAATACGGAGCCATCTCCTTCACATGCCCGATCAGTTCAGGATCCTCGGTGAAGAATGAGGCCACGACGCCGGGGAAGAGCACCATGAGAAGCATGAGGAGGAAATTGAAGGAGAACATGGTGGTTACGGCTATTCTGAAACATGCCCTGACACGGTCTTTGTTGCCCTGACCGAAATTGTAGCTTGCCACTGGAATGAAACCTTGTGCGAATCCTGTTATGGGAACGCTTCCGAACATCATTGCGCTCTGTAGGACTGTAAGGGTGCTGACGTAGATGTCGCCGTAATGTTTCAGACTTCCGTTCAGCACGAAGCCTACTATGCTCTCGGTGCATGACATTACGAAAGGAGCCACGCCGAGGGAAACTATTGCCGCGATGACTTTTTTTTCAAGCCTGATATGGCTGCGGTCAAGACGGAGGCTGGCTTCGGAGGAAAAAAGGAAACGGAGGACCCAGACAGCGCTCATTGCCTGCGAAATGACAGTTGCAAGGGCCGCTCCTTTCACTCCCATCCCGAGTCCGAAAATGAATATCGGGTCGAGAATGAGATTGGCAACGGCTCCTATGACTGTAGACAGCATGGCAATTCCCGGCCGTCCCTGTGCACTGATAAAAGAGTTGAGCCCTGTCGCTATCTGTACGAAGAATGTACCTGTCAGGTAGATGCCGAGATAGTCCGTGGCGTAGCCTATTGTATTGGCGGAAGCTCCTGTAAGCAAAAGGAGCGGCTCCATGAAAATGAAGGTAAGGCCCGTTGTGACCGCCGCGAATATCAGAAGCATCAGAAATCCGTTTCCGAGGATTCTGCAGGCCTTTTCCCTGTCTCCCTGACCGAGCGCTATGGATGCAAGAGGAGCACCGCCTCCTCCTACAATCATCGAAAAGGCGGAAATGAGGATGATGACAGATCCCGTCACGCCGACCCCTGCCAGGGCATCGGTCCCTATCCCGGGGATTCTGCCTATGAATATCCTGTCTACGATATTGTACAGGAGGTTGACTACCTGTGCGGCTACGGATGGAAGTGCCATTCTGAAAACCAGGGGCACCATTTTGTCCGTGCCCAGCCTGTTCTCATACCGGTTCACTTCCTCTGTCATGATCCCTTCCTTTATTTGCCGGCTTTTTCCTTGAGCAGGTCTCTGATTTCAGTAAGAAGTTTCTGGTCTGCAGTGAGCTCTGGTTTTGCCGGAGCCGGGGCCGGAGTTTCCTTCTTCTTTTTCATGAGGGTGTTCAGCCCCTTGACCATTAGGAATATCACGAATGCGATAATCAGGAAGTCAAAGGTGTTCTGCAGAAACATTCCGTAGTTCAGGGTTACAGCCGGAGCCGTCTCGATTCCGTCGGCATCTACGACTGCCTTTTTCAGGGTTATTGCCAGGTCCTTGAAATCGACGCCGCCTATCAGCACGCCTAACGGAGGCATGACTACATCATTGACGAGGGAACTCACTATTTTCCCGAAAGCTCCTCCGATGATTACACCGACAGCCATGTCGATGACATTGCCGCGCATGGCGAATGTCTTGAATTCATTTAAAAGTTTCATAACAGGATTGTTTTTACAGTCAATATCCGGATGATACGGTTTTTACGTCCGAGCCGCTCTTGCGTGTCAGTTCGAAACCGATTTTAAGGCCGTCGTACTGGCTTGTGAGTGCGTTGAGCATGCTGAGTTTGGAGTTGCCGGCCGATGAAGATATCTTGTTTATGAAGTCCAGGAGCTTGTCTGCGTTGAACAGCAGTTCCATGCTTGTCAGGCTGACGCTTACCTGGGTCTTCAGTGTGATGCCCCTGAGCTTTTCGTTCTTGCCGTAGTCGAGTTCTATGGTATTGGCTTCTTCGGAGAAGGTATATCTGCCGGGAAAGTCCATTTTGTTGAATGAAGTCGTGAACGTGCTGTCAGCGTTGAACGTGTAGCTGAATGCCCCTTCCCTGATTCCGACAATCTGCAGATATTCGTCCAGTCTGGTTTCGATCTGGCCCGATGCAATCTGCGATGCGGCGGTGGTGAGGATATTGTCTCCTGTGAATTTTACTGCCGTACCGGCATATTCCCATGTGCCCTCGATGTTTTTCGGGAGCACGTCGAGCTGTTCCACGACGGAACCTGCGATGTCTCTGATCGTTTCTTTATTGAACAGGTCTTTCAAGGACTGCCCGTACATCTGCATCCCGCATGATGTCAGCAGTAAGAAAATGATTGCAGCTGTCTTGTTCATGATGATGGAACTGATAACGGCGTAAAATTAAGAAAAATATGATAAAACAGGATGACACCAGCCGCGTTTGATCGGTAATCATCCGCAAGGGCCGGTGTCATCTTTATGGAAATGAGGGTGATGCCCCCCCTATTTTCTGTAGCAGGTGATGTCTTCCCTGTTGAAGGAAGTGATGAAAGCATTGTGCTTTTCCACTTCTGCTTCAGCATAGTTGACATATACCCTGGCTGACTGCGAGAACATTTCAGGTGCCCTGGTAGCATCCTGAATGATCAGATGCGACATTACGCAGTCGGCTGCCATTTCGTAGAGACGCCTTGCCATAAGGTCGTGGAGTTCCTGGTCGGCAGCTTCCTTGACAAGGTTGGTGCATGCCTCGAATTTGTCGGTCATGACTTTGACGCGATCAAGCAGCGGCTTCATCTCTTCCGAGCATTCGATCTGCTCGTATTCGCGGAGGGTCGCAAGGTATGAGCCGTTCGTAACGTAACGTATTGCCGCAACCGTCTGCAGCTGGGTGGTACCTTCGTATATGCTGGTAATACGGGCGTCACGGTAAATGCGCTGGCAGGCGTATTCAAGCATGAAGCCGCTTCCGCCATGTACCTGGATGCAGTCGTATGCGTTCTGGTTGGCATATTCGGAGTTCATCCCTTTTGCGAGCGGAGTGAAGGCATCTGCCAGCCTTGCGTATTTTTTCTGCTCCTGACGCTCTTCCGGAGTCAGTTTGCGTTCGCGTGCTATATCGTCCAGAGCCTTGTATATGTCCACATAGCGTGATGTCTGGTACAGCAGCGCACGTCCGGCGTCAAGTTTTGCCTTGATGGTGGAGAGCATGTCGTAAACTGCAGGGAATTCAATGATTGCCTTGCCGAACTGCTTGCGGTCTTTTGCGTATGCAAGAGCCTCGTTGTAGGCAGCCTGGCTGAGTCCGACGCTCTGTGCGGCAATTCCGAGACGGGCGCCGTTCATCAGGGCCATTACGTACTTGATAAGTCCGAGTCTGCGTTCTCCGCAAAGTTCCGCCCTGGCATTCTTGAATACGAGTTCGCATGTAGGCGAGCCGTGTATGCCGAGTTTGTTCTCGATACGGCGGACATTGACTCCTCCGTCTCTCTTGTCATAAATGAACATGGAAAGGCCGCGGCCGTCACGTGTCCCTTCTTCCGAACGTGCAAGTACGAGATGAAGGTCGGCGTCTCCGTTGGTGATGAAACGCTTTACGCCGTTGAGACGCCAGCAGTTGCCGGCCTCGTCGAAAGTCGCCTTCAGCATGACACTCTGGAGGTCGGATCCTGCATCGGGTTCGGTAAGGTCCATGGACATGGTTTCACCGGCGCAGATACGCGGGATGAAACGGCTGTGCTGGTCTTCATTTCCGAATTCGTAGAGCGTTTCGATGCAATCCTGCAATGACCATATATTGCTGAATCCTGCATCTGCAGCGGCTACGATTTCCGCACACATGGTATATGGCGTGATCGGGAAATTCAGTCCGCCGAAACGGCGCGGCATAGTCATGCCGTTCAGCCCGGCCTTGACCATGGCATCCATGTTGATTTTCGTTCCGCTTGCATATTCCACACGGCCGTCAGCGCAGTGAGGACCTTCCAGATCCACGCTTTCGGCATTGGCGGCAATGACTTCCCCGGTGATTTCACCGGTTATTTCCAGGACCTTGTCGTATGAGTCGATGGCGTCCGCATAATCCTGCGGAGCATAGTCGAACTCATCCTTGTCCCTGTAGTTCCGTTCTTTAAGTTCACAGATGCGTTCCATCATCGGATTTTCGAGATGATAGCGCAACTCCGGGTGTTCTGTATAGAAATTGGCCATATTATTTGCTGTGTGATTTGTAATACTTGATCATCTTTGGGATCACTTCTTCAACTGTTCCGTTGATGACGTAATCGGCTATGGTATTGATAGGGGCATTCTCATCATTGTTGATGGATATGATGATGCTGCTTTCCTGCATTCCTGCGATGTGCTGGATCTGTCCGCTGATTCCGCATGCGATATAGAGCTTCGGGCGTACGGTCACACCTGTCTGTCCTATCTGGCGGTCATGGTCTGCAAATCCGGCGTCTACTGCGGCACGGCTGGCACCTACTTCCGCGTGAAGTTCCTTTGCCAGTTCGAACAGCATGTCGAAGCCTTCCCTCGATCCCATGCCGTAACCGCCGGCTACGACTATGGAAGCTCCCTTGAGGTTGTGTTTCGCTTTTTCCACATGACGGTCGATGACCTTTACTACATAATCTGTTTCGGGGACATATTTTGCAACGTCATGGTTGATTACTTCTCCCTTGTAGTTCTCGTCGAGAATTTCCTTTTTCATCACGCCTTCGCGGACGGTAGCCATCTGAGGACGGTGTTCAGGATTGACGATAGTGGCGACGATGTTGCCTCCGAATGCCGGACGTATCTGATAGAGTAGGTTCTCATATACTTTTCCGGCTTTCTTGTCTTCGTGGCTGCCGATTTCCAGTGCGGTACAGTCGGCGGTCAGTCCGCTTGTCAGGGCCGATGATACGCGCGGGCCGAGGTCGCGTCCTATGACGGTAGCTCCCATCAGACAGATCTGAGGCTTTTCTTCCTTGAACAGGTTGATGAGAATGGATGAATGAGGCAGCGAAGTATAAGGGAACAGCCCTTCTGCATCGAATACGTGGAGTGTGTCCACACCGAAAGGCATCACTTGCTTCTCGATGCCTGCGAGGCCGTGGCCTGCTGCAATGGCTTCCAGCCTGCAGCCGAGCTGATTTGCCAGCTTGCGTCCTTTGGTCAGCAGTTCGAGGCTGACATCGGCAACGGTAGTGCCTTCTATTTCAAGATATACGAATACGTTGTTCATGGCTTTTCTCTTATCCTATCGTATGGTTTGCTAAAAGTTCTACAATAAGGCCTTCCACATCCTTGTCGCTTCCTGTCATGGTCTTGCTTTCCTTGGCCTGGAACGAGATGTTCTGGATGGTCTTCACTTTAGTCGGCGAACCGCTGAGACCGCACTGTGACAGGTCGGCATCGACGTCCGCAGCGCTCCATTCGGTGATGTTCAGATACTGACGTCCTTCATAAAGGGAGGCATACGGCAGTTCCGAACCGTCTTTGGTGGCCTCTGCCTTTTCCTGTGCGCCCATTGCCCGTTTGTATTTCTGGACCAGTTTGGCGTTGCGCGGGCGGCAAGGGGCTGCGCTTCCGTTTACCGTGATGACGAGGGGAAGCGGCGCCGTTACGGTCTCCACTCCTCCGTCTATGTGTCGTTTGATAGTGATTTTCTTCGAGTTTTCGTCTACGTCGATGATTTCTTCGGCGTATGTTACCTGCGCAAGTCCGAGTTTCTCCGCTACCTGAGGGCCTACCTGGGCGGTATCGCCGTCGATTGCCTGGCGGCCTCCGATTATGAGGTCATATTCTCCGATTTTGCGGATAGCCGTTGCGAGTGCATAGGATGTAGCCAGTGTGTCGGCACCTGCAAATGCACGGTCGGTGAGCAGATATCCTCCGTCAGCTCCGCGGTACAGTCCTTCGCGGATGATTTCCGCTGCCCTGCCGGGACCCATTGTAAGCATGGTCACTGTAGAGCCCGGATGTGTCTCTTTCAGTCTGAGGGCCTGCTCCAGTGCGTTGAGGTCTTCCGGGTTGAAGATAGCAGGAAGTGCCGCACGGTTGATGGTCCCGTCGGCGGTCATGGCATCTTTCCCCACGTTGCGAGTGTCAGGAACTTGTTTAGCCAATACTACGATTTTCAAACTCATGTTACTGTTTTTATATTATAAATTAATATATTCCCTTTTGGGAAAACGGTTAAGATTCTTGTCAATCCAGCCTGCAAATGTACGAAAAATTTATCTTTGGCAGTCGGAAGTAGTGTTATTTTTTCGGAAATTCATGTCTTTACGGCAGAATATACATCGGTCACAGCCGCCAAAAGCACACCCGGGAAACTGCGGAACGCAATTTTTTATAAAGTCTTTTCAGAAAGGTAGGGCATAATTGACATTTTCACTATCTTTGCGTTCTGATAAGTCAATGACGCACATATACTTCATACACCCCCTCAGGAAAGCCCTCGGCAGCTCATGGATTTCCGAATAAAAATTTGGAAATCCGGGAAAATCGTGTAAACACACACACAGGGCTCGCGCGTTAAAATACTGTAAATCATTTAATTTACAAATACTTGGCGGAAAATTTCCATTTTCCGCAAGCGATATTATTCAAGGAGAATCGTCCGACACATACCGTATCTCCGCCACGCGTCAATGCACAGGCGGGCATACTTCATATACCCCGGCCCCATACGGTGCAAGGCAAAGCCGTGCCTGTATGTCTCGGGGTTTTTCTGTCTCCACCGATAGAACCGATAACCCATACATGAATATATGAACAGGACTTTGAGAACCATAGCGACCGCCCTGTCTGCGCTTCTGCTGCTGCCTCTGCCGGCGCGGGAGAACCCGGATACGGCCTACACCTTCCGTTTCGTGCCGCAGAAAGATATGTTCTATGTGCCGTGGAGCGGCAACGATGCGGAGCTGGAAAGGCTCCTGCTGTGCGTGGAACAGTACCGGGCGGATATCCTCTCCGGAGAGATTCCGCTCCATGTGGACGGCTATTGCAACTCCCTCGACAGCGAAAGGGAGAATCTGCGTATCGCAGCCATCCGTTCCAACCGTGTCAAGTCCGAACTCATCGTGCGCGGCGGAATCAAGGAAGAGTGTTTCATAACTGAAAACCATGCTGCCGACGGAGATTTTGTCATCGTACGTCTGACTGTTCCGGTTTCGGAAGCATCTGCTGCTGAAACGGACGCACAGCGTAACGCCGGGGAAAAAAGGCCGGATGCCGAGCGAGCCGAACAGGAAAGAGTGGCAGCGGAACAAGCCAAGCAACAACAGTTGGAACAACAGAAACAGGAGCAGGAACGCATAGCCCGCGAGAAAGAACAGGTACGCATCGCTGAGGAACAGGCTCGGCAGGCGGCTGAGCAGGCCAAGGCAGACAGTCTTGCGGCGGCACAGCGCATAAAGGATGTACCCGTTGCGGAACCTGCAGCCGGGAAGCCTGCGGTCTCATGGTATGCCGGCATACAGGGCGGACTGCCTTTCGGTACAAGCGCGATGAGCAGCTTCGGCGCAGACCGCACCACGCCGGGCTGGAGTGCCGGCATCTACGGAGGCTGCCGCTTCAATCCGATGCTCTCGCTCGAAATTCAGGCGGCATGGGGACAGCTCGCCATGAACCGGCGGGACTGCTGCCCCGACTACTGGATGGGGACGGACGGAAACCGCTACGAAGCAGCAGTGGCAGGCATGGACGGCCGGTATTATTCTGCCCTCCAGAGCTATACGTTCGTGCAGCGTTATGCCGCACAGCTGAATGTCAACCTGCTCGGCTTCTTCCGTGCTACACGGGACAGCCGCTGGAGCCTTGACCTCTCGCCGCACATCGCAGCCATCGGCACGGAGTCTGATTTTCGCCCCGCGGACAGTAAGACGGAAGTCCTGCAAGGCGGCGTACGGTGGCATTTCGGTGCGGGCGGCAACGTGCAGGCTGCCTATACATTCCACATTGGGCTGCAGCTCGGCATATACACAGGGATGACATGGCTCTCGGGCAAACCCATGGACGGCACGCCGGAGCATTTGCACAAAGCCAACTACATCCGGGAAACCGGACTGAGGCTCGGCTGGAGTTTCGGCGCAAAAGGCAAGGAGGATAGCATACAATGAAAACAACATCTGCTTATATATTATTGATATGTGCGCTGTTCGTCGCCCTTTTCACGGCCTGCGACAAGGATGCGCACGAGAACGAATACCCTCTGACTGAAGGACAGGGGGCACTGATTATCGGTCTGGAAGAACTGAGCGGAACAACGGTCGATGACCTGACCTTGTATCTGTTCGGCAGCGACGGGACAACCGCCTTGCGGAAATCATACGATGATCCGCGCACGTTGGCCTCTGAATATATCCCGGTGGATGCAGGAAGCTATACGCTTGCGGTGGTTGCCAATGCGGGAAATGATATCCTGCCGCAAGAGACTACCGTAGCAGATTTGACGGAATGGCTGAAATCCCATGCCGATAACTATCCAGGACTGCTCACCGCTTCAGCTCAACTCGAGGTCGGTGCCGGTGACATCGGGCGGCTGCATCTGGTGCTGAAGGACGGCACAAGCGGAATCAACCTCGCCACTGTGACGCTGAGACTCGCCTTGCCGGACAAAACGATGCCCGACTATTCCAGCGGTATCCACTTCGTGGCCGTCCTCTGGACTGCTTGCTCTCAGATATCTTCGTAAAACAATTTGTAATGTGGACAATCAACATGGATTTTCCGTTGATGCAGAATTTGGGATTATCTGTAATGATACCGCATAGTCATTACCTCTACCTCGATTTCAGCTTCTTTCACACGATAAATTATCCGGTGTTCTCTGTTTATACGCCTTGACCAGCATCCTGACAGTCCGTATTTCAACGGTTCAGGCTTGCCCGTTCCGGTGTACGGGTGTTCTGCCATGTCTTTCAATAATGCCGTTATTTTCCTTATTATGGCGGCGTTTCCCGATTGCTTCCAAAAGTCCCAATCTGATTTTGCCTGCATTGAAAAGACTAAACGGTACATATCAGATGCGCTCCAGAAATTCCTCAATCGTTTCCCCGTCTT
>CALUQM010000046.1 GCA_944322925.1 uncultured Bacteroidales bacterium
CAGAGTGGTCGAATGCGGCGGTCTTGAAAACCGTTGATCTTCACGGGTCCGGGGGTTCGAATCCCTCTCTCTCCGCAGGAAAAGCCTGAACTCGAAGAGTTCAGGCTTTTCTGCTTTAAAGGGGCTGAGCTTGCTCAAAGCCCCTTTAAAGCAGAAAGCCGACGCCAGCATAGCTGGCAAGCTTTTCCTGCAAGAGCCCCTGCGGCAAGCAGCCAGGGAATGCGCAGCGCAGCGAGCACAATCCCTCTCTTTATTACAGACAGGAATCGCCCGCTCCGCCATCAATAGACGGGACAGAATAAGTTATTCCTGTATCAAGATCCTTGACAGATCCCGAAATAACATGTATCTGATTCCAGTCATAAGGAATGTCGTCCATGTTTATCTGTATGCTGCCGCTACCCTCTTCCCTTGTTCCGTATTCTTTTGTGTAGAAGAAATCTCCGTTTGCTCCGTGTACCCTGAATCGGGTAGAAAATGAGTAGGAGCCTTTTTTCTTTATGTTGTAAACGAAATTGAAAATGTGGACCAGATTGTTCTGCAGGTCCAGTGTAATCTCACCACCTAATGTTTCTACCGGAGTTTCACTGTAATAAGTTACTTTGTCTTCGACCTTATGGTACGGACGTATGTAATAGGTAGTCCCGGACTTGAGGATTCCTGCTTCATTTGCATATCCTCCGATAATGTTGGAATAACCGTTGAATGGGATTTCAGATTCGTTCCGTGTAATCAAAGCAGTTTCCAGAGTTACTCCGGGAGAAGTTCCAAGGCAGTAGCCTATTTTGTCAGGCAAATCAGTTCTGTCATTTACAATTAACGATACAGATATACTGTGACGACGGAAATTGTCGGAGGCGGATATGGAGTTGATTTGTACACCCAAAGCTGTCGAAAAAACTATATTGTCTTCTTCATTGATTTCAGGAATGTCTGTTGCATTTTCCCAGTCCGGCTTCCGGTCGGTGTCGTAAGAGAACATTCCGGAAATTTGCCTGGTATTGAGTTCCCCGATACTCCCGTAGCTTACTGTTCCGGTAAAAGTACCCTGATCCTGGGCCTTGAATACCAATATAAGGTCGTATTCCCTGAATTGTCCTATTGGTGTGCCGTTTAAATTGATGTATGAAATGAAATTGAAAGATATGGACACCGTGGAGGAAGATACCTTGTCATAATAGCAGTATGGCTCAAGTATGTATGTGCTTGAACTGTTTGTCGATATGGCAGCCATATCCGGAGTTTCACCCGGCATTACCTTGAATTGCCAGTCACTGTCCCTGTCAGGATAAAAGACGAATTCCCTGCCGGAGGGATTTTCCGGAGCGCTGAATTCCTTGTTGTTGCCGGAGGTTGTGCCCATATTGTCTTCACAACTTGCGGACAGCATAAACAAAATCGGATAAATGAAAAACAGTACAGATTTCTTCATAAGGTTCAAGCGTTGACATTGCATAAAAACAAAGATACGCAAAACCTGCAAAAACCGGAAATGTTGGTTTTTCCGGGACAAATTGATAAATTTGTCAATTTCATGATTTATGACTGTTTTTCATTTATGAAAAAATTTTTTCTGACTTTATCGGTGCTGCTTCTGACAGGAAGCATGTTTGCGGCTGAAAACTCGCCGCTGTGGCTGAGGAAAAACTGTATTTCGCCGGACGGAAGCGAAATCGCGTTCTGCTATAAGGGCGATATCTATGTGGTCGACGCCGGCGGAGGAACGGCCAGGCAGATCACCAGTAACCCTGCTTATGATTCTGATCCGATCTGGACTCCTGACGGGAAGAATATCGTGTTCAGTTCATACAGGGATATGGACAAGGATATTTATATCACATCTGCGCAGGGCGGCACTCCGGCAAGAGTGACGGATTATCCGGGCAACGAGACTCCGATGGCAGTCCTTCCTGACGGCAGGATAATATTCTCAGCGTCGTTGCAGCAGGATGTGGATTTCGGCGGCTTCCCTGGAAATACTGCCCAGCTTTATGCAGTGGGAAAGGACGGAGGACGGCCGGAATACGTGACTTCTCTTCCGGTTTCAAATCTCAGTATCAATAAAGACGGCCTTGTGCTTTATGAAGACTGGAAAGGCTACGAGGACAATTTCAGGAAACATCATACATCCTCGGTAACGAGGGATATATGGCTTTACAGACCGGCGGAAGGACAGGCAGGGTTCGGAATAGACAGTAAAGGAGATTTCAAAAAACTTTCCGCATTCAAGGGGGAAGACAGGAACCCGGTCTTTGCGGCTGACGGAGATACATTCTATTACCTGAGCGAGCAGAGCGGCAGTTTCAATATTTTCAGGAGTTCGGTTTCCGATCCGTCCGAATCCGTACAGATTACGCATAACACCACTCATCCTGTCAGGTATATTTCCGTGGCAGACAACGGTACACTGTCGTTTTCATATAACGGAGAACTTTATACCGTAAAGGACGGAGAAGAACCGGTCAAGGTGAAAGTAAGCATAGTTTCCGATGAATTCGAGAGGACCAATATCGTAAGGAAAGTATCCGGCGGGGCTTCCGATCTTGCCGTATCCCCGAACGGAAAAGAAGTTGCAGTCATTCTTAGAGGGGACGTTTTCGTGGCGTCTGTCGATCATGGCACGACAAAACGGATTACCGATACGCCTGAACAGGAGAGGAATCTCTGCTTTTCCGAGGATGGAAGGACCTTGTACTATTCCTCCGAAAGGAACGGCCACTGGGGAATATATGCTTCATCGCTTGCCGACAAGAATGACAAATATTTCACATACAGCGTAAAAATAGAAGAAAAAATGGTCACTGACCCGGGTCAGACATGTTTCCAGCCGGCCGTGTCTCCGGACGGGAAATGGCTCGGTTTCCTTCGTGACAGGACAGAACTTGTGATCAAAAACATAAAGTCCGGAAAAGAGAAGTCCCTTCACAAGAATATCAATTATTCATATACGGACGGGGACCAGAACTTCGCATGGAGTCCGGACAGCAGGTATATCCTGTGCAACTGGCAGGCTGACGGAGGATGGAACAACGAAGATGTCGCCCTTGTGAACATCGAGACCGGAGAAATTACGGATCTGACACAAAGCGGCTATACCGACGCCAATTTCAGATGGGCGCTCGGCGGGAAGGCCATGACATGGATGTCCGACAGGGCGGGATACCGGAGCCACGGAAGCTGGGGAGCCGAGTATGACATTTATGTCATGTTTTTCGACGGGCAGGAGTATTTCAAGTTCATACGCGACGAGGAAAGCGATGCCAGGGAAAAACTGCTTGCGGATGACAAGGAAACAAAGAAAGAAGCAAAAGATTCGTCAAAAGCCGAAAAGAAGGTTGAGAAACTGGTACTCGACCTGGATAACAGGGATGACAGAATAATCAGGCTGACCAGATTCTCCGGCAGGCTCGGAGACCATTACCTGACTGCCGACGGGACGAAACTTTACTATATGGCGAGGCTTGAGAACAGCTATGATTTGTGCGTGCTCGATGTAAAGAGAGGCAATATCAAGGTTCTTTCAAGGGGTGTTACGGGAACCATATATCCTACTGCGGACGATGACTTTTTCTATATTCTCGGAAGCAACGGCGTAACCAGAGTCAATATCTCTTCCGGCTCCAGGAAAAACATTTCGTTTTCAGGAGAATTCAATTACCGTCCTGCTGAAGAGAGGGAATATATTTTCGGACATGTGTGGAAACAGGTCTACGAAAAATTCTACGACAAGGATATTCATGGTATCGACTGGGCCATGTACAGGGATGCCTACAGCCGTTTCCTGCCTTATATCAACAATAACTTCGATTTTCAGGAAATGTTGTCCGAGCTTCTCGGAGAACTCAACGGGTCTCATACCGGAGCGCGTTATTACGTGGCTTCTTCCAGGAATATGGGCAGGCTCGGATTCATTCCGGACTATACGTACGAGGGTGACGGTTTGAAAATAGCAGAGGTGCTCAAGGGCGGTCCTCTTGCCGTGACTGATCCGGAAATAGAAGCCGGAGACATCATAGAGGCAATCGACGGTCGGAAGATCACTGCCGGCATGAACTGGTTTCCCATGCTGACATTGAAGGCCGGAGGCAAAGTGCTTGTAACTGTCCGCAAGGGCAAAAAGAGCGAGGACATATACGTTGAAGCAGGAAAAAGCGACAGGGATCTTCTTTACAGAAGATGGGTCAGACAACGCGAGGAAATGGTAGAGAAACTTTCCGGCGGGCGTGTAGGCTATGTCCATGTAGCCGGAATGGACTCGGAAAGCTTCAGGGAAGTCTATTCGAAACTTCTCGGCAAGTACAGAACGGCTGAAGCCGTCATCGTGGATACGAGAAACAACGGAGGAGGCTGGCTCCATGACGATCTGGCGACATTGCTCGCCGGCAAGGCTTATATCGATTTTGAGCCGAGGGGACAGTATGTGGGTACCGAACCTTATAACAAGTGGACCAAGCCGTCATGCGTACTGGTAGGTGAAAACAATTATTCCGATGCCTGCGGATTCCCTTATGTTTACAAGACTCTCGGCATAGGAAAACTTATAGGCGCTCCTGTCCCGGGGACAATGACCGCCGTGTGGTGGGAGCAGCAGATAGATCCTACTATCGTGTTCGGCATACCTCAGGTAGGCGCAGTCGGCCTGAAAGAGGGCCGTTACCTGGAGAATATGCAGATTGAACCGGATATTCTGGTATATAATGAGCCTGCTTCCGTTCTCGAAGGCAGGGACATGCAGCTTGAGGCGGCCGTGGAAGAAATGTTGAAGGAGATAGGGGACAGCCGGAATGAATAAAGTCCGCTTCGGTGTTGTCGGCACCAATTTCATAACCGACTGGATGATTGCGGGTGCAAGGCAGGACAGCCGGTTCGAACTGACGGCCGTATGTTCCAGAAGTGCGGATAGGGCCGAGGAATTTGCTGCAAAATATGACATCCCGCACAAATTCACTTCCGTCGGGGAAATGGCGGAATGTCCTCATGTCGATGCAGTATATATTGCCGCTCCGAATTTCCTTCATGCGCGGTACAGTATCCTTTGCATGAGCAAGGGCAAGCATGTGCTGTGCGAGAAACCACTTGCTTCCAACGCCTATGAGGCAAGGCAGATGATTGCCGCTTCCGAAAAATACAATGTAGTCCTGATGGAAGCCATGAAGCATACCGTGACGCCGGCATTCAGGAAGCTGAGAGACAATATTGGGAGAACAGGCAGGGCAAGACGTTACTTTTCCTCATATTGCCAGTACTCGTCGAGATATGACGCATTCAAGGCAGGCAATGTCCTGAATGCGTTTAAGCCGGAATATTCGAACGGTTCTGTCATGGATATCGGCGTCTATACCATATATCCCATGGTTGTACTGTTCGGCCGGCCTTCCGGAGTCCTGGCAAGCGGTACGGTCCTTTCTTCAGGTACTGACGGTCAGGGTTCGATCATTTTCCGCTATGATAACGGATTGGAGGCATCGGTACTGTATTCCAAGATAGCCGATTCATATCTTCCGTCGGAAATCCAGGGGGAGGACGGCACGATACTTATCGATCAGATCAGCCTTATGAACCAGGTCACGTTTACCCCGAGACTTGCCAGCGGCGCCGCGGACAGAAGAGCGCGGCCTCAGCCGGAAGACTGGAGCGTACCGTCCGACAAGAATCTCTATTATCATGAAGTATCTGAATTTATCGATATCGTTCTTTCGGGAAAAAGGGAATCGGAAATCAACAGCCACGGAAATTCGTTGGCTGTCATGGAACTCGTAGACGAAATCCGCCGTCAGACCGGAGTAGTCTTCCCGGCCGATACCGAAAATCCTCACATTTGATTTATCCTGATATGGGCAGATTCAAAGGAATATTATACGGAATGGCGACGTCGGTCACATTCGGACTGATACCGCTTTTTACTCTCCCGCTGATAGGCAGGGGAATGGAGTACGATTCGATTCTGTTTTTCAGATTTTTTTTCGCTTCGATAGCTCTTGCGGCAGTAATGCTGATTAAAAGAGAGTCTTTCAGGATAGATCTCAGGGATCTTCCCGTGTTTATCCTGCTTTCGTTTTTCTATACGTTTTCTTCTCTTTTCCTGCTGTGCGGATACGGGTATATGGGGGCCGGAGTCGCTACAACCCTGCATTTTACTTATCCGGTTTTCGTGACCCTGCTTATGCTTTTCCTGTTCAGGGAGAAGTCTTCGTGGCTTACATGGATTGCGATTGCCCTTGCGGTCTGCGGAGTAGCCCTGCTGTCTCTTCCGTCATCCGGCATGCAGGCTGATGTGAAAGGGATTGTGATTGTCCTCCTGTCAGCGGTCGCATACGGCAGTTATATTGTCGGAGTGAACAAGTCCAGGGTGCGGAACATGAACAGCAGGAAGCTGGCTTTTTATGTTTTCGTATTTACGACAATAATATTCGGCGTCAGAAATCTTGCTTCCGGAACCATGCAGCTCCCTCCCGATCCGTCTTCTTACGGCAATCTGATCCTGCTCGCGGTACTGCCGACCGTCGTGTCAAATATCACTCTCGTGCTTGCGGTCCAGAATATAGGAGGTACCCTGACGTCTGTCCTCGGAGCCCTTGAACCTATGACTGCGGTCTGTATAGGCGCACTGGTGTTCGGGGAAGATTTTACGTTGAGGGAAGGATTCGGAATCCTGCTTGTGCTGATAGCCGTTACCGTCATCATTCTGACGGGAACCATACAGGGCACGATAAACAAGGTGTTCAGGAAAATACGTCCGAGGCATGCCTGACGCGGATTCGTGTCAGGCGCCGGAAGGGTATCATTCCATCAGTCCGTTTCTCCTGAAGGGAATATGAAGGCCGGTTCCGGGAAATGCATTCCTGCCATGACAAGGCTGTTTTTCCTGGCGTAGTCGAGAATTTTCACCCTCGATTCAATGGCTGCAGGCTTGTCCATATCGAAATCCGCGCATATTTCAGGATGTGCTGACTGCAAGGCTGCACCGTGCATGATATCTCCGACAATCAGCAGGTTGCCTGTCTGATAGACCGTGTGTCCGGGAGTATGGCCGTAAGCCGGGATCTGTTTCACCCCGCACGGAAGACTGTCTCCTTCAGAAAACAGGTGCAACCTGTCTCCGTATGCTTCCAGTGGCCCGATTGCGGATATTTTCTGCTTTTCGGACATAGCCGTCCATCCGTTATATTCAGTTTCGGATACGTACACCTCGGCTTTCGGGAAACGAGGTATTCCGGCTGCAAGCATTCCTCCCGTGTGGTCGCCGTGAAGATGGGTCAGAAATATGAAATCGATGTCGCCGGCATCGATGCCGAGAGAATCCAGCGATATCCCGAGTCTTGAATTTTCCGCTCCGAGGCCTGTGTCGAAAAGCAGCAGTTTTCCGTCTTTTCTGACAAGGAAAGTGCTCATTGAGGCCGGTATCCCGTTTTCAAGTCCGAGTGACTGTATAAGGCTGTCGGAAGCGTCGGGGAACAGAGATCTTTCCGTCAGTCTCGGTTCGGCATTGTCCCTGATCCAGGTGACTTCGGCATTGTCGAGTTTGACGGTCATGACGCCTTCGATACCTGTATTGCCCTGATTGTTGTCGCAGGAAGAAAGAGCCGCAGCGGCAAACAGTGCTGCAAATGGGAAGAAAAAGTTTTTCATATCAGAAGTTCAATGCTATTCCTATTCCGTTTTTCTGCGCTCCGACTGAGACCGATGTCCCGGCTGTGCGGTATTCATCTCCGTAGTTGCACCTGTCTATGATCCGGTCCAGCCGTTTGCCGGCTTTCGCATATATTATGGCACCGGCCGTAAGTCCTCCTATTCCCGTGAGGGTGGCAAGGTATCCTGCATACATGGTAATGAACGGCCCCGGTCCCATGAGACATGTCCCGTCATAATTGTAGTTTTCAATCCATATTATGCCTCCGGCTATCAACGCCGCCCCGAGAACCGTCACGCCTCCGAAACTGGAGAGAAGTATCCTGCCTTTTTTATACTTTCCGTATGCCGCTGCCCATGATGAAGCCATGTCCGTACCTTGCAATTTTCCGATAAGACTTGATGCAGCATCCGCCGAGAGTTTCTGTCCTTCATAGACCAGATATTTTCCCTGTCTTTCGATCCGGGGACTGTCCTGCGGAACATATTGTCCGTGCATGCAGAATGCCGACAGCAGGAAAGCGGTGACAGTAATGACTAAATTTTTCATGGCTATTGTTTGTTTTACTCGGTATCAGATGCAGATTTTTTGCCGGATGTTGCATTGTACTCGGCTTCTGCGTATATTTGCCGCTGACGCGTCACATATACTGTTGCGCCTCAGCAATTGCAAACAGGTTTGCATTGTACTCGGCTTCTGCGTATATTTGCTGTAATGATATAAAGGGACACAGTCATGAAACCTGTCTATCTTCGTCTGTCAAGGCCGTCCGGAAAATTGCCGGCAGGCGCTTCGCGGTTCTGGGGCAATCCTGATTTGCCGTCCGGATGCGCCTATCCTTCATACCTTGATGACGAAGGAACAGAATTCCCTTATTTCTTTATTTGTCAGATAAATCTGTCGGAACTGGCTCCGTACGATACGGACAATATGCTGCCTCATTCAGGGCTGTTGTCGTTTTTTGCCAAAATAGACAGCTACATAGGGTATTATGACAGGCCGGGCTGTATAGGGGGAGCCGTAAGCGGCAGCGATGATGTCAGGGTGATGTATTTTCCTTCATGCGCGGACTTGGAGGAGACGGTGCCGGAGGATGGGGAAGGCAGCCCTTCTGCTCCTGCGGAACTCAGGATCGGGTTCAGTTTCGGTCTTCCGCCCGCAGAGGACGAACATGCCGTTTTCGCCTTGCCGACCCACAGACCCTGGGAAGACTGGGACTCTCCGTTCGAGGGCTGGCAGATTCTTCTTCAGGTGGATTCTTTCGGCGGAGATGACTTCGAACTGAATTTCATGGATACAGGCGTCCTCGATTTTCTCATTTCGCTGTCGGATCTCAAGCATTGTGATTTCAGTGATGTCAGAGCTGTCGTGCTGTCATCGTGACTTTTCTAAAATACGGATTATGAAACGGATACTGTTCATTATGGCTGTTTTGGCCGTTTCGGCCGTCTGCATGCATTCCCGGCCGAGATATCTTGTAGACATTTCCTCGCCTGAAACTTCCTATGCCTTCAAGGCATACAGGCATGGAGCGGTCATGAACCTGACCGGAGGACTGGACTGGACCAACGGCTTCACGATAGGAAGCACTCTCGCCCCGTACAGGCCGGGACATGCTACATTCAGTCTCGGAGGCGAATATGAGTCCATCATGTTCGTCCTTGGCCGCATTTATGATCCGGAGTCATTCGATAATGAGCCTGCCGTAGTCACGGTGTATGCTGACGGCAGGAAAATTGCCGACGAGATAGTGCGCAAGTACGATGTCACCAGAAGAATGACGCTCGATATAAGGGGAGTCGACAAACTCGAGTTCGCCATAGTCAAGGGAGAGGATGATATCGGGTTTGCCGAAGTAAGCCTGTGGAAGACTGGCGAGAATCCCGAGGAAACAGGCAATATCATTACGGAGCCTCCGAAAGAAACCAGGCTGATAAAGGATCTGAAGCCGTATGCCCAGTACAATCATTTCTGCGTTGCCCCGGACATGGAGTCAAAATCAGTCTCTGTCAACGGACGCAAATACTCTTACGGTCTGGTCTGCAATATGAACATGGCGTTTATCGGCGTGCAGCCCGGTGCGTCTTATTTCAATCTTGACGGCCGGTATGAGACCCTCAGCCTGCTTGCCGGTCCGGTAGACAATGACAAGAGCAGCGGAGGGAAAGGCTGGATAACGATCAGGGCCGACGGGAAAATCATTCATGAATATGAAATCTCGCAGACCGATATTGCGGAACGCATAGTGCTGGATGTCAGGGGATGCAGGCAATTGTCGATTCATACGGAACAGTCCGAACAGAGCATGTATGCGGCAATAGTCGATGCGGTACTTTATCCGGCAGGTTCCCATGATTCCGGAGCGGCGGATACTTCGGAAGAAGACGTAGACCCGAGGCTGAAAACTCTGCCGGACGTATGCAAACTGGTCTCAAGCATTCCGCCGTATGCTGTCGGCGGTCAGATTGAACACCAGGTATATGACGGGAAGTCGGATCATATAACATTTTCAATGGGAGGAACGAAGTTCAGCGAGGGCTTTATTCTTTTCGAAAAGGCCGATTTCTGGAATGACAATATAATTTCCTATGCGGTTTTCGATCTCGGAAGAGAGTTCGATTATGTAAGTTTCACTGCAGGCTATGTCGGCAAGAGCTGGGCCATGACAAATGATGTGATAAGGGTATATGCGGATGACAGGCTTATTCTTGAGGCTCCGATGATGGCTACATATCCGAACCGGCATTTTGTGCTGCCGATAGACAAATGCCGAAAACTGCGTTTTGAAAACGGCGGTTCCGGAAATCTGAATGTGGGAGCATACGGAATAGCCGATGTCGTGGTTTACAGGGGAGAACCGGTGGAAAACGATCTTTTCGTGCATCCGGTACCTGAATGTCCGGATGAAACAGATCTGATAGATCTCGGGGCGCCTTACCTGCATTACGTGAGTACCAAGGAGGATGCAAGGGATCAGATATTCTACGACGGGAGCACCCAGCGAAGATATTTCGAAATGCCTGACGGAAGCCGTATCAACAAAGGTTTCCTGCTTCAGACGAGCGTACATTTTTCTCTTGATCACGGTGTCCTTTCAGGGACTGACAATGCCGCTGCTGCGGCGATCGGAGGGGCGGCGGTCGGATCTGCGTTCGTTGCGGCGGGAGCTGTCGGAGGAGCTATTGTCGGAAGCACCCTTATCGGGGCAGCCGCATTCCTGATGCTTGCCGCAGGCGGCAATGCCATAGAAAACTCCTGTGCGGCATTCAATACATACGGGGAGTACAACAGCCTGACATTTACCGTTGCATGTTACCGTCCGTTTGCCGGTGAAAAATCGGATTACAAGGAAACCCTGCTTATCGGAGCGGACCAGAAAGTCGTCGCTGAAATGACAGTGTATGAAACCATGGATCCGCAGACGGTGACAGTTCCTATAAACGGGTGCGAACAGCTTATGTTCTGGCTTGCAAATACTAACAATACGTCCGGCCAGTATGTTTTCTATGATTTGAAACTGACAAAAGACATTTTGCCGATGAATGTGCCGAAAGAGGCCAGACTTTCAAAAAGCGTAGTGACTGAGCCTGTGCATACTGTGAAAAACCTGGATATGCAGTGGAAGCGTCCTGATTTTTCGGGCTCGCAAAATGTGGATTCCTATATATCCGACTGTACATCCGCTTATTCCCGGACAGTCGCTCTAATAGAAGATACTGCCCCGGCATACAAGATTTATACGACATATCTTGAAACGGCTTCCGGTGATGTCTGCAAGGCTGTTTCCTTGAGAATCGACGATGAAGAAAAGCTCAACGACGGTGATTATCTGGATATTGGGAAGGAATATCAGGCATGCGCTGATGAGTTGAAACGTCTGCGTGAACTGAATTTCGACCTTGTGAATCTCGGCATTGCATACGTGAATGCCAATCTCGGGCTGCCGGAACTCGGCCTGAGGGCAATAGCGTACGGAAAGGTCCTGAAAACGTGCCGTGAACTCGTAAAGGAATGTACGGAAGCAGTGAAGACGATGACAGAAGAAAAGGCAGCGGAGCTTTCCATGCTGGAAACGTGTCTGAAGAACGCTTCCGTCATAGACGGGGTCAGCAGCACGGGATACACCGTGCTGAATCCTCTGATGCCGGGGGAGACGCCTCCGACAGACCAGTTGCAGCTCCTTTCGAGATTCGATGTCAGATAAGAAGCGGGACCGCCTATTTGATCTTGTTGGTCTTTGACGGCAGTATTTCCTGAGCCGTCAGTTCAGGCGCGTTTTCCTTGCATGACATGTTCATTGCGACCAGTCCAAGAATCGCGGCAACCGTTGAGGTGATCAGAATGCTGATTTTGCCGATATCGACGAGAGCGGGATCATCGAAGGCGAGGTTGTTGATGAAAATCGACATTGTGAAGCCGATTCCTCCGAGGACTCCGATGGAAGCCATCTGTTTCCAGTTGACTCCGACAGGTTTTGCCGCAAGTTTCAGCTTTATGCTGAGAAAACTGAACAGGAAGATGCCTGCAGGTTTTCCTATCAGCAGTCCTAAGAAAATCCCTGCAGTGACAGGGGAGATTCCTCCTGAAGCCATGTTGTCGAAATCGAGGGCTACGCCGGCGTTTGCCAGAGCGAAAATCGGCATTATGACAAAAGTCACGATAGGATGAAGTCTGCTTTCCAGCCTGTGAAGCAACGGGTCGACATCCCGAATGACATTGTTCATGCTGTGGATTATGTGCTGTTCTTCAGGATTGGTCAGTACATTGAGCTGTCGCGTGCTTGTGAGTTTGAATTTTTCCAGCAGCAGGGAGATTCTGCTCTGGAAACGGATTTCATTGATGCTGCCCTTGGACGGTATCACCATGGCGAGGAAGACTCCGGCTATGGTGGCGTGTATCCCGGATTTGTACGTAAAGTACCACATGATTATTCCGGGAATTATGTAAAAGTATTTTTCCTTGACCCTCAGAATGTTGAATGTGACAAGCACGCACATTATGACGCCTACGTATGCCAGAAATTCAAGGTGCAGGGCGTGTGTCGGATAGAATATCGCCAGAACGATTATGGCTCCGAGGTCGTCCACGATCGCCAGCGCCGTAAGAAAGACTTTCAGGCTGGCGGGGACACGTTTTCCCATCAGGGAAAGTATGCCTATCGCGAATGCGATGTCTGTCGCCATCGGGATGCCCCACCCTCTTATGCTGTCCGGATGTCCGGCATTGAATATCCAGAATATGCCGGCCGGGACGAGCATTCCTCCCAGAGCGGCGAGGATCGGAAGTATGGATCTTTTGAACGAAGACAGCTGCCCTACGAGCATTTCACGTTTTATTTCCAGTCCGACAACAAAGAAGAATACCGCCATGAGGGCGTCGTTTACCCAGTGCCTCAATGTCATGTCCAGTGAAAATCCGCCGATTTCCAGACCTGCCTCCGTGTCCCACAG
>CALUQM010000047.1 GCA_944322925.1 uncultured Bacteroidales bacterium
GAACTGGTGACATTCCTGTCGCCGTGCTGTCCGTAAAGAGCCTCACCTCCGAACTCTGAGATAATCAGAGGCTTGTCAGGTACGACATCCCACACTGCCTCGGTCGGGGGCACAGGCCATGGGTGATACCAGCCCATATATTTGTTTACCGCCACAACGTCGAGATTCTCCGTAAAAGGATCGTCCATCTCGAAATGACGGGTCTCTTCGTTGAAATAGACAAGATCGAAAGCCGCAACATACAGACGCGACGTATCGATTGAACGGCCGGTATCCAGAAGAGAGAGCAGGAAGGCATTTCTCGCCTCGGACGGCTTGGTCTCGTTGGCTACCCCCCAGAAGCACACGGCGCAGCGGTTCCTGTCGCGGTGTATCATCTCTGTCAGCATGTTCTGCGCTTTTGCCCTGGTCCCTTCATCTTCGAAATCGATGCCCTGCCAGATAGGGATCTCCTGCCAGAGTACGATACCCATCTTTTCAGCGAGCCTTACGATATATTCGTTTTGAGGATAATGTGCGAGCCTTATCATATTTACTCCGAGGGCCCTGGCTTCCGAAAGCAGCATTTCGGCGTCGGCCTGCGAGAATGCGCGTCCCTTGCGCTGAGGTATTTCCTCATGGAAAGAAATGCTGCGCATGAAGACAGGTTCGCCATTTACGAGAATCTTCGTACCGTCGGTCCCGAGGTACCTGAATCCGATCCGATCGCTTACAGAATCATTGCCGCAGGAGACTGTCACGTCATAAAGCTTTGCAGCTTCCGGATGCCACAACTGAAGGCCGCGGGTCTTGAAAGTCAGTTCCGCCTTGCCTGAAGCATCCGTAACCACAGTCTCCGATATTTTCAGTTCAGGTATTTCGACCTTCACTTCAGCAGACTGAGGTTCAGCCAGGGCGACGGATACCTGCACCGTCTTCGCATCACTGCCTGCCAGCCGGACGAAATAATCCCTCACATACTGCTGCGGTACAGTGACAAGCATCACATCGCGGGTTATACCGCCGTAATTCCACCAGTCGAAAGCGAGGGCCGGAATGGCATCGACGGTACGCCTGTTGTTTACCATGACGGCAAGGAAATTGTCTCCCTCTTTCAGTTTTCCGGTCAGTTCCACCTCAAACGGGGTGAATCCGCCTTCATGCTCGGCGACCTTCTCACCGTTGAGATATACCTTGCAACGGTAGCTCACCGCCCCGAAATACAGGAACTGCCGCTCTCCCTGCTGCGGATCGGCATCGAAATGGCGTGCATACCATACTGTACCTTCATAATATTTCAGTTCCGGAGTCTGTGAATTCCAGTCGCCGGGAACATTCAGACGCAGACCGCCTTCGAACGAATATTCATAGAATTCCTCGTTCTTCTGCGGAGTCCTGTTCTTGTAGATTTCCATTTTCTCACCCTGGTCATACAGGTCCACTATCACGTTCCATTTCCCGTTAAGGAGCTGATAATCGCGGCCATAGACATTGGTCATGAAAGGAGAACCCTTGTCTGTCCCCCATGAAACCAGCGAGCTGGCAAACAAAAGCATAAATGCAAGGAAAAGTGTCAGTTTACGGTTCATATAGATCTCCATTTAAAATTTTCGATTCTGTCAGGCAAATAACAAGACGCGGAACTGTCAGCGGGACTGCAGTACGTCGACGGTATAGCGATAAAGGGCAAAACTGTTCTCCTGAGGCAGCGTAAATCTTATCCTGCCGTCTTCCCCTGCCGTGGCGCGGAATTTTTTTCCGTCACCGGCAACAGGTTCGAACACTGTCTTTGCACCTTCAGGAAGCCATGTCTCCACAAAAGCCGACCCGTTCCTGTTAGCCTCCCTGAACACCAGAATATATCCTGACCATCCATCGGTCATGGACTGGAATCCCGTCCATGACCTTCCCGACGGTTCATCGCCGACAGGAAGTATCACCCCTTCATGGATTTCGTTCATGACTTCCCTGTATTCCGCGATCAACGGAGCCACGCCGTATGCTTCGTCCGGAAGATTCTCCGCCTCCATCCAGGCCAAAGGCTGCCCCATCATGGCTATGGCGAACAGATAGCCGAAAGAGTACCTGCCGGGGGCAAACGGATCTCCGGAAGGATACTTGTCCGCATTGCGCCAGCAGTTAAGGAATTCTATCTGGAGTTTCTCAGCCGGAACATATTTGGACAGGAGCCAGAGATTGCGCAGCGTATGGTAAGGATAATAATTGCCCCAGTCGGTATAGCGGTTCTCGAGGAAGATATTTCCGTACTCGTTGAAGTAATGGTATCCTCCCCTTCTTCCTGCCGTGACATCGAGATTGAATACGGCCTGATATCCCGTGGCTTTCTGCACGGTATCGAAGAACCTGCGGAGATTGGTCTCGGCCTTCTTGTTCGGTATATTGAGTCCGTCGATCTTGAAAATCCTGATGCCGTATTCATTGTACAGCTTTATCAGGGCATCGGCATCCTTCTGCCAGTCTTCAAAGTCATTCTGTATGCTCGGGTTGAACCACAGACCTATCTCGATGCCGAGTTCGCGGCCTTTTTCCACTATCGGAGCCAGTCCGCGAGGGTATTTCACCGGATCCGGTGTCCAGTATTCGGGATTGTCCCAGATATTCTTGAAAGATCCGCGGGCCACGGCGGAATTCGGACTCTTGCCCACCTGCCAGCCGTCATCTATCTGGAAATGAGTGATTCCGAGGCGGGCAGCCTTTTCCAGCTCCGCAAGGCAGAACTGTTCGTTTACCTTGGAATCCTGGCTTCTGTCTCCCCACGTATTCATCATTATCATCTCGTCCCTGTCGGCAAGATGCCTGCGTACGTTTTTCTGATACTTCCTCAAAGCCGTAAGAGCCTCCAGCTCTCCCCCGTCGAAAACTCCGAGCACGCAGGAGTATATGCCAGTCCATTCATCAGGTCTGATATCAGTCGTGGCGATACCCGGACTCGTGACGGAAAACGAGCCGAAGTCGGCAATGAAGTCGGCGTTGCCGTACTCGAGCTGGACGCTCGAGCATGGAGCTTCCTTCAGGAAATACAGGCCGCTTCCGTCCGTACCGTTACGCATGAAAAGGATATTCCCCCTGTAGGAATTCTTGCGATAGGAAATTATGTCCCTTTCGGCCACGAGGTTGTTGTTCCAGTCAGTAACGTCCCAGAATTCCACGGCTTTGGCGTGCCAGTGGTTTCCCTTGAAATTCACCCTGTCTATCACGGCGGATACCGGACGGGATGCCATGTCCTCGGAAAACTCTATGTTTTTCCTGTCGGCGTTGTTCTCCACGGCGGAAGCGAATTTTCCCGCAAGCCTGCCTTTCAGCCATGTATCGCAGGCGATGGCCGGACTGTCCTCGTATATCCTGTATTCCCTGCGTATCTGCAGGCCTCCGGTCTCGAAATAGACGCAGACCCTGTAATGGGCAGGGCTGACAGGCGTTTCAAGCACTTTTTCCGAAAACAACTTGCCGTTCGTGCCGGGGCCGGAAACGGATGTCATCACGAAATCAGGCTCCAGCCTGCCTGACAAATGTACGGTACCCGAAGTCTTGTCGGTTATGCTGTAAGTCATCAGGTTTCCTCCGTTCCAGACGAACTTGCGTTCGATAAGGCCGTTGCCTATTGTCAGTGTGTCTGCTTCGAGACGGCTGTAACACTCGGAAGACACCGGAGCGGCTCCGGTGTCTTTTACGGCATTGTTACAGGAAATGAGAGTCAGCATGGCTGACAGGGAAAAAATCAGTTTCCGGTACATATTGCAAATCAAGTCAGTTATTCTTCGATAAATGCCCTGGGCTTTTCAAGCAGTTTGTTAGGCAGATTGAACATCTGGGATTCCTTCGTTCCCTCATACTTGCCGACGCCTTCCTTCATGAGCGGCTTCAGTTCGTCCAGATGACTCTGGTACACTTCGCGAGGGGTACATGAATACTTGTGGCAGATCGAGGCGGCCATACCCACCACTTCGCCCATCATGCCCGTAGTACGCATGACACGAGTAGTACCGAGGGCGACATGAGTCTGGCTGATATTCCTTCCCGCCATGAAAAGATTGTCTATGTTGCGCGAATAAAGGCAGCGGTAAGGTACGGCGTACGGATGTATCCAGTTGTGCACCGTAGCCGACTTGAATTCGGTTTCCGGGAACTTGGCGGAATTGTCCGGATCCGGGAAGTGAAGGTCGATGCTCCAGGTAGTGGTAAAGGAGGCGTCCTCATGAAATACATTCTTGTCGATATCGTCCTGCTTGAGAATATAGTCTCCGAGCAGACGCCTCGACTCCCTCTTTCCGGCGATGTAAGCCACCCACTCCAGATCGCGGTCCTGCCATCTGGCGTTGTCCTTCTCGTGGTTTTTCAGGTAACTCCAGTTCGAATATATCACGAGCATGCCGTAATCCCTGATTCTTTCGGCATCTTCCACCTGATCGAGATTCATTCCGGTCTCCCAGGTCCATTCGCCCATAGTCACTTTCTCGCAGTTGTGCTCATTGAACTCTACGCCGTAGCTGAATTCCGGGAACTTCGTCCTGCCGTCCTCCTCGACGGAATACCACTGGACGGAAGCGCCCATCACCAGACTGTCGGCCTTTTCAGGCGCAAGGGATTCGCCGAACTGGTCGCGGGATTCCCTTCCCACTGTCCAGTGCGCTCCGGCAAGGTATCCTATCGTGCCGTCTCCGGTGCAGTCGGAGAAAAGAGGAGCGGAAAGCCAGTGCTCTTCCGCCGTCTCGATATGCTTTACAAGCACGGCTTCTATCCTGCTGCCGTCCATCCTGACCCTGACTGCATGATAATTTGCAAACAGGTCGATGTTCTCTTCAGAATCTATGAATGCCTGCTTTTTCCCGTCCTCGTAGTTCGAAGCCGGCTGCGCATTGCCCTTTATGGTATGTCCGAATTCCCTAATCATCCTTCCGAGACCTTCATTGGGTCCTACTTCCGAGTAGCCGCCGAGATGGACGCGCACCTCGGAACTGTTGTTGCCGCCGAGAACCGGGCGGTCGTTGACAAGGGCCACCTTGCATCCGAGCCTTGCTGCAGCCGCTGCGGCACACATTCCCGCAATGCCGCCTCCTACCACTACAAAGTCATATTCCTGCGTATCCGGTTCAGGAAGTCCGAGCATCTGTCTGCGGAAAGCATCCAGACCGGCCGCATCTGAAGGCGGCACATCATCCTTGTCCATAGTAAGATACACTGCATCGCAGCGGCCTTCAAAGCCGGTAAGATCGACCAGTGAAAGTGCAGTCGGACCGGCAGAAAGCCTTACGGACCCGGCATACTGCCATTCCCAGGCATTGCCGGTATTTCCGAGGGTATTCTTCAGTGTCTTTTTGCCTGCCTTGATCCTGAACTTGCCCGGGCCTGGATTGTCGGTCCACGGCGAGGTCCAGTTGTATGTCCTTGCATAAACATGCCACTCCCCTGAAGCCGGGATGTCTACTGTGGCCGTCGCGTCATCCACGGGCTTTCCCATCCCGTGTGCAAGAAGATAAGGCGACCCCATCTGGTCCATGAACTGCTGGTCCACAACCCAGCCGCCCTTAGTGCCGAAACTCTCAGCCTCGACAAAAATGCCGTCGGCAGCATGCACCGATGCGCATGCGCACAAAATCAATATGAAAGACAGTAAATTTCTCATTTCTGAAACAAATTAAATGTGATATTACGAATTTTTATCGTAAATACCAACTTTTCGGTCAAAAAATGTGTTTTTAACAAAAATGGGTATGATTATGTTTGAATATCACAGTCATACCCACATTGTTTATGTACACAGGTCCCGTGCGGGACAGAAATGTCAGCGATTGTCGAAAATAACGGTCAGTTCCTCAATATTTATTTCTACGTAATTCGTATTTTCCGGAAGAATGAAATAAGCATATCGATTGTCACTCTGCCCGGGAACAAGAGTATAAGGTTGTCCATGAACTATATCTTCAAGGTACCCGCTGTATTCGTTTCTTTTGGCGGCAGCAGTAGAACCGTAAGCATAAACATTGTTTTCGATATTCGAAACAAGGAATTTGATAAAGCCAGTCTTTCGCTGATTGCCATTATTGGCGTCAACAGCATTGAGACAAGGCAATACATCACCATGATACACGAACAACTGAGGATTTGCAAGGCTCTGGGTCAGTTTGTATTCCGGATCAAAACCTGTCTTCATCCCTTCTCCAGTAGAAAAACTGTTGAATCCTCCCCACATCCACAACTCAGTAACAGATTGCGAAAATGGATTAACTTTATCAACCGTATTATTATATTCTACAACTGTATTCTCCAAATCATTATCACTATTCCTTACAGCTACCGTTCTTTTCTCCGTATCGATCACTATCCTGTATGTATCGGCCTGGACATCCCACTCTGCTGCATCTTCAAGGACAGTGTAGCCTGATTCAACGCCGGTGAAATTCCGGTCGGCTACGGAAATGTATCCTGCTCCGTCATTGACGGAAATAACGAGACTGCCTTCGTTCAATTCTCCTTTCCAGGCATAAAGGTTCTCATTTTCGAGGGTCCTGGCCACCTGTATCGGTTCCGGGCCTGCGGCCGTTCCGGATATCGAGACGGACTCTATCGTTTCCGGTTCTGTCCAGGCTCCGCCCAGTGTCACTGTCGTAGCGCGAATATGGCCGGCAGCAAAGGTCAGCGGCCCGTCTTTTTTGACAGGGTAAGTCTCGCCTCCGGCAGTGACGGACACTTCAAGTCCATCTTCAGCAGTGAACGGAGCGGATGCAAGATAGAAAGTCGCCTCATCCTCAACCGTCACCGAAAGCGGAAGGACTGCGGAATATTCGGCATTGTCTTCTGCCGGCGTGAGTGCCCCGCTATTGAAATCCAGGGAGAAATCTCCCTCGAGGCAGATATTTCCTGCAGGAGCAAGACGGACTTCACTCACCTGCACCGGTGCTCCCGTAGCGTTCCTTACGTTCACCTTCACGACAGTGGCAAGATGGTGCATCAAAACTTCCGGTTCTTCGGAGCCGGTACCGCTCGTCATACAGTAAAGCGGAGTATCCACGTATGAAGCATCTGCAACAGTCACATTCTGATAACCTCCGAACGATACGACAGTGCCGGATTTCCCGTCTGCTACCGAAAAGTCATTGTACGGATAAAGTATATAATACGTATATTCCACCCCGTCTTCAGGTGTGAATTCGGCGCAGGAAAACATGTTCCCCCCCCCGGCGGATTTTTCGAATCTGTAAAGTCCGTGAGTCTCACCTCCGTCAATATAGACTCCGAGAGCATCACCGTCCTCCCACTCGACTTTGGTCGCCCCGTCGAATACAGTCTTCGTAGCGGCGATATCGGCCTTTATCGAAAAACCTTCCGCCGTCGCATCGGGAACGGCATCGTATTTAGCCTCTTCAGTACACCCTAAGGAAAATGCAAGTGCGGCAACCGCAATATAAACAGTTTTTTTCATGGCACGACTCTCCTCCGTTCGGCTAAAAAGGTTCATCCTCTATAAATTCATAAATACCGTAACTCGCCGCGACGCCGTCCTCAACGAGCACTTCCATCCTGTCCAATACAGGAGATTCATAAACTCTGTCCATAATTATGTAATTTATCGGTTAATAGTTTCAAAACAGTACTGTCATCTGACAGTTACATCCAGAATTCTGAACCATCCGCTTTCAGCAAGATTTTCTTCTTTCACGGCAATCTCCACTGCCGGGACATTGTCCTTCTGGGTATTGACTATGGCCAGACCCCAGGTGTACGAACCTGCAGGGACGTCGGAAAGGGTTATCTCGGTATCGAAGACCTGCATGCTGTTCTTAACCACGTTCTGAAGGGCCGCATTTTCATCCACGAACACGCGGACAGGTTCTCCTGTCGACTTGTCGAGCAGCGCATAAGCCATTTTGTAACGTCCTTCCCACTGCTTGAGATTGGCAGGGAAATAGGCGTTTCCGAGATTCGCCCAGCGTGAACGCAAAGTTACCGTCGATCCGGCGGAAACAGATTCAGGAACATGAATCTGATTGGGATAGAGTCTGTAGACGCCTTCCCGCAGAAACTGCAGGACGAGGTCGAAGGCATCGTTGAACCACGAGTAGGTCTCCGAAGTAGACATGGAACTGCTGTAACGGAAATCCATCATGTTCACGTAAGCTCCTGCCATCTCATCGTATTCGCCCTGCCTGAGTTCTCTGGCATTGGCATAGTCGCTTGTAAAGTCGTGCGAACTCTGCACCCAGCCTCCTTCACCGATTACGGGCACCTTGTAGCGGCGGGCGGCAATGAAATTCCTTTCCCACTGGCCGTATCCCCAGCTCGAATTCTTCATGCCGAAAGCGTCATGACGCATAGAAAATCCCTTGTCGATGGCCGACTGCAGCAGACCTTCGGAATCTGGGTCTCCGGTACTGCCCTGACCTGTGGTGCAGCCTACGAATTTGTGATAATTGGTCACCACCGGCACACGGGTGAAATTGTCCGCATACAGAGATGTAGCCCAGTCATATACCTCCTCTTTAGGAGAATCATCACCGGTAGCTATGGTAGTTTCGGTCGAATACCTGAAAGTATGGCATTCCCCCCATTTGCCGAGGCCCAGACCGCTGATGAACTCCACTTCGTCGGGATTGTTGAATCTCGCTGCAAGCGCCTTTACGAATTTCTCGTAATATTTCTGGAATACCGGGTGGTCAGGATATCCGGAATAAACCGTCACTGATCCGGTTGTCGTCGCATAACAGCTCGACGGGTCCTCCTCGCGCACGAAATCAGGAGTCGAATTGTCGTGGTCATCCTCGCTGTTCGTATTGACAGTCAATGCTATCTTCAAGCCCCTTTCCTTTGCGCCGTCCATCAGGATCTTCAGCCTGCGGGCGTAATCGGAATAGTCCTGATACTGCTCTTCCCAGATATAGACGCCGTCTTCAGGATTCAAGTCGGCCCAGTCGGCCTTTATGTACAGGACATTCGAATAGTCCCATACACTGACCTCTCCGGAACCGTCCGGAGCATCTGCACAAGGCAGGTTATCGTAAAAATCCCAGTAATTGTCGGCAAGTCCGCTGCCTATTCCGGAATATGTCACCCACCCGGAAAGCGGGTTTTTCAGAAAAATCCGTTCCCTGTCAGGAGTTACCGTCACAAGAGTATTGTCTCCGGTTCCTTCCTGACCCTTATCTTCGCCATTATCCTTGGAGCAGGAAACTCCAAGGATAGCGGCAAATAAGAAAACAATAATGTATTTCCAGTTGTTCATTCAGTACGATTTTACTATATGGTCATTATCGCTGGTCGAAGATCACGTATGAACCTGCACGTTCGAAGACTTTGCTCAACGCATAGTCGCTTTCATCTGCCGATTCAGGACCTACGTAGACTTCGATGTAGTTGATGACGCCGTCAGGGAGCGAGAACATCGCATACCTGTTGTTGCCCTGGCCTCCGTATATTGGAGATACAGTCTGACCGGCAGTCACTGCAAGATCTTTGTCACGGTCAGGACCGGACCCGAAAGCATACTCGTTGTTCCAGTGGTCGGTCACGCAGAACTTGATGTTGTCTTTCTTGAGCGCTTCGCCCTTGTACACGAAGAGTCTCGGATTGGCAAGGCTCTGGGTCAGGATGTACGGATCACCCTTAGGCTGGCTGCCGCTGTAGTAGACATCGTCTCCGAATATATACAGGGTTTCTACCTGAACTGTGCAAGGATCCTCTGCAGGGGCCTGTGTTCTCTTGAATGTCACTGTCATAGGCTTGAGATCCGTAGCTGCAGAATAGATAGTCACCGTGCGCGCATCGGTGTCGACCACGATTCTGTACGTGCCTTCTTCGGTAATTTCCCAGTAGCGGGAAGCGGAAGCGGATGAATTGACAGTCGTGAACGGATTGCCCTGACCGTCGTTGAAGCCGTGATCGTTGCTGTTAGGAACCATGGTAAGGTTTCTTTCTCCGCCGAACTCTATAGGGAACGAAAGCGTACCTGCAGTGAGTGTTCCTCTCCATGCATAGAGGCTTGCATTCTCAAGAGTCTGTGCAACCTCGATCTCCGATGCTCCGACTGCAGTACCTGACATGAAGAGCTTGTCCACCTCCATGATTTCGGAAGTCTTGATCACAGAAACGGTCCGGTTGCTGAAATTGAGGGACACCCTGTATGAATCGGCTTCGGTGATATTCCAGGAATATGCTGTCTCATCGCTGCCGATGACAGCGGCATCATACGTCTCGCCGCTCTCCACGGTAACGTCCCGGGAACCTGCAGGCACGATTACGTTGTTCTCGTCTCCGTAGACCACAGGGAAGTTGAACCCGCCTGCGGCAAGGTCGCCGTTATACACGTAAAGGTCAGGATTGGTCTCGCTCGGAGCCAGTTCGATATTTTCAGAACCGGCAGCAGATCCGCCGAGGAATACCTTGTCAGCAGCGAACTGCCTGTCTCCGTAGGTCTTGATCCTTACCGTGACTTCGTCCTGATCCGGAAGCACCACTGCAGCGCCTTCCGTTCCTTCGAAGTTCGCCGTAATGGAAAAAGTCATCGTCCCCCACGTACTCGTAGCGTAAGAATAATCCTCTACGAGTATTTTCTGGAGATCCGCATGAGTATATGTCCTTACGAACTCTTCCCCCTCGTAAACTTCTTCCACATGGGCTGACGAGGCTTCCGAGAGATCATATTCATACGAATATGTCACCATATAGTCCGACCCGTGGTCAGCAGCCTCGGTCCACGAAAGGGTGAGGGCTACAGCGTCGGGAGTATCCTCATTCAGGACAATCTCCCCGGTTGAGGCAGTAATCCTGATAGTCGACGGGAAGCGGGAATATTCGTTGTCCACCTCCTCGGTGCAGCCTGTCATGAACAGCCCCGAAATTGCGGCACATGCCGCATATTTTATTATGGAATTTTTCATTTCTGATGGATTTAACTGTTAATATCCTTCGTTCTGACTGAGATTAGGCATCAGCGTCCTGTCGTATGTAGGAATAGGGAACAGGACCTGATGGTCAGGGAATATCCTCTGCGCTCCCTTACGGGCATAGCCTGCAGCCTCAAGTTTCGAGAAGTCAGCGATTCCGTCCTCGTCTATATCAGGGACAATGCCGCCCCAGAACCAGCCGTCAGTATCCGGATTATTCGTATTGTTCGATGTGATGTGTTTTTCCAGGTCGTCATTTACCGGAAGAAGATAATTGTATCCGTTGAATGCCTTGCCGTAGAGTCCCCAGCGGATGACATCCAGATACCTGAGGCTTTCCTTTGCGGTCTCCATCCTTCTTTCGGTCTGAAGGGCGCGCATATCCTGGGTCCTGTCGCCCGAATAGGCCACGGCCGGATACAGGCTCTTGTCCGATGCCGTGACACCGTATGCCCTTGCCCTTACGGCATTGATAGTCTCGTCGAAGACTTCCTGACTTGCCTGTCCGAGCTGGATCTTGGCCTCGGCATTCATCAGCAGGACATCGGCATAACGCATGATTATCAAGTCGTTCTCCACCTTGTCATTCATACCGCCGCTTTCATTCTGCCATGTGTCGTCGATTCCCTTTTTCCACAGCAGTCCGTTGTAGGAAGTATATTCCTGATTGAGACGGCAGTCCTGATTGGATTTGGTCGTGCCGATAGAACTTGTGGCTGTCTTGTTGTCAGGTTCGAAATACCAGCCGCAGTGAAGGGCTCCGAACGGAACTATAGTCTCTGAAAGACGCGGGTCGCGGTTCTCGAAAGGATTGTTCGGGTCGAAAAGCGGAGACTCGTCGATCGGAAGGCCGTCGGTGCAGAGGTAGCTTGCGAAAAGATCCCATGACGGAGTGTCGGAACCGTAACCTCCGGAATTGCGCGGAAGACCGTTCTGTACGAACCATGTAGCGACCACTACGCCGTTTGCGGCAGATCTCGGTATCACGAATATCTTTTCAGGAATCTGTTTGGTGTTCTGAAGGAAAATTTCACCGAAATCGGGATTCAATGAATAGATGCCGAGATCCATACACTTTTCAGTAGCGTCCACGACTTCCTCCCAGTCGCCCATGTAAAGGGCGAAACGGGCTTTCATCGCAAGGGCTGCGCCTTTGGTAAAGCGCTGTGTCTCCGCGTATGTCGCAGGAAGGCTGTCTATGGCATGGTCGAAGTCCGAATATACCTTGGGTTTCAGTTCATCGATACTCATGCGCTCCATAGCTTCGGCCTCGGAAATAGTCAGAGGCTTGTCCACGTAAGGCACATCCCCGAAATATGTCATGAGTTCGGCATATTTGCATGCACGGGCGAAATAAGCCTCGGCGCGGTACTGGTTGATGACATTCTCGTTGACACCGTTGGCCTTGGCCCTGCCGCTGTGGGTAAGGATAAGATTGGCCTGGGCTATGAGCTTGTAGTCCTGCTGCCAGATATGATAGGTGATATAGTCGTTTCCGTCGAGGTTTCCGTTGAGAGGAGCTCCGCTGTCGCGGTGCCAGTTGATAAGCCTGTATGTGAAGTTGTCCGACCAGGTCTCAGGATCCTGAGCCGGGCTGTCCCAGTAGCCGATGGTGTACATCCTGTTGGCAGCCATCTCCAGTTCGAGTTCGGTGCTGTACCAGGATTCGCTGTTTCCCTGCGACTTCGGCGTGATGTCCATCGAAACGCATGAGGAGAGCGTCAATGCCGCAGCACATGAAACTGCTGTCAATATATTTTTCATATTACGATTCCTTTAAAATTTGATTGAAAGACCCAACAATACCGAAGTGGTGATAGGATAAGAAGTCACACCCATTTCAGGGTCCCATCCCTTAGGGAA
>CALUQM010000048.1 GCA_944322925.1 uncultured Bacteroidales bacterium
TTGTGAAGGAATGCGGCATCGACATGGCGGAATGCTCGCTGATCGAAGAGAACGGGAGGGCCCATTTCCTGACAAAGAGGTTCGACCGGATAAACGGTGCAAAGGTGCACATGCAGACACTCTGCGGCATCGCGCACTTCGATTACCGGCTTCTCAGGGCCTACTCCTACGAACAGGCGTTCGCTGTAATGCGCGGCCTGCGGCTCACCTTATGTATAAATTTTTAATTATTTGCTGGTTTACCTCGAAAATCGCATTTCGTCTCAGTTGTTCGTAGTCAGATCGTATGAGGAAAGCATATTGTCAGAAATCTCATTTTTCATTTCTTCAGCAATTTAAGTATAGTGCGGATCTGGCATCCATCTGCATAAAATCCTCCCTTTTCATCCGGATATCCTCTTCCAGATAGATCTCAGCATCTTTCAGATAATGCAAATTCACTTTTGGAGAATTGGCAATCAAATCACACAGAGCCTTCTCCGGCGTAGCCATCACAAATGCATAGCCTTCCTTCTTGATACTTGTCAGTCCTACAGAAATTCGGCCTTTGTGATGTGTATATTTATCTGTTTGTCATGCTCAAGCAACTTAAGTTTCTGGTTTCGGCCTCTGATATGAAGGAAAAACTTATTGTATTAATAAATTCAGTATATCGAATTATTATTCCCCTTCGTCGTAGGAAAAACAAAACAGAAAATGTATTAATGCGATATGCTGTTAAAATTGAACATTCCGTGATTATTAGCCACATTTGAGGCAATTATAATGTTGAATTAAAAAAATATTTTATAGTATAAGAGTAATTTGAGCGATTTTATTAATTTCGTGGACAGAAAGATGCGGATATGAATAGTTTGGTCGAATTATCAGTAAAGAATTTCAGGGCTATAGAAAAAGCAGATATTGCTTTGAATGGCATAACTGTCCTCTCAGGGGTAAATGGTAGTGGAAAAAGCACCTTGTCAAAGACTATTTATTATATTTTCAAAAATGCCAATGATTTTGAAACTTTAACTATTGGCCGCTTGAATAGTCGGATAAGACGTTATGTAAATTTGTTTGAGCAGTTATATCAGGCATTGTACCATGACCAAAAATCAAGAAATCCGGTATCTGTAAATTTTCGTTTTTTTTCGACAATTTATCCTTTTAAAAGTTTGGCTGATGCCGCAAAATACAGTGAAATTATTACAGAACTCATTGCGAAACTTGCAGATTTCATTAAGGATAATGAGAAACTTGTCCGAACTCCCGAATTGCAAAGAGTGTATTTAATATTTAAAATGTCATTGAAATCTTCTGAAGAAAAAGATTTTCCATCATTAATCAGAAATTTGAGTACACGCATCTCTAAAGAGATTTCGCGTTCCATTCATGACGCAGAAGAAAGAACCTACAGTCTTTTACGAGATCGACTTTCTTCAATAATGAATGATGACTTGCAGAACAAAGTACATGTAAAGGAGCTTGGTGTGACCGTTTTCGGAGGCGAACAGACAAATGTTCCGATTTTACATAACATTCAGAAAGTCGTGTATGTCGATACGCCCATGAGCATAGGTCTCCCGTATTCAAATAAATTCCCATCATATTGGAATGATCTCAACAGTCTGCTGTCCGCACGGCCGAGACGCGGTTATAGTAGAAGTATCAATACTTTCATCAAGGATTCGATAATTAATGGCGATACATATTTCGATGATGATTTCCTGAATGAAGGGTTAAAATATAAAAACAATATAGGTGAGGTAATGGATCTTCTGGAATGTGCTACGGGTATCAGGTCATTCGCTGCAATTCAGATTTTGCTTAAAAGCCTTTTTTTGGATGAAAATACGCTTATGATTATTGATGAACCAGAGGCGCACTTGCATCCTCAATGGATTGTAGAGTATGCTCGGCTGATAGTTCTGTTACATAAGAAGATCGGTGTGAAATTTTTTATTGCCAGTCATAGTCCGGATATGGTTGAAGCGATCAAGTCATTGTCGGAAAAAGAACATTGTATGAAATCGCTGTGTTTTTATTTGACAGAAGCATCTGTTTCCAAAGAGAATCGATACTGTGTCAGGTGTCTTAATCACGATATAGAGCCTATTTTCCATTCATTCAATAAATCATATTCAACATTGGACGGTTATGTCGGGAAAGTGTAGAAGAGAAAAGAAGATCTTTGGCGGAAATGAAATGATAGAGGAATTTGCTGCACATGATGAAAACAAAATTTTTCCGAAATGTTTGCAGCTTATTGCGAATATTATTAAAAATGAAGGCGAAAACGATCAATCTATTTTTACTCATGAGAAAGCAATTAATCTTGATAAAGCAGAATTCCTTGGGAAAAATACCGAGAATGATTGTACTGTAGATTTTGTCATTGCGTTGAAATCTCGAGAATTGTTACTTGTTGATGCAAAATATAAGGTAACGAATCCTGTAAACTTGTTTCCCGATTTGGAAAAGAAAATAGCACATTCTGCAGATCTTTTGTTGTCATGCGATAACTCCTTCCATATTTCTCATGAGATTGCCTTATTATTTTCGTGTAATAATTATGAAACAATAAGGCGACAATTAAGGCGAAGGTCCAATGAGGGTAGGCCGGGTATTCTAAAGAAATTCAGTATTACTCCATATACTACAATTGGTTTTTATTCTGAATATTTTGTCGCATCATAAAATTTCACATGCTGAAACTCCAGACACCGGTAGAGATTCCGGAAGGGAAAATCAAGATATCGCCAGATGACGGGATACTGGTCATCGGCAGTTGTTTTGCGGACAATGTCGGACAGAAGATGAAGGATCTCGGGTTCGATGTCTGCGTCAATCCGTTCGGTACGCTGTACAATCCGGCATCGATTGCGGATGCCGTGGGCCGGCTCGCTTCCGGCAGGGCGTTCGCAGAAGAAGAATGCAGGATGATGGGTAGCGGGGCGGACATGGTCTGTTCGTTCAGTCATCATACTTCGTTTGCCAGAAAGACGGCCGGGGAATTCCTGGCCGATGCCAATGCGGCGCTGGCGGAGGCCTCTGACTTTTACCGGCGCTGCAGCAAGGTGATCATCACTCTCGGGACAAGCTGGTGCTTCAGGCATATTGCCGATGGCAGGGTAGTGTCGAACTGTCTGAAGCGGGATGCCCGGGAGTTCGAGAGGTTCAGGCTCGGTGTCGGGGAAACGGTGTCCCTGCTGTGGGAAATCATCCGGACAGGAGAGAACTGCGGCGGGAAGGAATATATTTTTACGGTCAGCCCCATAAGGCATTTCAGGGACGGGGCGCACGGCAATCAGCTCAGCAAGAGCACGCTTCTGCTTGCTGTCGACGAAGTCTGCGGCAAAAACGGCTGCTGCGATTATTTCCCGGCGTATGAAATAGTCATGGATGAACTCCGCGACTACCGTTTCTATGCAGAAGACATGCTCCATCCTTCAAGCCAGACTGTCGGATATATCTGGGAGCGTTTCTGCGATGCCGTCGTCCCTGCCGGGGACAGGCAGAGAGTCGCCGATATGGAAAAGAAATTCCGCCAGTCCCGCCACAGGCCGAATCTCGGCGTAAAAAATACATAGACTATTGCCTGTAGCGGAATAATGTCTATTTTTGTCTAAACATATCACACAATACTATCGCAATCATGAAAAAATTTATTTTCATCGCGGCGGCACTCCTTGCAGGAGTCTGTGCTGCAAATGCTCAGGAATACAAGCCTGATGCAATGAGCTTTTCTACCGAACTGAACTACAATCCGGGTGGTCAGACCGGCAGATTCTCTCTTCCGGAATATGGTATCAAGGGCAGACTGTTCCTCACCGACAGATTTGCCGTGAAGCTTAATCTCGGATTCACTGTCGACAGCGAAAAGACAATAACATATACGGAGGAGACGGACAATTCGGTCACCAAATCCGAAGCGACGACTTCTTCTACTACGTTTTCACTCATGCCGGGAGTAGAATATCATTTCGGAGATTTCAAGAGGGTATCTCCTTATGTGGGAGCTTCCATCGGTTTCAATGCCGGCGGGACAAGGGAAACAGACCCGAATGAACTGGTGAGGAAACCAACTTTCGGTTTCGGGATAAATCTTGAGACAGGCGTGGACGTGTATATCTGCGAAGGACTGTATGCCGGTGCCGAACTCGGACTTGGCTATGGCCTTACCAAAACGGGAAGGGGAGTGACAATCTCCAATAACGGCGGAACGGAAGTTCAGACCAAGGGCTCTTCCGAGAAATTGAACAACTCATTCGGTTTCTTTGCCACTCCGTCGATAAGGATAGGCTGGTTCTTCTGATAAAATCTGTACGTTGGATACTTTTTCAGACAGCCTCAATCTGGTGCTCGCAAGTTTTGCACCTGTGTGGGAGGCGGTAAATGAGAATCTTGAAAATTCCGGGTCCGTAGTAAGGGGGATTCTGCATTCTTCCGATATTCCGGACCCGGATATTCTTGTCTTTCCCGAGGCTTTCGCTACAGGCGTAAGTATGGATGAATCGATGTCTTCCCCTGCAGTTTCCGGACAGATACTCGCCTGGATGAAAGAAGTTTCGAGGCTTGCTTCATGCGCCGTGGCAGGCTCTGTCATAGTGACTGAAAAAGGGAGGCGTTACAACAGGTTTTATTTTGTAGAGCCTTCCGGTGCCGTTTCCGCATACGACAAGAGACATCTGTATTTCGGACAGGAAAGCATGAATTTCACTCCGGGCGCGTCTGCCCGGCTGTTTTCATACAAGGGCTGGAAAATCATGCCCGGTATCTGTTTCGACATGAGATTCCCGATATGGAGCAGGAATACTCCGGACGATCCGTATGACCTGTATCTGAATGTAGCGAACTGGCCTGCCTCGCGCCGGTCTGCGGCGGATATCCTGCTTAAAGCCAGGGCGATAGAAAATGTTTCATACGCGGCTATCTGCACCAGAAGCGGCAGCGACCCGCTGATGGCCTATGACGGACAGTCTTCAGTGGTCAACCATCGCGGACGAGTCAGATCGCACACTTGCGATATTCAGGGCACGCCTGTATGCTTTGCCGTACTGGACAAGTCCGAACTTGTGCGATACCGGCAGGCATTTCCCGTCCTCAATCAGAGGGACTGATGCTCTTTTTTCGGATTTTCCCTGCAACCCTTTGAGTTTCAGGGAATTTTTCTTATCTTGTCAGAGATTTGACTAAAAACGGAAATTTAACACTAACCACTATGACTACAGACAAAATTCTTTTTACGAAGGCCGTAGACTACGCGAGCCCTTCAATCGAAGTCACGACAGTACATCCGGAAAAGGGATTCTGCGGCAGCTTCGGCACTGAAACTTTCGACGAATTCAATGATTATGATTTTTAACCCTGTGCAGCCATGAAAAAAGTATTCTCGTATCCAGTTCTTTGTGCGGCAGCACTTATTGCGATAGCCTGTTCGGAAAACAAGATTACACCCGAGGTTTCGTCCGACACCAGAGTAATGATGGAATTTACAGCCGGATTTGCGCAGACGAAGACTTCTATCGACGGGCAGGATGTATTATGGTCGGACAAGGACGCAATCAGCGTTTTCGACGGCACTCACAACAACAGGTTCGAACTCTCGGAAGGGGGGGGGACGCCTTCCGCGACATTCACCGGTTCAGCTGAGGAAGTTCCTGAATATGTTGCTCTTTATCCGTATTCTGCGCTTGCGACATATTCCCCGAACACTGTTTCTTCCGTTCTTCCTCTCGAGCAGTATTCTACTGCAGATGCTACATTCGATACTATGCTCAATCCTGCAGTGACAAAGACAGGCGGCAGCGTCATGACGTTCCGCAATATCGCCGGCATTATCCGCATCAATGTCACCGGTATCCCGGACGGTCTCGGAATCAGGGAAATCCAGGCAAGTGCGGCGACAAGTCTGACAGGCAGCTACACGGTCGACACATCCGGTGATGATTTCGAGGCGGTATCCTCAGAACCAGATGCGGCAAGCGGCGTAAGACTTACGGCCATGGACGGCGGCAGTCTTGCGGCCGGGGCCTACAACCTTGTAGTTCTTCCCGGCACATACAGCGAACTTAAAGTCACTGTCATCCTTACCGACGGCAGCTACGTCGCAAAAGGCGGGGCCGACAATGCGAAAGAGGCCGTAATCCCTGCCAACGGAGGCATCAACATCTCGATAGACGCATCGAACCCGACCAAGGTCAGCAACGGTCTTGTCAATTATTTCAAGAATGGAGAAGATTTGTATATAGGAGGAAAAATCTACAACAAAAGCCAGTTTGCTGATGACGGAATCGTCGATTATTCCGGCACTACTTCCAGTATATATAATACCAGTACATACGGCGACGGCAAAATAATTTTCGTAAGGCCTGATGCTGTCGTCAAGAATTTAGGCAATGCGAATAATATCGTCGTTGTCGGCACCGATCCTCAGGACAGGTCATTGGTCAACAAGACTTCCTGCAATAATTTATTTACTGCACAGGATGTAAATCGTCTGATTCTGGCCAATATCAGACTGGATGCTTCTGCTGTAACATCCGGAAACGCTCTTTTCACGGCTAACGGAGGGACCTTCGATGAACTGGTTTTCGACAACTGCGAGATAATCCTCCCTGCGGAAAGATACCTTGTATCAATACCTGCAAATACTGCCATCAACAGGATTGTAATAACCGGTTGCGATATTACCGTGCCGCAAAGCGGTAAAAACAGGTATATCGTCCACACAGGTACGGCGGAAACTACCGTTCAGGAAGCAGTGTTTACAAACAATGTCTTCCATTGCGGAGCCGACAATGCATACATATCCAATTTCAGGGTCTTCAGCGGAAACACATTCAGCGAAGAGACTGTTACAAATGCAACGGCTATCAACAGTCTGGTCTTCGAGAACAATACGCTGGTAAATCTCGATTATCAGAATTCGGGACTCCTTGTAGCCAATGACGTAGGCTCGGCATCGATCAGGAACAATCTGGTATATATCGATCAGGAGAATACCAGCAAAAACGCAAGGAACCTTCTGATAGCTACTGCATCATATCCCGCCAAGGCGGACTGCAGGGACAACATCGTCTATGATACGAACATTTCCGACGGTGCACCGGCTTTCAATATGTTCTACCACAACCAGTATAATGGAGTTCTCGGCATCAGCCCGACTGTTCTTGCAACTTCGCCTCTTGCGGTAGAGAACTACGACGAATGCAGATTCACGCCTGTTCCTGAGTACGCATCCTACGGTGCGCAGAGATAGTTCAGCCCCTGAGAACCGGGAGCAGTCTCCTGACACACAGTACCGATGCGACAAGGGCTATCGCCCCGCCGACGTAGCCGATGGCCGAGATCGAGAGGCCTGAGCAGACGTAGCCGCCGATAAGGGCGCCGCCACCTATGCCGACGTTGTATATGCCGGAGTAGATCGACATTGCGACGGCGGTTCCCTTGGGGGCGTTGGTGATGATTTCCGACTGGAATGCGAGGTTGTAGAAATTGACCGCTAGCCCCCACAGGATACACAATATGATGACGGTGTAGAAATTACAAGCGGCGAGACGGAGAAGAAGGAGGAATACGCAGATACCGCAGACGGCAAATGAGATAAAGCCTCTGCGGTATCTTCCGTAGAACTTCGAGAATATGAAACTGCCGGCAAGTCCTACTATGCCGAAAATGGTGAGGGTCAGGGTAATCCATGTGCTGCTGAAACCTGCAATCCGGGCGAGAAACGGCTCTATGTAGCTGTAGACTGTGAAATGCCCTGAAATCGCGATTACCGTAATGAGATAGATATTCAGCAGTGCAGGTGATTTTATGAGTGCCGGAAGTTTCCTGAGCGAGAATGTGCTGTCGCCCGGGGTTTTCGGAAGTACGAAAGCGAGGAAGGTCATCAGAAGCGCCGCAAAGCCTGCTATGGCCAGAAATGTCGTTCTCCAGCCGAGATACAGGCCGATGGTCCTGCCGAGCGGAAGTCCTATTATCATCGCTATCGATGATCCGCACACTATCAGACTCAATGCCGTGGACTGTCTGCCTTCAGGGGCTATCCTTACGGCAAGGGGAGTGACTATCGACCAGAATATGGCATGGGCGCAGGCTACCCCGATTCTCGAAATCATAAGCATGTAGAAATCGCTTGCAAAGCCGGAAAGGATGTGGCTCGCCGCAAACAGGGCTGTAATCCCGAGCATGAGTTTCCGGTTCTCCGTCTTTGCGAATACGAGCATCAGGGGCAGTGAAGCCAGAGCGACAACCCAGGCATAGACCGTAATAAGCAGCCCTGCGTTCGATTCGGTAATTCCGAAATCCCTTGCTATATCAGTAAGCAGTCCAATGGGGACGAACTCCGAAGTGTTGAAAATGAAGGTGGCGAATGTCAAAGCAATGACCGGAACCCAGGAGCGGGATCCGGTCATTCCGTTATTCTGTATTTCTGCTGTTTCCATCCCTGATAAATTTCAGGGCGCAAAAATAATCCGAGTTGTGAAAATATCCAAATTTCTATATCATCAGTGCGCCAACAAGGGCGAGAATCGCATAGAATTCAGGAAGTGCGGCGTAGATCATGGTATTTGTCTGGACATCATGTCCCTGAGATATTCCGACGATACCGTTTGCGCAGACCTGACCCTGACGTATGGCTGAGATCAGCAGAACAAGACCGATACCGAGTCCCATGCCGAAGAGTTTGAGTCCGTCAGCTTCGAAATCCTTGCCGAGCCACATGAGGAAGGCAACGAATCCGTAAAGACCCTGGGTTGCAGGCATGGCTGAAAGAATCATGTAGCTTGCGGATTTTTCCGGATTTTTCTTCAATGCGCCTTCGGCTGCATTACCAGTGATAGTGGTCCCGATGCTGCTGCCTACTCCTGAAAGTCCCAGCATAAGACCGAGTCCCAGATAACCAAGAATTAAATTGACCATAATTAATTATTTTTAAAATTGTTAATATTCAGTATTGTTTCTTGTAAGCGGATTATAGGCCTTGCCGCGTCCTTCGTAGCCCGAGTTCTTGAAATATTCCACGAACGTAAGACGCAGCGGGTGCACGAACGCCCCGAGGCATGACATGGCAAGGTTGAGTGCATGTCCGAGCAGAACTATTACCGCGAATCCGAGCCAGTCGAGTCCCGGAACCGGAATCCCGTCGTGAAGCATCATGCCGAGATTGTTGAACGCACCTCCAAGCATGCCTCCGGCAAGTCCGAGTGCATAAAGCCTGATATAGCTCAGTACGTCTCCGAGCAGCCCGGTAGCCATATTGTATGTATCCCACAGTCCTGCACCGACGTTTATAAGAGGATTTCTTCCCGGTGTGTTGAAAATGAAGATTCCCAGGCCCGATACGACGCCTACCGCGATGACGATCCATTTTGTCACAGGCTCGGATATCACTCCGAGAAGCGCCATTGCGGCCGTAATGATTCCGGCTATGATAAGCAGGAGCCATGCCCATGTGCTTATATTGGCCTTGAATCCGAATCTTCTGGTGTAGCATACAGCCTTGACGGTCATCGCGAGGCAGATATGGAAGATACCGATGCCTATTGCAAGTACCATCTGCGCCGAATAGCCTGCAATCTCGCCCGTGATCATACATTTCTTCAGCCAGTCGGGAACCCACGAGGCTTCCGCGAGGTTGATGCCGAAGAACGTTCCGAGTATGATTCCTACGAAAATACAGCCGGTTCCGAGGGTCGTCACGAGAGGTCCGAGCTTCGCCATGCTGCCTTTGGTCTTCTTCAGGAACTGGCCGATAAGAATAAGCAGTATTCCGTATCCGGCATCACCCATGCACATCGCGAAGAAAAGCAGGAAGAACGGACCGAGTATCGGAGTCGGGTCGAATTCGCTGTAGACAGGCATTCCGTACATTCCGGTAAGAACTTCGAATTGTCTTGCGAAACGGTTGTTTTTCAACTTGATAGGAGGATTGTCTTCCTCTACGGCAGATTCCTTGACGTATGCTATGTCCATTTTGTCGAATTCTCCGCATAGCCTTTCCTCGTTTTCTACCGGTGCAAAGCCAGTGAATACGGTAAGCATGTTGTCGGCCGCCGATTCACCTGACTCTCCGGCAAGGTACAGGTCGAGGTCTGCGACCTGCTCTCCGTAAGCCTCTTTCAGCCGCGGTATCCCTTCCTTGTATTTCAGCAGTCTTCCCTTGGCTGAGATTATGCCTTGCCTGAAGTTTTCGGCTTCTTTAACGGCTTCAATCCAGTTTCCAGCAGGGGCAGCTGTCTCTTCGACAGGGAATGAGTAATGCTCGTCCTTCGCTGCGACCGTGACGAACCATACATTGGACCCGTCCCTTTCTACAATCTGAAGGGCGTGCGTTTCAGCCCATGAATCCCTGAACTTCTTTTCAGGAACCTTATACCATCTGAGCACGTAGCCGTCTTCTTTCAGCCTGTCTACAGTCTTCGGATCGAATTCACCCCAAGGCTTTCTTGCGGCCGCCTCGCGGACTGCAGCATCCGCCTGTGCCTTGAGTCTTTCGATGTCGGCGGCGGTTTCAAGCGTACCGGCTACGAGATCTTCAGGCAGGGCAGTTTCTGCCGCAGCCTTGCAGATGGCTTCATGATCTGCATCCTTCGTGAAATCGGTCTTCTCGAGCATGGAGATGACTTTCCTGATTTTCGCCGCCTTTTCCATCATGGATGATGAAACTGCATCCACAGGTTTTTTCGATCTTGTAATGTCTACGACACCGAATTCCTGCAGTTTTTCAAGAAAGGCATCCGCTTCGCTGCTAAGCAGGATGAAGGAAAATTTTGTCATTTTCGTGATCATATCCGTGCCTCCTCTTCTTCGGCTTCGTGCCTGCTTTTTACAATCTTGGAAGAAGCCTTCGTCAGGTTCTCCTCGTCTTCCATGAATCTCTTGATTTTCCTGATGGCTTCCTGATATCCCGGAATCTGCACCTTTTCATACAGATTCACTTTCTGAGTCGTCTTTTTCCTCTGGAAATCCAGAATCCTGCTTTTTTCCTTGTACACTTCCGATTCTATGCCCAGTCGGGACAGTTCCTTCAGAATGGCCACTCCATCCGCGTACCAGGCCGGTTTGGAAAAGGCGTTGAATTCATGGATTTCATAACGGATGTCCTTCAGTTCCGGAGTTTTCACTCCGGCCACTTTCACCGTGACCAGATCGACATCCGTAATGGATATGAGTCCCGGTTCAAATTCGTTCCACAGAGAAGCGAGATAATCATATCTTTTCAATGAGGCGTCAAGATCATCAATCAGCGCATCCGCTTTCGACTTGGCCTTGCGCACCTCGAGCCTGAGCGCCGATTCCTTGTTCTTCAGGGTAGGAAGGGCGTTCTGACGGACCTTGAGCTGCTTGCCCATGTCGTTCAGGGATGTTTTGTTGTATTGAAACTTTATTGCCATAAGTCTTTTTTATTCTTTAGGACGATTCATGCGTCGTCCATCGCATCCTCACATCCTCATTCACGCCGGTAAATGAGGTGTCAGTCACTTGTGCGGCCTGTCCCCGCCGGCCAGTACTTGTCGATAAGATCCTGTTTGATTCCCGTTTCCGCCTTGGAGAAATATTTTGAGAAAAGTTCCCATGCGGTATCGAGCATTTCGTCGATCTTGATGTTGACGTCGATGGCAAGCAGCCTGATCGCATACTCCTTGGCGTAGTCGAGACAGCGGAGGTCGTAGTCGCTCAGGTCGAAGCCGTTTTCGAGCTTGGTCTTTGCGTTCTGCGCATCCGCGTAGAGACGCACGCCTGCGTTCATCACCTGGTTGTGGTCCTCCCGGGTCTGCTTCCCGATAACGAGTTGTTTGAGTCGCGACAGTGAACGGAACGGGTCGATGATGATCTTTCCCGAATCCGGATCGGCGCGCAGATACAGCTGGCCTTCAGTGATGTAACCGGTATTGTCCGGAATGGCGTGGGTTATGTCTCCGTCGTTCAGTGTGGTCACGGCTATGATGGTGATGGAGCCTCCGTCAGGCAGCTGCACTGCCTTTTCGTATATCTTTGCAAGATCCGAATACAGGGAACCCGGCATGGAATCCTTCGAAGGAATCTGGTCCATACGGTTGCTGACAATACTGAGCGCATCGGCATACAATGTCATGTCCGTCAGGAGCACGAGTACTTTTTCGTTCTTGTCGACTGCGAAATATTCCGCTGCCGTCAATGCCATGTCCGGAATCAGAAGTCTCTCCACCGGAGGCTGCTCCGTAGTGTTGACGAAACTTATGATTTTGTCGAGAGCGCCGGCGCTTTCGAATTCGTGGCGGAAATACAGGTAGTCGTCATTGGTTAGTCCCATGCCTCCGAGGATGATCTTGTCCACATCGGCCCTGAGTGCAACCTGTGCCATTACGTTGTTGTACGGCTGATCCGGGTCGGCGAAGAACGGTATCTTCTGTCCTGATACCAGCGTGTTGTTCAGGTCGATGCCGGCGATTCCGGTAGGTATGAGCTGGGACGGCTGTTTTCTCTTGTACGGATTGACTGAAGGACCTCCTGTCTCACGCTTTTCGCCTTCTATTTCAGGACCTCCGTCTATAGGCTGGCCGTAGG
>CALUQM010000049.1 GCA_944322925.1 uncultured Bacteroidales bacterium
GGTCCGTGTGTTGTTACGCAGATTCGTACAGTAGAGAAAGATGGTTATGCCGCTGTACAGCTTGCCTATGACGAAATTTCTGAAAAGCACGCCAGCAAGCCTCTCATGGGGCACTTCGCAAAGGCAGGAACCACTCCTAAGCGCAAACTCGTCGAGTTCAAGGCGGATTTCGCTCAGGATCTGAAATTGGGCGACGTCCTTACGGTAGGCGATATTTTCGCCAACACCGTTTATGTGGATGTTGTCGGTACTTCCAAAGGTAAAGGTTTTCAGGGAGTTGTGAAACGTCATGGTTTCGCCGGAGTGGGCGGACAGACTCATGGCCAGCACAACAGACTCCGTCACCCTGGTTCTCTCGGTGCGTCTTCATGGCCTTCACGCGTGTTCAAGGGAATGCGCATGGCCGGCCACATGGGCAATGAGAGAGTCAAGATCTTCAATCTCGAAGTGATAAAGATCATCCCTGAGAACAATCTCATCGTTTTGAAAGGCTCTGTACCTGGAGCAAAGGGTTCATATCTAATTTTGGAGGATTAAGGTTATGGAATTGTCAGTTTACAAGATTGACGGAACAGAGTCTGGAAAGAAGGCTGTCCTCAGTGATGAGATTTTCGGCATCACTCCCAATGACCATGCAATCTATCTTGACGTAAAGCAGTATCTGGCAAATCAGAGACAGGGTACGGCCAAGACCAAGGATCGCAGTGAAGTAGCATACAGTACGAAGAAGCTTATCCGCCAGAAAGGCTCCGGCGGCGCACGTCACGGCAGCCTCAAGGCAGGCATCTATGTCGGCGGCGGAAGAGTGTTCGGCCCTAAGCCGCGCTGCTACCGTACCAAGCTCAACAAGAAGCTGAAACAGCTTGCAAGGTTCTCCGCCTTGTCATACAAGGCTTCGGAAAACTCCATCATCATGCTGGAGCCGTTTACAATGGAAGCTCCTAAGACAAAGGAATTCATTCAGATATTGAAGAATATCAAGGCCGGCGACAGAAAAGTCCTTTTCGTCCTTCCGGAGAATTCTTCGAATATTTACCTTTCTTCACGCAATATTCCGTATGTCAAGGTGATTTCTGTCGATGAAATCAATACTTACACCATCATGAATGCTTATTCGATGGTCATGATCGACGGTGTCCAGGATATACTCGAGTCAAGAATTAAACGCTAAACCGATTGAGTGATGGGAATTATTATTAAGCCTATAGTAACTGAAAAGATGACGGTTCAGGGCGAAAAGTTGAACCGCTACGGTTTTATAGTCGACCGTGACGCCAACAAGATTCAGATCAAGGCGGCTGTAGAGCAGATGTACAATGTTTCGGTCGCTGCTGTAAATACGATGAATTATCACGGAAAGAAGAAATCCCGCTTTACCAAGGCAGGAATTCTCAGAGGCCGCATGAATCACTACAAGAAAGCGTATGTGACTCTTGCCGGTGATGATAAGATAGATTTCTATAGTAACATTTAAGGTATTGTACAATGGCAGTAAGAAAATTCAAACCGGTTACCCCGGGACAGAGGAATAAGGTAATCAGTGCTTTTGACGACATTACCTGCAAGGTTCCGCAGAAATCATTGTTGGCACCGCTCAAGAAGTCTGGCGGACGAAACAACCAAGGTAAAATGACAGTGCGTTATATCGGCGGCGGTCACAAGAGGATGTACCGCATCATCGATTTCCGCCGCGACAAGGACAACTGCAAGGCTACGGTGATGACGATCGAATACGATCCGAACCGCAGCGCACGTATCGCACTGGTACAATATGAAGACGGTGTAAAGAAATACATCATCGCTCCAAACGGATTGAAAGTAGGACAGGTCATAGCTTCCGGTCCAGGCGTGGCTCCGGAAGTCGGCAACGCTCTTCCTCTATCTGAAATTCCGCTCGGTACCCTTATCCACAACATCGAGCTTCATCCGGGTCAGGGTGCGGCAATGGCACGCAGCGCCGGAACTTTCGCACAGCTCGCTGCCCGCGAAGGCAATCATGCAATTCTCCGTCTCCCTTCAGGCGAGACCAGAATGGTGCTTGTGACTTGCCGCGCAACTGTGGGTACTGTATCTAATCCGGATCACAATTTGGAGTCTCACGGAAAAGCCGGTCGCAACAGATGGCTCGGACGCAGGCCTCGCAACAGGGGTGTCGTAATGAACCCTGTGGATCACCCGATGGGTGGTGGTGAAGGACGTGCATCCGGAGGACATCCTCGTTCACGCAAAGGCTTGCCAGCCAAGGGCTACAAGACACGTAATCCTAAGAGTGCTTCAAATAAGTTTATCATTGAAAGAAGGAAAAAATAACGGAATAAAACTTTAGAGATTATGAGTCGTTCATTAAGAAAAGGTCCATATATCCAGGCCAGCCTGGAAAAGAGAATTCTTGCTATGAATGAAGGTAGCATGAAGAAAGAGGTTGTCAAGACTTGGTCACGCGCAAGTATGATCTCTCCTGACTTCGTGGGTCACACTGTAGCTGTTCATAATGGAAACAAGTTTATTCCTGTTTACATTACTGAGAACATGGTAGGCCACAAGCTTGGCGAGTTCGCACCTACAAGAACATTCAGAGGCCATTCGGGCAATCGTAAATAATTAAAATGAAATCAAGATTATGGGAGCTCGTAAAAGATTGATGGCCGAGAGGCTGAAAGAAATAAAGAAGCAGACAGCTATAGCTAAACTGAACAATGTTCCTACTTCACCGCGCAAGATGCGTCTCGTGGCCGACATGGTCAGGGGCGTAGAGGTGAACAGGGCACTTGATATTCTCAAATACTCGAAGAAGCATGCTTCTCTGAGCCTTGAGAAACTTGTCCGCAGCGCTATCGCCAACTGGGAAGCAAAGAATCAGGACAAGACAAGCGAGTTGGATAACGGTAATGTCTACATCAAGACCCTTATGGTCAATGAAGGCCGTACGCTCAAGAGAATCCGCCCTTGCCCTCGGGGACGAGCCGGAAGAATCCGCAAGCGTTCGAACCATATTACCATCATCCTCGATGTAAAGAAACCAGCAACAGTGGAGGAATAAGTTATGGGACAGAAAACAAATCCTATCAGCAACAGAATCGGTATCACCCGTGGTTGGGACTCTAACTGGTGTGGTGGCGACTATGCAACAAAGATTGCAGAGGACTATAAGATCCGCAAGTATCTTGTAAACCGTCTTGCAAAGGCAGGACTTTCCAAGATCGTAATCGAAAGAACCCTCAAACTCATCACTGTGACTATCCATGCTGCAAGACCGGGTGTCATAATCGGCAAGGGCGGCGCAGAAGTGGACATGCTCAAGGAAGAGTTGAAGAAGGTTACAAGCAAGGATGTGCAGATCAATATCTTCGAAGTGAAGAAACCTGAAGTCGACGCACATTTCGTAGCCGACAATATCGCACGTCAGATCGAAGGCCGTGTTTCATACAGAAGGGCCATCAAGATGGCTGTCGCTACTACGATGCGTGTAGGCGCCGAAGGTATCAAGGTTCAGATCAGCGGCCGTCTCGGCGGTGCTGAAATGGCGAGAAGCGAGATGTTCAAGGAAGGACGTACTCCTCTCCATACATTCCGTGCCGATATCGACTATGCCCTCGCCGAGGCTCATACCAAGGTCGGCGTTCTCGGTATCAAGGTGTGGATCTGCAACGGCGAAATCTACGGCAAGAAAGACCTTTCTCCTAACGCAGGTATTTCTGCCCAGGCGCAGTCTCAGAATTCATCCCGTCAGGGTCGCGGAGACCGTCGTCGCGGAGGCCGTAACCGTGGAGGTGAGCGCAGGGACAACAAATAAAGTATCTCCTGCATCATAAATATTTTCGAAGAGGGTGACCCAAAAGGGATTTTGGCCACCCTCTTTTTTCTTTAACAGGAATTGCATTGACGGTCAAAGAAAAAATTTCCCTTTTCCCTCATTCGCCCGGAGTGTACAGATACTACGATGCTGCGGGCAATGTCATTTATGTCGGCAAGGCAAAGGACCTGCACAAACGTGTGGCGCAGTATTTCGTTTCTCCGGACCGCCTTACGCGCAAGACTGCGATAATGGTATCCAGGATTGCAGACGCCCAGTATTCCGTAGTGGATTCGGAGGCGGATGCCCTGCTTCTGGAAAACAATCTGATCAAACAGTACAAGCCTAAGTACAATATTCTTCTAAAGGATTCCAAGACATATCCGTGGATATGCGTAAGTGCCGAGGAGTTTCCGAGGGTCTATCTTACAAGGCGGATGGTCAGGGACGGTTCAAGGTATTTCGGGCCGTACAGTTCAGTCATGCACGCCAGGAATCTTCTGGAACTTTTTTCGGAACTTTATCCGTTGAGAAGCTGCCGTCTGAAGATTACCGGGGACGCCGTACTGAGAAAGAAATTCAGACCGTGCCTCGATTTCCACATAGGAAAATGCCGGGGCTGCTGCGTAGGCGGGATTTCCGTCAGGCAATATAATGACAATATAGAGGAAATTGTCAGATTGCTCAAAGGAGGCGGCAGAGAGATGATAAGGCATCTTAAAGAACAGATGAACGAAGCTGCGTCTGCCCTTGACTTCGAGGCTGCGGAAGAATTCAGGAAAAAGGCTGCAAGTCTCGAAAAACATTACGGCAAGTCTCTGATTGTCAGTTCGGTGATAGGCAGCATCGATGTCTTTTCACTTGTGTTCGATACGAACGAGGCATACGGCAATTTCATGAGACTCAGGGACGGAGCTGTAATCCAGTCGCTGAATCTCGGCTTCAGGATGAATATTGAGGAAGAACGGTCTTCCGTCCTTGGAATGTTCATCGGCGAGATACGTTCCAAGTTCGGGGATCTTTCCCGTGAGGCAATTGTGCCGTTCAGGCCTGATGTCGAAATCGACGGTGTCGAGTTCAGGGTTCCGGTGAAAGGCGACAAGCTGGCGCTTCTCGAATTGAGTCTGAAGAATGCCAGGGAGATGCGCTTCAATTCCCTGAAGCAGCAGGAGCACACGGATCCGGATGAATTCAGGTTGAAGGTCATGACCGAACTCAGGGATGCTCTCGGCATGAAGGAACTGCCGAAACATATAGAGTGTTTCGACAATTCGAATATTCAGGGTACGAATCCGGTGGCTTCATGCGTCGTGTTCCGCGATGCCGTCCCGTCCAAGAAAGATTACAGGCATTTCAATATCAGGACGGTCACGGGGCCGGATGATTTCGCTTCCATGAAGGAGATTGTGAACAGGAGGTATTCGCGCATGCTGAGAGAAGACCCGGATGACCTGCCGCAGCTTGTTGTGATAGACGGAGGCAAAGGACAGCTCGGAAGTGCTTACGAGGCTCTGTGCGAGCTTGGAATTGCAGACAGCCTTACCGTCGTCGGACTGGCCAAACGTTTTGAGGAAATCGTAAGGGTGGGGGACCCGCATCCTCTGTTTCTGGATAGGAATTCGCAGGCGCTGAAAGTGATGCAGCATATAAGGGATGAAGCCCACCGATTCGGAATCACACATCACAGAAACCTCAGGAGCAAGGCGCAGATCCGGTCGGCCCTGCGTGAGATCAGGGGCGTAGGCGAAAAGACGGAGCAGAGGCTCATAATGCATTACGGCAGTGTTGCGAGAATCGCTGCGGCATCAGTCGACGATCTGGCGTCTCTGGTCGGGAAGGATCTTGCGAAGCGCATACATGAGGCTCTTACTCAGGACCGTTGAATGCGTTATATTAACAAAAATTTCTTTTTTTGGGAAATTTTTACTTACTTTGCGCCCGATAATGTGCTGAACAAGTGTATTTAAACATAAACTTATTATTAATTAAATTTTTAAAATTATGTCAGAAGTTGCAGCTAAAGTAAAAGCAATTATCGTTGACAAATTGGGCGTTGACGAGTCTGAAGTGACAGAGAGCGCAAGCTTCACTAATGATCTTGGAGCAGATTCTCTCGATACAGTAGAGCTTATAATGGAATTCGAAAAAGCATTCAACATCACTATTCCTGATGAAGACGCCGGAGAAAAGATTTCTACTGTACAGGATGCTATAGACTACATCGAAAACAAGCTCAAAGCCTAATCAGCCAGTCAGCAGAATACAGTAAGAGAGGGTGGCCAAAATTCCTTTTGGGTCACCCTCTCTTTGTCTTTCTTCGAAAGACTATACCCTTCTAAACCCCCCTGCACCCCCTATTAGGGGGATTTCGCTCCTTCCAGTCGCGGTCACTTCGTGACTTTTGACCCACCCCCTCTCTTCTTTGTCTTCAGTGAAAGGCCGCTATTTGTTCGCGGCCTTCGAGACGGAGTAGGTTACGGTCATCAGAGGTACTCTGCCGTCAGCGGCTTCAGGCCCGTTCAGAACGCCTCTGTAGTATCTGTCCTTGTCCAGCTGTACCGATATTTCCTCTTCTGAAGAGGACTGGGTGCTGGCATACTGTGCGGCGAGCAGATAATTGTAGTAGTTGCTCATTCCGTAATAGCTGTCGTATCCGTATCCGTAATATCCTCCGTAGTATCCTCCGTACCCGTATCCGTATGGGTTGTACAGACTGTTGTAGTAGTCGTAATACATGAGGTTGTTGTAATAGTCGTTCATTGCGCTGCTCGACGACGATGAAGATGATTCTACGATTTCATTCGCCATCGTAAGAAGCCAGATGTCGTAATTCCTGTAGTTTTCTTCATCTGCCCTGCGCAGGATTTCCTGGACGTGGTGGCTGATATCCGGAGTGTAGCAGCATGAAGACCTGTTGATGTCTCCCTGGTTTTCCGTCTCTATGCTCGAGTCTGTGAGTCCGGCAAATGTGACGTACTCGTCTCCGGATTCCTCGTCTTCCAGCGACAGCCTGCATGTAGGGCTGAGCCTGTCGGGGTAGAGGTACATCTTGTCGTAATTTTCCGTCTGATAATCGTATGGAAGGACTATGGTGGCCTTGTGTATGATGACTGCCTCCGGGTCTATGCCTTCCTCCCCGAATTTTTCCAGCAGGCTTTCATGGATTTCACGCGAAGATACCACCGGTTTTACCCCGCATGCCCCTTCTACGTATATCTTGTCGGGAGTGCCGCCCTGCTGGAGCTCTTCGCTTTCAGCAAGATTCAGGACGTACTGCGACGTCGGGATGAGGGTACTGTATGAACTTTGCCGGTCCTGGTAAATCTGCATCTCCTGGGCGCCGAAGAAGAAAAGGAAGGAAGAGTCTACGTCTTTCCTGTTGCCATAGTCGGACCTGAACTTCAGTTCTGCGTAATTTCCGGAAATATAGTAGTCCTCGGTGACCTCTATCGGGATATCGAACATGTTGATGCGGCCTCCGTACGATGCCGGGGCGTCCACTGTGATGTAGATGCCGGGCAGAGATTTCACATAATTGCCGACCGAGTCCAGTCCCGTCTTGTCAGGGTCATCCAGCATCTTCTGTATTGCGGCTATGTATTCGTCGCCGAAACTTCTGTTGAAGTCGAATGACAGGGAATCCTGTCCGTAATAGCTGAATATGGGGGCTACGCGTTCCCCTATCTGCAGTTCATTTTTCCCGCTGATGTAGCCGGCCTTTTCTCCTATTTCCTTGTCGAGCTTGAAGACATTTATGTTCTGGATGATGTTTTTCTGGTTTTCATCAGGCCATGACAGCGTGTCCCGTACCGCGCTGAAATGGAACTGGGTGCATTTCGGGTTGTCGCCGAAATCCATATTCGGGGATACCGGTATGAGAGGGAAGGCGCATTCTCTGGTTGTGAGGCCGAACAGATCGTCGCGCACGGTACCAATCGTCATTCTCGACGAACTGTAGCCGGAAAGGCTGTCGGCAATTTCCATCCTTATTTCCTTCAGGAAAATGGTATCCGTATAGACGTCGTAAAGATGTCTTGTGGGGATATATTCTTTGCCGAGCTCTTCGTTTATCTCCACACAGGAAAGCAGGCCGGCGAGGCCTGCGGCAATCCACACTGCAAAATGAATGAATCTCGATTGCATTTTCTAAAACTGATCGTAAAAATTGTTATAGGCATCGATGTAGGCTCCCGACTCGATGGATTCCGCATCGTACTGCAGAACCGGAAGACCGGATTCGGCACAGCATACCGCCACTCTTTCATCCACCTTGTCCGAGCCTATTATTATGCCGTCCGAGTAGCGGATGGCCAGTTTAGCAAGATTGATGCCGTCAGGATTTTTCATTACATCGATATCGCCGGCGGAAATGTCGCCGAACAGGATCTTGTCTTTGAAGTCGTCGGAAAATTTTTCGTCCGCAATGTCTCCGTACAATGAAAGCACGACTTTGCTGTCAGAGAATATAGGATCTTCGGCATAGATTTTCTTGAGATACAGCGGAAGAATCTGGGAAATCCATCCGTGACAATGGACGATGTCGGGGGCCCATCTCAACTTTTTGACGGTTTCGAGTACGCCTCTGGCAAAGAATATCGCCCTCTCGCCGTTGTCTTCGAAAAAGACGCCGTTCTCGTCCCGATAGACCTGCTTGCGGTGGAAGTAGTCTTCGTTGTCTATGAAGTAGACCTGCATCCTCGCGGCCGATATCGAAGCCACCTTGATGACAAGAGGCCGGTCTACATCGTTGATTATTATGTTCATGCCGGACAGTCTGATCACTTCATGAAGCTGGTTTTTCCTTTCGTTGATACAGCCGTATCTCGGCATGAAGGAACGGATCTCCTTTTTCCTTTCCTGAATTCCCTGAGGAAGAAACCGCCCTATCTTCGAGATGCCACTTTCAGGAAGATACGGATATATCTCCGAATTGACAAAAAGGATTTTTTTAGCAGAATCTCCCATATTCAAGGCATTAAAGACAAAAACTCTACAAATATAATAATTATTTTTTGATATTTCACTATCTTTGGCCCCGAATGGAAGGTTGCAGTATTGCATTTTATCATGGGAAAAGAAGAAAACGGCATAATCGGCAGGCGTCTGAGGAACGCATATCTTTCGACAGTGATAAGCATCAGTCTGGTGCTTCTGCTGGTCGGAATCGCAAGTCTGCTTCTTGTCAATGCGAAATCCGTATCGGATTATTTCAAGGAAAACATGAGGATTTCGGTAATGATGAAGCAGGAGGTGACCGAGAAGTCGGCCAGAGACTATCTTCTTGATCTGAGTTCGGAAAGATTCATCAAGTCTGCCGAATTCATATCCGTGGAACAGGGAGAGCGGGAAATGGCCGAGATGCTCGGCGATGATTTCCTCGACGTGTTCGACTCGAGTCCGATCCCGATATCCATAGATGTCACTTTGAAGGCCGACTATGTATCGGCTGACAGCTTGGATGTCGTCAGGACGGAAATCTCGGCTTCGCCTTTAGTGGATGAAGTCGTATATCAGCCGTCGCTCGTGGAAGCCCTAAACGCGAATCTGAGCAGGATATCCCTGGTGCTCGGGGTCTTTATAGCCTTGCTGCTGTTCGTTTCCTTTGTCCTGATAAACAATACCATAAGGCTCAATGTTTTTGCGAGGAGATTTACGGTACATACCATGAAGCTGGTCGGGGCCACGCGCTCATTCATCAGGGCTCCGTTCCTGGTTCAGGCGGTGTTCCAGGGAGTGTTCTCCGCGATGATAGCGATACTCGGACTGATAGGCCTGCTCTATTTTGTCAGGAGCGAGGTGGCGAGACTTTTTGAAATTTTCAGCCTGGACCTGCTGCTTGCCGTTATGGCCATAGTGCTTGTGTCCGGCATCCTGATCTGTCTCGTAAGCACATGGTTCGTGGTGAACAGGCTGATTTCGCTGAAAAAGGATGATTTGTATTATTGATTTGTTATAATGGAAAATATGCCGATTACAGCAAAGGGACTCCGGCTGCTGCTGGCCGGACTTATAATGATGATTTCCGGTTATATCCTTCTGTCAGGCGGAGGCGTGAAGGATCCGGAAGTGTTCAATTATGCGATGTTCGACTTCAGGCGGCTTGTGGCGGCGCCCGTAGTCATCCTTTCCGGGATAGTCATCATCATTGCCGCCATCATGAGAAAAAAGGAATAGTGGATTGTTATGGAATGGTTTGAAGCTGTCATTCTCGGTCTCGTACAGGGCCTGACTGAATTTCTGCCGGTGAGCAGCAGCGGGCATCTTGTAATAGGCCGTGAAATTCTCGGTGTGGAAGAGTCCGGAGATCTCGTTTTCGAAGTGGCGGTGCATGCGGCTACCGTATTGAGTACCATTGTGGTGTTCAGGCATGAAATCTGGAAACTGCTCAAGGGGCTGTTCAAGTTCAGGTACAACGACGAGACGGATTACATATTGAAGATATGCGTCTCGATGATTCCGGTATTCATAATCGGCGTCTTTTTCAAGTCATACGTAGAGGGACTGTTCGAATCTCTTTTTGTCGTAGGTGTCGCCCTGCTTATGACGGCTGTCCTTCTCTTCCTTTCCGACAAGGCTTCGAATCCGCGGAGGATGTCCCAGGTTCCGGAAAACAATTCGAGGAACGGAATTTCATACTGGCAGGCTCTTGCCGTTGGCATAGGCCAGGCTTTTGCCGTCATTCCTGGGCTGTCGCGCTCCGGTACCACGATTTCGGTCGGTCTCATCTGCGGGGTGAGGAGAGATGTTATGGCGCAGTTTTCTTTCCTTATGGTCATGGTGCCGATTCTCGGTGAAGCATTCCTCCAGCTTGTTCAGGGGGAAATGACGGGATCTTCCCTGGGTGCTCTTCCGATATTGCTCGGCTTCGTGTCGGCTTTCGTTTCCGGTCTGTTTGCTTGCAAGGTAATGATCGCTCTTGTCAAGAAAGCCAAGCTTATATGGTTCGCCCTTTATTGTGCGATTGTCGCCCTGCTGATTTTTATTTTCTGATAAAGGAGACCTGTCGGTATCCAGGCATTCTGGAAGAAGCGAGATTTTGTCATGGAAAACACCCGGAACCTCACATATTTTGTCGCGGATGTACACCTCGGCCTGGATGTAAATGACCCGGCCGGCAGGGAGGCGAGATTCGTCGCATTCCTCAGGTCAATTCCCGCCGACAGGACGGAGGCCCTCTATCTCCTCGGCGATATCTGGGATTTCTGGTACGAGTACAGGGACGTGGTGCCGAAAGGATATGTCAGGGTGTTTGCCGCCCTGACCGATCTTATGGATGCCGGAGTCAGGGTCTGCTTCTTTACCGGAAACCATGATGTCTGGGCATACCGTTATTTCGAAGAGCTCGGCATGGTAAGGATGGAGCAGCCTGCCTGCGTCGAAATTGCGGGAACGAGATTCTGCCTCGGACACGGAGACGGGCTCGGCCCGGTCCCTGCCGGATACAGGATTTTACGCGCCGTCTTCCACAACAGGGTGCTGCAGCGCCTTTTCAGCATGCTCCACCCGTGGATTGCATTCCGCATAGGGAACGGATGGTCGAGGCACAACAGGCTTGCAAGGCATTACGAATACTTCTTCAAGGGCAAGGACGAGCCTCTCTACAAATTCGCCGCCGAATACGAGAAAACCCATCCGGTCGACTATTTCATTTTCGGACATTATCACGTGGATATCAGGATCCGCACTCCGGAAGGCGCCGACCTGTATGTCCTGAAAGACTGGATGGAAGGGTCCCCCTATCTGTATTTCGACGGGATTTCTATCTCGGGAGGATATTTCCAGAAAAGCGAATAGTACAGCACTTCGAATTCGCCTTTTTCCCACAATTGCACGAGTTCTTCCACGGCCCTGTCCTCTCCGTCAGGGTCATACGGCTTTTTCAGGTCCGTGCCGAATATCTTTGCGATTCCCTGCCAGAACCCTGCCGCCATGCCGTTCTTGTAGTCCTTTATTATGAAATAGGACGACTTCCCTATTTCCCGGTCTATCAGTTTCATCAGAAGGGCGCCCTGTGAGACGGTGAGGCCTCTCATCGGCTTTTCGAAGTCGTCGAAGAGTTCCTTCTGCTTTTCGTTTATGAACCTGTCGCGTTTCCCCCTTTTGAGGCGGTCTGCGGCGATGGTGCTGTCGACTTCATGCACGAGATGCCTTGCGGCGAGTGCGTACGGGTATGTCTTGCTGAAATTGTGTACCAGTCTGTAGTATTTCCTCCATTCGCGTCCTCTCTGTCTGGGAAGTTTCGAATACACTTTTGCGGGCGGGAGTTCGTCGACGAATACGGTGTCGGCGCCCTCCAGGACATAGTGCATGTATATGCTGTCTCTCGGCTGGGTGGCGGCAAGGGCGGAAACCAGGGGCATAGCGAGCAGTATTGCCGATATTGATATGGTCCTGAATATGCGGAACATTTTGTCGAAATCTGTCTGAGCGTGCAAATTTAGTGAAAATCCTGAGAATGTTCAGAGGGTTTACGGCTGCAGAAGCAATGTCTGTGCCCGCGCGGTCGAAAAGTGAATGAAAAAAATTTCAACCTCATTCATAACTCGATGATTTTCCCGATATTAAGTTTATGGAATCCAGGTCGAAAATGTCTGAATTTTATTGAAAAAATATTTGCAATTCGGAAAAAATGACTATCTTTGCAGTCCCTTAATTGAGGATAAGTCCGCCCAACCAGCTGATACTCAAT
>CALUQM010000050.1 GCA_944322925.1 uncultured Bacteroidales bacterium
CCTGACGGCCACATATACTGTTCACGCCTCGGCAGAGCAAATAAATTTGTTCTGCTCTCGGCTTCTGCGTATATTTGTAAATTAACCTGGATTTCGGAGAAATCCTGAAATTTTGTGATTCGATGAAAAAATTATTGCTTTTATCCGTTGTGATGCTTCTGTCCATGGCTGCGGCATCATCGTCTTTCGCTCAGCGCTTCGGCCTGAAGGGAGGAGTAAACATTTCTTCCATGAGCATGGAAGGAGTCAAAAACTATGTGGGCTATCAGGGCGGCATTACCTGCCAGATAGATCTGCCTCTGTGGTTCACTATCCAGCCGGATCTTATATTTCATGTAAAGGGCGGTGTCGTTGAGGACATTCGCAGTGCTGTAGGACTCGGTTATCTGGAGATTCCGGTGAACATCCAGTGGGGACCGAGACTTTTCAACAAGAAGGTGCGCGTCTTCGGACAGGCTTCGCCGTATGTCGGCTATGCCTTGTCAAAGGATATTGTCGATCCGCAGGGCAATAAATACGGATGGGCCAATATAAACCGTTTTGAATACGGGGCCGCTGCAGGCCTGGGCGTGCAGTTCTGGTTCCTGCAGCTTACCGCCCAGTACAACTGGAGTTTCGGCAAGCTCGTGAATTCCAATCTTGCCGAGGAATCGTTCAAGAGCATGTTTTCGGAGTCGAACTTCGACGGCTATACGGTCACGCTTGCAATATTGTTCTGAAATATGTTTAACAGATAAAAGAGGATAAGATTATGGAAAAAATAGTTACGGATGCGAATTTCGCCGAGATTCTCGATACCGACAAACCTGTAATGGTGGATTTCTGGGCTACATGGTGCGGCCCGTGCAGAATGCTCGGTCCGACAGTAGAGTCGGTGGCCGCAAAATATGAAGGAAAAGCCGTAGTCGGAAAATGCAATGTCGACGAGTCTTCCGAGACCCCGATGAAATACGGGATCAGGAATATACCTACCCTTCTGTTTTTCAAGAACGGACAGCTGGTCGACAGACTTGTAGGCGTCGTTCCCGAAAGCGAGATATGTGCGAAACTCGATTCACTGATGTAAATTGCCGGGTCATGAAAAAGATAATTCTTACAGCGGTTCTGGCAGTATCGCTGATGTTTGCAGGGATGACTGACTCTGCCGCACAGCTCCGTTACGGAGTCATAGGAGGAGCTACATTCTCGAAATTCAATAAAAGCGAGATTTTCAAGGGCGAGAACATGACCCAGTATCATGCAGGTCTTACGCTCCAGTTGAAACTGCCTCTCGGCTTTTCCATCCAGCCGTCCCTGATTTATCAGGTAAAAGGCTCCAAGCTCGGCGTCCAGGAACTGACTGCTGCGGCAACCGATCTTTCGGTAGGATATCTGGAACTGCCCGTATCCGTGCAGTGGGGACCGGATCTCCTTCTGTTCAGACCGTTTCTCGATGTGACTCCTTTTGTGGGTTACGGACTGAACAACAAGGTGACGGCTGCCGGAGGCGAAGTCACAAGGAACTCGTGGAATGACAACGGCATACACCGCTGGGAATATGGTCTCGGTGTCGGTGTCGGTCTTGAAATATGGAAATTCCAGGTAATCGGAAGGTACAACTGGAACTTCGGAAATCTCATGGATTTCACTTCGGACGCCCAGGACGGTATTGCAGGAGCGATAGTCAATTCTTTTGAAAAGGGAAATTTCGGCGGTTTTACGCTGACAGCCGCTTTCCTGTTCTGACCGGACGATGATTATCGAGAAACTGAAAGAATTTTGCGGCAAGGACTGGGAGGGAGTCAACCGCAGGATAGCAGATGCCCTTAGAAGCGATATAGGGCTTCTGAATTCTACGAATGACATGATTCTTTCTCATTCCGGCAAGCAGTTGCGCCCGCTGCTGTCTCTGCTTGTAGCCAAGGCCTGTTCTGGTTCATCTTTGCCTGAGGACAGTCTGAGGGTGGCTGCCGCTGCCGAACTCCTGCACAATGCCACTCTTCTTCATGATGATGTGGCCGACGAGAGCGACTGCCGGCGCGGAATCCCTACCCTGAACAGCCTCATGGGACCGTCGGTGTCAGTGCTGGTAGGTGACTACTGGCTTGTCTCCGCCATGAACGAAATACAGGGCGCGGAACATTTCGGTTCCCGGTTGATATCCATTTTTTCAAAGACCCTGTCGCATCTCGCGGAAGGGGAGATGCTGCAGCTTCAGAAAGCAAGGTATTGCGATACTGCGGAAGAGGATTATCTCAGGATCATATTCAGCAAGACCGCTTCTCTTTTCGAGGCTGCGGCCCTGGCGGCAGCGATTTCAGTCAATGCTTCGGCTGCCGTCGAGGAGGCTGTCAGGAAATATGCGGTATCCCTGGGCATGGCTTTCCAGATCAGGGATGATATCTTTGATTATGCCGGTGTCTCCGATGTCGGCAAACCGACGGGTGTCGATATCCTCGAACAGAAAATAACCCTTCCTCTGCTCGGCGCCTTCCTCAATTCGACGAAGGATGAAGAACAGGCGATAAGGACGAAAATAAGGGATATTCCGGAGCACGGCGGATATGCTTCGGAAATTCTGGAATTCGTAAGGGAAAAGAACGGCATAGGGTATGCGGAGCAGAGGCTGTCCCGATATGTGGAAGAGGCCGTAGGTTCACTGGATATCCTTCCGGAATCGGAGGCGAGAGGATATCTTGCAGACCTGGCGTATTATGTGGCAAAACGGGACAAGTAATGAAATTCGCGGACATTCCCGGTAACGGCAAGTTGAAGGAAACGCTGGTTTCCATGGCTGATTCCGGCAGGGTCGGGCATGCAGTCCTTCTGTATGAGAATGAAGGCTGCGGGGCGCTGCCCCTGGCATTGGCCTATATCCAGTATTTGAATTGCCGCAACAGAAAGAACGGGGATTCCTGCGGCGAATGTCCTTCGTGCCGCATGATGTCCCGGCTTGTCCATCCGGATACGCATTTCATTTTTCCTGTCAATTCAAGCAGCAGGACGACTGTTTCCAGACCTGTTTCGGAGTCTTTTCTCGGAATATGGAGGGAACTTGTCGCCGCGAATCCTTATTTTCTCGAATCTGAACTGTATTCCGCGCTCGGCATTGAGGGAAAATCCGGGGTAATCGCTATCGCGGAAGCGAAATATATTCTGGAGAAACTGTCCCTGGCCGCCATAGAAGACGGATACCGGACGATACTTATGCTGCTTCCTGAGAAAATGAATGCGGAGACTGCGAACAAATTGCTGAAAGCAGTCGAAGAGCCGCCGGAGAAGACGCTTTTCGTGTTTATTACCCATAACCCGGACAAGATGCTCCAAACGGTTTTTTCGAGATGTCAGAGCTACCGTGTCCTTCCGCTTTCCAGGGAAGAACTTTCTGATGCCCTTGTGGAAAATTTCGGCAAGGACAGGACCGAAGCGGAACGTCAGGCGTCGGTTTCGGGAGGAAGTCTCGGTGTTGCGCTTGAAGCAATGGGCGAGAGGGAGGAATACACGGCTTTCATGCAGATTTTCAAGGACCTTGCGGCCGGTCTGTCATCGGGAAACATGCAGGCCGTACTCGATGCATCTGACAGTATGGCGGCCATCGGTTCACGTGAAAAACAGAAAGCTTTTTGTATATTTGCCGGAGAATGTCTCAGAAAGATATTCCTTCTCCAGCAGAATATGTCCGATATTGCCGGAATCCCTGAAGACGAGGCAGCGTTCTATGCTTCCGTGGCTGAAAAGGCCGACAGATCATTCTGCAGGAAAGCACTGGCGCTGATAGACAGGTCTGTCATGCTTCTTGACAGGAACGTGAACCAGAAGATGGTCTTCTGTGACCTTGCAGGGCAGATGTTTTTAATATTTTAGTTGTTTATGGAAGGTATTGATGCCAATGAAATAAAGCAATATGACTGTTCGAGGGGCTGTATCGTGGAGCGTACGGAAGAAAATGAACTCAAGTGTTCATACAGGCCCGGATGCTGCAAACTCGAAGTGTACGACTGGCTCCCGGGGGTTATCCAGGAAAAATACAGAAATTATTTTGAGGTCCGGTTCAAGAATACTAGAAAAGGCATATATGTCAATGCCTCGGGCCAGACTGTCAAGATGGGGGATCTCGTTATCGTGGAGGCGGCCAACGGGCACGACCTCGGTATCGTGACTCTTGAGGGTCCGGTAGTCGCCCGTCAGATGATCTGCAAGAAAATAGATCCCGAGACTGTTGCGCTCAAGCGCATTTACCGCAAGGCCAAGGCGTTCGATATCGAGAAATGGCAGGAAGCCATAGCCAGGGAGCATGAAACCATGATACGCGCCAGGCAGATAGCTGCGGAACTCGGACTCGAAATGAAGATAGGCGATGTCGAATTCCAGGGAGACGGGACAAAGGCCATATTCTATTATATAGCGGACGGCCGTGTGGATTTCCGCCAGCTTATCAAAGTGTTTGCCGAGGAATTCCGCATCAGGATAGAAATGAAACAGATCGGGGCGCGTCAGGAAGCCGGACTTATCGGCGGGCTCGGAGTCTGCGGCAGGGAATTGTGCTGCTCCAATTACATATCTTCTTTCCAGTCCATCACTACTGCCGCTGCAAAATGCCAGGATCTTTCTCTCAATCCGCAGAAACTTGCAGGGCAGTGCGGAAAACTGAAATGCTGTCTCAATTATGAAACGGCCTCCTATCTCGATGCGCAGTCGAGGATTCCGAAAGTTGCCAATCCTCTCGAATTTCAGGACGGTCTCGCCTATCTCATGAAGACGGACATTCTCAGGGAAATCATGTATTTTTCATACGATCCGAACAGTTTTGCCAATCTTTATCCGCTTGCCGCTTCCGATGTCCTGGAGATTATCAGAATGAACAGAAGGGGAGAGAAACCGGAATCACTGAAAACTGAACCGGAGCCGTCAGGTCTCGAATTTGTCACGGCTGTAGGCGACGACAGCATCACCCGTTTCGACGAGACCAGAAAGAAAAAAAGGAAGAACGGGAGAAACAGATCTGCCAACAGGCCGCGGAACAAGGATAATAACTAGGGCGTAAAGAAATAACATGAGCGGAAAGGATAAACTGCGTAAATTCAGGGAAAACGAGACATTTTCCTGTCTTGTCCAGCCTGCGACATCCGAAGTTCTGAACAGCAGCCATCCGCTGAAAGGACGCTGGAATACTGATTTTTTCTGCAAGGACCAGCCCATAGTGGTGGAACTCGGATGCGGAAAAGGGGAATATACCGTCGATCTCGGTCTCAGGAATCCGGGAATGAATTATATAGGAGTGGATATAAAGGGGGCCAGACTCTGGAAAGGAGCCAAATTCGCCCATGAGAACGCCTTGCCCAATGTCGGTTTTCTCAGGACAAGGATAGAGTTCATCGAATCCCTCTTTGCTCCCGAGGAAGTGTCCGAAATCTGGATAACTTTCGCAGACCCGCAGATAGGGAGGGAGAAAAAGCGGCTCACTTCTCCGCTCTTCCTTTCCCGGTACAGGAATTTCCTGAAACCGGGAGGAATCGTGCATCTGAAGACTGACAGCCGGTACCTGTACGAGTATTCCAGAGCCGTTGCGGAACAGAACGGTCTCAGAATCCTTGCCGCATCTACCGATATCTATGGAGAAGGGAGAGAGAGTCTTTATGAAAGCGGGATCACTTCCGTATGCGGACAGGATGCGGTCGATGCGCTTTTCCAGGTGCAGACATTCTACGAAAAACAATACCTTGCTCAGGGTCTTCCAATAACCTATCTTGCATTTACTATCGACCATGACGGGCCTTATGTCAGCCCCGACTGGGATCCTGACTTGTGGGAAAGATAATCCCTGGCGGATGAATCTAAATTTTCACCCAGTGGATTTTCACGCCTTTCCTTTCCATGCCCCTGAACCATGTCATCTGCCTTTTGGCGAACTGGTGGATTGCCGTCGCCAGCAGATGTCTCATTTCCCCGTAGCCGAGTACTCCGGTTACATACAGGGTGACGAATTTGTATTCCAGACCGTAATAAATCAGGTCTTCCGCCTTTATCCCTTTGTCCAGCAGCCGTTTTACTTCATCTATCATCCCTTCTTCCAGCCGCGCGTCGAGCCTTTTGTCTATTCTTTCGTTTCTTTCTTCGCGGCTGACCAGAGTTCCTATGAAGTACGTGTTCTTAGGAAGTGACGCCGTGCGGTTCACCGGGTGTTCCGCTTCGTAGACCGCGATTTCTATTGCGCGGATCAGTCTTTTTCTCGTGTCGTAATCCGTAGAATTGTGCAGTTTTTTCATGGATGCAAGCATCCTGACAAGCGATTCGGTGTCAATCTCTTCCAATCGTGCCCTTAATTCAGGGTTCGCCGGGACGTCAGGCAGCGAATATCCCATTGTGGCGGCTTCGATATAGAGGCCAGATCCCCCGCACAGAATCGGGACATTGCCTCTTTCCCGTATTTCGTTCCAGACTTTTTCGAAATCCCGCTGATACTCGTAGATGTTGTATTTCGTGCCGGCGTCGACAATGTCCGTGAGATGGTAGGGAACATTCCCGTATTCGCTCAGGTCCTTGCCGGTTCCGATGTCCATCCCCCTGTAGACCTGTCTTGAGTCGGCCGAGATGATTTCAGCCCTCGTCCCTTCTGGAATAAGTCCTTTTCCAGCCATGTCAGAAATTTCTCCGGCCAGACGTACCGCATATCCGGTCTTTCCCGAAGCCGTCGGCCCGAGAATGCAGATCAGATCGTATGTCCCGTCCAGATATTGACGGACGGTTTGCGGAAAATCTATGATTTCCGCTTCTGGAAGCCGGGCCATGGGCGGAATACCTTGTCCCGGTACGGATTTTGTTTTCATCGGCGGTTCCGAAATTTATGTCGCAAAATTACAAAATTCCGAAAAAAGAGTAAATTTGCAACACACAAGACAGAAGACATGCCGAAAGCTAAAAGCAAAGTGGAGATAAAGAACCGGCGGGCGTCGTTCGACTATGAATTCATCGAGACGTATGTGGCCGGCATCGTTCTTACCGGTACCGAGATTAAATCCATCAGGGCCGGCAAGGCATCTCTTGTGGATGGATTCTGCTATTTCAATGGAGGCGAACTTTATGTCAAGAACATGAATGTCGCCGAATATCACTGGGGCAGTTGGGGCCGTCACGATCCTCGCAGGGACAGAAAACTGCTTCTTAAAAGAAAGGAGCTGTCCAGACTCCAGCGTGCCGTCAAGGAAAAAGGGCTGACCATCGTGGCTGTGAAGCTGTTTGTCGCAGACAACGGCTATGCGAAACTTCTTATTGCCCTTGCAAGAGGAAAGAAAGAATATGACAAACGCCAGTCTATCAAGGAAAAGGATCTCCGCAGAGAAATGGAGCGTTTGTAATCAAATAAATAAATCTATGCCAAAGAAAATTTCAACAATCGGGATTCTCACATCCGGAGGAGACGCCCCCGGCATGAATGCCGCAATCCGTGCAGTGACACGCGCCGCAATTTACAACGGATGGAAAGTCATGGGAATATACAGAGGGTACGAGGGGCTGATAAATGACGAGATCAAGGAGCTTACGACCGAGAGTGTAAGCAGCACGATCCAGCGCGGGGGAACGATACTCAAGACGGCAAGATCCGCAGAGTTCATGACAGAAGCCGGCCGGGCGAAGGCATACGGCAATCTTGTCGCTCACGATATCGATGCCCTTATCGTAATAGGTGGCAACGGCTCCCTCGCCGGGGCGCAGATTCTCGCCCAGGAGCATGACATTCCGTGTATCGGCCTTCCCGGCACCATCGACAATGACCTTTACGGTACTGATTCTACCATAGGATACGACACTGCCCTCAATACCATAGTGGAATGCGTGGACAAGATCCGTGATACCGCTACCTCTCATGACAGGATATTCTTCATCGAGGTGATGGGCAGGGATGCGGGCTTCCTTGCGCAGAACAGCGCCATCGCTGCCGGTGCGGAAGCTGCCATCATTCCAGAAGACCAGACCGACATCGACCAGCTCGAACAGTTCATCAGCAGGGGAGTGAGGAAGAGCAAGAACAGCAGTATCGTCATCGTTTCCGAAGCCTCGAAAGACGGTGTGGGCGGAGCCATGCACTATGCGGAAAGGGTAAGGAACGAGTATCCGCAGTATGACGTGCGCGTGACTATCCTCGGACATCTGCAGCGCGGAGGAACGCCGAGCGCCTTCGACAGAATCCTTGCAAGCCGACTGGGTGCCGCGAGCATAGAAGCCCTGATGGAAGGCCAGCGCAACGTGATGGTCGGAATCTCCAATGACCAGATCGTCTATGTGCCGTTTACGAAAGCCATAAAGAAGGACAAACCTATCGACAAGGAACTCATCAATGTACTGAATGTCCTGTCTATTTGACAGATGGATTTTGTCGTTTGGAATTTAATTCTTACCTTTGCACCCCCTATATAGTGTAGGGATCGCGAAAAATTTGTATTAACCATTTAAAGATCAAGACAGTGGACACACAAAGTTACAAGACAGTATCGCTCAAGGCTGGCGATATCAAGAAAGAGTGGGTTCTCATCGATGCTACCGATCTGGTGCTCGGACGTCTTGCTTCCAGAGTAGCTCTTGTGCTTCGCGGAAAGAACAAGCCAAGCTATACTCCGCACATGGACTGCGGCGATAATGTCATCATTATCAACGCCGACAAGATCAGGCTTACTGGGAACAAGCTTACCGACAAAGTGTATGTTCGTCATACGGGTTATCCCGGCGGACAGCGCTTCACCACACCGAAGGAGATTCTCAAGAAGAAACCTACCGAGTTGTTAAGGATGGCTGTCAAAGGCATGCTTCCTAAAAACCGCCTCGGAGCCAAGCTCATCAACAACCTGTATCTCTATCAGGGAAGCGAGCATCCTCATCAGGCGCAGCAACCAAAAACAATCAAGTTAAACGAAATTTAATCAAAGGATGAAAGTAGTAAACGCCCTTGGAAGACGTAAATCGGCAGTCGCTCGTGTTTATGTCGTTGCTGGAAAAGGCAACATCACCATCAATGGTCGTGAAATTGAAAATTATTTCAAGGAAGACACGCTCCGTTATATCGTGAACCAGCCTTTTGAAGTGACAGGAACGACAGGACAGTTTGACGTCAAGGTCAACGTCGACGGCGGAGGTATCAAAGGTCAGGCTGAGGCAATAAGACTCGGTATTTCACGCGCACTTTGCGAAGTGGACAAGGAGGCTTATCGTCCTACATTGAAATCCAACGGATTCCTTACCCGCGATGCCCGCGAAGTCGAGAGAAAGAAACCTGGTCAGCCTGGTGCACGCAAGCGCTTCCAGTTCAGCAAACGTTAATGTTTGTCTGTTGATTTACAGAACAGCACAGTACGCATTAAAACTCCAGGACCTTTGCGAAGGAGTGATTCTTCGGAAGCTACCTCGGTTTGGCGTGACTGCGGAAAATTTAGGAGACCGGAATTGCCGCTACTCCTGATTGATGTGAGAGCCGGACGTCTGTCCGGAAATAGAAACAAGTAAAACAAAAAGAAATGCCAAGAACAAATTTCCAAGAACTGCTTGATGCAGGTGTTCATTTCGGACATTTGGCTAGAAAGTGGAATCCTAAGATGGCCCCGTACATCTTCGACCAGAAAAACGGAATCCATATCATCGACCTGCATAAGAGCATAGCAAAAATAGATGAGGCTGCAAATGTGATGAAACAGCTTGCGCGCTCGGGCCGCAAGATCCTTTTCGTAGCCACGAAAAAACAGGCAAAAGAGATCGTCGCCGAAAAGGCTGGATCTGTAAACATGCCGTATGTTACAGAAAGATGGCCGGGCGGAATGTTGACCAACTTCCCTACCATCCGCAAGGCTGTCAAGAAGATGAATACAATCGACAAGATGATTGAAGACGGTACCTTCAACACTCTTGCCAAGCGTGAGCGTCTCCAGATTACCCGCCAGAGAGCCAAACTTGAGAAGAACCTCGGTTCCATCAAGGATCTCAGCCGTCTTCCTTCCGCACTCTTCGTAGTGGACGTGCAGAAAGAGATGAACGCCGTAAAGGAGGCCAATCGTCTGAATATCCCGGTTATCGCAATGGTTGATACTTGCTGCGATCCTACACCTATCGATTATGTGATTCCGGCCAATGACGATGCGGCTAAATCCATTTCCTATATAATGGATGTCCTTTGCCAGGCTGTAGCAGAAGGTCTGAACGAAAGGAAGATCGAGAAAGAAAAAGAGACTCCTGAGCAGGGCGACGCACAGGCGCCTGCCGGCAAGAAACTCCGTTCTCGCAAAGCCAAGGCAGAAGAATCCGAAGAGGCTGCTCCTGCCGCAGCTCCGGCAGCCGAGGTTCCTGCTGCAGAAGACGTGAAAGCTGAAGAAGCTCCTGCTGCAGAAGCTGCTCCGGCAGAAGCTGAAGCAAAGGCAGAATAAGGTACTAACATTCTAATTTTCTTGAAAAATATGGAAATAAAAGCAGCTGACGTAATGAAATTGCGTCAAATGACCGGTGCCGGCATGATGGACTGCAAAAAGGCTCTTGTGGAAGCCAACGGTGATTATGCAAGGGCACAGGAAATCATCCGCGAAAAAGGCAAGCTCGTCGCGGCAAAAAGGGCTGACAGGGAGACTTCCGAAGGTGCGGCTATTGCCAAGGTGGCCGGCAACAGGGCTATCCTCGTGGCCCTCGGATGCGAAACCGACTTCGTAGCCAAGAACCAGGAATTCCAGGATCTTGCAAATGCCATAGCAGATGCGGCTCTCGAGCAGTTTCCTGCTGACGCAGAAGCTCTGAAAGCCTGCAAACTTGCTGACGGCAGAACAGTAGAGGCCGCAGTTACCGAGCAGACCGGCAAGACAGGTGAAAAGCATTCTATCGCATATTATGCCTGCGTAGAAGCTCCTTATATTTCATCCTATATCCATAAGATCAACGGCAAGCTGGCTGCAGTCGTGGCTTTCAGCAAGGAAGTTCCGGCAGAAGCAGGCAAGGGTATCGCAATGCAGGTGGCATCGATGAATCCTGTTGCAGTAAACAAGGAGTCCGTACCGCAGAGTGTTATAGACAACGAGCTTGCAGTCGCTGTCGAGAAGACCAAGGAAGAGCTGGTTAAGAAAGCAGTGAATTCGGCTCTCGAGAAAGCCGGCATCAACCCTGCACATGTGGACAGCGAGGATCATATCGCTTCCAACACTGCAAAAGGATGGCTTACTCCGGAGCAGGCTGACCAGGCACGCGAAATCATCAAGACCGTTTCTGCCGAGAAGGCTGCAAACCTGCCTGAAGCAATGATCAAGAACATCGCAAACGGCCGTCTTAACAAATTCTTCAAGGAAAATACCCTCGAAGAGCAGGAGTATCAGATGGGCGACGGCAAGATTTCCGTAAAGGACTATCTTGCAGGCGTGGACAAGGATGCCAAAATTCTTGCGTTCAAGAGATTTTCTCTTAACGACTAAATCATATCCGGACAATGTCCGGAACTGATTTCCCGTTTATCGGGAAATCCGGATCGGAAGACAGGGGGTGATTCGAAAGTTTGCTTTTGAATCATCCCCTAAGTCTTTCTTCGAAAGACAGGACCCTCTTAAATAAATTTGCTCTGCACTCGGCTTCTGCGCAATTTGCCGCTTCGCGTCACATATACTGTTGCGCCTCGGCAGAGCAAATTTATTTGCTCTGCTCTCGGCTTCTGCGTAATTTGCCGCTTCGCGTCACATATACTGTTGCGCCTCGGTAGAG
>CALUQM010000051.1 GCA_944322925.1 uncultured Bacteroidales bacterium
GCTTGTATCTGAAGCGTTCGATGAATTCCTCCGTCTTCTCTATCATCCTCTGCTGGTTCTCGAAAGCAGCCTTCTGCTGGGCAATACGCTCTTTTCTGAGTTCGAGATACTGGCTGTAGGGAACTTTGTAGTCGTGGATGTGACCGAGCATTATCTCGACGGTCCTGTTGGTTATGTTGTCAAGGAATTTGCGGTCATGCGAAATCAGGACAATGGAACCTTTGTAGGACTTGAGATAGTCTTCGAGCCATTCTATCGATTCTATGTCGAGGTGATTGGTCGGCTCGTCGAGAAGCAGCACGTCAGGCTTGGAGAGAAGTATCTTGGCAAGTTCGATGCGCATGTTCCATCCCTGACTGAATGTTTCTGTAGGTCTGGAGAGTTCGTCGGCCTTGAATCCCAGGCCGAGCAACGTCCTTTCAGCCGCTACCCGGGGAGAATCCGATTTCGTGTAGGACAGACGGTCGTTGACATCATTCATCCGCTCGATCAGCTTGCGGTACCCGTCCGAGTCGTAGTCATCCCTCGAAGACAGCTGTTCCATCAGAGACTCGAGCTCGTCTTCCATCCCGAAGAGTTCGGAGAATGCCGTCATTGTCTCGTCGATGACGCTTTTTCCCCTGTGGTGTTCCATTATCTGCGGAAGGTAGCCGATCCGCAGGTCGGAAGGCATCTCGATTTTTCCCGAAGTCGGTTTCTGGAGTCCGCAGATCAGTTTGAGAATAGTGGACTTTCCGGCACCGTTTTTCCCTACCAGACCTATCTTGTCGTTTTCGCTGATGTGGAAACCGATATTGTCGAGCAGGGTAAATCCTCCGTAGGAAACAGTCAGTGAATTGATGGATATCATATATTCGCCGCTATGAGATCAGCAAGGTTGCGCGGGCATCTTACCGGATGCCGCGTGACTGCATCGATGAAGCCGAGCACGACTTTTCCCGTGCACAGCAATATTCCTTCCTGATTGAAAATCTCGGTATTGACCTCAAGCTTTGCCATCGGCACCTTGTCGATCCGGGATACTATCCTTATCGTATCCCCCATCCTCGCAGGAGTCTTGTATCTGGCTTCCACGGAGACAACCGGAAGCATGACCCCCTCTCTTTCTATAACTTCTATCGGCAAGCCGTATTTCTGCATCATGTCCGAACGCCCGCACTCGAAATATCTGATGTAGTTCGAGTGGTGCACTATTCCCATCTGATCGGTCTCGTAGTACCTTACGGCCAGTTCCAATTCTGATTTCATATCTCTACCGGTCCTTTTCCCAATTACAGGCCTTGTCTATTCTCCCTTGAGGGCTTTGAGAGAAGCTCGTGCGGCCTCGATTTTGGCGATCGAATCCGCTTCTTTCTTCCTTTCCATCGCCACGACTTTCTCCGGAGCCCCGTTTACGAATTTCTCATTTGAGAGTTTTTTCCGTACACTTTCAAGGAATTTCTCCTGATATTCTATTACGGAAAGGAGTTTCGCCATTTCCTCTTCCGCATTCACCAGTCCGGTCAGCGGAACGAACATTTCATGCGTCTTGACCATGAATGTTACTCCTGAAGCCTTTTCTCCCGAGAATTCCGCAATCACGACATTTACATTGGCGAGTTTTTCTATCACCGGCACGGTCCATTCAGGGAATCCGGTCCTGACTTTCAGCGTCAGGGGCTCCTTTGGAGAAATATTCTTCTGCTGGCGGATATTCCTTACGCCGGCAACGGCCTCGCAGGCATTTTCGAAGTCGCCTATCAGGGTATTGTCGCACTCCCCTGCCGTCGGATACCTTTGAAGCATGATGGTTTCGCCTGCCATTCTCGGTTCCATGGCCTGCCAGAGTTCCTCGGTAATAAATGGCATTACCGGATGGATCATCTTGAGCAAAGCCTCGAAATATCCGGTCGTGGCCGCGTATGTCGCCCTGTCTATTCCGGTATTGTAGGCCGGCTTGACTGCTTCCAGGTACCATGAGCAGAAGTCGTCCCAGAAGAATTTGTATATGGTCATCAGGGCATCGGAAATCCTGAATTTCGAAAAATGATCCTCTACCTGCCCGAGCACGAGGCTGAGCTTGTTCCCGAACCACCGTACAGCCACTGCGGAAGCCTGCGGCTGGACAGCATCGTCATCTGTCTTCCAACCGGAAACAAGCCTGTAGGCATTCCATATCTTGTTGCAGAAATTGCGGCCCTGTTCTATCTGGGCCTCATCGTACAGTATGTCGTTGCCGGCAGAGCTGCAGAGGAGCATTCCGAGCCGGACTGCATCCGCGCCGTATTTGTCTATGAGATCCAGCGGATCGGGCGAATTGCCCAGAGTCTTGGACATCTTCCTGCCGAGCTTGTCGCGCACTATTCCGGTGAGGTACACGTTTCTGAAAGGAATATCCTTCATGAATTCGTTTCCGGCCATAATCATCCTTGCCACCCAGAAGAACAGGATGTCCGGTCCTGTCACAAGGTCGCTGGTCGGATAATAGTATGCAAGGTCCGCGTTCGGCCGGTGTTCCGGATGTCCGGGTTTTTCAGGATCGAATACGGAAATCGGCCACAACCATGACGAGAACCAGGTGTCGAGCACATCCTCGTCCTGTTTCAGGTCTGCGGCAGTTATGTCCGGATTGATCTTTTTCGCAGCCTCGAGTGCGGCTTCCGGAGTGGATTCCACAACGAATCTGCCGTCAGGCAAGTAGTACGCCGGGATACGCTGGCCCCACCAGAGCTGGCGCGAGATGCACCAGTCCTTCACATTTTCCATCCAGTGCCTGTAGGTGTTTCTGTATTTGTCCGGTATAAGCTTTACTTTCCCGCTTTCCACGGACTCGAGAGCTTCTTTTGCAAGAGCATCCATTTTCAGGAACCACTGCATCGAAAGTCTCGGTTCTATCACGGCATTTGTCCTTTCGGAATACCCTACCGGCGAGGTATAGTCTTCGAGCTTTTCGAGATTTCCAGCCTCGCGCAGCATTCCTTCTATCTTGTGTCTGGCATCGAACCTGTCTTCTCCTACGAGAATCTGCGCCTTTTCATTGAGGCGGCCGTGATCGTCGATGATGTCCACTACAGGAAGGTTGTGCCTGATACCTATTTCATAGTCGTTCACGTCGTGCGCCGGCGTCACCTTCAGGCAGCCTGTTCCGAATCCCATTTCCACATAGCTGTCCTCGATGATGGGTATTTCCTTGTTTATGAGAGGAATGAGAACTTTTTTCCCTTTCAGCCAGTGATATCTTTCGTCTTCAGGATTGATGCAGACGGCGGCATCGGCCATTATCGTTTCCGGACGTGTCGTGGCTATGATTATGTATTTGTCCGTCGGGTTGCCGTTCCCGTCGGAAATGAAATATCTCAGATGATAGAATTTGCTGACGGTATCCCTGTGTACGACTTCCTCGTCGCTTACTGCAGTATGTCCGACAGGGTCCCAGTTCACCATCCTGATGCCCCTGTAGATATATCCCTTTTTATAAAAGTAGACGAATGTGTTTATTACTGCTTCGCTCAGTTCCGGATCCATGGTAAATTTCGTCCTGTCCCAGTCGCAGGATGCGCCCAGTTTGCGGAGCTGGCTCAGAATGATGCCTCCGTGTTTTTCTTTCCACTCCCAGGCATATTTAAGGAATTCTTCGCGCGTAAGATTCTCTTTTTCTATACCTTCCGCCCTGAGTTTTGCGACTACCTTGTTTTCGGTAGCTATAGAGGCATGGTCTGTCCCGGGAACCCAGCAGGCATTCTTGCCGTCCATCCTGGCCTTTCTGACCAGTACGTCGTTGAGAGTATTGTTCAGCACATGGCCCATGTGAAGGATTCCGGTCACGTTAGGCGGCGGAATAACTATGGTATAAGGTTCCCTTCCATCCGGTTCGGAATGGAAGAATTTGTGCTCCAGCCAGTAGGCATACCATTTGTCCTCAGTCTCGGAAGGATTGTATTTTGCGGATAATTCCATAAACAATAACGGTTTTGATGAAAAACGTGCAAAGATAGAAAGTTTCCTTTAAATTCGGTAAAATTTCGTCCTAATCCTTACCGCCGGAAGATATGAACTTCCGCAAATGCCTGTAGACTTCATATACCGGGAACCCCATAATCGTGTAGAACGAACCTTCTATTCTTTCTATGCCTACATAGCCGATCCACTCCTGGACACCGTAGCTTCCGGCCTTGTCGTAAGGTCTGTATCTGTCGATGTAGTAATCGATTTCCTCGTCGTCAAGATCGCCGAATCTGACCGATGCCGTATCCGAAAACGTGTCTTTCTCACTGCATGAACGTATTGTGACGGAGGTTATGACTTCGTGGGTCTTCCCTGCCAGTGTTTTCAGCATGGAAACGGCTTCCGCCCTGTCGGCCGGTTTTCCGAAAATCCTGCCGCCGCAGATGACGATTGTATCGGCCGTTATGAGAATTTCATTTTCTTCAAGTTTCCTGTGGAATCCTCGGGATTTCCCTTCAGACATAAGCACTGGGATTTCCCTTGCGGACTCAATATTCTTGAAGTCTTCCCTGAAACTGTTTCCGGTATCTACCTCGAATTCAATGTCGAGACCGCGCAACAGTTCCTTTCTTCTCGGAGACGCGCTTCCGAGAATTATCCGTTTTCCGTTGAGATCCATGATTCAGAATTTTTCCTTGTAAAGTGCTACGTCGAGATTCCATTTTCCCTGGGCTTTCATGACTTTCTCGATCGCATCCCTGACGCACCGCCTGCCGCCGGGATATGGTGAAACGTAATCCGCAGCCTCGCGAACTTCATCCGCCGCATCCGCAGGCGCAACCCCGCAGCCGCATTTTTTCATCACCGGTATATCGGGAAGGTCGTCACCGAAATACATTACCTGATCCGGTGAAAGGGAATGCCTCGAACAGAAATCGTCGAAATCCTCTATCTTGTCTCTGGATCCGAGATAAACGTCTTCGGCTGCGACACCGCATGTCAGGAAACGTTTTCTGATGCTTTCCGAGCGTCCTCCGGTAATTATCCCGACAGGATATCCCCCCATTACGGCCATTCTGATGCCGAACCCGTCTTTCGAATCGAAGGTCCTGAACAGTTCGCCGTCAAGGTCTGCAAGTATGCCTCCGTCAGTCAGCACGCCGTCGACGTCCGATGCGAAAGACTTTATCTTCTTGAAAATATCTTCCATTGCAGGAGCCCTGATTTAGGATATGTTTCCGTTCTTGGGGCCGAAACCTCCCATCGGGAAGGTGTTTTTCTGTCTCGGGTCAGAGATATTGACTTTACCGTACTGGTTTTCGTACTTGCCCATGTTGTCCTGAAGGGCGATGAGAAGTTTTTTTGCGTTTTCAGGAGTCATGATCACCCTGCTCAGCACTTCAGGCTTCTGCATACCGGGAAGCATGGATGCGAAATCCACTACGAACTCAATCTGCGAATGCGTGATGATTGCAAGATTCGAATATATCCCCTTGGCTATGTCGGACTTGATCTCGATGCTGAGAGGCTGAGGCTGTTTGTTATTGTTGCTGTTGTCTTCCATTTTGTTTTGTATTAGATTTTCCAGATTCCATTGCCGGAATTCCGGCTCGTAAAGATACGTCAAATTCCTTTATTTTCCATTTTTTGTTTCCTTCCTTTTTTATTTTTGGTATATTGCATTAAATCTGCTATATTTGCAGGACCACACCAAACCACACTACAATTATGGACTCAAGAATCCTTTTCGCATGTGGACTTGTTCCACTCGGATGTCTTACATCCTGCACGCAGTCTCCTCAGAGACCGAATATTGTCTTCATACTTGCCGACGATCTCGGAAGCGAGTGTATCGACGTCTACGGCGGCACATACGGAACGCCCAATCTTACGGGCATGGCTGAGGAAGGCATTGTCTACAACAACATGCATGCACTTCCGCTCAGCAGTCCGACAAGGGTGCAGCTGATGACGGGAAAGTTCAGCTACAAGAATTATCTTGCTTTCGGCTACATGAATCCGGACGAACACACATTCGCCCATCTTGCCAAGGAAGCCGGCTACAACACTGCAATGATCGGAAAATGGCAGCTCGGCAGATCGCGCGAACTCCCGGGAATAATGGGATTCGACTACTGGTGCCTGAACCAGCTGGAAATGTACAAGGAGTTCTCCCCTTCCACCATGGGACAATATACTGAAAGGTATGCGAACAGTTATGTCGATGACATGGGGCATTATGAATTTGCCTTGTACGGACCTGACTATTTCCAGGAAAGGGTGCTGGAATATATTTCCAGTCAGAAAGACAGCGACAGGCCGTTCCTTCTGTATTATACCATGCCTCTTGTCCATACGCCTCAGACGCCTACCCCGGATTCCGATTCATGGGACACCGATTATGAAGCCCGATTTGTCGGGGATACGGCCAATTTCCCGGATATGGTCAGATATATGGACAAACAGGTCGGAGGCGTGATAGACAGGCTCAAGAAAGAAGGCCTGTGGGAAAACACCATCGTCTTTTTCGTAGGTGATAACGGCACTTCCACACGAATCGTATCCAGAATGCAGGACGGTTCCCTGTTCCGCGGCGGCAAGGGTGAGACCATGGACTGCGGCACTCATGTCCCTCTCATAGTGACCTACGGTTCCAAGACTGCGGGCAGACAGCACAGCGAAAGACTTGTGGACCTTGTAGACTTCATGCCGACGATGGCAGACGCCATGGGCGTGGAAATACCAGAAGAATGGGATACCGACGGCATTTCACTGTATCCGGAGATATGCGGAGACACACCTCTCGAAAGAGAATATACTATATGCCATTTCAATCCGCTGTGGCCTACGACCGAGACGGACAATACTGCACGGATAGCCAGGACTGTCCGTTATAAGCTGTATGACGACGGACGTTTCTTCGATGCTTCGGAAGATCCTCTCGAGCAGAACAATATTCTTCCGGGTGCAGGTTCCGAGGAAGCCGAACAGGTGCGCGCAAGACTTCAGGAAGTGCTTGACGGGCTTCCTGCATGGACTCCGAACAAGACTGATCTGAAGAGGAAAGGCGATTACGGGACCTTCTACGATTTTGCAGGTCCTCAAAATCCGTTCTGATCCGATTCGGACTGATGTATGATTTGCGTACCCGAAGAGGGGTGGCAAAAAGGATGCTTTCCATGAAATTCCTCCTTTTTAGCCGTCCCTCCTTTTTTAACGTTTGTCGATTATTTTGCTATTTTTGCACCTTTGAAAATTAAGACAGAAGACTGATGGACAAAAAGACGATTCCGGTCCTGCTGCTGACCGGCTATCTCGGCAGCGGAAAGACGACTCTTGTCAACAGAATCCTTGCCAATCGCAAGGGAATACGTTTTGCCGTCATTGTCAACGATATAGGCGAAATCAACATAGACGCCGGGCTTATTCAGAAAGGAGGAGTCGTAACGCAGCAGGACGACAGCCTCGTCGCCCTGCAGAACGGCTGTATATGCTGCACTCTCAAGACTGACCTTGTAGAACAGATCTTCGGACTTGTCAGATGCGGCAAATTCGATTACATCGTCATCGAGGCAAGCGGGATATGCGAACCTGAGCCTATAGCACAGACAATCTGCAGTATCCCGACTTTCGGCGGAGCATATACCGAATACGGAATCTGCAGGCTCGACTGTATTGTCACGGTGGTCGATGCCTTGAGGATGAAGGATGAATTTTCGTGCGGAAAACGTCTTGAACGCACGGATATCGGAGAAGAAGATCTGGAACGTCTCATAATCCAGCAGATCGAATTCTGCGACATGATATTGCTCAACAAGGCATCCGAAGTCAGTCCGGACGAATTTGCAAGGATCCGGGCCATAGTCAGGACTCTTCAGCCGGGAGCCGAAATTGTGGAATGCGACTATGCCGATATAGAACTCGACAGGATTCTGAATACAGGGAAATTCGACTTCGACAAGGCATCCGTATCTGCAGGCTGGATCCGCGGGATAGAAAGCAGCCCTTCGGCCGATGCCGAGGCGGAAGCCCGCGAGGTACATCACCATCACGGAGACCATGACAGCCATGAACATCATCACCATGAAGGCGAGGCTGAAGAATACGGTATAGGGACCTTTGTGTATTACCGGCGTCCGGCATTCGATATCAACAAGTTCGACTATTTCGTCGCCAGAAAGTGGCCCTCATCCGTAATCCGGGCCAAGGGTATATGCTATTTCAGCGATGAAAAGGACATGTCATATCTGTTCGAACAGGCAGGGTCTCAGAAACAGTTGAGACAGGCCGGACAATGGTATGCCACGGCGCCTGCCGAAGATCTTGCCCGCCTGATGGAATCCGATCCCGGTTTCCGGCGTGACTGGGACGAAGAATACGGGGACAGGATGCAGAAAATAGTCTTTATCGGACAGAATATGGACAAGGACCGGATTTCAAGGGATCTGGATGAATGCCTTGAATGATTCCTGGGCCGGATGTTGCCGGCCGTTAAAGTTCCTCGAAACGTGCAGGATAGCCTAAGAGCTGATATGCCAGAACCCAGGCCATGCGCAGGTGTCCCGGAGTATTCGGATGGAGCCGGTCCATATCCTTGTCCCTGAAATACTGAGTATGCTCGTCGAGCATGGGATACAGGCCGCTGATGCTGTTCAGGTCTATGACAGGGATGGCCCAGACATTTGCAAGTTCCTTGATTGCCTGGACATAATCATCTATGAAATATCCGCAGTCATTCGCATACGATTCAGGCGGCTGGATATTCCTGTCATTGAAGCGGGCATAACCTCTGTGTATTGGAGTCAGGAAAATGATCTGCTTGTCGGGATAATGGGTCTTGAGCCAGCGGACCGTAATATTGGTCCTTCCCTTGAACGTGTTATTGTCAAAAACAAGCTCCCTGTACCGTCTTTCCTTTTCTACCGGCCCTGAAACTTCTACTTTCCTGGTCGAATAACTGTACCATTCCCCTATCGGTACGCTTCCGTTGTAGTCATTGGTGCCGACAAATACGATTATGGCATCAACATCCTTCCCGTGTTCGGCCTCCAGCCTTTCTCCCTGACCTATTATCTGGTCCATCCGGTGCCCGCTGATCCCGTAGACGTAGGCTTCGATTCCCAGAATGTCCTTCAGATTGTTCCAGTAGACATCGTTCGTCGTTCCGATCTGTCTTGCATCAGTGATCGAATCGCCGAGAAAAGCCACTCTGGCACCCTCCCACTGGCTGTTGATCTGAGGTTGCGCGCAAAGAATTCCGCCCGAAATCAGGACAGCGGCAAGGGTAATGATGAATTTTGCAGTAAGTTTCATTTGCTTTGACTGTTATGCTGCGGTTCCCTTCGTGAACTGCAAGTTTTCGTGCAAAGGTAATCCGACAAAGCGATATTTCATCGGATAATCCGAAATTTTTTCAAAATATCAAAAAGTCCTTCAAATGGCAGGATGGCGGGAAAAGACAGAAAAATTACAGGGCCATCGGAAATTTGGCAAATAGAGAGATATGTACTATCTTCACACCATCCCGGATTATCCGGAAACCCCTGTCATCTCGATTAACTTGAAGATAAAATGGAATCATCCATATACAATTATTCTCTTTGTATAGCATTGCCGCTGATGTTGTTCTTCGGCTTTTATTTTCTTTTTGCCAAGACACCTGAGAAAGCCATTTTCGAGAACTACCTGCGCTCCAGACGGATTATGGGGGGGGGAATCTTGCTACTTGCGGCCAACTATTCCGTACATTTGCTTTTCGGAATCAGGTTCGTGAATGTCAATGCGGCCATACTGATGAACCTGTCCACCTATTTCCTGTGCTACTGGCTGTTCAGTTCGGCACTTACGACGCTGCTCGACCGTTTCTATATCACGCGGAAGCGGTTGCGGACCCACCTGAGCATGTGGTTACTGTTCTCCATAATCTCCGGGGTGATATTGTTTTTATTGCCTGACGGGACGATTCAGAAAATCGGATTGATCGTCATGGCGGCATGGCTGGTCGGCTACGGGCTTTTCCTTGTCCGAAGGCTGCTGAAGGCTTATTACAAGGCTGTCCGCATTTTCAATGACACGCACTCGGACGACATCGGGTCGTATATCAAATGGATGTCCGTCTTTACCTGGTGGGCTGTCATATTCGGCATAAGCTGCGGATTGCTTACATTCCTGCCCGGCGAGTGGGTATTCATCTGGATTCTCTCGTCGGTCCCGTTCTATATCTACCTTTTCTGCTGTTATCAGAACTATCTGCTGTTTTACGAGCAGGTGGAAAGCGTCATGGAAGGAGAGATTGCTTCTGAAGAAGAAATCCTGACTGACAGACATCCTGCCTATCATATTGAAATAGCGGGAAAAATCAAGGAATGGACAGACAAAGACGGCTATGTCCGTCCCGGCCTTACCATCAAGGAGCTGTCTGATATACTTCATACCAACCGCACCTATCTGTCAGAATACATAAAGACGACATACAATATGTCATTCCGTGACTGGATTACCGGACTGCGCATCGAATATGCGAAACATTTGCTTGTGCAATATCAGGTACTGACGGTTGCCGACATTTCGGAAAGATCCGGATTCCAGTCTCCAAGTCATTTTATCCGGCTGTTCAAGGAAAATACAGGTTGTACGCCTGTCAAATGGAGGAAAAACGGAATCGAAATGCCACGATGCCTGCCAAAGGACAAATAGCCTGAACAACAAAAAATAGCCTTATCGACAAAAACAAAATGTTTTAAATCACAAAGATGTGTGATTCTGACAATCGAGACAATTTTGATGCCCGGAATACTGTAGAGGATAAAATCTTTTCGCTTATTTTATATGCCGGAATCCGTGTCGGAAATCAAATTAAAGCATATAAATATGATCAAGAGAACATGTTTCCTTATCCTGTTTCTGTGGCTGACCGCAGCGGCTTTTCCTGTTTTTGCGCAGGATTATGCCGACACCCTTGAATCCTGTCCGCGCTCCTGCAACATAGCGGCCTTTGACCTGCCGTGGCTGGCGAAATACTACGGCAGGGAGTGGAAGACAGACAGCCTTGCGGCGG
>CALUQM010000052.1 GCA_944322925.1 uncultured Bacteroidales bacterium
TCGCAATCTCAGCGGTCTAGGGACTTATATTATCCTATGTTTGACAAAATCAAAGTGTCAAAGATAGGAAGGTACAACTATTTTTTATATCTGCAAATCTTTTTGAGAAAATTTTTCAAATATTTTCACTTTTTTCCAGTTTTCTTATGACTTTGCATGGATTTCCGGCTGCGACACAGTCGGAAGGGATGTCCCTGACGACTACACTGCCCGCGCCGACAGTTACGTTGTCTCCGATAGTTACACCCGGAATGATCGTCACGCTGCCGCATATCCAGACATTGTTGCCTATGGTTACTGGCCTGGCATATTCAAGCAGCCTGTTTCTCTCTTCGGGGTCGACAGGGTGTCCGGCAGTGTAGATGCTTACATTCGGTGCAATGAACACATTGTTTCCGATTTTCACTTTGGCTTCATCAAGTACGGTGAAGCAGTAGTTCGCGAAAAAATTGTCCCCGACTTCAATGTTGGAACCGTAATCGCAGTAGAAAGGCTGGATAATCGTGCAGTTCTCACCCATTTTGCCAAGCAGCTCTTTCAGAAGCGACCGCTTTTTCTCTTCATCGGCAGTATCTGTCGCATTGAATGCGGCTGCGAGCTGCCTGCCTCGGCGGAGTTCTTTCAATAATGCCGGATCAGCTGCATTATACAGCTGTCCGGCAAGCATTTTTTCCTTTTCCGTCATTTCAGTTCGAAATTGACTTCAGTACGTATGTCATCGGAAGCAGAGCCGATGAGAGCCTTGAATTTGCCCGGTTCCGCTATCCATTCATGTTTTTCAGGATCGAAATAGCTCAGGTCTTCCATGTCTACGGTAAATGTGACTGTAGAAGTTTCGCCTGGGGCAAGTTCTATTTTCCTGAATCCCTTGAGCTCTTTTTCCGGTCTCGGAAGTGCGGACTTAAGATCAGAGATATAGAGCTGCACCACTTCCTTGCCGGCGCGCTCACCAGTATTGGTCACATCGACGCTGATTTTTACAGTTCCGCCGTCCGAGACTGTCCTGCTGTCGGCCGTTGCCTTTCCGTATGAGAAGTCCGTGTAGCTGAGTCCGTGTCCGAATGCGAAGAGAGGCTTGATTTTCTTGTTTTCGAACCATCTGTAGCCGACGAAAATACCTTCCTTGTATTCTATGTCCCAGATATTCATGTCCTCTCTTTTTGTCCCAGGATAGTCTCCGATGGAATGTGCAGGGGAGTCCTCAAGGGCAACAGGGAATGTGAACGGCAGTTTTCCGGACGGATTGACGCTGCCGGAGAGTATGTCAGCTATCGAGTTGCCTGCCTCTGATCCGAGGAACCATGCCTGTACTACTGCAGGAACCTTGTCGATCCATGGCATGGCTACAGCGTTGCCGGAAATATTGACTACTATCAGATTGCCGTTCACGGCTGCAAGCGCTTCAATGACCTTGTCCTGTCCGTACGGAAGACCGAGTTCCTTTCTGTCGAAATTCTCGCAGTCCTGATGGTGCGACTTGTTCAGGCCTCCGAAGAATATGACGTAGTCCGCATCTCTGGCAGCATCGACAGCTTCTGCGATCAGTTCCTCCTCAGACCTGTTGTCGGCGAGGGACTGGCCTGTCGTCACTCCGTTGTATTCTCCGGTGACGTCTCCTACATATCCGCGTACGTATTTTACTTCAGCTATGCCTTCGAATGCGGCTTCAAGCCCTTCGAGAGGGGAAATTTCGTGCTGTACCTTCAATGACGAGCTGCCGCCTCCGACCGTCATCATCTTTATGGCGTTTTCGCCGACTGCAAGTATTTTGCATCCGTTTCCGGCCTTTATCGGCAGGATGTCACCGTCGTTCTTGAGCAGTACGATGCCTTCATCCCCGATTTTCCTTGCAGCTTCATAGTGCGCTTCCGAAACCATGCTGCCGAAAGGCCTGTCCTTGTCCATTACGGTGCGGAACGCAAGCCTGAGGACACGTCTTACCTTGTCGTCGAGTTCATCCGTTCCTGTTTCCCCTGCCTTTATTTTGGCAAGGTACGGCGAAGCGAGATGATAATTGTCGTATTCGTTTTTGTTTCCTTTGGAAAGGCCGTCGGTATGCGTGCCGAACTCCATGTCGAGACCGTTGGTGATGGCTTCATCCGTGTCATGGGTTCCGCCCCAGTCGGATACCACTACTCCGTCGAATCCCCATTCTCCTTTCAGGATGTCGTTCAGAAGGTACTGGTTATGGCAGCCGTGCTGGTCGCGGTAAAGGTTGTAAGAGCCCATGATCGACCATGCGCCTCCGTCGATGACTGCGGCTTTGAATGCTGGAAGATATATTTCGTAGAGCGCCCTGTCGTCCACTATCACATTGCTGGTGTGCCTGTTGATTTCGTTATTGTTCAATGCATAATGCTTGACACAGGCTGCTACGCCGTTGGACTGCACCCCTTTTACGTAAGGAACTACCATCGTCGCGGCGAGATAAGGGTCTTCTCCCATGTATTCGAAATTCCTGCCGTTCAGCGGCGTTCTGTATATGTTCACTCCAGGACCAAGCAGCATGTCCTTTTTCCTGTAGCGGGCTTCTTCTCCGATGCTTTTCCCGTAAAGCAGAGACATTTCCTCATTCCATGTTGCGGCAAGGCAGGTCAGGGCAGGGAAGGCTACGCATGAGTCATTGGTCCAGCCTGCCTGGTTCCATTCGTCCCAGAATACTTCCGGCCTGATTCCGTGAGGTCCGTCCGTCGTCCAGATTTCCGGAATGCCGAGCCGTTTTACTCCCGGGGAGCTGAATTTTGACTGTGCATGGATCATGGCGATCTTCTCTTCGAGAGTCATGCGTTTCATTACATCATCGATACGGTCTTCGATGTCTGCCGAACTGTCGAGATAGACAGGTGTCTGGCCGGCAGCCGGAATGGCGGCAAGAGCCAGCGCAAGAAAAATTACTCCTATTTTCATTATGAACAGATATTGTAGTGTTTCGAATGCCGAATTTAGTAAAAAATCACGAATCCGAAGAAATGAATGCAGCTGAACCTGGATAAAAATCAGTACGTGCGCAAATGATAGACGAATTGCACTGAAAAATACCGTCCGATACCGAGATTTACCGTATCCGACGTGCCCGATGCTGATATGCCGTGCCCGAACTGGCGGCTGCTGTCGTTGAAAATGTCGTTTACCCCTATGCTGACTTCTCCCAGCCTGTTTCTGAAAATTCTCTTGCCGAGATACATGTCGCACAGCAGTATCCTGTCATCGAATTTTCCGTCGATGTTCTTTACTTGCCTGTAACTTGCGGCAGCCGTGACAGAAAATCCCTTCCAGAATATCCACTTGATCTGGCCTCTCGCATCATGGGTGATGAAATTGTTTCTCATTTTCCCGAACTTGCCTGAATATTCGTTTTGGGTGAAACGGCCCGAGTAGCTCAATGAATAATCCAGATATTCGCTGAAGTTGCTGTCAAGTCTTGCCCCGAGGCTGTACCAGTTCCTTCTGACCGGAACCCTGTCTCCGTTGACCATTCCGGGAAGATTCGATATGTTGGCGGCTGAATTCAGGTTTAGATTGCTTCTCAGTATCCGGACCGGAAAACCCCAGGCGATTTTGCCGTATATTTTGAAATATCCTCCGAGATTCACGGGCTTGACATACTGGTTGCCTTCTCCCAGAAGGACTCCGTCCGTTACTTCGAAGTCGGGGGAATCAATAACGAGCGAGTCGCAGAGATAGTTGCCGCTTCCGGTGAGATTTACCGAGACCGACAATGTGGATCCGGCTTTCCTGTCCGTATGGACGTATCTTATTCCAAGTTCATTTACATAGGAAGGGGAGACGTCCGGATTGCCGGCTCTTATGTTGCTTGTATTGTTGAGGTTGACCGTATTCTGCAGAGTATTGACGGATGGGTTTACGGTACGGCCCCTGGCATCGATTCTCAGAGTGTTTTCATTGTCGAAAGGCATGTTGGCTACTGCGTTGTAGACGAAATTGTGGAAAACCCTTTCCGACCTGTCATTGTACGGAAACCGGCTGATGCCGAGAAATCCAGTATTCTGGTAGCCTCCATAGACGGTAACGGAGATTTTCCGGAAAGCATAGCTGTATCTTATTCCGGCTGTGTTCGTTATGAATCTGCTCGTATTTATGCTTGACTGGCGTTTGTCCGGCTCTTCGAGGTATGTCCCCGAGGCTTTGTCCAGAAGGCGTGTGATATTGTTGCCGAAGCTGCGGTTGTAAGAGAATCTGTATTCGGCGCTGATTCTGGACCGTTTCCCGATGCGGTCGGTGTAGACTGCCCCTGAATTTGCCGTGATCTGTTCTGTCAGTCTGTTCCTGAGCTGGGAAGAATAGCTGTCGGCCTGTCCGGGGTCGTAATTTCCCGTTTCTTCCCTGAAAATGTACTGCCATGAATTCTCGCCGATGAGGTTTTTGTAGTAATAGCCGGATGCCGAGATTGCAAGAGTCCTTCCTCTTTTGGGAAAGCGGTACCGGTAGGACAGACTGCTGCCTGCCCTCAGAGCGAATCTGTCGTTGTCGTTCGTATTCAGTTTTTCTCTCATGAATTTTGCCGGACCGCCGGCAGGAATATTGCTCTGGTGCGCCCTCTGTTCACGGTTGTCTCCGAGATCCTGGATGTTGGCCGAGGGTCTTATGATGAAACTGTGGTTTTTCCCTGGCGAAAAGGATATTTTCGAGGAAAAGCGATGATTGTAGTTGAGGGCGTTGAAGTCTGACAAGGTGTTGGTGAGCTGCGTCCGGTTGCCGTTCAGCAATGTCGACTTGTCGTTTTCGGATTCGTTCCTGTTCTTTATGCGGTTGAAGAAATAGCTTCCGCTGAACCATTTGTTAGTGTAATTGGCGCCTCCAGACTGTACCGATGAAATTCCCGGCAACGGTTTTACCTTGAAACTTGCATTTGAATTCACGTCGCTGACGGCAGAGGCTCCGACAAGATTTTCCGATGCGAAATTGTACTTGCTGATATTGTTGCCCATACCAAGCAGGGAGGCAGACCTGTCTTTCCCGAAATAGTTGATGTTTGCCCCGGCAATATACTTGTCCCTGATTCCGTATCCTGCATACATCCTGCCTGCAAAGGCTCCGTCGCGGGCTTCGGGAAGTGTCACGATATTGATGGCCGTGTAACTGTTTCCGTCGTCCACTCCAGTGAGTTCGGCTTCGTCGCTGAGCTTGTTGATGACTTCGATCTGCCGGATCATGTCGGCAGGGATGTTCTTCAGCGCTGTCAGCACATCGTCGCCGAAGTATTCCTGCCCGTCGATCATCACTTTCCTGACATCTCTTCCTCCGGCCTCCACACCGCTGTCGGAAACGGAAATTCCCGGCATCTTGGTGATAAGTGCTTCGGAGTCGGAACCGGTCATGACCTTGTATGCGGCCGCATTGTAGCTTAGAGTGTCTCCGTTCTGCGATGATCTGACGGCCTGTTCGCTCAATACGGCCGAATTCAGCATTTCAGGTTTTTCCCGGAGGAAAATTGTTCCGGCATCGTGTCCGTCTCCGTTTATCGTGAGTCTCATTGTCTTGTCTTCGTATCCGAGAATGGAGACTTTGAGCAAATATTCCCCGGGGACAAGGCTGCCTGTTGAGAATTTTCCGTCTTCTCCGGTCATTCCGTAGTCTATGGTCATTCCTGCCGTATCCTTTATTTCGACGACGGCGCCGGAAATCGTTTCCAGGCTCAGCGAGTCGGCTACGCAGCCTGTGAGCCGGTCCGCGTCCTGGCCAGCACAAAAATTTCCCCAGCCGGCAAGGCTTATGATACACAGGAATATAACCTTGAACCTCATGCTGCAAATATCAGAAAATTGTATGGAAATAATTGATAAAATCATATCAAAATATGACAGAAATGCGACTTGTTCAGGAAAATGTCTATCTTTAAATGATTTGACAGATAAATTTGACTGAACATGAAAACCGGAACAATTGCATTGCAGGTTTCTATTGCCGTCCCCGTTGTTGTCGTGTCCGCATTATGTCTTCACGGGTGTTCGGGAAAGACTGAGGATGCGGAATTCCCTCCCGTACCGGATTATGCGGATGCCGGGATGTGGTATGAATCTTCTTATGGAGAAGGGGAGCAGTCCGCGTTGAAGGCAGACGTATTCTATGTCGCCCCGACCTGTATCTGGGACTGGAAGGACGGGGACGGAAACGTCTGTCATGTGATGAATGTAGAAGATGAGGGACAAAGGGAGAAAGTAGCGTTGTCGATGTTTCTCGGAGAATCGCTTTTCGGAGGGGATTGCAGGTTTTATTCTCCTTATTACAGGCAGATTACCATGGAAAGCTGGATGGAGCCGGAAGAAACAATAGAAGAAAGGTATGCTACGGCACATCGGGATGTTGTCTCCGCTTTCCGGTATTATATGGACAACATGAATTGCGGCAGGCCTTTTTTCCTTGCGGGTCACAGCCAGGGTGCGAAGGCCGTAATCGAACTTCTCAAGCATACATTGACGGAAGGGGAGAGAGCCAGGCTGCTGGCCTGTTACGCTTTCGGATTCAACGTGACTGGTGAGGAACTTGAAGAGTATCCTTCCCTGAAGCCTGCGGAAGGGGCGACAGACCTTGGGGTGCTGGTATGCTACAACAGTGTTTCTTCTCCTGAAGCCGTATCGCCGGCATTTGCAGACACCGAGGTTTGCATCAATCCGGTCAACTGGTCCGTGGATGAGACACCTGCGCCAGCTTCGATGAATCCCGGTTCGGTCTTTTTCAACGACGACCGTACTTCGGACACTCTTTTCCGTCAGGTGGGTGCCGTAATAGACGAGGATATTCATGCTGTCGTGATAAACGGTCTGAATGACGAGGATTATTTCATTCCTTCGGTAGCTTCCCTGTTCCCTGAAGGAAACTATCATATCTACGAAATCAATCTTTATTTTCTGTCCCTGCAGCAGAATATCAGGGACAGAATCGAGGCATATTGCGGCCGCGGCGGACAAGGGGACTGACTCCGTATTGTCCCGGACAAAAAAGATGGCTCCCGTCCTGCCTGTGATCTGCAATCATCGGCAAAGACGGGAGCCTGCTTTTTATGATCTCTTTCAGGGGAAGTCTTCTATATGACACCCTGGGACATCATGGCATCGGCTACCTTGATGAATCCGGCTATGTTCGCACCTTTGACATAGTTCACATAACCGTCAGGTTCCGTGCCGTATTTTACGCAGGCTGCGTGGATGTCTTCCATTATCCTGTGGAGTTTTTCATCCACTTCTTCAGGCGTCCATTTCAGCCTCATTGAATTCTGTGTCATTTCAAGACCAGAAGTCGCAACTCCTCCGGCATTGGATGCCTTGCCTGGAGAATAAAGAATCTTTGCATTCTGGAATACTTCTATAGCTTCAGGGGTAGAAGGCATGTTGGCTCCCTCGGCAACGCACATGCAGCCGTTGGCTACCAGAGTCTTTGCCTCTTCTCCGTTCAGTTCGTTCTGTGTGGCGCAAGGCATTGCAATGTCGCATTTGACTCCCCACGGACGTTCGTTCTCAAAATATTTTGCACCCGGATATACCTTGACATATTCCTTGATACGGCCTCTGACGACATTCTTCAACTCCATAACATAGTCGAGTTTTGCCCTGTCGATGCCGTCCGGGTCATAGATGTATCCGTTCGAATCGGAGAGGGTGACGACTTTTGCCCCGAGCTGAAGCGCTTTTTCGGCAGCGTACTGGGCAACGTTTCCTGAGCCTGAAATGCAGACGGTCTTGCCTTCGAAACTGTCGCCTTTGGTTGCAAGCATTGCCGATGCGAAGTAGCATGTTCCGTAACCTGTTGCCTCAGGACGGAGCGGGCTTCCTCCCCAGTTGAGTCCTTTACCGGTAAGGGTTCCCGTGAACTCGTTGCGCAGTCTCTTGTATTGTCCGAACATGAATCCGACTTCTCTTCCCCCGACTCCTATGTCGCCGGCAGGGACGTCGGTGTCCTGGCCGATATGGCGCTGGAGTTCAGTCATGAAGCTCTGGCAGAATCTCATGACTTCGTTGTCCGATTTGCCTTTAGGATTGAAATCCGAACCTCCTTTCGCTCCTCCCATCGGAAGGGTGGTAAGGCTGTTTTTGAAAGTCTGCTCGAAAGCGAGGAATTTCATGATACTCAGGTTTACGCTCGGATGAAAGCGGATACCTCCCTTGTAAGGACCTATGGCGCTGTTCATCTGCACCCTGTAGCCGCGGTTGATCTCTACTTCACCTTCATCGTTGATCCACGGAACCCTGAACATGATGACGCGTTCCGGCTCTGCAATGCGCTCCAGAATCTTCATGTCCATCAGATACGGATGTTCCACAATGTAAGGGGCGAGGCTTTCAACGACCTCTCTTACGGCCTGATGAAATTCCTTTTCACCCGGATTCCTGGCAATAAGACCTGCCATGAATTCATCTACATACTTTTGAGCGAAATGTTTCATTGTATTTATAATTTATAAGTGATTAAAATTTCATGTTTTTATCCTTTGTCACTTACAAAATAAACAAATCAAATTCATAAAAACAATAGCCTGCAATGCCGTAAGACATTTGCAGGCAAAACAATTCATCGGGTCAAAACCTAATATTCCTTAATCAATTTTTTCTCTCGATAAAAAATGCTTACAATTTGAAAGTACAATAAATTCGAGAGCGGAATTTTTAAAATCTGTTAATTTTTTTCAAATTTTCCGACTTTTTCCTTTTCAAGCCGTTTCCGGTATTCGTCGAGTCTTTTTTTCCATACGCGGCATTTGGCCTTATGTTCGGCGTCCTTCCTTTTCAGGAATTCTTCATATTTTTCTTCGAGGTAATTGTCTGCCATGGTAATGAATTATATTTGAAACAGTTTTTCAGCTGCAGAAGTTATCCGTTCATTAAGTCCGTGTCTGTATTTGAATGTGTCAGGAATGGCCCGGGGACCTGTTATCAGGCCTGTCAGACAGCCTGCCGCAAATCCTGTCGCGCCGCTGTCTCCGCCGCTCTCCGCTGCGCACCTGACGGCTTCCTGAAAATCGCCGAAATGCCTCAGACAGCTGTACACGGCTACTGTCAGCACTTTATCAGCGCTCTCGGCTTCTCCGATTTCAGATATGGAGCCGCAATCTTCCGTCTTTGCGCAAGCCAGTTTTATTGCCTTGTCGCACAGCCTGTAAAGACTGATGACTTCGGAACGGTAAAGGTCATAATATGTCATGCCGTATTCCATGTCTATGAAGTCAGGAAGAATATTGCGCGTATCCCTGATGATATCCATGAATTTTTCCCTTGTTACGGAACGGGGTTCTTCAACCAGCCGGAATATCATGTATGCGAATATCGATGCAGGTATGAAGCAGGATGGAGACCTGTGCGTATTCTTTATGATTTCTCCTCCGAGCGACGCTATGTGCAGGCCGTCCGTAAACAAGTCGTGGCCGGAGAGGGCGAGCGGCGTCACCATAGCCAGTGCAGTACATCCGTTGTCGCCGCCTGCCGTCTGCAGTGTCTTGTCCGGCAGGCTGGAGTATGCCTCTTTGACATTCGTAACGATCATGTCTGTCCATTCATGGCAGGACATGTTTCCGGCATCCCTTCCAGGTATTATTGCAGAAGCGGAATCGAGCATTAGAACAGCGTACATGGCATTGCCCGCCGTCCCTCCGTACAGACAGCCTTCGATTTTTTCTTTTCTTTCCATTATCACACATTCCTTGTTTATTCTATTGTCCCTGAAACAGGCCGTACAGTTCCGCATCGATCATATCCGTTATCGACGCAAAGTCTTCCGGCCTGTTTTCGAAATCAAGATTATCGGCATCGATTGTCAGAACCCTGCCCTGATACGATGCTATCCATTTTTCATATTTTTCATTCAGTCCTGTCAGGTAGTCGATGCTTATGGACCGTTCGTAATCCCGTCCACGCTTCTGTATCTGCGATACGAGGTGCGGTATCGAGGATTTGAGGTAGATCAGCAGGTCAGGGGCCTTTACAAGCGACATCATCAGCCTGAAAAGATCCATGTACGTATTGAAATCCCGCCCGGAAAGGTTCCCCATCTCCTTGTTGTTCGCGACGAAAATGTACACTCCTTCGAGTATCGTTCTGTCCTGTATGACAGTATCTTCGGAATTCGATATCTCGAGTATGTCCTTGAACCTCTGTGTCAGAAAGTAGACTTCGAGGTTGAACGACCATCTGGGAATGTCCTTGTAATAGTCCTCAAGATACGGGTTGTATGTGACAGCCTCGTATTTGGGCGTCCAGCCGTAATGGGCAGCCAGCATGCGGGTGAGGGTAGTCTTTCCGCTTCCTATGTTTCCTGCTACACCTATGTGCATGGTATAAGTTCTTCAGATATAACATACGAAGTTAAGAAAAAACTTCCATATAGTCATTCCCTTACAAACAGAATTGCATCGGCACGCACCTTGCCGCCCTGGCCGGATATTTTTACGCATGGATTTTCTCCTGCCTTGAAACCGAATGTCCCTATCATGACCCATTCACCTTTCGTCTG
>CALUQM010000053.1 GCA_944322925.1 uncultured Bacteroidales bacterium
GACAGGATAAGCGTAGAGTACAAGGGCGACACCGCGAACCCTTACACTGAACCTGCAAAGAACCGTGTGGCTATCTGTGTAGTTGCTGAATAACGCGGTAATAATGACTCCTGACCAGTTTCAAAGATAAAGAGTCATCACCGAACAAAATTGTCCGGAGCGACTTCCGATTGTCGCTCCGGGCTTTTTATATTGTTACTTGATTTCGAAGGAATCCTTACCGGCCGTTCGACGTATGCCCGACGCCGGACTACTTGAATTCATCGAACCTGAGTCATTACTGGAAGTCCAGCAGCAAGGCTGAATTTCGCAGCCGTTCGTCAGGGCTGGAACCTGCAAGATAGGTTTCAGTCACGGAAAGGCTTGAATGTCCGAGGCATTCCGAAATGAAAGACAGGCCCACACCGCTGCGCTGCATTACCGTGGCGAACGAGTGCCGCGCCGAATATGTCGTAAAGGCCGGTATTCCAAGTTCTCCGGCAATTTCCTTGAGGGCGGAATTGCACTGGCAGATGACGCGCCTGACCAGCATGGCCGCAGCGAATTTATCTTCATTTCCTTCAGCGAAACGGAATATGAGGGTATCCGGGGAACCGTTATCTGGATTGCCCCACCGCTCTATTATGCGCTGCATTTCGGGTCTTAGTACGGCACAGATGACTTTCCTGCCGGAATAGGCATATTCGGTCTTGGATCGGACAAAACGGATTTCGCCATTTGCGATATTACCGTACCTGAGGAAAAGCATATCCCTGAAATTGATACCGTTGCACAGATAAGAGAAAAGCCACAGATCGCGGTATTTTTCAAGACGTTCAGGGCCCTTGTACTCGATTATCTTCCTTATCTGGCTTTTCGGAAGGGCAAGTTTGCGTACGGCTCCCCGCGGAATGACATAACCGCCCCTGCTGCCGAAAGGACTCGATCTTATATAGCCATGACTTACTGCCTGATTGAATATGCACTTGAGGGTTTTCATATATATCCCTACGGTCGTATCGCTTTTGCCCTGATGACGCCAGAAACTGTCGCAGCGGACAAGCCATTCCGGCGTCACGGAAGGGAACGATATGTTCCCTCCGGAAAATTCCTCGATATTCCTGAGAGTGGAACGACATCTGTAATATGAATTGACCTTTCCCTCCGTCCGGTACCTGTCCATCATGGCCAGCAGTGCGCGGTTGACACTAACGGAAGAGCCGCCCTTCGCCGATGTTACAGCCGTTCCGAATGGAAATGAACTCGTTTCAGAGGTGAATACCACTTCATTCAGAATGCGGTTGAAGCATTCCTCGATTTTCGACATTTCGGCATTCTTCCTGTGTCTTACAGACATTTCAGCCCACTGCTCTTGCGAAAGGTCTACTCCCGTAGAAAAATATTTCTGCCTCCTTCCGGCGACAACCTCGACCTTGACCGGATACAATCCGCTTACCTTGATTCTGCGCCTGTCCAGGACGACAGACACGGAAAGTCCGTTTTTAGAGAATCTTAACATACCTTAATGATTTTAAAATTGCAAAATCATCAAGATAACATCATTAAGAGCTCAAATATCCCTGCATTTGCGTGCAATTTGCATGCAAATGCCCGGCCGACCGGTCAAAACGGTGTACTGAAAGCGGAATGAGCTATTTGTGCCGGCGGACAAGTTCCTTCTCGAGGTCGGAAATGGAGAGGCCCTTGTGGACAAGCAGGACAAGAAGATGGTAAATGAGGTCGGAAGCCTCGTAAATCATGGCCTCATCATTGCCGTCGACAGCTTCTATGACAGTCTCGACAGCTTCTTCGCCTACTTTCTGGGCAATCTTGTTGGTTCCCTTGTCAAAGAGACGGACCGTATAGGAACCTTCCGGCCGTTCGTCCCTGCGTCTGCGGATGACTTCCTGCAGTTCTCTGATAAAACCTTCATCGTCATCGGTCCTGAAACAGCTGAGAGAGCCGGTATGACATACCGGACCTGACGGAACTGCCTTGACAAGGATAGTGTCGCTGTCACAGTCTGCATACATTTCCCTGACAGCAAGAAAATTCCCGCTGGTCTCGCCCTTGGTCCACAGACATTTTCTGGTACGACTGAAAAATGTCATTTTTCCCGTTTCGAGAGTCCTGTCGAGGGCTTCCCGGTCGACATAACCGAGCATAAGGACTTTCAGTGTGGCATTGTCCTGTACGATGACAGGAATGAGACCGTCAGGATTCTTATCGAAATCGAGAGTCTGGATGTCAAAATCTTTCTTTATCATGATATTGTCTGTTGATTTAATTGTCCGTTTGAAGATTTACGGCAGTGTCTGTAACGGCAGGTGTGCGAACCGGTATCCCGTTTTCCGCAAGCTGCCGTTTAAGGTCTGGAATAAGCACTTCGCCGTAATGGAAAATGGAGGCGGCAAGTGCGGCATCGGCACAGCCTCCGTCAGGAGACAGCACTTCAATGATATGACCGGCATTTCCTGCGCCTCCTGAAGCTATGACAGGAATCCCGAGCTGCCTGGAAAGTCTGCGGTACACATCACAGGCATAACCGCCGCATGTCCCGTCATGGTCCATCGAAGTAAACAGAATCTCCCCTGCTCCGAGATCTTCCGCCTGTTCGGCCCAGGAAAAAAGTTCCCTGTCGGAAAAACGTGTGCCTCCGTGCGTGGTAACGCGCCATGTCGAGCCGACTTTTCTGGCATCGATGGCCACGACTACGCATTGGGAGCCGAATCTGGAGGCTATCTCCGATATGAGCCCGGGGGTACGTACCGCAGCACTGTTGACAGAGACCTTGTCGGCTCCGGCTCGGAGAAGGACTGAGGCATCTTCTACGGTCGAGATACCTCCGCCTACAGTAAAAGGGATATTGATATTCAGGGCAATACGCTCCACCAGGTCGGAAAAGGCCTTCCGTCCTTCGAGAGTGGCGCTGATATCCAGAAACACAAGCTCGTCCGCCCCCTGGTCCGAGTATGCCCTGGCAAGACTCACGGGGTCTCCTACGGATTTCAGAGACAGGAAATTGATGCCTTTCACTGTCTGGCCGTCCTTGATGTCAAGGCAGGGTATGATTCTTTTCGTAAGCATAGCCAGTCGGATTACAGGGTACTTCCGGACATATTCCGTATCTCGGCAAGAGAAATCCTGCCCTCGTAAATGGCTTTCCCGACAATAACCGCAGGAACCCCGGACCTGTCCAGCCGTTCCACGTCACTCACGGAGCCGACTCCGCCGCTTGCCACTATCTGAAGGTTCGGGTACCTGGCCATCAGTCCTCCATACAGTTCCACATCAGGGCCTGAAAGCATCCCGTCCCTGGAAATTTCAGTTACGACGGCGGCCTTCAGACCGGCCGGGGAAAACCTGTCAAACAGGTCATCGACGCTTTCGGATGATTTTTCCCTCCATCCGTTGACTGCAACCATGCCGTCCTTCAAATCCGCCCCCAAAACGATACGTTCGCCTCCGAACTCTTCAAGCCAGGCGGAGAAAGAGTCCGGTTCCGTACAGGCGACACTTCCGCACACAGCCCGGCAAGCCCCTGCACTGAATACCGACACCAGTGCGTCCCTGTCCTTGATACCGCCGCCGAATTCGACTTTCAGAGAAGTGTGTGCGGCAATGTCTTCAAGGACACGCTGATTTACCGGAAATTTCGCTTTGGCTCCGTCGAGGTCGACAAGATGAAGGAAAATCACGCCGCAGTCCTCAAACTGCTTCGCGATATCCAGCGGGTTTTCATTGTAGACTTTGCTTCTGGCATAATCGCCCTGGGTCAGACGGACACATTTTCCGTCTATGATATCTATGGCGGGAATTATTCTTATCATTGCATGCTTGTTAAAAACCGGCTGAGGTCATGGCCGCAGCCTGAGGAAATTCGACAAAATCCGTTCTCCGACATCTCCGCTTTTTTCAGGATGGAACTGGCAGCCCATAAAATTGCCCCGGCACAGGGCAGAACTGAAAGGGATACCGTATTCCGTCACGGAAGCCGTATCTTCACCGATATCCGCAAAATACGAATGAACGAAATATACGTAGGAGCCTTCCGCCACTCCGTCGAAAAGCCCTGTTTTCAGCGAGACGATATCGTTCCATCCGACCTGCGGAACTTTCAGAGCCGCGTTGTCCTGAAAGGCCGAACTGAAATGCCTGACCCGGTTCGGGAATATGCCGAGACAGTCCACATCTCCTTCCTCAGACCGGGAACACAGAAGCTGCATCCCGAGACAGATTCCGAGCAGCGGCCTGTCCGTATTCCTGATAAAGTCCGCAAGGCCTTTTTCAACGAGTTTCGTCATAGCCCACGACGCATCTCCGACACCTGGAAGAATCAGACGGTCGCATCCTGACAGGAAAGCAAGATCGGAACTGACCGCATAACAGGCGCCGAGACGCTTCATGGCGTTTTCCACAGACCGGATATTGCCGGCCTCATAATCTATTATTCCTGTCATAACCAACCTTTGCTGCTTGGGATAACATTTCCTGACGGCGTCCTGGATACGGCCTGGCCGAGCGCCCTTGCAAATGCCTTGAATACGCCTTCGATTATATGATGATCATTGTCTCCGGCAGCCCTGACATGCAGATTGCAGTTCAGATGTTCCGACAGTGACTTGAAAAAGTGGCTGAACATCTGCGAGGAGACGTCTCCGACAGTCTGTCCGTGCAGCGGCACTTCCCATCTGAAATCGATTCTTCCGCCGAGATCCATCAGCACGAAAGCCTCGGCCTCATCCATCGGCAGGCAGAAACCGTAACGTCCGATGCCGGCCTTGTCGCCGAGCGCTTCTTTCAGGCAGTCGCCGAGCGCTATGGCGACATCCTCGATGCTGTGATGGTCGTCGACAGCGAGATCTCCGAAACATACGATATCGAGAGCGATTCCGCCATGGAACCCGATCTGCTCCAGCATGTGATTGAAAAAATGCAGGCCGGTCGCTATTTCCGGCTTGCGGAAATTGTCCAGATCCACTCTTACGGATACGGCCGTCTCCCCTGTTTTTCTGAAGCAGGAAGCCGTCCTGCCCTTTCCCGGACCTTTCTGTACCGCAAAGCCCGTATGCTCCTGCCCGGAAAGGACGGATATCACCCTGTCATTTTCTTCAGGAGTACCGACAGTGATTCTGAGGCAGTCCCCGCACCCGTATGCCGAAGATCTGTCCCTGACGATGATTCCGGCCCCGAAAAGTTCATCGAAAGCTCTGTCCTTGTCCCTGAACTTCACCAGAAGGAAATTGGCGTCGGAAGGATAGACAGTAACCACGCGGTCTAGGCAGGAAAGGGCGGAGGCCAGTCTCGACCGCTCTTTCCTTATTTCTCTCACCCTGTCGTACATCGCAAGCGGATTTTCCAGCAGTTCCTCAGCCCTGGCCTGATTCAGGACACTGACATTATACGGATATTTGACTCCTGACATCACGCTGACGGTGAGTTTGTCCGCAATGGCAAGTCCTATTCTCAAACCAGCCATTCCCCAGGCCTTGGACATGGTCTGAAGCACTATCAGTCTCGGGTATTTTTCTATCAGGGCTGCAAAGCTGTCGCTGCCGGCAAAATCGATGTATGCCTCGTCCACTACCGTTATCCCGCTGAAATTGTCAAGAATACTGAGAATCTCTCCCCTGTCCAGCAGATTTCCGGAAGGATTGTTCGGAGAACAAAGGAAAATGACCCTGGTGTCCTCTTCCACCTTTGAAAGCAGAAGGCCTGCATCAAGTGTAAAATCAGGGTTCAGAGGTACATTTATCACCCGTACGTCATTGATTGCCGCAGCTACGGAATACATGCCGTAAGTAGGCACCGCCTGTATCATGCTGCTCTTTCCAGGAGGGCAGAACAGGCGGAAGACAAGGTCGATCGGTTCATCGCTGCCGTTTCCGACAAAGATATTCCCGGCAGGAATCTTCCTGATAACCGACAGTTTCGACTTCAGTCCGGGCTGATGCGGTGACGGATAACGGTTGACGCCGTTAGGATACGGATTTTCGTTGGCGTCGAGATATATGTCCATCCTGGCCTTGCAGTCATCCCGGGCCGTGGAATACGGTACTATGTTTCTGATATTTTCACGCAGCAGCGACTTTATTCCCTCTGATGCGGAAGAAGTTTCACGTGTCATGGGCAAATATTATTTCAACCTTATGCTTACGGCATTGGCGTGGGCGTCGAGGCCTTCAGCCCTGGCCATCGTTTCAATCACCGGTCCGAGAAGGGCGAGTCCGGACTGTGAGATTTCCTGTATGGTCATCTTTTTCATGAATGTCGAGAGATTCACTCCGGAACATGAAACCGCCCATCCGCCTGTCGGGAGGGTGTGGTTTGTGCCCGACGCATAGTCTCCTGCACTTTCGGTAGAATAGTTCCCGAGAAAAACGCTGCCTGCATTCCTTATTCCTTCTACCGTACTGCCGTAGTCTTCAGTGGCGATAATCAGATGCTCCGGCGCGTAATAATTGGAAAATTCCACCATCTCTTCTTCAGTATGGAACAGGATGGCCATGCTTCCTTCCATGGATACGTCAACGATGGATTGCCTGGAAAGTTTCTGTTCCTGGATCCTGATTTCATCACCGACCGCTTCCACCAGGGATTCGGAGGTAGAGAGGAGTATCGCCTGACTGTCCCTGCCGTGTTCGAGCTGGGACAGGAAATCCGAGGCTACAAAACGCGGGTCGGCACTGCTGTCCGCAATGATCATTACTTCCGACGGACCTGCCGGCATATCTATGGCACAAACCTGCGAAACCTGCTGCTTTGCTTCGGTCACATACGAATTCCCCGGGCCGAAGATCTTGTCCACTTTCCGTATCGTTTCCGTGCCATAGGCCATGGCCGCCACTGCCACTGCCCCGCCGACTTTGAATATCTCGGAAATTCCGCATATCCGGGCCGCATAAAGAATAGCCGGAGACACTTTCCCGTCCTTTCCGGCCGGGGTGCAGAGAACTATCCTTTCGCATCCCGCTATCGCGGCCGGGACGGCAAGCATCAGTACGGTGGAAAACAGCGGGGCTGTTCCGCCCGGAATATAAAGTCCGACATTGCTTATCGGTACATTTTTCTGGCGGCATACGACACCGGGCATGGTTTCTACAACAACGTCTCCGGTTTTCTGGGCTTCGTGGAATTTTCTGATGTTGCCTGCGGCTACAGAAATGGCGTTTTTAAGGTCAGTGGAAAGACAGGCTTCCGCAGCCGAAATCTCTTCCTGCGATACGGCAAGGCCTGAGGCATCCGTATCGAAACCGTCCAGGTTCCTGACATATTCGAGGACTTTCGCATCCCCGCACGTCCTTATGTCGGACAGAATGGCGGATACCGTATCTTTTACATTTTGCGGGACTCCTTTCTTCTGGCGGCCGAGAATGACGGACCAGTCGGAACGGGAGGGATATTTGTGGATTTTCATTTTCTGATCGGATATTAGGCTATCTCCGGGCAATAGCGGGGATGGCAGGTGAATGACAGGCCGGATAACGGTCAGACTATAAGTTTTTCCATTGAAAGGATAAGGATGTCTTCCGCTCCTATTTTCTTGAGTTTGTCAGCCTTGTCCCAGACTTCGGATTCGTCGACTACGGCATGGATTGCGCTCCAGCCCTTGTCGGCAAGCGGCAGGAGTGTAGGACTTTTCATCGACGGGATTATCGCGAGCGCTTCCTCTATCCTGTCGTTCGGGACATTTACGAGCATGTATTTCTTTCCCCTGCTGCGGAGAACCGATGTGAAACGAGACATCAGCTTGCCTACGAGGTCCATTTTCTCTTCGCCGAGCCCGGGAGTGCCGATCAGGACGGCGTCCGAATCCATGACTTTTTCCACTTCAGCCAGCCCGTTCTGGATCAATGTGCCTCCGCTGCTGACGATGTCGAAGATTCCGTCCGCCAGACCTATCGCAGGAGAGATTTCGACGCTGCCGGCAATTTCCCTGATTTCGCAGTTTACGTTCTTTTCCCTGAAATAATTTCGGAGAATGGCAGGATATGAAGTGGCTATTTTCCTGCCTTCAAAATATTCCGGACCGGAATACACGGCATTTTTCGGAATCGCAAGAGAGAGCCTGCACTTGCCGAATCCCAGATGCTGCAGGATATCCACTTCCAGGCCTCTTTCCATGACTTCATTAAGGCCGACAATTCCTATGTCGGCTATCCCGCACGATACTGTCTGAGGGATATCGTCGTCTCTCAGATACAGGACCTCGACAGGAAAATTGGAGGATTTGGAGAGCAGCCTGCGGTTGTTGTCATCGATGCTTATGCCGGCTTCACGCAAAAGCTCGAGGCTTTTTTCATTCAGTCGTCCTTTCGACTGGAGGGCAATTCTCAACATGTTCGGTTCGTTTTATTTCGGTTTATCCAGGGTAAACAAAAAGAGCCTGCCATAATCTCCGGCAAGCTCCATATCTACAAATCATTTCATAGCATGACCCGACCTGCCGTCATATCCTGTAAATATGATGGTGGTGAAGTCCGTATGAAAGTCGAATTGTCATATTCCTACGCTCATTTCTACAAATCTAAGCAATTTCTTCCAAGATTCAAAATAAATCTCAGGCAAGATCAACGGGGCAGGTGTCATCCGAGGACATATTTGCTGCCGGGGATGAATGACAGGAGCCTTGAAAGCACCGAAGCGGTGACGAAAGTCAGGCAGGCGGTAACGACTATGTGCAGAGGCGTGCAAAGTCCCCATCCGGACACTGTCTGATGGAAGAAAGTCAGAATGAACATGTGCATGAGATATACGCCGTAGCTGACTTTCGATACAGGAAGTATTACATTGCGGTAAAACCATCCGTCGGCTGTCATTTTCCTGATGACGAGAAAATATGCTATGGCGGTAAGAGCTACTCCGAAAGCACAGAACTGCCAGCTCGTTTCCAGATACATCGCCAGACCGATCGGTCCGCTGACCGGAAATTCTTTAGGCATCATGGCCCAGAACCAGCCAGCCGTCACGGCATAGCCTGCAATCCAGAGAGGGACAGCCACCGCAAGGGTCTTTTTCCAGGACCAATCACCGAGATATGTCCTGAAATAATGTCCGAGGACAAGATAGCCGATAAAACCGCTTACGTAATACAGGGTTCCGTATTCATTCCAGCCGGCTTCTCCCCAAAGTTCGGGAGAGCCTGTCAGAGCTGTTGCAGCCTGTCTGAAAAATGGAATCAGTGTCGTCACTCCCCAGAGACAGAGGAATGCCTCTTCACCCTTTTTCGAGACTTTCTCGATCCATGGAGAAAGCAGCGGCATCAGGAGATAGACTCCGAGCAGCATATATATGAACCAGAGATGGCCTGCATGAGGATTGAAGTTCACGAGAAGGCGCTGGAGATTGCCCCCGCGGTCGAATCCCTCGGCCGACCCGTAAAACGGAATGAGGGCATACAGGAGTACCCACACAATCAAAGGGATACAGACTCTGACGAACCGTTTTCTGAAAAAAGTCCGGGTATCGTACTTCAAGGGGAAAAGCAGATAGCTCGACGCCATCATGAAAAGCGGGACAGCCGCCCTCAGGGCCGAATCGAGGAAGGTCGACCAGGCGGCATCGGAGGAATTGCGGATAAGTGTACCTTCGCCGCCAAGATAGAACGGCTCTATGCAATGCACGAAGATTACCATAAAACATGCGATGAAACGCAGGTAATCCAGAAATACGATTCTGGATGACGGAGCATCTGAAATAGCCGGGTTCCGTGTCATACGATATCTGTCTTTTTTGTCAACTGAGCAAATATACGCAGAAGCCGAGTGCAGAGCAAATAAATTTGCTCTACCGAGGCGCAACAGTATATGTGACGCGAAGCGGCAAATTGCGCAGAAGCCGAGTGCAGAGCAAATAAATTTGCTCTACCGAGGCGCAACAGTATATGTGACGCGAAGCGGCAAATTACGCAGAAGCCGAGTGCAGAGCAAATAAATTTGCTCTACCGAGGCGCAACAGTATATGTGACGCGAAGCGGCAAAT
>CALUQM010000054.1 GCA_944322925.1 uncultured Bacteroidales bacterium
GTCTGAGAAGTCTTCCCTCGGGTCAGCTATCATAAGGACCGATATGTCCCCGGGTACGCCGTCTTCCGTAATCGTGACCTCCTTCACATCGAATCCCTGGTTTATCAGGGCATGACGGAATGTACGGCTTTCACCGAATGAGTAGTAGCCTTTGTCACCTATGTTCGAGATGCTCCTTTCGCCATGGCCGGCAAGAACACCGACTACAGGGACATCCGTTATCAGCCTTTTCATGGCCGCAGTGATTTCGGTCTCGCCAGGATGCTTGTTCTGGTCGTCATAGAGACGGAGCTTGGTCATACTGCCGTCACCCCGTTCGATGGTCCGCACGAATGACCAGTCTTCCTCGGCGAGTCCGACCTTCTCATCATAAGGCGCTATTTCTTCCGGCGAGAGGAATCTCTTCAGATTCACCCTGCTTATGTCTGCCATTTTCTGTGCCTTGCCGTAATCGTCAAGGCCTTCGAACCTCTTGTTGTCGAGAGGATATGCCTCGGAAGGATGCCAATAGTAGACATATTTCATCTTGATTTCCGGCTTGAATCTGGTGTACCAGGCGAATCGGGCCACATCCCGTGTATAGTTTCTCGGGAGTCCGTAATAGGCATCCGGTCCTGTAAGATTCACATAAGTGGTGATGGTAAGCGGCCCGTCCATCTGTTTCATGACCTCCTGGCTCTCTTCTGTCAGAGTGCAGACCTTCATCCTCGTGGTATCGAGATAAAACTTGAATACAGGTCTTGAACTGAAGAAACCTACAGCACAGAATACGGCCACGGCAGCCATGTACGACATGGCATTAGCCATCCTTCTCCGGCTTCTTGTCCCGGACTTCAGTTTCAGTACGGTCAGTGTAAGGAAAAGGCCGATTATCGCGAGGAAATAGATGAGATCCTCCGAACATACCATTCCCTGGATGAAAGTATCCGCCCTGCCGGCTATCCCGACCCAGTATGCGATTTCACGGATGACCGGGATTCCCTGTCCGACCGTGGTCAGATAATTTATGCCGAAAAGCACGGCTATGGTCCCGACTGCGGCGATGATCTGGTATCTGGTCAGGGACGACATGAATATTCCTATCGCAGCATATGCCAGAAGAAGGAGATACAGTCCCAGGAAGCCGGAAAGGACGGGGCCGATGTCTATGGATTTGACAATAACGCAGCAGACTGCGATATCAATGAGCAGACAGGACAGCATCGCAAGTCCGTAGACCGCCATGGAAAGGAATTTGCCGGTGACGACCTGCGCTTCAGAAACCGGGGATGAAAGCAGGAGCCTGTCTGTCCCGCTGGTCTTCTCCCTGCATATGATACCCATGGTGACCAGTGGAATGTAAAGGAAAAGCCACCCCTGGACAGACGGATAGATTCCGCTCCAGGCATCCCTGAATATCTGGTTTGTGACTTCGGCCAGCCCGAAACCGAGCGACCTGTATCTGAGCAGCATTCCTATCACCTCCGAAAAAGCCGCCCCGGCTTGCACAAAGAAGATGGCAAGCAGAATCCACGCTATCGGCGAATAGAAAAGCTGTCGCAATTCATTTTTCGCTATATTGAATATGACTTTCATTTTCCTTTATCTTGATTTTCTGCGAGCAATTATTACCAGTGAGAACACCAGCATGACAAACGGTATTATCGCCACAAAGATCCATCGTACCAGAGGAATGCTGCCGATTTCCATGTCGAAGCCGTTGTCGCTCCCCCTCGGTCTTGGTGTATCTATAGGGTATTCTCCGTCAGTAAGCCACCTGAATGCTTCGAAAAGGAGGCTGAAATTCCCTGACGCCACAGCATAGCGGTCTCTCATGAGTTCGGCGTTGCTGAAACAGTCCGCATCTCCGAAAAGAAGGATTTTCTGCGTCCGGGAACTGTCTGGAAGTTCCCTCTGGAGGCAGACGGCCAGGCTGCGTGTCCCGCGATGCTCCCCTGAGAGCGAATCGCACGAAGCTTTGCCGTTCTCGAAGTCTGCAGTCTGTATTTCATTCCATCCGGAAGGATCGCTTTCGAGCATCGTCATGGATTCGAACCCGCTGTCAGGCAGGATTTCGATTCCAGTGGCTCCCGGCATCGTGATCTTGTAATCGTGGCGTCTGAGACCCTTCAGCGACGGCATTTCACCGACTGCCGCCTCAGTGACCTCGGCAAGCATAAGGTCCTGCCTGTAATCCCCTTCCGGTACGGCTATCCGGCTTCCTTCAAATCTGGCTCCGACAAGGGCTGCGATCCTGTTGGCCACATCAGCCTGTCCGGGCTCTGCGGCAAGAAGCAGGTTGCCGCCCTTTCCGATGTATGCGGCTATTTTCTCTATTTCCGCATCGGAATAAGCGGTGCGGGGATCAGCAATGACAAGGATGCCGATATTTTCAGGAATCCCTCCATCACCGTCAAGAGATATGTCGATGACATCGAAACCGTTGTTGATCAGCGAATGGCGGAAGAACTTGGCTGTGGCGAAAGCATAGTAATCCTTGTCTGCTTCCTTGTTTATGTCGCGCTCACCATGTCCTGTCACGAATCCTGCAGTCACAGGTCCGTCGATCAGCCTTTTGAATGCAGCTGTGATTTCCTTTTCCTGAGGAAGCCTCTGCGAGTCGTCGAATACTCTCAGGAAAGTGGTGCGGCCGTCTTTCATCTTGATCTGACGCACCAGGCGGTACCCTTCTCCGCTCAGGTCAATCTTTGCCGCAATTTCCTCCGGAGACTGGAACCTGTTTATGTTCATCTCATAGACATCGGCGATACGTTCCGCCCTCTCGGCATCGGTAAGGTCAGGGAATCTGCGTTTCACGGATTTGCTGCCGGCGTCCGCCCAGTAATATTCATAGCGGATCTTTATGTCCGGCTTGAATCTCAGATATTGCTTGATATAGGCCTTGTCACTGTTATATCGTGATGGGACTCCGAGATAGAAGCCTTCTTCGTCGAGGATATTGGTATAGGTAGTCATGACTACCGGCCCTTTCACCCGTTCCATTATTTCCTGGCTCGTGGCAGTCAGAGTCCTTCTCTTCGTTTCAGTGGCATCATAGAAACCCATCAGGTGAGGTCTGGACGAGATATATCCTACAGCCAGGGCTACTGCCACTGCTCCTGCATAACCGGCTGCCCTGAGACCGGCCGGGCGTGATTTGCGCCTGTTCGTCATGCCGAGCACCGTCAGTGTAAGGAAGAGGGCTGATACCATTATGAAGTATATCACATCCTCGCTGCATATCAGGCCGTTTATGAATTCCTCGCAGCGGCCGCTGATCGAAAGCCACCATGTCAGGTCTCTTACCCATACTATGCCCTGCCAGAGCATCCTTACGTAATTCAGCCCTGCCAGCACAGCGAATGTGGCTATGGCGGCGACTGCCTGGTATCTTGTAAGCGATGACATGAAGATACCTATCGCCGAATAGGTACATGCCAGCAGGAAAAGTCCGAGCAGTCCGGTAAGGACCAGCGGTATGTCCGGGCTCTGTATGGCAACACAACCGAATATCGTGAAAATCAGCACGACTCCCATCATGGCAAGGCAGTAGCCCGCCATGGCCAGAAATTTCCCGAGCACGATCTGTGTGTCCGTGACAGGTGACGAATAGAGAAGCTTGACAGTGCCATTTCCGATGTCGCGGCTGAGCATTCCCATTGACACGAGAGGAATGAATAGATAAAGCCATTGCTGCACTTTCGGGAAAAGCCCGAGATAGTCCGAGCAGAACATGCCTTCGGTGACAAACGACAGACGGTTGCCCGAGGCCTGGCTTTCCACATATATACGGAATACGTCAGTGAAAAACAGTCCGCACATCACAGTGAAGACGATCAGCATCAGCCATGCGACAGGAGTGCTGAATATCATCTTCAGTTCCGTATATGCTATATTGAATATAGTGTTCTTCTTCATGCCCGCTGACTTCATTGATGGTTCCCGTGACCGGACAGTTGCGCAAATACTTCATTCATGGAGCTCTTCTCGAGCTGGATCTCGGTCAGACCCCAGCCGTTCTTCACGCTTGTCTCCACCATTCTGGCCATTGTCTCCTTGTCCCCGTCGAACCACACCCTGTAGCTCGATGTGAGATCAGAGACAAGCTTCACGTCAGTCACGCCTCCGACTTTCAGTATGTCTTCCTCCGACGGGGCATGAGAGAGTGTCATTATGAAGGAATCTGGTTCGATATAATTGTCGAAGTCCTCCACGGAGCCGCTGAAGACTATTGAGCCGTGCTCTATCATCATGATCCTGTCGCAGGTGGCCTGCACCTCAGAGAGGATGTGGGTGGAGATGAGGACAGCCTTGTCTTTCGCGATATCGCTGATAAGGGAACGGACTTCCAGCGTCTGGTTCGGATCGAGCCCGTTTGTAGGCTCGTCCATGACCACGAGTCTCGGATTGTGTATAATGGCCTGGGCAATGCCGACACGCTGCTGGTATCCCCCGGAGAGATTCCCGATCAGCCTTTTGCTGAAATGGGAGATCCCGCATTTCTCCTTTACCTGTTCCAGAGCGGCAGGTATTTCCGATGATTTCATCTGGCGCAGGCGGGCGGCATACGTCAGATATTCATCGACCGTAAGGTCGTTGTAAAGCGGAGGTTTCTGCGGAAGGAAACCGATATTCTGTTTTGCCGCCACCGGTTTTTCCCTTGTGTCGAAACCGGCAATGGCCACCTTCCCCTCAGTCTGGGAAAGCACACCGCAGATAATGTTCATGATTGTGGACTTGCCGGCTCCGTTTGAACCGAGAAGACCCACGATACCAGTGTTGTCAATCTCAAAGTTGATATCCCGCACAGCCCATTGAACGCTGTACCTGTGCGAAAGATGCTCTACTTTTACAATAGGGTCGTTGTTCATCAGTTTATGTATTAATTTGTATAAGTTCTTTTATATATGCGTGTAAAAGCACCTGTCTGTATAGATCAACCTGTCAATGAACTCGGATGTACGGGGAATAAACGTACATTTAAAACTGTCCCGGACAATATTCCGGCAATTGACGTTCAGGTCAGGCGGATTCCGTGCTATCTTGCTGGAATTGAAGAATTAGAAAAAGATTGGATTATTGTTGATTTATTAAAATAATATCTTTATTTTTGCAAGAATGGACACATTTTAAATGTACCTTTTTTCTGCAGGATTGTCTGCATTCCATCCGATCCAGACCAGACTCCCTCTCCGGGTTTCCGTTATTTTTCCTGAAATGGCAATCATATTGTCAATAATCGTTAAATTTGGAACGATTTAATGCCGCAATCATGACATACAAGGAACTTGAACATACATACAGCCAGACATCGCCCGAACAGTTCACCTCTTTCATGCATACGGTAAAAAAAGCCCGGAATGCAGGCGGACTGACTTTGTTCGGCATCTCGAACATGTTGTGCCGCATCGCGGATTCCGAGATCGAAGAATGCCGCAGGATAGGAAGTAAGGGAAATGCAATGGATGCGGACGAAAGGCAGCGTCTTGTCATGTCATCCAAGGTGCTTGCATGTTCGCTTGTACTTTTGTGCGAAAGCAGATCCAGAAAAGAAGCCCGCATAAGGTCCCTCCTTTTCCTGGAATACTCGTCATATCTTTACAGCCGCAAGTATGACCTCACTGAAGTGATGATGAATTGCGGATGTTATGCAATGACAACCCCGGGTTTTACCTGGTCCATGATCGAGACATCGATTGGGACAGACATGCTTGTCTTTAAAATGCTCGGACATGCCAGATTCGACAAAAGCCAGAAACTTGAGGAAGTCTCAATGGACGGTGCGGGATCCTTGTCACTGAAAAACGGTATACTCCATATATCCTCCGCACAATCCCGGGATTCGGATGTCATCGCTTTCTCAAATCATAACAGGACCATCGAGGTATGTACCCGCAACATAAGGGATGAAAGGCTCAAGGCAAGCAACATGGATGACATATCGGCCGTAGACCACTTTGCATCCATTTTCATGCAGGTTCAGGAAGAATCCAAAAAGACAAGACCGAAGAAACAGGAGAAAGAGCTGGTCCGCTACGGCAAATACAGCATAGTACTGGGAAAGGAACAGAAAGACGACTCCGGTTTGGCTTATCTGGAATGCACCCCGCTGGGGACACTTTATGACGGCACTTGCGAAATCAAGGAGGAGGAGCTTGTGAAAGGCATATTCACCCATGAACTGATCGAATATCTTTATGAGCAGGATGTCATTGAAAATGCCGAACTGGTCGATGAAGAAGAACCGCCTCTCTTCTCGATAAGGGAAGCATACAAGGCGTATTGCAGGAAACAGGCTGACGCGGATGTCATCGACAAGAGGGTGTATGAGGCCAGGGTGATCGATATCTTCAAAGGGTCGACCCCTGACAAGGACAGGGTAAGGCTCATATCCGACAAGGGATATGCCGGGCTCATGCGTGTGAACGGGGAATACAGGAAAGGTGATATAGAAACGGTCTGCACGGCGTTTGTACATCCGCTGGGGGATGAATTGTTCATAAACATGGACAAGCCGGCCTTCGACTGTAACGAAAAGCCCGGAGGTTTTGACGGGGAAAGCATCCTTGAAGACTTTACTGTCACGCGCAATGATGCCCTGGCAAATCTGGACGGGAAAACGGAAGCTCCGGATATGTCATCTTCCGCCAATGAAAGCATTGTGAAATCGGTTGCTACAATAATATCCCTGTCGAGTACAGACGATTCAATGGAACGCTTCCGCAATCTGCTGTCCGCGGCCTTTATCCTGAATGTTGCCGGTGACAGCCATGGAAGGGATACTGTCCTTGCCCGTGCCGAATTTCTGGGGCAATGTCTCAGGGCGGCAGAAGGCATTCCGGTAAAGGACAAGAGGACATCGCTCCGGCTCGATGAAAGGGAGAAATGGATTGTCAGCGCGCTCGGTTTCCTTGAGAAGCCCGATGACTGCACGGGAGCAGCATCATTGCTCCAGAATGCATCGGATGAAGATGAAAAGGAGATAGCCAAGCTTCTGATGCTCCATTCACTTTCCCATACCTGCCCCGACGATGTCAAGTGCAAGCCTGAAGACATACGGAGACGGATCTGCATGGTCCTTGGCGTGGATGACCACTTCCGCGGGACAGAATACAAGGGCGGCGGCAAATACGGCAAGGGAGAACTCGAAAATGTGGAATTCAAGGCATCCTATGTCATGAGCAACAAGGATGGCAAACCGGATCTGTACTATCAGGGACGCGGCCAGGTCTTCGAAGCTGTCTGCGGCTTCATGAACAAGAATGGCGGAACGGTCTATGTCGGGGTGAATAATTACGGAGACCCGTTGACTGCCGAAGGTTATGGAATAAAAGGGGATCTGGCCTGGTTCAGCAAGAATTTCGATACGGTGAAAATGACACGGTCAAGTCAGCTCCGGCATCCCTTGCCGCATTCATCGACCGCAAATCGAACCGTGCCGTCATCGGTACATTGAAGAAAGATTAGCGCGATACTCCTTTGGCGTAAACCCGACTTCTTTCTTGAAAAACCTGAGAAAATGCTGCGGATACTGGAACCCCAGCATATAGGCCACCTGCTTCATGCTTGCGTCCGGTTCGAGCAAGGCGTTTTTTGCCATTTCGATGATTTTAAGATGGATATGTTCTCTCGCAGTCTTCCCCGTCTCGGATTTGATAAGATCTCCGAAATAGTTTGGCGACAGACATATCCTGTCGGCGAAATATTTTACTGTAGGCAGCCCCTGCCTCTCTGCCATGCCTGAATCCCAGTATTCATTCAGCAACTTTTCGAAACGCACAAGCACATCGCTGTTCAGTTCTTCACGAGTAATGAACTGTCGCTCGTAAAACCGCATGCAATAATTGAGCAGCACCTCGATGTTCGAGATAATCAGCGGCTTGGAGAACTTGTCGATCGGATGCTCCAGTTCCTGGGCTATCTTGTCCATATAGTCCTGTATGATTTCGCGCTCACCGGAGGACAAATGCAGAGCCTCGTTGGAGGCATACGAAAAAAAGGTATATTGTCTTATCGTCTGGGCCAGGGATGTCCTGTGCAGGAAATCAGGATGGAAAAGCAGCGCATCCGCTTCCGGGACGGGACCGTCCTCGACAGGCTGGATGCCGACTGTCTGTCCGGGAGCGAAACTGACCACGGTTTCGTCATCGTAATCGTATTTCGTCTTACCGTAATCGATAGTGCATCCTACTGTCTTTTTCAGGAAAAGGGCATAAAAGCCGAATGTCATCCTGTGCGCATCCGGCTGCTTTTCCGAACCGTTGAAATGCACGACGCTGACCAATGGGTGCTGCGTCCTGAACCCGAAAAAACGGTTATACTGTTCTATAGTATCCGCCTTTATTACTTCCATGTCCAATTCTTTGAATTTCCTGTGCAAATATATGTTTTCTTAGGATAAAATCGACGGGAGAGCGGCCGAAAGGAGGATTTCAGGTATTAATGTCCGTTGTCCGGGTAGCGGACAATACAAAAGCCGCCCTTACTTTTGCATTCGGAAACACGGATATCGAACAGATGACGACTATAAATATTACAATTATGAAACTGATTCATTTTCTTCTGGCATCCGCCATCCTCTGCCTCTCAGGTCTGACGGAAAGCCAGGCGCAAACATCTCAAAACAACAGCAATATGGAACAATTGACATTGACACGGGAATGGGACAAGACATTCCCGCAGAGCGACAAGGTAAATCACAGTAAAATAACATTCCACAACCGCTACGGCATCACGCTTGCCGCCGACCTGTATATCCCCGGGAATGCGGAAGGCAGACTTCCCGCAATTGCGGTCAGCGGCCCGTTCGGAGCGGTAAAGGAGCAGGCATCGGGGCTGTATGCACAGACATTGGCGGAACACGGCTTCCTGACCATAGCTTTCGACCCTTCATTCACGGGTGAAAGCGGCGGACAGCCGCGCTGCGTGGCTTCGCCTGACATCAACACGGAAGATTTCTGCGCTGCCGTGGATTATCTCTCGACACGTGAGGATGTGGACCCGGAACGTATAGGCATTCTCGGCATCTGCGGATGGGGAGGAATGGCAGTCAATGCCGCGGCCGCCGACACCAGGATCAAGGCAACAGTCGCGTCTACCATGTATGACATGAGCCGTGTCACTGCCAACGGCTACTTCGATGAAGCGGACAATGCCGATGCGCGCAATGAAATACGCAGGCAGCTCAGCGCCCAGCGCACCGAGGATTACAAAAACGGTACATACGCGCTTGCCGGAGGGGTGGCCGATCCTCTGCCGGAGGATGCACCGCAGTTCGTCAGGGATTATCATGCCTACTACAAGACATCCAGAGGCTATCACGCGCGTTCGCTCAACTCGAACAGCGGCTGGAACAGGACATCTTCCCTGTCTTTCCTCAATATGCCGATTCTGACGTATGCCGGAGAAATACGGAGCGCGGTAATGCTTGTCCACGGAGCAAAAGCGCATTCGCGCTATTTCAGCGAAGATACCTACAAAAAACTGCAGGGCGGGAACAAAAAGCTGCTGATCGTGCCGGGAGCCAGCCATACCGACCTGTACGACAATATGGACAAGATCCCGTTCGACACAATAGCACGGTTTTTCAGTGAATATCT
>CALUQM010000055.1 GCA_944322925.1 uncultured Bacteroidales bacterium
TAGCCAAGCCAGACTTAGGATCTGGTGCCGCAAGGCGTATGGGTTCGAGTCCCTTCGCCCGCACAAGGGGACAGAGGTCGGATTTTCCGCCTCTGTCTTTGTTTTGTACCGATTTAAGCACATTAAGAGTGCAACACTATGAAACCGAAATTGAGGTTGAGATTATAGCACGCCGCCGCAATCAACGCTTTCTGTACTGAAGCGGAGTTATTCCCGTATTGTGGCGGAAAAACTGGACAAAGACCGAAGGACTAGAAAAGTTCAGTTCTTCCGAAATCTCCAGGACAGTCTTGTCGGTAACTTTAAGCATGAGCTTTATCTCGCTTATCAGTGTGGAATTTATCCAGTCAGAAACGGATCTGCCCGTCAGCCGCTTTATCGCGGTCGACAGATACTTCGGGGTACGGTGCAGCTTGTCGGCATAAAAGCCCGCATTGTGCTCTGTCCTGTAGTATTTTGTCAGGAGCTTGAAAAAATCATCGGAAAGCTTTTCCTGCTTCGGTTTAGCCATACCGGAACCGTCATCCGCCCGGGTTCTGAAAATATCGCATATTTCCAGTATCAGGGCATAAAGAATGGTCTTGGAAATCTCTTCCCTGAAAGAATTTTCCGTCTCCATATACTGCTTTTCCAGAAAGGCATAGTACTCGAGAAGATGCGAAGCCCTGTCACAGCCCAGACGTATGACCGGATTCTTCAGGGCCATACTCATGATGTTGATATCCACGGGGCTCGGGAACTCCAGAATCACGTCCAGCGAAACGATAATGGAGTCGCAGGAATACGATTCCGAAACAGAACTTATCTCGACAAGCTGGTCCGGTGAAAGTATCTGCAGGGAATCCTTCTCTATCGAATAATCCCTGCCGCTTATTCTCATGCTGCATTCCCCGCCGCGGCAGATACCGATATAAAATCCGTTGAATGAAAATGAAGAGCCCGGAACGAAAATCCTGCCCCCAAGGCCTAAATGGGACAAATAAAAATTCTTGATTGCATGGGGATTAGCCACATCGAACAAATCGCCTATATCGATGCGTGCAAAACGTTTCTTTTCATTGTCATCCATACAAAATCCGACTTTTCCTACATTTTTTATTCTGCAAACTTAACAATATATCGGCACAGTGCAATTATTTTTGCAATCGTTTATAATAATCAGATAATGGAAAAATTTTACAGCAGGTCTATCGAAGACATTACCCGTGAAATGGAAACCGACACCGTCCTCGGCCTTAAAAAGGATGAAATCGGTGCCCGGACTGAAAAATACGGAAAAAATACTCTCGTACAGAAAAAGAGACGTTCGTTTTTCTCCATGTTCGTGTCCCAGTTCAAGAGCTTCATGATCATATTGCTCATAATCGCTGCAGTCATTTCCGCAGTCATGGGATACATGACTGAAGAAGGTGACGGACTGCTCGACACTTATATAATCCTGGGCATACTGCTTCTCAACGCCTTTATCGGGGCATATCAGGAGTTCAAGGCCCAGAAATCGCTCGAATCCCTGAAAAAGATGGCCGCACCGATGGCCAAGGTCATAAGGGACGGGGAATCCATGGTAGTGAACGTAGAGGACGTCGTTCCAGGAGATATCGTAGAACTTGAGGTCGGAGACATCGTACCGGCCGATATAAGGATCACGGAATCCGTGAACATGAGCATACAGGAATCATCGATGACCGGAGAGTCTGTACCTGTAGAAAAAAGCCCTGAAGTCCTCCCTGATGAGGATATTCCTCTCGGAGACAGAACAAACATGGCATATTCGAGCGGAGTGGTAACTTTCGGACACGGAAAAGGCATCGTAGTCGGGACCGGAATGAACACTGAAATCGGCAAGATAGCCGACATGCTCGGCGGGGAAGGCGACACCCAGACACCGATGCAGATCAGACTTGAAAAACTCGGAAAAGTTATCGGAATCGCATCAGTAGCCATCTGCTTCGTGATTTTCATCATCGGCATACTGAACAGGCATGAAGTGATCGACATGCTTATGGTAGCCATATCCCTTGCCGTCGCTGCAATTCCTGAAGGTCTGCCGGCCATCTCCACCATTATTCTGTCCATGGGAGTGAAACGCATGGTAAAACACAACGCCATCATCCGCAAGCTCCCTTCGGTAGAAACCCTCGGCTGCACGACCGTAATATGCTCCGACAAGACAGGTACTCTCACCAAGAACCAGATGACGGTCGTAGAGGAATATCCTGTAAGCGGAAAAATGGACAGGCTCGTCACCATATCCGTATTGTGCTGCGACGCAAAGGTCGTCAAGGACAGCGAAGGCAATGACATGAGCGTGGGAGATCCTACGGAAATCGCACTCATAGATCTCGGCAGGAAGCACGGCATTGTCAAGGCTGAAATCGAAACATCCTGCCCGAGAGTCGGAGAAGTGGCTTTCGATTCGTCAAGGAAAAGGATGTCCACGATAAACAGGATGACTGACGGTTCGCTTCAGGTCAATGTAAAGGGAGGACTCGATGAAATCCTTTCCGTATGTACGAGAATAGAAACTGCCGACGGCATAAGGAAGATAACGGCGGCAGACATCGCTGATCTTCAGGAAAGGAACCAGAAAATGGCCGCTTCTGCGCTCAGAGTACTTGCCATGGCATACAAACCTGCCGACAAGGTTTCATCAGACGTAGACGAAGTGGAAAGCGACCTGATATTCACCGGCATTACCGGCATGATAGACCCTGAAAGGGAAGAAGTGATAGGTGCGATACAGGAATGCCACGATGCAGGAATAAGGACCATAATGATTACTGGCGACCATAAGGCTACTGCCCTGGCCATAGCCACAAAGATAGGCATACACAAGGACGGCGACCTGACAATCACCGGTACCGAGCTCGACAGGCTCGACGAAAAGACCTTTAACGAAAACGTCGACAAATACACCGTATATGCACGCATCGCTCCGGAACAGAAAGTCAAGATCGTGACGGCCTGGCAGAAGAAAGGGGAAATCGTGGCAATGACCGGAGACGGAGTGAATGACGCGCCTGCACTCAAACAGGCCGACATAGGAGTTTCCATGGGCATAACCGGTACGGAAGTGGCCAAGGATGCTTCCGATATGATACTTTCCGACGACAATTTCGTGACGATAGTATCTGCCGTTTCTGAAGGAAGACGGATATACGACAACATACTCAAGACCGTACTTTTCCTGCTCTCGACCAATCTCGGAGAAGTGCTGCTTCTTTTCGTCACTTCGATCTTCAACATGGGAATTCCGTTGCTGCCGATCCATATCCTCTGGATAAACCTCGTCAGCGAGACCTTCCCTGCCCTGGCTCTCAGCCTCGACCCTGCAGACAGGGACATAATGAAAAAGAGTCCTCGCGGCAAGGGAAAGCAGTTCATGGACAAGGGAATGATATGGAGAATCTGCTACCAGGGCGTAATGATGGGCGCCATTACACTTGTCGCCTTCGTTATAGGAAAGAAAACGGGAATGGACATATACGGAAATGCGGCTTCCGCCGAAACGCTCGGACAGACCATGGCTTTTGCATCGCTCATCGCAGCCAAGCTGGTACATGCTGGGAACCTGCATTCCAATACGGAATCCCGCTTCAGATTCAACCCGCTCAAAAACAAGTCTCTCATATTCGCTATCGGAGCATCTCTGGTATTCTCCCTGTCCGTCCTTCTGATACCGTCTTTCGCCAAGGCGTTCAGTTTCGCCGCAATGGGATGCGAACAGTGGCTGACAATCCTCGTACTTGCGCTTGTTCCTCTCGTAATAGTGGAAATATTCAAGGTATTCGGATGGAACGGAAAATAAATCCCTCATTTTGATTTCCTGATTTTTATCATTATATTGAACGATATTAACTTTAACCTGACTGCCATGATTATCAATTCATTATTCAAAGGCAAGCTTGCGGCTGCGATTGCAGTCCTTGCGATGCTGGCTTCCTGTTCCGAAGGACAGAAAGAAGGGACGGAACCGGAAATCCCCGGTCCGTCGGCACGGCTGAAACTGTACCTTGAATCATTCACGACGTACGAAGCTACTTCATATACGGCCATACCGGTATTACGAAGCAATACGAATGCAGGGGTCATTGTCGACGGAGTGAACTATGAGGCTGCGTATAAAGACAGTGCCGGAATATATTTCATCACTGAACCCATACCCGGCATGAGTGCCGGCAAGGAATTCAGATACTATTATCCGTTCAACGAGGATGCCTACATATCCGACGGGAGCGACGGGAACACTGAAGGCTCGCTCGTGTTTCCTTTCGACGGCATACCTGTCCTGCATCAGTCCGTCTCACGGGAAATCGATGCGTCGATGTTTCCCATGTCAGGCAAAACGACTTCGAAAGCTGTTGCCGGCAATGACCTGTCAGAAGCTGTCGACATAGAACTGGACTGCACTTATCCGGCTGTATGGACAGTCAACATAGCTACGGATGACCAGGATATAAAACAGGAAAGCGTGAAATCGGTAAAGGTGACTCTCGGGACATTCCCTGTATTCGGAGGCGCCGTAGTCTTCGAGGAAGGAACCGGTCCGGTCTTCAAGGCAACGGAAAAAGAATGCAGCACAATCCTCGACAAGCCGCAGCCTGTTACAAGCGCTTATTACGGACTCGATGATGAAAAACAGGGGACAACCCCTGTCTTATACATCACAAGCCTTGCTCTGGGAAAAAACGAAACGTTCACAGGAGGGTATTTCTTTACCGTTACGACAGACAAGCACGTATACCAGGTAAAATCCATCGAAGAAACAAAGGATTACGAATGCGAACTCGAAGCGGGAGCCATAACATATACAAGAGACAACTTCCCGTCATACGAACTGATGTTCCTCACCAAAGACATGAGGGTGGAATAATCGGACCGAAAAGAGAAGGATATAGTCTTTCGGAGAAAGACATTTGAGGGTGGCCAAAACGGGATTTTGGCCACCCTCACTCTTTATCTGACACAGCTCCGGTACCGCCTACAGACCGAACTGTTTGAAAAAGTCATTACCCTTGTCGTCCACGAGGATGAAAGCAGGGAAATCCTCAACGCGAATCTTCCAGATTGCCTCCATGCCGAGTTCAGGATATTCGACGCACTCGATGGACTTGATATTGTTCTGGGCAAGGATTGCCGCCGGACCTCCGATGGAACCGAGATAGAAGCCGCCATGCTTTTTGCAGGCATCAGTCACCTGCTGGCTTCTGTTGCCTTTGGCAAGCATCACCATGCTTCCTCCATGAGACTGGAAAAGGTCTACGTAAGGATCCATTCGGCCGGCGGTAGTAGGCCCCATCGAGCCGCAAGGCATTCCTTCCGGTGTTTTTGCCGGACCTGCATAGTAGACAGGATGGTCTTTAAGGTACTGAGGCATCTCCTCTCCCCTGTCAAGACGCTCCTTGATCTTCGCATGGGCGATGTCGCGGGCCACGATAATGGTTCCGTTCAGGCTTAGACGTGTCGATACCTGATATTTGTGAAGTTCTTTCAGGATTTCCGGCATAGGCTGGTCGAGATTTATCTTCACGGCATCGCCTTCACCTGCCTGACGGAGTTCTTCCGGTATCAGACGTCCCGGATTGTCGTCGAGTTTCTCTATCCAGATACCGTCCCGGTTTATCTTGCACTTGATATTCCTGTCGGCAGAACAGCTTACGCCAAGTCCGACCGGACAGCTCGCGCCATGCCGTGGAAGACGGATGATACGTACGTCATGAGCATAATACTTGCCTCCGAACTGGGCTCCGAGACCTATCTTGTGTGCGGCCTCGAGAACCTGCTTCTCGAGTTCGATATCCCTGAAAGCGCGGCCGGTTTCGTCTCCTGAAACAGGCAGGCTGTCATAATAGTGGGTAGAAGCCAGCTTAACCGTCAGAAGGTTCTTTTCTGCAGAGGTTCCGCCGATAACGAACGCGATATGATACGGAGGGCATGCTGCCGTTCCCAAAGTCTTCATCTTGGATACCAGGAAAGGCACCAGAGTCTGAGGGTTCAGTATGGCCTTAGTCTCCTGATACAGATAAGTCTTGTTTGCAGATCCACCTCCCTTGGTCACGCACAGGAACCTGTATTCCATGCCTTCGGCAGCCTCTATGTCTATCTGTGCCGGAAGGTTGCATTTCGTGTTGACTTCTTCGTACATGGTCAGAGGAGCATTCTGGGAATAACGCAGATTCTCTTCGGTATATGTCTTGAAAACGCCGAGAGACAATGCCTCTTCATCGCTGTAGCCTGTCCAGACCTGCTGGCCCTTTTCTCCGTGTACGATGGCGGTACCAGTGTCCTGGCAGAAAGGAAGCCTGCCCTTGCATGCCACTTCCGCATTTCTCAGAAATGTCAGAGCGACATATTTGTCGTTGTCGCTTGCCTCGGGGTCGGAAAGGATTTTCGCCACCTGCTCATTGTGCTCGCGGCGGAGCATGAACGACACGTCACGGAAAGCGGCATTGGCCATGGCCGTCAGTCCTTCTTTTTCGATCTTCAGGATCGGTTTGCCCTCAAATTCGCTGACTGAAACGTAATCTTTGGTCAGCAGATAATACTCGGTCTTGTCTTCGCCAAGCTGAAACATCGGCGCATACTTGAATTCTACCATAATATTTTTAATTGTTGTTATTCTCCATCAGATAGACTTTCATAAATTCGTTCAGATCCCCGTCCAGCACGCCCTGGGTATCCGAGGTTTCATACCCTGTACGCAGGTCCTTGACCATCTTGTACGGATGCAGGACGTAGCTCCTGATCTGCGAACCCCATTCGATTTTCTTTTTCTGGCCTTCGAGTTCCGCCTGTTTTTCCTGACGTTTCTTCAGTTCCAGGTCATACAGACGGGATTTCAGGATACGGAGGGCATTCTGCCTGTTGTCCAGCTGAGAACGGGTCTCCGTATTTTCCACGACTATTCCCGTAGGAATATGCCTCACCCGCACGCCTGTCTCAACCTTGTTCACGTTCTGCCCGCCGGCGCCGCTGGACCTGTATGTATCCCATTCCAGATCTGCAGGATTGATTTCTATTTCAATGGTATCATCGACCAGAGGGTAAACGAAGACAGATGAAAAAGTGGTCTGACGCTTGCCCTGGGCGTTGAACGGGGAAATGCGCACTAACCTGTGGACACCGCTTTCGGCTTTCAGATAACCGAAAGCGTAATCCCCCTCGAACTGTATCGTAGCAGACTTGATTCCGGCATCCTCGCCTTCAAGCAGATCCGTAACGGTCAGTCTGTATCCGTTCCTTTCTCCCCAGCGCATATACATACGCATAAGCATCGAAGACCAGTCATTGGCTTCAGTTCCGCCTGCACCTGAATTGATGGTAAGGATAGCACCCAGACTGTCTCCTTCCTCTCCGAGCATATTTTTCAGTTCAAGATTCTCCACGGATTTCAGGGCCGCGTCATATCCGGACTCAAGTTCCTTCATTTCCGCTGTCTCTATGTCTTCAGTGGCCGAATCTTCACTTTCTCTGGCGAATTCATACAGCACATCGAGATCTGCCACGGCAGAAGCCGCCTCATCATAACCCGTGACCCAGGCTTTTTCGGCCGAAAGCTCTTTCAGATACTTCTCGGCAGCCTTGGGATCATCCCAGAAATCGGCCTCGAGCGTCTTTTTCTGCTTCTGCTCGACTTCCTGCCGTTTGGTCTCGACGTCCAGACACCTGTTCAGGGTCTCGACGCGCTGCTTCAGTTCCTTTATCTGTTCCGATGTTATCATCCTTTAAAATTTTACGTTCCACTGCCTACGCAGGCACATCATGCAAAGATACGAAAAAAATCACACCAGCACTATACCGTGCCGGCGGCATGTCTCAACCATATCCTCCGGCCAGATGCTGCTCTGGATCTCTCCTATATGAGCCTTGCGGAGCAGATACATACACAGGCGCGACTGCCCTATTCCGCCCCCGATAGTACAAGGCAGCTGTCCCGACAGCAGCATCTTATGGAAATACAGATCTTTCTTCCACTCCTGATGCCTTATTGCCAGCTGTCTCTCCAGGGACTCCTCATCCACCCTGATACCCATGCTGGATACCTCGAACGCACTGTTCAGAACAGGATTCCACAACAGGATATCTCCGTTCAGGCCCTCATATCCGTATGAGTCCACAGTGCTCCAGTCATCATAGTCGGCGGCCCTTCCGTCGTGAGGCTTCCCGTCAGACAGGTCTGCTCCTATGCCTATGACGAAAACGGCCTTGTGCTTGCGGACAATCTCGTTCTCCCTTTCCTTCGGCGCAAGATCCGGATACAGCTGCAGCAATTCTTCGGAATGAATGAAGAATATATCCTCCGGCAGCATCGGTTCTATCTGCGGGAATTCGACGAAAACCTTGTTCTCGGTCACCTTTATGGCCTCATAAATCCGTCTTACCACGGCTTTCAGGAAATGGACATTCCTGTCTTCCCTGCGGATCACCTTTTCCCAGTCCCACTGGTCTACATAGAGCGAATGCAGATTGTCGAGATCCTCGTCAGGCCTGAGCGCATTCATGTCCGTATATATTCCGCGGCCAGGTCCGACCCCCATCTGCCCGAGTTTCAGTCTCTTCCACTTCGCAAGAGAATGCACGACTTCGGCTTTCCGCTCGTCCATCGACCTGATCGGGAAAGATACAGGTCTCTCGACGCTGTTCAGGTCATCATTTATTCCGGTCCCGGACAGCACCATCATCGGAGCAGTCACCCTCAGCAGGGCAAGCTGGGCCGACAGGTTCTCCTGGAACATGTCCTTTACGTATTTTATGGCTTTTTCTGTATTTTCCACATTTTCGAGTACATTCCTGTACCCATCGGGCAAAATCAACGGCATGGTCTTAAAATTTTATTTGTCAAGTTCAATTGTTGCAATCTTACAAATTTACACAGATTTTCGCGGATTGCAAACAGCTGCGGACAACGAATCTACTCAACGAATCCTCACGATGAATCCGAATCTCGCCGGGCTGCAGAATCCGACAAGGCAATAAAGACCTGACGGAAAGCTGGAAAATCCGGCAAAAAAGCTATATTTGCCATTATAAAACGAACATCCCCCGCAAATTGGCAACGAAATGAATATCAGGGAAAACATACTCGGAACCATCGGAAACACCCCCATGGTCCGGATAAACAGGCTGAATCCGAATCCGGACGTCAGCATATTCGCAAAACTCGAAGGCTTCAATCCGACCGGAAGCATAAAGGACAGAATCGCCCTGAAAATGATCGAAGACGCAGAGAATGACGGAAGGCTCAGACCCGGACAGACCATCATAGAACCAACATCCGGAAATACCGGCATAGGCCTGGCCGTCATCGGTATCATCAAAGGTTA
>CALUQM010000056.1 GCA_944322925.1 uncultured Bacteroidales bacterium
CTTGTTTTTTCATGACTCTTTAAGGGGGCCACTTTCACCCCGGATTCCCGGGGTCACTTTCATCGGATTCTCCAAAAAGGGTCCGCAGCATAAGCGTTACCGGATATCCGGCATATTATGTTGATTTCCGCGAACCGTCGGAAAGCGATCTCAAGTCCGTTGAGACTCTGAGCCGGTCCAGAATGATGCGTGAAGCCGACGTCAAGTCAGTCGAACTGCGTACGGCCGAGTGATTCATATCAGCAGGGCTGTCCGGTATACGATGAAAGCCATTATCCAGGCTACCAGAATAGTGTAGACAGCTGAAATGACAGGCCATTTCCAGCCTCCGGTTTCTGTCATTATTGCCCCGAAAGTGGCTATGCACGGGAAATATAGAAGGACGAAAACCATGAATGCAAGAGCTGCGGCAGGCGTTATAGTATTTAACAGGGCCTGCTGCAGTTTTGTTTCTCCCGAATCGGATTCCACGTCGTCGCTGATGCTGTACATTACTCCCATCGAGCTCACTACCAGTTCTTTGGCGGCGACTCCGGACAATATGCCGACTCCCATCTGCCAGTCGAAACCGAGAGGCTTCAGTACAGGCTCGATGGCTTTCCCTATATGCCCGAGATATGAATTCTCCTGCTGGGCGATCTTGTCCTCGTAGCTGTCATGGTTCGGGAAATATCCCAGAGCCCAGATGATTATCGAACTTATCAGGATTATTCCGGTGATTTTGTGGAGGTACTGTTTCCCTTTTTCCCATGTGTGTCGGAGAATGGATTTGGAGGTCGGTACCCTGTACGGTGGCAGTTCCATTACGAACGGCAGGTCGTCGTCCTTTATGAAACGGCTCATCACCTTGGCTGACAGAATGGCCATGAGTATGCCGAAAGCATAGATCCCGAGGAGGACAAGGCTTCCGTAATGCGGAAAAAACGCCCCTGCAATCAGAATATAGACGGGCAGGCGGCCTGAGCATGACATGAATGGTACTACAAGAATCGTGATAAGCCGGCTCTTGCGGCTTTCAATGGTCCTGGTAGCCATTATTGCCGGTACGTTGCAGCCGAATCCCATGATCATCGGGATGAACGACTTTCCGTGAAGCCCCATCTTGTGCATCATCCTGTCCATGATGAACGCCGCCCTGGCCATGTATCCGGAATCCTCCAGCAGGGAAATGAAAAAATACAGGAGGACAATATTCGGAAGGAATACCAGTACGCTGCCCACGCCTCCGATAATGCCGTCCACTACGAGATCCTTTGCCATCCCGTCCGGCATTGCCGAAGCCACGAAGTCCCCGAATTTGGACACGATCCAGTCGATCCACTGCATGGGGTATTCCCCGAGAGTGAATGTCCCGAAGAATACGATATACAGCAGGAGGAAGAATATCGGGAACGCGAGCCATCGGTTCGTGACGACGGCATCTATCCTGTCTGTCACGGAACGGCGTTTCTTCATGGTTTCCCCTGGTCTGTATGTCTCGGCAAGAGCCCCTTTGACGAAGGCGTATTTGGCATCTATGATGGCGGATTCGGTCGATGTCCCCATCAGGGATTCAAATCTTTTCTGTTCGTCGAATCTTGTAGCTATGATTTCATCCTTGTTCGGCAGAGTGTCGATGATTCCGGCGACTTCCCGGTCGTTTTCAAGGAATTTTATCGCCAGATACCTCGTGGAATACTTGTAACGTATGTCCTGGTTTTTCTGAATGGCGAGTTTTACCCGGTCGATGGACTGTTCGAGTTCCTGTCCGTGGTTGATGTGGATATGCCGCGCCAGTTGGGAATCCGGATTTTCGTACAGTTCGATCACTTTGTCGAAAAGTTCGGAAATCCCTTCTCCTGTCTTGCTTACCGTCGGTACGAGAGGCATTCCGAGCAGATGCCCGAGTGTTTTGATGTCAAGTTCGTCTCCCTTTGCTTTCAGTTCGTCGTACATGTTGAGCGCCATTACCACGCGGAGGTTCATGTCTATGATCTGTGTGGTAAGGTACAGGTTCCTTTCCAGGTTCGAGGAGTCCACGACATTGACGACTACGTCCGGAGTTTCCTCCACGAGGTTTTTGCGGACATAAAGTTCCTCAGGGCTGAACCCCGATATTGAATATGTCCCGGGAAGGTCCACGATGACGAATTTGTATCCGCCGTATTCGAAATTCCCTTCCTTGGCATCGACGGTCACTCCGCTGTAATTGCCTACATGTTCATGACTGCCTGACGCTATGTTGAAAAGCGAGGTCTTGCCGCAGTTCGGATTCCCGACGAGGGCTACCCTTATCACGTGCCTTCTCTGCTCTGCGAGGTCTTTCATCCTTTGCGCCAGGGCTTCGGCCTCGTCGCAGGAGTTGGCAATCACCGGTGAAGACGACGGCCTGGACAGGCTTGCCTTCGCTTCCGATTCGCTGATGACCTCGATCATGTCAGCCTCTTCACGCCTCAGGGAAATCTTGTATCCGATGATTTCATATTCTATCGGATCCTTCATCGGGGCGTTAAGGATGACGTTCACGACATTTCCTTTTATGAAGCCGAGTTCCAGAATCCTTTTGCGGAAACTCCCGTGCCCGCTTACCCTTACCACGACTCCGCGCTCTCCGGTCTTCAGTTCAGACAATTTCATACTCAGACAATTTGTTGGCAAATATATTTTAGGGACTGCAAAGATACGCAAAATCGGAGAGCTTCATATCCCCATTTGTTGTTATATGCCGGGAGAATAATTGATTAAAGGTATATTTTTTGTAATTTTGCCCCGATTCCCCAAACTAATTATCATGAAAGGATCCGAATTTCTCAAAGAAACCTACAGCAGTCTTGACAAGAGATCTCAATACGTAGTCGTGAAAATCAAGAAATCGAACTGGAAATTCTGGGCGGCGGTTGCAGGAGTTCTTGTCCTGCTCGTTGTGCTTGTAGTCTGGCTGACCAGACCGGAACCTCCGCAGGAGGAGATTCCGATAGTCATGACGGAAACCGTCACGACACAGGATGTAAAGCTATACGGAGAATATCCTGGAACGATCAGGGCCAAACAGTTCGTCGAAGTCCGCGCAAGAGTGGAAGGCTATCTTGAACAGATGCTTTTCGAAGAAGGCACATACGTGGAGAAGAATCAGGTGCTGTTCATTATCGACCCCCGGCAGTATCAGGCTCAGGCCGACAGGGCCAGGGCTCTACTTGAAAAAAACAAGGCTCTTGCCCAGAAGGCGGAGCGGGACCTGAACAGGATACGTCCTCTTTTCGAGCAGAATGCCGCAAGCCAGATCGACCTGGACAATGCTATCGCTGCATACGAGAGTGCAAATGCCGAAGTCCTCATGAGCGAAGCCGACCTTACCCAGGATGAACTGGCCCTCAGCTATACGACTGTGCGCTCCCCGATAAGCGGATATATCAGTGAAAGATACGTGGATATTGGTACCCTGGTCGGACCTGGCGGGCAGTCCCTGCTTGCCAATGTGGTAAAGAGCGATACTGTCGACGTCGAGTTCAAGATGACGGACCTCGACTATCAGATCAGCAAGGCCAGGAACGTGAATATCGGGCAGAAGGACTCTACAAGGACGTGGGACCCGTATATCACCATTACTCTTGCCGACAAGTCGGTCTACAAATACAGGGGACTTGTGGATTTCGCCGATCCCCAGGTAGACTCCCGTTCGGGTACATTCTCTGTACGCGCCGAAATGCCCAATCCGGATCACGATCTCCTTCCGGGACAGTTCACCAATGTTACCCTTCTTCTCGACATAAGGGAGGATGCCGTGGTAGTGCCTACGAAAGCCATTATTACTGAAAAGAGCGCCGCCTATATTTTCGTGCTGCGCAATGACGGGATCGCCGAGAAACGTTTTATTGAAATCGGGCCGGAAACAGGCAACATGACTGTAGTGGAAAGAGGTCTGCTTCCTGGCGAGCAGATTGTCGTCGAGGGCTATCACAAGCTTACTCACGGCAAGAAAGCCCGGGCGATGTAAGTATTTTCACCTGCAATGATGGAATTTAATCCCAAGAGAAGATGAAATCCGACTTTTTTATTGACAGACCGGTATTCTCGACTGTCATTTCAATCATAATAGTTCTTGTCGGCTTTATAGGGCTGACACTCCTGCCGGTAGACCAGTACCCGGAAATCGTGCCTCCGGTTGTCAGGGTGACGGCATCTTACCCTGGTGCAAGCGCCCAGACGGTAGCCCAGGCAGTAGCAACACCTATAGAGCAGGAACTGAACGGAACTCCTGGAATGCTTTACATGGAGTCCAAGAATACGAATTCGGGAAGCTTTACCGCAAATATTACTTTCGACATATCGAGCAACCCGGATCTTGCGGCCGTCGAGGTCCAGAACAGAGTCAAGCAGGCGGAAGCCAGGCTCCCGGCGGAAGTCGTACAGAACGGAATTTCAGTAGAAAAGGTTGCCGCGAACAAACTGGTGACAGTCACATTGCTGACGGATGATCCGAAGTTCGACGAGATTTACCTCAGCAATTATGCGACGCTGAACGTACTCGACATGCTCAGGCGCGTGCCCGGGGTCGGGCGTGTATCCAATGTCGGCAGCCGGTATTACGCCATGCAGATATGGGTGCAGCCGGACAAACTGGCCAGTCTCGGGCTTACTGTCAAGGATCTCCAGAACGCCCTCAAGGACCAGAACCGCGAGTCTGCTGCCGGAGTCCTCGGCCAGCAGCCTATCGAGAACGTGGATGTCACCATACCTATTACTGCTACAGGCCGTCTTTCTTCCGTCAGCCAGTTCGAGAATATTGTCATCAGAGCCGGACAGGACGGATCAATTATCAGGCTGAAGGATGTGGCAAGAGTATCTCTCGAGGCCCAGTCATACAATACCGAGAGCGGAATCAACGGAGGCAATGCTGCCGTGATGGACGTTTACATGCTGCCGGGAGCGAATGCCCTGGAGGTGGCTGAGAATGTCAAGAAGGAAATGAAAGAGATTGCCAAGTCATTCCCGGAAGGCATCACCTATGATATTCCTTTCGACATGACTACCTATATTTCCGAGTCCATACATCATGTCTACAGGACCCTGTTCGAGGCTTTGCTGCTTGTGATACTTGTCGTGTTCCTGTCTCTGCAGAGCTGGAGGGCGACGCTCATTCCTGCCATTGCCGTGCCGATATCCCTTATCGGAACGTTCGGAATAATGCTGATATTCGGCTTTTCGCTGAATATGATGACCTTGCTCGGACTTATTCTGGCTATCGGTATCGTGGTCGACGATGCGATAGTCGTCGTGGAGAATGTCGACAGGATAATGCGGGAGGAAAACCTTTCTCCGTACGAGGCTACCAAGAAAGCGATGAGGGGAATCGGCGGCGCCCTGATAGCCATGTCGCTGGTACTCTGCGCGGTGTTCGTGCCTGTCAGCTTCCTTTCCGGCATTACCGGACAGCTGTTCCGGCAGTTTACGATCACGATTGCCGTATCGGTCATAATATCTACCGTAGTCGCCCTTACCCTGAGTCCGGTGATGTGTTCCATTTTCCTGAAACCGCCTCAGCCTGAAGAGAAAAAGAATTTCATATTCAGAAAGATAAACGAGGGACTTGCAATCGGCAACAGTTTCTACGAGAAGATGATACGGGCGAGTCTGAAAAATTCGTCGAGAATGTTCGCGTTCTTCGGAATTACCATAATTGCCATCTGGGTGATTTCGAGCCTCGTTCCGAGCAGTTTCATGCCTAAGGAAGACCAGGGGTATTTTACCGTGGAACTGGAACTTCCTGTCGGTACGACTCTCGAAAGGACGCGAGTCGTAACCGACAGGGCAATGGATTTCCTGATGCGCCAGCCTGACATACAGTATGTGCTGAACGTGACCGGATCCAGCCCGCGTGTCGGCAGCAACCAGTCCAACAGCCAGTTTACCGTCATATTGAAGCCGTGGAAAGAACGGAAAGAGTCTGACATCAACAAGACAATGGAGATGATACGGGATTCCCTGTCTCTTTACCCGGAAAGCAAGGTATATCTCAGCACTCCTGCCGTTATTCCAGGTCTCGGAACGTCCGGAGGTTTCTCCATGGTGCTCGAAGCCCGAGGCGATGCCACGTATGAGGAATTGCAGAGGGCTGCGGATACCCTGATGTTCTATGCTTCCCGGCGAAAGGAACTTACGGGGCTGTCTACCAATGTGCAGAGGGATATCCCCCAGTTGTTTTTCGATGCCGACAGGGACAAGATACAGATGATCGGGGTGCCTCTTGCGGATGTCTTTTCGACGTTGAAAGCCTTTACCGGTTCGATCTATGTAAATGACTTCAACATGTTCAACCGCGTCTACAGGGTATATATCCAGGCTGACGCACCGTACAGGGCGCACAAGGAAAACCTCAACCTGTTTTTCGTCAGAAGTTCCAACGGGACGATGGTCCCTGTAAATGCCCTCGGCAATACCTATTATACGACGGGTCCCGGAACGATAAACCGTTTCAACATGTACTATGCCGTGACTTTCAACGGAGAAGCCGCCCACGGTTACAGTTCCGGCCAGGCAATGGATATTCTGGAGGAACTTGCGCAGCAGCACCTGCCTGACAACATAGGCATAGAGTGGAGCGGACTTTCCTATCAGGAAAAGAAAGAGGGCGGGCAGACCGGCGTTGTCCTCGGTCTCGCACTGCTTTTCGTCTTCCTTTTCCTTGCGGCCCAGTATGAAAGCTGGTCTATTCCGGTCGCCGTACTTCTGTCTTTGCCGATTGCCATAGCCGGCGCGTATTTCGGGGTATGGATTCTCGGTTATGAGAGCAATGTATATTTCCTGATAGGCCTTGTGATGCTTGTCGGTCTTGTGGCCAAGAATGCCATACTTATCGTGGAGTTCGCGAAGGAGGAAGTCGAGAAAGGCAAGGATCTCGTCGAGGCCACCGTTACCGCCGCCCATCTCAGATTCAGGCCTATCGTCATGACATCCCTGGCGTTCATTCTCGGAATGCTGCCTCTGGTCTTCGCCACCGGCCCTGGTTCGGCAAGCCGTCAGGACATAGGTACCGGAGTATTTTTCGGTATGATAGTGGCGATTACGGCAGGTATCGTTTTCGTGCCGTTCTTCTTTGTCCAGATATATAAAATGAGAGAGAAAATGTCCCGGAAAAGAAAGAAAAACAAAGGACTGCCGACGGGTGCGGCAATGATGGCGACACTTCTCGTAACTGTCGGGATTTCAAGCGTTTCATGTTCCCCTGCCAAGCATTGTGCAGCTCCGGAACTTGATTTGCCGGAGACTTTTGCCGTGACATCCCAGTCCGATACCCTGACATGGGCGGATGTCGAATGGTGGAAAATATATCCTGATACCACTTTGCACACTCTTATAAAGGATGCTCTGGAGTACAACAAGGATATGCTTGCGGCAGCCGAGCGCTTGAAAGAGATGGAATACCGCTACAAGATAGACCGTTCCAGACTCTGGCCGTCCATTTCCGCAAGAGTGTACGGTGAAAACGAGTTTACCAATTATTCCGGTCACGACGGAGCGGATGATCCCGTAGTGAGTCCGATACTGAGGTTTTCGTGGGAGATAGACCTGTGGGGTCACCTGCGTTGGGGAAGCAGGGAGAAGCTCGCCGAATATTTTGCAAGTGTGGAAGCCCAGAGAGCCTTGAAGATTTCACTTATAGCGGAAGTGGCATCTACATACTTCGATCTGCAGTCTCTTGACAATGAGCTTCTTATCGTAAAGAGAACCCTGGAAACGAGGAACGAGGGTGTCCAGAAGGCGAAAATCAGGCTTGACGGAGGCCTTACTTCAGATATTCCTTATCAGCAGGCTCTTGTGGAGCGCGCCACTACTGCGGCTCTGGTGCCTGACCTTGAAAGGGAGATTGCCATAAAGGAAAGCGAACTTGCCTTTCTCACGGGTTCTTATCCGAAGCATATTGAAAGGTCGAGGATTCCTTTAGAACTTTCCTACAGGAGCGAGATACCGGTAGGAATTCCGTCGCAGCTTCTTACGAGGCGCCCGGACCTGCGCCAGGCCGAACAGGAACTGAGAGCGGCCGAGGCTGCTGTCGGTGTCGCGCAGGCGGAACGATTCCCGACATTTACGATTTCTTTCGACGGCGGTACGGAAACCAACACTCTTGAGAATATCATCAAGGCGCCTTATTATTATCTGCTCGGAAATGTCGCCGCCCCGATTTTCGAATTCGGCCGGAGAAAAGCCAATTTCAAGGCGGCGATAGCGGAGTACAATCAGGCAAGGCTGAATTACGAACAGGATGTCCTGCAGGCTTTCAAGGAAGTGTATGACGCCATTGTAAGCTATAATACGGCAGTGAAGAACACGGGGCTGAAGTTCGATCTTCAGGAGGCTTCGAAGCAGTATGTGTCGTTGACGAATCTCCAGTATATCAACGGAGTCATCAGTTATATGGATGTGCTCGATGCCCAGAGGGCGTATTTCAGTTCGCAGGTCGAGCTGAGTAATGCGATTATGGAGGAGTACAAGGTTCTGGTGGATCTTTACAAGGCTCTTGGCGGCGGTTGGATTGAGCAGGGGAGTGAGGAGGAATAAGCTTGCAGCTGCGCTGCGCATTCCCTTTCTGCTTGCCGCATGGGCCCTTGCATGAAAAGCTTGCCAGCTGCGCTGACGACGGCTTATTCTGCTTTCAGAAAGAAATCTGAGCAAGCTCATTCCTTTCTGAAAGCAGAAAAGCCTGAACTCTTTGAGTTCAAGCTTTTCATGCGGAGAGACAGGCTCTCGAACCTATACATTCAAGAAATATCATAAAATTGCAAATTACTGATAATCACACACAATT
>CALUQM010000057.1 GCA_944322925.1 uncultured Bacteroidales bacterium
ATTGATATCTTTGCAACTCTAACTCAGGTGGCCGAGTATCACCGGAATCGGTGGCCGACTATCGCCCGGAATAAGCACATTGATGATCAATAGTTAACAGCTTAAAAGGTAGACTCCTCAAAAATTTTCTTGTTTTTATACGAAAAATCAAAGATTTAACGTTTTTCCATCGACTCTCTCTGAACAGAGAGGAAAAGGCAAAAACAGCCATTTTGAGCCCCGACAGACCCCGTCTACAAAAATAGGAGTTCGGTGTATCTCAAAAAAACTCATCTATCGTTATTAGCTTTAGGGTTAAGCAGAAATACGATTCTCGAGTTGACTAATTATTCCAATCAGCAGTTGAACTGCTGTGATTTATAAGTTTAACCGAGGTCATATATGCCTCAAAATTAGTTGTAAATAATTGAAAATCAAGTATGAAATACTTGTAAAAGTCCCTGGAAATCAGTAACTTGAAAGTAAAAAATACCCCTATTTTTTGCTTGTTATGATTCCCAAGGACAAAGAGTATAGACTGATAAAAATCTATATGTATATCTGCGATATGTACGAACAGAGTCTCAAATACCATTGCCAAAGATACAGCAATAATTCGATACCATTGTTCTCCGACGAGGAAATTCTTACGATTTATTTCTTTGTCGGTCATGAGCAGAAGTACACCCTCATCAAGGATATTCACAACTTCGCTAAAGAGTACTTGCGCGACTGGTTCCCAAAGCTGGTGTCCTATCAGACATTCAATTACCGTCTCAACAGGATGGCCGGTGCTGTTACGGAACTGTCCTCGCAGTTGTTGAGCATGTTCAAGCCTTCTGACTGTCAGGAGGATACCGTCATTGTTGACTCGATGCCGATAATCACATGCTGCGGAAGAAACCGTACAGGCAAGGTCGCCAGAGATATCGCTGACAAGGGATACTGTTCCACCAAGAACCTGTACTATCATGGACTTAAGCTTCACATGGTAGGCTATCGCAGGAAAGGACATCTTCCTCATCCGCGCCAGATAGCGTTGTCCCCTGCATCCGAGAATGACCTGAAGGTATTCCAGAGCGAATGCATGCCGGATCTTTTCAACAAGAAGATCTTCGCTGACAAGATATACCGAAGCAGTGACTACTGGGAGCAGGAGAGAAGTGATAAGGCCAATGAACTATACGCTCCTGTCAAGTCCATCAAAGGGGCTTCCGAGGAAGAAAGACAGAGGAGCAAGGCCGCTGATGACCTTTATTCTCAAGCCGTTTCTTCTGTCAGGGAACCCATTGAGGCTCTCTTCAGTTGGCTGAACGAAAAAACTGATATTCAAAGAGCTAGTAAGTGCCGCTCTACTTGCGGTCTCCTTATTCATACGATGGGTAAGGTTGCCATCGCTTTTTTATATCTTATTTTCAACTACTGATTCAAATTATTAAAACATTCAGAAGATATTATTGAAAAAGTCATTGTCTCGTAGCAGTTATCCTTACCTGTTTCATAAAAAATTGCAACATCGCCATTATCCAGTATAAGCAAATCAGAATATGCTGCAGGAAGATCACTCAACCTTAAGGCCGTTCTCCATGTTCTCCCCGAATCGTCACTCTGCTTGATTGTCATATTCTTTCTCTTTGTCATATGGTCAGGGTTGGAAAACAACAGTGTTTCCGTCAGTCGTCCTTTACGAGTATAATTGATTATGCTTGCGTTGCAGACTGGTTCAATCAAACCTTTTTCAGAAAAAGCTTTTCCAAATGTCTCTCCTCCATCATAACTTATAGAGACAAGTCTGGCTGCTCCTTTCTGCACCCTGTCCTCCGCTCTCGGGCCGCGCATATTCAGAATCAGTCCACCTTTTTTGATTTCTGCTATAGTACATTCATTCCCGACTTCGGGAGATCCTCCAATTCTCCATGTCATACCACCGTCATCTGAAAGAATCACATGTGACTCTGTTCCTCCTGGGCCTTCGTGCCCTCCGGCACGATTCCCTTCCAAATACACACCATGGTTGCATGGAACGACTATACGCCCCTGATTTTTGCCTTTCTGAAGCTGCAGTGCATGGCAAGGTCCAGTCGCATACCATGTCCATTCGGGAAGCTTGGCAGAAGACGTAATCTCTTTGGGAGCAGACCATGTCTTACCATCATCTTCTGAGTATATTACAAAAACTCGTCTAGTATCGATAGATTTTCTTGCATGTATGTCCTTTTCATGGTCCCGTCCGTCATTCCAAGTCGAAAGTAGTACTATCCGGCCAGTTTTTCTGTCAACCACTGGACAAGGATTGCCGCAGACATTGTTCCCGTCGTCCCACACTGTAATCATTTCGCTCCAAGTTCTGCCTCCATCTTCGGAGCGTTTGGCCACCAAATCTATGTCACCTGTATCACTTCGACTGTTCTTTCTCGCCTCGGCAAAAGCTATTATTGTACCTTTATTTGTCTGTACAAGTGCAGGTATACGATAAGTATCTACGCCGGAATCACCTTTTTTGAAAAGAACTTTCTTTATTTCAATATAACCCTGAGCAGAGCATAAATACGACATTAATATAAAGGATATCGCCAATATTGTTTTAAATTTCATTTTTTTCATTTCATTAAAAACTCCGGAATAATATTTTCTACTTCCTTACGGACCTGAGACACGTAACCTTCAGGAATGGAAGAATACGGCCATCTCAAATCAGCGCCAACATCAGCCCAGCCTCCGACCAACGCCATGAAACGGTCGCAGGCATGATTGGGATAATGCATCTCCGCGATAAACGGGTCGATGCATTTTTTCATGAAGACATTAATTCTGGATTCCAGTTCCAACGCGGAATCAAGGTCGGCGGTCATCAGGTCATACCATTTCTGGGCAGCAAACGGATTCAGGCAGGCGACATTGGAATAGGCTCCAGAAGCACCATTCATATACCCAGTGGCAAGATGATGTCCTGGCACAAACACGGCAATACCCTCAGAATTACGCCTCATACGCTCATACCAGTCCGGAGAACAATTATCATCGAACACCTTGACTCCTATAAGGGACGGCACTTCTTTCCTGATAAGCTGCCACTTTTCGGGGCCCAGCACTTTTTTCGCATGAGGAGGATTATATAATACAAGCGGTATGTCACCGGCCTCTTCCGCCATTTTCTTCATAAAGGAAATCGCCGCCCTGTCATCTACCGGGAACCAGTCCGGAAGAATGACCTGAACGGCAAAAGGTCTCAAATCCTTGACAGCATTCAGCCGCCACAACGATTCCTGTGCGCAGGGATGGCTGGCGCCGATCTGGAAATCGACGCCGGCCGCCTTGCATTTTCCAGCCAGAATCCCGCTTATCCTGACATATTCGTCCCTGTCCTGGGTATAGAACTCGCCCGCCGTTCCATTGGAATATATGCCGTTCGGGGAGGATGCTATCAAGACATCTATCTCCTCTTCCATGCGCGGTATGTCCAGATTGCCTACCTTGTCAGTTGCCAGAAGTAATGTGGCCCAATTGCCTTTCAATTCTTTTCTTGTCCTCATTTAACTATTGAAGAATTAGTATTTACTCTTCTAATTCACTCCACGGCCTGACTGATATCCTGTCGGCCCAATTTTCCCATTCCGACATAAGGCTGTCAACTACTTCTGGATACATTTGTGAAAGATCGGTTGTTTCTGTCCTGTCCACACTCATATCGTACAGTTCCCATTGCCCGTTTTTAGAATAGGTCCTTATTTTACTCCAACTTCCCGGATACTCCGACACTAATTTCCATTTTCCAGATCTAACGGCTCTATTCCCTTCATGTTCCCAGAATAATGTTCTGGATTTTTCTAAATAATTGTTATCTGTTATACTTTGTAGCATACTGGTTCCTTCCAAAGGAATTATATCCATGTCATGATATCGTTCTGGATATTTTGAGCCTGATATTTCTATAAAAGTCGGCATCAAATCCATAATACAATAAGTACCACGATGTATTTTACCCTTGTCCTTAATATTATCCCCCCATGCAATTATCAGAGGACAGCTAATTCCCCCTTCATGTGCCCAACTCTTATATCTTCTGAATGGAGTATTTGAGAGATGAGCCCACTGTGATCCATAGCTCCCATAAGTATCATCTGCTCCGACAGAAACACCTGGAAAATCTCCCGGTTTTACCTTACGTCCGTCTCTGGTTGTATCCGGTATCATACTGTCCTTCCATCTTGCTCCCGTCCTTTCTACAGTATTATACAAATGACCCTCATTTGACGCGCCATTATCTGACAGGAATACAATCAGGGTATTATCCAGCATGCCTTTTTGTCTTAAAACATTCATTATTTTTTGTATCCCGCAATCCATTTGCTCAACCATGGCTGCGTATACTGACATCCTAAGCTGCTGCCATTCTTTATATTGCTCCGTAGACCAATCATAGCATTGTTCATCCTTTTCAGGTAATATAGTATCAGAAGAAATTATACCTAATTCTTTCATCTTGTTAAAACGAGCAAATCTTAATGAATCCCATCCTACTGAATACGTGGACATATACTTATCAATAAACTCACTCCTCGCCTGAATAGGATAATGTGGCGCAGTATAAGCGACATAAAGGAAAAAAGGTGATTCGTCCTCACTCATTTCCTGTATATACTGTACCGCCTTATCTGATATTGCCTCTGTATAATAATAATCTCCACTTGCTTTTATAGGGTTATTCCCTTCATATAATGCCTTGGGATCCCAAAAACTGCAATGCCCGCCCAAAGTACCGTAAAATTTATCAAATCCACGCTGAAGAGGCCACTGCGCCGTGTCTCCATTTGCCGATATATTCGATGATACATGCCATTTACCAACCATTGCTGTTTGATATCCTGCATTGTCCAAGACTTCAGCTATTGTCATGCAATTGTTTGACAAACTTCCCTTGTATGAGTCGTAGCCCAAATCATCTGTCATATGTCCAATACCTGCCTGATGCGGATACAAGCCTGTTAATAATGACGCTCTGGAGGGGCAGCTCCTTGCCGCATTGTAAAATTGAGAATATCTCAATCCTGACGCAGCCAAAGAATCCAATGTCGGAGTCATGATTTCTCCTCCATAACAACCAAGATCACTATATCCAAGATCATCAGCAAGAATCAATACAATATTGGGCTTTTCTAAATTTTCTGTGCCGCATGACGACAAAATAAATAAACTCGCACAAAATATATTATGTGATTTCATAAGACACTCTAAAATTTACATATACTACCTAACAAACATGTCTGCAGGAATTACTGATATGACAATTGATGCATATCTGAATTTCTCACCTGTTTCATAAACTATGGCAACATCGCCATTATCAAGAATGGCAAGATCTGAATAAGCGGCAGGATAATCACTTAGCTTTAACAACGGTTCCCATGTTTTTCCGGAATCATCACTTTTTTTAATTGTCATTTCTATCCTGTCCGTTTCACTGTTTGGATTTGAAAACAGTAAAGTTTCTGTCAATTTTCCCTTTTTTCTATAATTGATTATACTACCACTGCATACTGGTTCTATTAAACCTTCATCCATACCATAATCAACAAATGACAGCCCGCCATCCTTGCTAACAGCCCTTAATCTGAAAGGTTTCGTCTGATCTCTCAATTCTTTTACTCCTCTCATATTAAGCAAAATATCGCCATTCTTCAGTTCTGTAACTGTACTTTCATTGCCTGGTCCATCAGGTATACCTCCTATCTTCCAGTTGAGACCGCCATCATCAGATATAATCACGTGCGACACTGTATGTTTACCGTAAATTCCATGATTACAAGGAATAATTAGTCTGCCTTTATGCTTGTTATGTGAAATTTGTATTCCATGACAGGGTCCGGTCGCATACCAGGTCCATTCTTCCTTTTTTACATCATCAGTTATTTCTTCAGGCTCAGTCCATGTTATTCCGTCATCATCTGACATCGTCATAAAAATTCTACGTGTGTCTTTTGATAATCTGGCTTTAATCATTGCCTCTGTATCATCTCCATTATTCCATGTCATTAACAAAACAATACGCCCTGTCTCCACATCCACGACAGGGCATGGATTTCCACAGACATTCCCTTCATCATCCCACACAGTAATAACTTCACTCCAAGTCTTGCCTTTATCTTCAGAACGCCGTAAAACCAAGTCTATATCACCTGTATCATTCCGGCTGTTATTTCTCGCTTCTGCAAAAACCAATAATGTCCCTTTGAGTGTTTTAATGATTGCCGGTATCCTGTATGTATGAACGCCTCCCGCTCCTTGCTTATATAGAACCTCAGTGTAAACACTTTGCCCAAAGCAATTTATCATAGCTATGTGCAACAAAAGCAATATTATGATTATCTTATTCATTTTACATTATCCAAGACTTTTATAAAAGCTGAAATTTGTTTTTATATTTTTCGAACGGCGTATTGCTCAAGTCTGCAAGAAGACTTTTATAAGCTTCTTCCGAAAGAGTATGTAAAGGCAGACGGCACGGGCCGAGATCCAGGCCGGCAGCCTTCATGAAAGCCTTGCCGCACCCGTTTCCGTATTTGTTCAGCAAAGAGATAAGCTCGACTGCAGTCAACTGGACTTCTGCTGCGGCCTTGATATTTCCTTCGTTGAACAAACGGATTATTTCATTGTAAATCGGTGCATTGTAGCCATACGTGCTTCCCACAAAGGCGTCCGCCCCTACAGCCAATGCCGAAAGCAGCATTTCATCGCGTCCCCACATGATGTTGTACTTTCTGTCTTTGAAATTCAGGCACTGCTGGTAATCCATCATGTTTTCATAAGTATACTTGATGCCTGCAAGATTCGGTATTACCTGATCCATTTTGCGCAATAGGTCGTACATGGGAAAATGCACCCCGTTGAGACTCGGAATGTGATAATAGAAAAACGGCATGTCCGGGACAACGGAAGCCACTTCACGGCAAAAAGCGCAAAGATCATCAACATTTGCCGGCTTCTGATAATAAGGAGCGGTAATTGCCACTGCATCAAGTCCGCACTCCCTTGCAGATAGCGCAAGTTCCTTGCATTCAGGAAGGCTTGTCCCTCCCAGGAATGCAATAACGGTAAATTTTTCATCCTTGTACTTTGCCCATTCCGCATAAAGAAGCTTTTTCTCCTCTACGGTCAAAGCAGATCCCTCTCCTGTGGTGCCACAAACAAAAGCTCCCGAAATTCCGCTATCCTTATAGAATTTCTGCTGACGCTCCACTACACTCAAATCAACTTCCCTGTCACATGTAAAGCCGGTGAAAGGAGCGACAATCAAACCTTTAAACCTTTTCATTTATACAATTTTTATGATTTTCCTTATTTCAATACTATACCGTCATAATTGTAATATCATTCCATGCGCCAGTCAAATTTTTTCGGACGCTCAATTATCTGGCGATATTTATGTCCGAAACGATCTGTCACCGTAATCTTTACAGGCATATCAGGACTAGACGTCTCCACAATAAACATATGAGTATTGGCAACAGCCCGGAATGATTCCGGACGAGTAGGTAAAACATCTTTCCGAATCAGAATAAAAAGAGGATCCTTAGCCACAACCTGCCTAACATCCAATTCTTTTCCCTGTTCTTTTGCATTTATTTTCCAGTTTTCATCCCAGTTATAAACATTAACAAGACATAAATTTTTTCCTGGCTGTCCACCAAACTCTTCCGGAACCTGGTTTAAATCATAAACCCTGAACTGATTCCTATTCGCATCATAACCGTTAGGCTTAAACAGCCAACTTGCCTTATTGCCGCCATAGCGCATAATCATATATCCGCCTGGAGTTCCATCAGTACACAGTAGTCGACTATCCGGCTCGTTAATTTTCCATGACACGGCGGAAACAGACGGCAATGTCTGCTGAAATACGTTATCTGTCAATGCAATATTTATAAACCTGTGACTATGTCCTGCCAACAATCGTACATCATTAAAACGCCTCACCAAAAGCATTATTTGATTATATAAGATTTTCTGACTATCATCAATTTTATTCCAATCAGAGACCGGCACGTGCATGCACACAACAAGCGGAGTACTGGTTTCCACTGTTTCCAAATCTCTTTCAAACCACCGCAATTGCCTGTCGTCAAGCATGAAATCGTTGCGTGAGGAAACTTTTCCTTTATTTAACTGTCCTTTCCTAACAATAATATTGTCGAGCATCACAAAATGAACCTTACCTATATTAAAAGAGTAATAATTAGGCCCGATAATTTGCCTGTATGGACGCTGCGCAATACTGTCCCACTGTGCATCTGGAACAGAATAGTCGATAGACCGTTCATTGTCATGATTGCCGGGTAAATGAAAAATCGGCGACGGGTATGTCTTCATAACATCCAGATACTTGCGCAATGCAAAATCATTCTTATGCCACATTATATCAGTAGTCATATCACCAAGATGCAATGAATAGACAGGTCCTTTCACACGTTCTATTTCTTTCGAAATATCCGGCAGATACCACTTTCTGAATTGCGGCAAATCAAGTTCTTCCGGGTCGCCGCGAAGATGAGTGTCCGCTGAAATAAAGAGAGTGAAATTATCATTTCTCCTTTTTTTAAGCTGAAAATTAATCACATCCAAATCACAATATGTAGTATACCCGAAAAAACGTGGAATCAAGCCATCGGTTTCAACTTCATATCCTCCGGGTATGGTCATAAAAACATAACCGCAAGGTTTTTCAGAAAACATTTCATAATATCCCTCGGAATTTGTTTTTACAACCAGTTCCCCGTCTGATAT
>CALUQM010000058.1 GCA_944322925.1 uncultured Bacteroidales bacterium
ACCTATGAGAAGCCACATCATGCACCTGTTCAAAACAGAGAAAACGACAAGGAAAGTCAACTTCTTCTACGGTGCACGCAGCCTGAAGGAGGCCTTCTATCTCGACGACTACCATGCCCTCGAAAAAGAGTTCCCTAACTTCAAGTTCCATCTTGCACTCGACCGTCCGGACCCGGCTGCAGATGCCGCAGGGGTGGCATATACGGCAGGTTTCGTTCACAATGTTCTCTACGAGACTTACCTCAAGAACCACGAGAACCCGGAAGATGCGCTTTACCTGATGTGCGGACCTCCAATGATGTCGTCATCTGTCGTAAACCTTCTCGACAGCCTCGGCGTTCCGCCTGAGAATATTCTGTACGATAACTTCGGTGCCTGATTTCAGGCTGAAGATAAAGAGAGGGTGGCCAAAAAGGAAATTTGGCCACCCTCTTATGGTATCATAAGGAAATCATCATTTTTCCACGACATAACGGAGGAGGAGTTTTCTTATGTGATCGGAGAAGGCTTTTGCCGTATCTGTCGTATTTTCAAGCATTTCAGCTATGTTCTTGTGCTTCATCAGCTCTATCGCATCCGTCTCGTTCTGGAAGATGTAGCCGATATATTCCTCGTAGGTCTCGTCGGCAGCATGTTCGAGCTCGGTGATCCTGTCGCACTGGATGGTCATCTCCGAAAACTTCTTCTTCATGCTGTCCATGCCCGTGACGATAAGAGTCAGGGCATCGGCCTCGGCGCAGATATATTCAGCCATTTCGACCAGCTGGACATGTATTTTCTGCGGCATGTACCTCAGAATGGATTTAGCGGAATCATTGATATTGTCGAGGATATTGTCGATATTCATGGCCACGGTCTGAAGATCGGAACTGTGAAGGCTCGAAAAGAACTTGTCGTTGAGTTGTTCGTAAAATTCCGTAAGCATCGCGTCGCCCTGTATCTCGCACATCTTGACTTCCTTCTCAAGACGCTTGCGTTCATCGATATCGTCTGTCTTCATCATCTGCAGGAGGGCTCCCGATGCCTGCCTGATATAGGCAGCCTGCTGGGAAAATATAGGCTGGAAATGCGTTCGCGGAGAAATGATCCTTCTTAAATGTCGTAGAACTGTCATAATTCAATTTGTCTGCTGTTATCAAATGTAAACAATATTTTTCACAAAGTGCCGGTTCGGGCTGCGAAAACTGCAAGAAATGGAAAAAATCGCTAAAATCAGAAAAACAGGTTATGGTTTTTCTATTTCTGACACTCCGGCAGAAACGTATGATATAGTTTTGCGTCAAAACGGAAATGACATGCAGCGCAGAACATCATACGGACACACGGATAAAGGCCGGACTTCATCAATATCATTCACTCGCCATTCGGCATTCGCCTTGCTTTTGCTTTTTCCGGCCTTTATTTCATGCGCTGCGGGACATTCTGCAGACCAGGTCGGAGAGAATGCCGGAATCATACTGAAAACAGCAGGATTTCATGTTTCGGGAGCGGAAGGTCCGATGCTGACCGATGTGTTCATATTCAACGACGATGCCCTGAAAAGGATAGACTCCTACCAGAGGACGACTGCCGGCAATGACAATACCGTTGCCGCGGCATCGAGGAAAGGAGACAAAATAGCAGTCGTTATCGCCAATCCGCAGCACGAATCATACGACTGGAGCAGCATATCCTCATACGAGGCCTTGACAGGACTTTATTCGGAACTCGGATCGGAAAGCAGCGGCGCGCCGGTAATGAGCGGTACGGTGCGTTTCAGGGCGGAAGACAACGGCACGGTGGAGGTTCCGGTATATCCTGTCATGTCCGAAATCACGATCAGATCGATAAGATGCGACTTCAGCGGCAGGCCATACAGCCATGCCGTACTGAAGAATGCCTGTGCATATCTTACCAACGTAAATTCCCTTGCAAGGATAATAGACACGGACGATGCCGGACCTCTGTCTCCCGTGAACACGGACGGCAGCCACACTGAGTCGGATACCGGGTTCCTGTATCCCGAAATGGTTTATGCCGACTTCGGGTGCGAAATTGGGAATGAGACGGTATATCCGGATATCAGACTCTATTGCTACCCGAATGCAGGCCGCGGTGATTCAGCCGGGACACCGGTCACAAGACTTGTAATAGCGGGAGAGATTGAAGGCAGCAGATGCTATTACCCGCTGAATATCAATACTGGGGATTTCGGACCTGTTTCCGGCGTTTCAGGCATAGGACGCGGCAGCAGATACATCCTCGACATCACGATCAGACGGGCAGGCACAGACAATCCGCTTCTTCCCGTATCTGCGGAACATGTCAGCATCGGTGCAGAGATAGAACCGTGGGAGATAAAGGAAAGTTCAGACGTGGAATTCTAAATCATGACCGGAAGATGAACAGTATCCTGAAGCATATCCTACGCCTTCTGACGGCGGTTCCTTTGCTGCTGGCGGTATCCTGTATCGTGGAAGAGGAGGAAAATGTACATGAAGAGGCATTTGCCGACACGAAAATCCGGTTCGGAGGTATCGGAGTACGGGTCAAGGCCATGGATCCGGATGAGACGAAAATATCCGACATAAATATCTTCATATTCAATTCGCACGGCATGCTCGAATACAGGGACTACATTTCGGGAGATATGATCGGCAGAGACGGCAGGGGAAATTTCCATACGGTAGAGCTGCTGAGGAATGCGGCATACTCGATTTATGTATGTGCGAATTTCGGCTACCAGATAGAGATATCCTCGCTGTCGCAGCTGAAAGCCTGCAGGTACCACATCGCCTACCCGGACGACTACTCCATAGGAATGCCGATGAGCGGATATGTCGAAAACATAGTAATAGACAGGGAGGAAATTGCGGTTCCGCTGGTGCGTCTCATGGCCAGGATATGTATCAGTGTCGACAGGAGCCGGCTGGACAAGGATGTAGAATACAGTATAAGAAACGTCATGGTCGGAAGGTGTCCGAAATCCATAACCCCCTTCGCTGGAAACCACATATCGGACCCTTTCGGCTTTTTCCCTTCGGGTTTCAACAGGTATGATTACGAGACCGACATCCTGAATACAAGCATGAATGACGGGAAAAGCGGGGAAATCAGTCTCTACATGCTGGAAAACATGCAGGGGGAACTGCTGCCGGGAAACACCGATGAAAAATTCAAGGTTTTCGCGGACAACGACTTCCGCGGAGAATTCTGTTCGTATATAGAAATCCGTTCGGAATACATGTCGTCCTCACATTACTCTCTGCCGGGTGAATATCTCATTTACCGGCTTTATCCCGGAGAAAGCCCTTCGAATTTCGACATCTGCAGGAATTGCGAATACAGGATTACCGTCATTCCGACCGGCAGCGGCCTTGACGGTGCGCAGTGGAGGATAGACAAGTCGGGGCTGGCGGAATACGGCGACTGTTACATGAGGATAACTCCCGGGAACTTCATCAGGTGCAAGGTCGGGGACACCGTTACCGTCTCCTGCGACTTTTCTCCGCCTAAAACTCCTTTCGACATAGGTATCGAAGAACTCGAATACGACAAAGCCAGAGGAATATATGACTATGCCGTATCCGATGACGGGAAATCAGTCACTCTGTTTGCCAAATCGCGCGGAAGCGGACTCCTGTACATGGAAACCGGAGAGCCGATCAACCAGGCGGAGCTGATAATGATAGTCGTAGACTGACGGATATGTCAGAAGCCGATAATGGAGAGTATTCTCCCTGTCGCTCCTGCATTATCATGGCAATACTTCTCCATAATCTCTGCAGTTTCAGCCAATAAAGCAGTATTGCCATGATATTTTTCGAACCACGCGAGAATATCGGCCTCGGTCCCGACCGGCGTCGCTGCACCGAGTTTCATAAGATCCGTAAACTGGCTGTTCTTATGGTACTGCGGCCCCATCGATACAGGTATGCCGTAGACAGCAGCCTCCATGACACTGTGCGGCAGATTTATGAATCCGCCACCCACAAGAGCGCACCAGCCGTATCTGTATAGACGCGAGAGCATGCCTATTTTATTTACGACAAGCACATTGGCCTCTTTCAGCGACTGAAGGACCTGATCCCTGACCTTTGCCGGAATACCGGAAGAAAAGACGTATTCGACATCGCTGTACAGTATCGCCTTGCCTGAAACTGAATGAAGTATATGCCGTATCGGACCTTCATCGAGTTCATGCGGAACAAACATGAATTTCTCTTCCGGATAATGTCTGGTCAGCGAAATGAACAGTTCGTCATCTTTAGGACTCGTGCTTCCAGCCACCGCCGCTTTTTCCCCGCAGGTCCATGCTTCCACTATTCTGTCATGCCAGTCCTCGGCAGCGATGGCGCTCACTCTGTCGAACCTTGCGTCTCCGGTCACGACGACATTGGTGCAACCTATCCGCTCAAGGGCTGCCTTCGTCTCCAGATTCTTGACCATTACGCATTTGTACACTGTCCGGAGAACCTTACGGTATTTCCAGCCGTACCATTTGGTGTACGGGGAATCCTTTGAAAGAAGGACCGACATGATGTAGGTGTCTACATTATGCTTTTTCAGCTGGTCAAGATAATTGAACCAGAATTCCCCGATAGTGAATACGGCCTTGGAAGGACGCACGATTTCCACGAATTTTCTTGCATTGAAACAGGTATCCATCGGAAGATAGAATACCCAGTCTGCGGTTTTCCAGTCCTTCCTGTGCTCGAAACCGGACGGAGAAAAGAATGTAAGCAATATCTTGCAGTGCGGGTCTTTTTTTCTTACGGCTTCTATCACGGGCCGGGCATCCTCGAATTCCCCCATCGATGCGACATGGAACCATATTATTCCATCCTGATCCTTGACGGCTTCCCGGAGCCTGGCGAAAAGATGTTTCCTCCCACGGACAAAAAACCGGATTTTCCTGTTCCACAAGGCAATTATTCTAAGCGCAAATGACGCGATACAGATCAATAAAGTGTACATATCCGATTATTTTAGATATTTTGCAGTATAGGTTCTGCCTTCCCTGACAAGCTGCTCCGGAGTACCCTCGAAGACAATCTCGCCGCCTCCGTCTCCGGCCTCGGGGCCCAAATCGATAATCCAGTCCGCGGCCTTGATGACATCGGGATTATGCTCGACCACCACGATGGAATGCCCTTTCGACAGTAGGGCATCAAAAGATTTCAGGAGTTTGGCCACATCGTGGAAATGCAGGCCGGTCGTAGGTTCGTCGAATATGAACATTATATGCTGGTTCCTCGACTTGGACTGACTGTCGTTCATCGACAGGAAATAGGCCAGCTTGATTCTCTGGCTCTCTCCCCCGCTGAGCGTGCTGCTGCTTTGCCCGAGTTTTATATATGACAGGCCTACGTCTACCAGAGGCTGGAGACGTTCGGCGATTTTCCTGACCTGGGGCTCCGGCTGGGATGAAAAGAATTCCACGGCTTCTTCAACGCTCATGTTGAGAATGTCATCGATATTCTTGCCTTTATACCTGACTTCGAGTATATCCGGCTTGAATCTTTTTCCGCCGCAGGCTTCGCATACCATAGTCACGTCAGCCATAAACTGCATCTCTATTTTCACGAAACCCTCCCCCTGGCATTCGGGGCACCTGCCTCCGTCCATATTGAAAGAAAAATGCGACGGAGTATAACCGTTGATCCTGGCGTACGGCTGTTCGGCCAGAAGTTTCCTTATATCGTCATAAACCTTCAGGTATGTCACGGCATTCGACCGCGAACTTTTGCCTATCGGATTCTGGTCGACATACTCGACCTGGGTTATTCTGTCAAGATTGCCAGAAAGACGGCGGAAAGTACCTGGCAGGGCTCCCGTATGGTTTATATGACGGAACAGCGCCGGATAAAGGATATCGCCTACCAGCGAAGACTTGCCGCTGCCGCTGACACCCGTAACGACAGTAAGGACTCCGAGCGGGAAACTGACATCGATGCCCTTGAGATTGTGCTCCATGGCGCCTTCGACCTTGATCGAATATGCCGCGGTACGCTTTTCCCTGACATAGCGGCTGCGCTGTCCGGAGAGATACTGAAGAGTGAGGGACCGGTCTATGTCGCTCTGCGCGATATTCTGGTCCAGCCGGCCTTTGAACACTATCTCGCCCCCGTTGACGCCTGCTTCCGGCCCGATATCTATCAGCAGGTCTGCAGCCCGCATTATCTCCTCGTCATGTTCGACAACGACTACAGTATTTCCGATATCCCTCAACCGTTTCAGAACGGATATGAGTCTCGCGGTATCACGAGGATGCAGTCCGATGCTCGGTTCATCCAGGATATACAGCGATCCGACAAGCGAGCTACCGAGTGCGGTAACAAGGTTGATTCGCTGGCTTTCGCCTCCGGATAACGTATTCGATGCCCTGTTCAGGGTCAGATACGACAGTCCTACATCCTTTATGTACTGAAGCCTTGTCTTGATTTCATCTATCGCCCTGGATGCAATGCTCATTTCGTATTCGGTCAGCTGCAGATTGTCGAGAAAGTCGTACAGAGTCCCGACATTCATGGTCAGCAGTTCATGGATATTCTTTCCTCCGACCTTCACGTACAGGGCATCTTTCCTAAGGCGGCTGCCCCCGCATGTCCGGCATACTGTCCTCCCGGAATAGCGGCTCAGCATGTATTTGTACTGGATCTTGTATTTGTTGGATTCGACCCACCTGAAAAATTCGTTCAGTCCGATAATGGATTTTTCTTCGGTTTCAGCCTTGTACCCGTTCCAGACAAGGTCCTTTTCCCTGGCGGACAGATTGCAGTACGGCTCGAACACGGAAAGATCTTGATCCATGGCATTCCTGACAAGCTGGTCCTTGAACCAGCTCATTTTCTCACCACGCCAGCACGCTATCGCACCGTCGTAGATGCTCTTGCTCTTGTCCGGTACAACAAGGTCTTCGCTTATGCCTATTATCTGCCCGAGTCCTCCGCAATCCGGACAGGCTCCGAGAGGGCTGTTGAAACTGAACATATATTCATCGGGCTCCTGGAAAGTCATTCCGTCAGCCTCGAATCTGTTTATGAACTGGCGCAGGGGGGCATCTCCGGCCTTGATGTATATGGTTCCCTCCCCCTTGTCGAAAGCTGTCCTGACCGACGAATTGAGCCTTGCGTCCAGATCTTCCCTTTCCATGTCCGTCATCTCTCTGTCCGAAGGGAATTTCAGTCTGTCGACAAGAAGATACAGTTCGTCCGGATAGTCTCCGCTTTCGGCCTTCTGCATCATTTCCTCTATTCTGACAATATTGCCCGAAGAATAGAACCTCGAATAGCCTTCCTCTTTCAGGGCAAGCATCAGTTCCACCTTGTCCTGCCGTCCCGTCCAGTTCAGGTCAGACAGGATATACACTGCGGAAGCCCCGGAAGTGCGTATGTATTCCAGGACATCGTTGGCCGTATGGCATCTGACTTCCTGACCCGACACGGGAGAATAAGTCCTTCCTATTCTCGCAAATATGATTCTGAGATAATCGTAGATTTCGGTACTTGTGGCAACCGTTGAGCGGGGATTCCTGGTATTGACTTTCTGCTCTATCGCTATTGCGGGCGGTATCCCTTCTATCAGCTCGACATCCGGTTTCACCATCCTTCCGAGAAACTGGCGGGCATAGGAGGAAAGGCTTTCCGCAAAACGTCTCTGGCCTTCGGCAAACAAGGTATCGAATGCCAGCGATGATTTGCCGGAGCCTGATATTCCAGTAATGACTACGAACCTGCCCCTCGGAATCCCGACTGTAATATTCTTCAGGTTATTGACTTTGGCTCCTTTTATCAGTATGTTTCCTTCTTCGCTCATGTTCTCTCTTGAATTCGACTTCAAATATAGTGTTTTTCAGACATTATGGCACTCCGGTCCGGACAATTTGGCAAACTGGAGTGACAGATTTTCCGTTTCCCGGCATTTTAAGGCGGATTTCGGCAACGGCACGGCAATTGATATTTTCCCAGTCGTACTTTGATAAAGCACAAAGGGCTAAGGCCCAAAGGTTTATATTTAGAACAATTTAAAATTATAGGAGATATTAATTATGGTACCTGTTAGAAGAACTCAGAATTGGCTGCCGGACATTTTCAATGATTTCTTTGATAATGACTGGATGATAAAGACTAATGCGACTGCTCCTGCAATCAACGTATTAGAAAATGAGCACAACTATGAAATCGAAGTTGCCGCACCGGGCATGAAGAAGGATGACTTCAAGGTGCATATCGATGAAAACGGCAACCTCGCCATAGAGATGGAAAAGAAAACCGACGAAAAAGAAGAAAACCGCAAGAACGGACATTATCTCCGTCGCGAATTTTCTTACAGCAAATTCCAGCAGACAATGATCCTGCCTGACGATGTTGAAAGAGACAAGATCAGCGCCAAAGTGGAAAACGGTGTGCTCAATGTGATAATACCAAAGGTCGAAAAGACCGCTGCAGCTGACAGCAAACGCGTTATCAATATCGAATAACATCTGCATAGCATAATAAAAGGCCTGCCCGGATTCGGACAGGCCTTTTATTGTATCTGCGGCTGAAACATTTTTAACAATATTTTCCAAAAAAAATTTGGAGCATAGGAAAATTTGCGTATCTTTGCATCCGCATTCGAGGAAAACACCTCAACGCTGAACAGAAGTTCTTTAAAATTGGTGCGGTAGTTCAGCTGGTTAGAATACCGGCCTGTCACGCCGGGGGTCGCGGGTTCGAGTCCCGTCCGCACCGCCAAACAATTTGGCAAATGAACGCAAATCCTTGAAGTCCAACCACT
>CALUQM010000059.1 GCA_944322925.1 uncultured Bacteroidales bacterium
TGTTGAGATAGAAGGACTCGAACCCTCACTGACAGAGCCAGAATCTGTAGTGCTACCATTACACCATATCTCAATGTGCCCCTTTGATTTGGGACTGCAAATGTACGAAGGTTTTTTGAAAATGCAATAAGATGTTGCGTTATTTTTCAAAAAAACTCTCATTTTCGCTTTTGACCAGTACCGTGGCGTATGCTTCGCAGCCTTCACCCCTTCCTACGAATCCGAGCCTTTCCGTTGTGGTGGCCTTGACAGATACGGCCGACACCGGGATTTCCATGACTCCCGCAAGTGTTTCGCGCATGGACATTATGTACGGAGCGAGCCTGGGTCGCTGCATCGCTATCGTGATGTCGGCATTGCCGATGCGGTATCCTTTCTCATGAACGAGATCCGTAGTGCGTTTCAGCAATATCTTGCTGTCGATTCCCTTGAATTCGGCCGAAGTGTCCGGAAAATGTTTCCCGATGTCTCCGAGTGCCAATGCTCCGAGGAGGGCGTCGCACAGCGCATGTATGGCGACATCTCCGTCAGAATGCGCCACACAGCCGTTTTCACTTTCTATCCTGACGCCTCCGAGCCATAGCGGAAGCCCCTCTGCCAGGGCGTGGACGTCGTATCCGTTGCCTACTCTGATATCCATATTTTTTGAAAATTTATGTAAATATAATAAATTTGTATTTTGCACTGAAAGCGGAGTCGCATATTATATGACTCCTGCTAAAATTGATGATTATGGGAATTAATTTCGGATTTTTCGGCTCGCAGGAGCACAGGGTTTTCAACTATAAGCCAAGATATTATGATCCGGAAAAGGAGGCTCTGAGGCAGAAGTTCGGCAGGGTGGACGGCAGTATGGACAAGGATACTTATGCTCCCGGGTCTTATATCAAGGGCAGTTTTCGCGACGGCCGTTACCAGAAGACGAAACCTGTGTCGAAGGTGCAGAAGATCGTCGGCATGGTCGGTCTGGCCATATTTTTCGTTGTACTTGTCCTGATCGCAAGGTATTTTTCTCTGTTGTGGTAGATCGGTTAGCGAAGGATACGGGATGGATATAAGGATTCTGCCAAGCAACATAGCCAATATGATAGCCGCCGGAGAAGTAGTCCAGCGGCCTTCTTCCGTTGTGAAAGAGTTGATGGAGAATGCCGTGGATGCGGGTGCGTCTTCGGTTACGGTAGTCATACAGGATGCAGGCAGGACATTGATACAGGTTATGGATGACGGCTGCGGGATGTCGCCGGATGAGGCTGTATTGTGTTTCGAAAGACATGCTACTTCCAAGATCGCGTCTGTCGAAGACCTGTCCGCCATAGACACTTTTGGTTTCAGGGGGGAGGCTCTTGCTTCGATAGCCGCAGTCGCCGAAGTGACTCTGAAGACAAGGCGTCAGGAAGACGAGGTCGGCTGCGAGGTGGTGTTCGCGGATTCAGCGCATGTTTCCACCAGAGAAATCTCGACTCCCAAAGGTGCCAACTTCTCCGTCAGAAACCTGTTCTATAATGTACCGGCCCGCAGGAAATTCATAAAGTCCGACAATGTGGAAATGAAGCACATCGTGTCGGAATTTCTCAGGATTGCCCTTACTCGTCCTGACCTGAATCTGACCCTGATGTCGAACGGCAGGGAAGTCTATGTCCTTAAAAAGGCCAATTCTCTGAAATTCAGAATCCAGGACCTTCTCGGCGGCCAGGTGGTGAATTCAGTCGTGGACATATCGGCAGATACTTCCGTCGCCGCGGTTTCTGGCTTTGTCGGAAGACCGGATGCGGCCCGGAAGAATCAGGGAAACCAGTATTTTTTCGTAAACGGCAGATATTTCCGCAGCCCTTATCTGCATAAGGCCGTGATGAAGGCATACGACCAGCTTATCCCCGAGGGAGAGTCTCCCGCTTATTTCATTTATCTCGATGTAGACCCGCATACGATAGACGTCAACATCAGCCCCACGAAGACCGAAGTCAAATTCGAGGAAGAAAGCGTGGTGTTCCAGATCGTATACGCCTGCGTCAAGGAGGCGCTCGGGAAAAATTCGTTCGGCGCTGCAATAGACTTCGACCGTGAAGGTGCGCCTGAAATCCCTGTCCTGAGCCGGAAATATCAGGAAATGCACCCTGTGCCGGATCCTGATGTGCCGTTCAATCCCGATTACAATCCTTTCCGGAATGACGGATATCCGGCGGATACGTCACCGTATTCCAACACCCTTGGATATTCTCCGTCTGAATACGCCCGTCCCGGCAATACTGTGTACGGGGATGAATTTTCCGCAGAAAGAAACAGCTTTGCGGTGGACAGAAGGGAAGACTACGGAAAACTGTTCGAAGACAAGGTCCTGCCGTCGACACAGACACTCATACTGAAAGGCAAATATATCCTGACTCCAGTCAAGTCGGGTGTCATGATTGTCAACATCAGACGGGCCATGGAGAGAATCATGTATGAAGCGAACATGAAGACTCTTTCCAGGGATTCCGGAGCATCCCAGACATCCCTTTTCCCGGTGACCGTATGTATAGGGGTCGGGAACATGTATCTTTTTACTGAAAACCGCATGCTTCTGGAAAAACTCGGTTTCGACATATCCCCGGCGGGCAGCGATACCGTCGAGGTGAAAAGTGTTCCGCAAGGGTTTCCTACGGAACCTGACAAGGTGGAGAAACTGATTCCAGACCTGATTCTTGCACTTTCGGATGACCATGTTTCCGCTGAAGAGACCATGTATTCTTCCATTGCGGACAGATTTGCCAGGCTCGGGGCGGTGAACGGCAATCCTGTCCGTACATCAGTGGAGGCACAGAGATTGATAGAAGACCTCTTCTCCTGTGAAAATTCCGAATATACGAATTCAGGGCACAGGATAGTTTCCGTCCTTACCGAAGACGAATTGACCAAAATGTTCAACTAACAGAGAATATAATGAATTCTTATTCATACAACCGCGGCGGCGGATTTTTTTCATCCATTCCTCCTGCAATCAAGAATATCATACTTATCAACATTCTGGTGATGATAATGATATCCCTGAACAGGGAATACATGATTCTGAATTTCGCCCTCTTTTATCCCACATCTCCGAATTTTCATATATGGCAGCTGATTACGCACATGTTCATGCATGCTGATTTCTGGCATATATTCTTCAACATGTACACTTTGTTCATATTCGGAACCGTTCTCGAACGGATCTGGGGTACAAAGAAGTTTCTTGTTTTCTATTTCGTGACAGGAATAGGCGCCGCCCTGATGCACATGGGCGTCCAGTTCATACAGGCACAGGTCTTTATTTCCGAAGGAATGTGGGATGCCTATGCCATGTTGAAAATGACTCCGACCGTAGGAGCGTCCGGTGCCATCTACGGTGTCCTGATCGGTTATGCGATGCTGTTCCCGGACTCCGTACTCACTCTGGTATTCCCTCCGATATCTCTAAAGGCCAAGTGGTTCGTACTTATTTTTGCGGCAATAGAACTTGTGACCGGTGTTTTCGGAGTGTACGGCAATGTCGCGCATTTCGCACATCTCGGAGGAATGCTTTTCGGCTGGCTTCTCATTCTGTACTGGAAGAAACGGAAGAGAATGTATTGATTTCCTGTCATGAGCAGAAGTCTTATAGGCGGAATAACGAACAGGGTCCTGCTGATTATTGCGGCAGGGCTTCTGGTTTTGTCGTATGCTGCCGCCTTTGTCAATCCTGCACGGGCATGGTACATGATGCTGCCCGGACTTCTGTTTTTCCCGCTGGCCCTGCTCAATATTTTCCTGCTGGTATGGGCGTTGATACGCAGGTCCAGGGCCTTTCTCATACCTCTGATAGCCCTGCTCCCGACGCTGTTTTTCATAGGCCGCAATTTCCGCACCGGCATAGGACCCGAACCAGGGGAAGCCGGAGGTGTTCCGGTCAGGATAGTTTCCTACAACGTTGGAAGATTCCGCAATCTCAAGGATGAAAAGGGAACGATACGGATGAAGGAATGCCATGATTCGGTATATGCCTTTCTTAAAAGAACAGATGCCGACATTATCTGTCTGCAGGAGTATCATGTTTCCGATCCTGACAAGCTGAGATCCGAACTAGAATCGAATTTCAGTGGCTATGACTATGACTTCTATGTATATACCGGAAAATACGGCTGTTTCGGGAATGTGACTCTCAGCCGTTTTCCTATTGCGGACCAGGGTGTCCTGAAATTCGACAGGAGTTCGAATCTGGCCTTGTTTACCGATATAAAGGTCGGAAAGGAAGGGTTCCGTCTGTATAACTGCCATTTCGAAAGCTATAACATATCATTCCCAGGTATAGTCAAAGGTGTTTTTGACAGGACAGACGACGTGTTGAAAGAGACGGAGCAGAAAATGAAGCACTCCCTGTCGCTGAGGCCGGAGCAGGTCGACAAGGTGCTCGGCCACATAGCCGGATGCCCGTCCGGGACCGTGTTGTGCGGGGATTTCAACGACAATCCCATGTCCTATACCTACCAGAGGCTTATCAGAGGGCACCGGGATACATTCTGTGAAGCCGGACACGGCTTCGGCTCGACTTACAGGGTTCTGTGGCCCTTGCTGAGAATCGATTATGTTTTCGTCCCGAAAGGATACGATACAGTCCTGCACACTTCTCCGAAAATAGGTTTTTCCGACCATTATCCCGTTATCTCCGAATTTGTCATCAAAACTGAAAATAATTGATATGGAAACCAAGGAAATAATAAATGAATGTCTGGAAGTCCTCCGTTCGGGAGGGCTCATTCTCTATCCTACCGACACCGTTTGGGGTATCGGCTGCGACGCTACTGATCCTGAAGCTGTTGCCAAGGTTTTCGCGTTGAAGAAAAGGGCTGACAGCAAATCTCTCGTGCTCCTTGCGAGCGACATGGACATGATAGCACGTTATGTCAGGGAAATTCCCGAGATGGCGGTACAGCTGGTTGAGGTAAATGACAGCCCGATGACCATAATATATCCCGGCGCCTTTGTGTCTGAGCGTCCAGCGGAAGGCGAAAAGCCGGTAAAAGACAGATTTTCGCTGGCATACAATACAGTAGCAGAGGACGGTTCCGTAGGGATAAGGATACCGATGATGGATTTCTGCACAGACCTTGTCAGGCGGTTCGGCAGGCCTGTCGTTTCCACTTCGGCCAATATATCCGGGGAGCCTACGCCAAAGACGTTCGCTGATATACCGCAGGCGATAAAGGATTCCGTGGACTATGTCGTGGATCCTCTCCTCGAGTCCGGTTCCACAGGCAAGTCTTCATCGATTATCAAGGTGGGCCTCGATGCTGCGATAGAAATCATCAGAAAGTGACGGACCTACATAAGGAAATGTGAATATACGGCGTTCACTGCACACAGAGCCGCAGTTTCAGTCCTGAGTCTCGACGGACCGAGGTGTATCGGGATGAAGCCGTGCCGGATTGCCATCAGCGCCTCTTCCTCGGAAAAGTCGCCTTCCGGGCCGATAAGAATGCAGACTGAAGTGCATTCGGGAGCCATGTTTTCAAGGGCTTTCATGACGGATATCCTCGGGCAGCTGCCGTCTTCGAAACAGTATGCTATCAGTTTCAGACAGTCACGGCTGCCTGAAGCCTGTATGTAGTCTTTTACTTCCGTTATTTCAGATACATCGGGAACCCTGCCTTTCAAAGACTGTTTTGCTGCGGACATCAGAATTTTCCTGAGCCTGTCAGTCCTGACCGTTCTCCGTTCGGAGTGATCTCCGGATACGGGCACGATACAGTCGACTCCGATCTCGCAGGCCTTTTCAACGAACCATTCGTATCTGTCGATGTTTTTTGTAGGGCATACGGCCATTTCCAGAGTATAAGGATGGCCTCCCCAGTTTTCCGTGACTCCCATTATCTGCGCTTGCGCATTTTTCCCGGAAACTGATACGATACGGCACCTGTACAGCCTGCCTTTTCCGTCTATTGCGGAAATTTCATCGCCTGCCGCATGTCTCAGGACCCTGATGCAGTGTCTGGCCTCTTCTTCGCCGAGTATCAGACTGTTGCCGCATATTTCGTCAGAATAGAATAATTCCATAAACCGAAAATCATACTCTGCAAAGATAGTCTCAATTTCTGAAAATTACCTAAATTAGCACCTCGAAAAATTAAGACTCCGATAATGTATATAGGTCTGATATCAGATACGCACGGCGTGTTCGACGAGCCGTTCATGGATTTTTTCAAGCCTGTGGATGAAATCTGGCATGCCGGAGATTTCGGGACATTGGAAGTGGCCGAGGTCATGGCGGCATTCAAGCCGTTGATAGGTGTTTACGGAAATTGCGACGGGACGGACGTGAGGCTCGACTATCCGCTGTACCGGCTTTTCGACTGCTGCGGCATGAAGGTTCTGATGACGCATATCGGAGGTTATCCAGGCCGTTATGATCCGAGGGCCAGAGTCCTGATCGACGAGTTCCGTCCCGATATTTTTGTCTGCGGTCATTCGCATATCCTGAAAGTAGTGAACGACCGGCGTCGCAACATGCTTGTCATGAATCCGGGCGCAGCCGGAATCCAGGGCTTTCATCTCGTGAGGACAGCTCTAAGATTCAGGATAGAGAATGCGGATATCCGGGATATGGAAGTCTTCGAACTCGACAGGAAAATCCGGTAGCCCGCCCTCCGTCCTCAGAAAGGGAAAAGGAGCGGGAGGACTATTATCATGACTATGCCCATTATTATCTGAAGGGGCAGTCCCACCCTGATGTAGTCCATGAACGTGTACTGGCCGGCCGGCATTACAAGCGCATTCGGCGGAGTCGAGAAAGGGGAGGCGAAACACATGCTGGCGGCTACCGTAACGGCGAAAAGGAAAGGTACGGGACTGACGCCCACCTGTATCGCACTCTGCAAGGCTATGGGCGCCATCAGTACGGCCGTTACTGTATTGCTTATGAACATTGTCATCAGCGAGGCCGTGAAATATATGCCGGCAAGCAGGGCAGTGGGGCCGAAATCCCCGAGTCCGCTTACAAGAGCCCCGGAAATGTATCCCGACACTCCGGTCTTTTCAAGTGCAAGGGACATCGGAAGCATGGCTGCAAACAATACTATCGTTTCCCAGTTTATTGTTTTGTATGCCGCTTCCACATTCCTGAAACATCCGGTAAGCACCATCAGCATTCCGGCTATCATTACAGCAGTGACAGGTGCAACCGGAATGAAGTCGAACACCATCATGACGACCATGAGTATCATTATCACGGCTGCGACAGGAGCCTTGTAGTCGAGGGTGACTTTCGCCGCTTCCTCGAGAGGCTGCCCGAGTACCACCCAGTCGGTGTCTTCCTTGTCGAGCTTTGCTATGGCAGGCCATGTCCCCTGTACCAGAAGGACATCCCCGCTGTGCATCTTCACTTCTCCGAGTTCATGAAGTATGTACTCATGCTTGCGCCGTATTCCGAGTACGTTGACATGATATTTGTCACGGAATCCGGCATCCCTGACGGTCCGGTTTATCATGTTGGATGATGGCATAAGCAGGATTTCCGCTATCCCTATGTCATAGAATGCCAGCGTTTTCTGTCCCGAAGTCCCTGCCGCCTCCTCGGAAGTATGGCTGTCGAGTATTTCCATGCCGTATTCTCCGGCGAATCTGTCGACCGCCCCGGCATCGCCGTTTACGTACAGGATGTCTCCGGCCCTGATTACGGTTCTTGCGGAAGCGAGTTCCTGCGTAACTGTTTTCAGAAACCGGTGCTGCGATGTTTCTCCTCTGCGGATTTCCATTATGTTGACCCTGAACTTTCTTCTCAGATCCAGATCTATGACTGTCTTGCCGGTGATCGGGGATCCTGCCGGCACCCTCAGCCTGAAAAGATTGTCTGAAAGACTGTATTCATTGACCAGCTGGCTGAGAGATTTTCCTGACTGCATCCTGTCGCTTCCGTTTTCCTTTTTCGAGAGGAAGATCTTTGACAGTGGAAGCAGGACGATTATTCCGGTCGCGAGACAGATCAGTCCGACAGGCAGGAAAGAGAAGAACGACAGGGATTCATACCCGGCATTGGTGAGAGCATCCTGTATGACAAGGTTCGGCGGAGTACCGATGAGAGTCATCATTCCGCCCATGCTGCTGGCAAACGCAAGGGGCATCAGAAGTCTGGACGGACTCATGCCGGCATTGTATGCGAGGCTTACGACAATGGGCAGCATGAGGGCCACGGTCCCGGTATTGCTGACGAATGCTCCTATGCCGCCAGTGACGAGCATTACAAGAAGAAAAAGCCTCAGCTCGTTTTTCCCGGCGAGTTTGAGTATTCTGGAACTTATCATTTTTGCCAGTCCTGTCTGGAATATGGCTCCTCCGACGACGAAAAGTCCGATCATCATTATTACCACCTGATTCGAAAATCCTGAAAGGGCTTCTTCCGGGGTAAGAATCTGGAATATGAGAAGCGCCATAAGCGCGCACAGGGCTACAATGTCGGACCGGAATTTGCCGGAGACGAAAAATGCCGCCGAGATGACGAGAATCAGAATGGTTATAAGCATCGGATGAAATGTCAAAAGATTGTGTTCACAAAATTAAGAATAAATCAGCAAAAGACTTATATTCCTATCTTTGACACTTTGATTTTGTCAAACATAGGATAATATAAGTCCCTAGACCGCTGAGATTGCGATTT
>CALUQM010000060.1 GCA_944322925.1 uncultured Bacteroidales bacterium
TTCGAACCCCCGGACCCGTGAAGATCAACGGTTTTCAAGACCGCCGCATTCGACCACTCTGCCATCTCTCCAATATTTGCATCCTTTTGCACATCTCTGAAAAGGATTGCAAAGATAGACATTTTTTGTCAGGATACAAATTTATTTTTCATTCTCCCGGGAAACCCTCATAAGGACCATTTCCTGCAAACAGACTCATTTTGCCTTCCCGTCCGCCTTTTTCCCGTCATCCTTCGCGAAAAAACGCCACTGGAAAAATATCAGATACAGGGCACCGCAAGTCACGCAGCTGTCCGCAAAGTTGAATACCGGGGCAAAAAACCTGAAAGGGTTGCCTCCGATCCAAGGCATCCACTCCGGGAAAGTAGTATCGATAATCGGGAAATAAAACATATCAACCACCTTTCCGAAGAAAAACGGGGCATAACCTCCACCCTCCGGCAGAAACTGAGCCACTTCGGTATATGTCGAAGCTCCGAATACAAGCCCGTAAAACAGACAGTCGATAATATTTCCCAACGCACCTGCCGTTATCAGCGTCAACCCGACAACAACACCTGTCGGCACATCCTTCCTTTTCAGCATACCGCGTATCCAGTACACAAGCGCACCGAAAAGAATAATTCTGAACACCGACAGCAGAAACTTGCCGACCTGGCCTCCGAACTTCATGCCGAAAGCCATACCTTCATTCTCTATGAAATAAATCTGGAACCAGTTGCCAATAACGCTGAAATGCTCCCCGATAGTCATGTTGGTCTTGACCAGAATCTTGATGATCTGATCGATGACAACCAGCAGAATGCCCAATATCAGGAGTTTAGTCCCTTTGGATAACTTCATCCCAGATTATTTGTTTTTATTCAGCATTTCCTTGGCCTCAACAGTAAGGGTAGCATGAGGGACAAGACGCAAGCGCTCCTTAGGAATAAGCTTCCCTGTTACCCTGCATACGCCGTAAGTCTTGTTCTCGATACGCACGAGGGCTGCTTCGAGATTCTGGATGAACTTGTACTGTCTCTGTGCAAGCTGGCCTGCCTCTTCCTTTGAAAGAGTGGATGCACCTTCTTCCATTACCTTGAATGTAGGGGACGTATCCTCGATATCATTGCTTGAATCATGCGTAACAACATCCCTGAGTGTCTTGTACTCTTTCTTTGCCTTCTCAAGCATGTCAAGAATAATAGCCTTGAACTCCTGGAGTTCCTCGTCGCTGTAACGGACCTTCAGATCCTGTCCGCTATTTTTCTTTTCTTCTGACATAATTTATTGATTTTAATTTGTTTTCGTGTACTTATGCGGTTTTGGAAACATTGATGGATATCTCCGTTTCGCCCCATTCGACAGTTTCGGCGTTTTCTCCGTTCGCAGCCGGGAACAACTCGATGCTGCGCGACAGTGTCTGGGATGCAATATAATCAGAAAATCCTTTCAATGCACCTTTTATTTCAGCTTCCGCATCTCCATCGGCATATATCTTCACCGAAATCTTGTCAGTAACATCGAAACCGCTGCTCTTTCTGAGGTTCTGGATCCTGTTTATAAGCTCCCTCGCAATACCTTCGTTCTTCAGATCTTCAGTCACGGTTATATCGAGAGCCAGAGTCAACGGTCCGTCCGAAGCGACAAGCCATCCTGGCATATCTTCGGAAGAAATTTCATAATCGCCTTTCGACAGTGCCACATCTCCGGAAGGCAGATTCATGACATACTGGCTGCCGGAGATTTCCGCTGCCTGAATCGTAGCTATATCTTCCTGGGAAAGACCGGCAAAAGCCGCCGCTATCTCTTTCATCTGTTTTCCGTAAATTTTCCCGAGAGTCTTGAAATTAGGCTTTATCTTCTTTGTAATCAAGCCCGCGGTATCCGAAATGAACTCGGCCTCCTTTACATTGACTTCGCCAAGCAACAGTGGTTTTACCTTTTCGAGCTGCTCCCTGATCCTGTTGTCGATTACCGGAATAATGATTTTGGACAATGGCTGGCGCACCTTTATGTTCACTTTCCTTCTCAAGGCCAGCACCATCGAAGATGCCCTCTGCGCAAGTTCCATCCTTTCCTCCAGATCCTTGTCCACTACAGACAGGTCACAGGCCGGCATGGATACATAATGCACTGATTCCGCACCCGGAACAAGATCGAGGTAAAGCCTCTCCATAAAGAACGGAGCTATCGGAGCGGCAAGTTCGGCTACTGACACCAGTATCCGGTAAAGGGTCTGATATGCGGACAGCTTGTCCTCATCCATTGTTCCTCCCCAGAATCTCTTTCTGCCGAGACGCACATACCAGTTGCTTACATGGTCGCAGACGAAAGTCTGTATAAGCCGGCCTGCAGTAGTAATGTCGTATGCCTCATAAGCATCCACGACATCTTTTGCAAGAGAATTGAGAAGCGATATTATCCATCTGTCAAGCTCTGGACGACGCTGAATCTCGACCTGCGGCGCATCCGGATCGAAATGATCTATATTTGCATACAGGGCAAAGAACGAATAAGTATTGTACAGCGTTCCGAAGAACTTTCTCCTTATCTCGTCGACTCCTGCCTCGTCGAACTTCAGATTGTCCCACGGCTGGGAATTCGTCAGCATATACCATCTAAGCGAATCCGGTCCGAATTTGTCGAGCACGGCGAAAGGATCCACGGCATTGCCGAGGCGCTTGCTCATCTTGTTCCCGTCCTTGTCGAGCACGAGGCCGTTGGATATGACAGTCTTGAAGGCACATTTGTCGCTGACCATGGTATTGATTGCATGGAGAGTATAGAACCACCCTCTTGTCTGGTCGACACCCTCGGCGATAAAGTCGGCCGTGCATCCGAATTTCGGCGATCCGAGATTTCTCAGGCCTTCCTGAGCATAAGGCATGGCTCCGGAATCGAACCATACATCGATAAGATCCGTCTCCCTAACCATTTTCTTTCCGGAAGGAGACACGAGATATATCTGGTCCACATACGGACGGTGAAGGTCTATTCTGTCATAGTTTTCCTTTGACATGTCCTCCGGATCGAAACCTTTGTCCCTGAATGGATTGGATGTCATGTATCCTGCCGAAACGGAGGCATCTATCTCGGCATACAGTTCCCTGACGGATCCGATGCACTTCTCCTCCTTTCCGTCTTCAGTACGCCATATCGGAAGCGGGGTTCCCCAATAACGGCTTCTGGACAGGTTCCAGTCCTGAATATTCTCGAGCCATTTGCCGAAACGTCCGGTACCGGTCGACTCCGGCTTCCAGCTTATCGTATTGTTCAGCTCTATCATCCTGTCCCTCACTGCTGTCGTCTTTATGAACCATGAATTCAAAGGATAATACAGCACCGGCTTGTCGGTACGCCAGCAATGAGGATAAGTATGGACATGCTTTTCTATCTTGAATGCGAGGCCCTGCTGTTTCAGCATCATGCAGATATCGACATCAAGAGTAGGTGCGTCGGGAGCGAGGGTGGAATCATAGGCGTTCTTCACATATCTGCCGGCAAATTCCCTGTATGAATCAGCGACATTTGCGGCGACATACGCAGGATCCATATCCTCTATCCTGTAAAATCTTCCCTGACGGTCCACCTGGGCCTGACGGTCGCCGTTCCTGTCGATAATCATCAGAGGGGGAACGCCCGTAGCCTTCGCTACACGATCATCGTCAGCGCCGAAAGTAGGCGCAATATGGACAATGCCTGTCGTTCCGGCGTCAGTAGTAACATAATCGCCCGGAATCACCCTGAATGCACCGGGACCAGGATTGAACCACGGGATAAGCTGCCTGTATGAAATGCCGACAAGCTGTTCTCCCTTGTACTTTCCGTCCAGAATCCTGTACGGCACGAGTTTGTCTCCCTGCCTGTAGTCTTCAAGAGCGATACCGGCTGCCTTGGGATTGAAATGCTCGCCGACAAGTGTCTCCGCCACTACATAAACGGCAGGTTTTCCCGAATAAGGATTGAAAGAAAGGACTCTCACATAATCTATGGAAGGGCCGACACACAGGGCGGTATTCGAAGGCAATGTCCACGGAGTAGTAGTCCATGCAATGAAATAGACAGGGATACCGTCTTCGCTGAAAAGGAATTCGGACTTGTCATTTCTTGTCACTTCGAACTGGGCCACGACAGTGGTATCCTTCACATCCCTGTAGCACCCCGGCTGATTCAGTTCATGCGAACTGAGTCCCGTACCGGCTGCCGGAGAATACGGCTGTATGGAATAGCCCTTGTACAGGAGACCTTTCCCGTAAATATCTTTCAGAAGATACCACAGAGTCTCGATATACCGGTTGTCATAGGTAATATAAGGATCGTCCATGTCGACCCAATAACCTATCCTGTCGGTCAGTGACATCCATTCTTTGGTAAACTTCATCACTTCCCTGCGGCACGCATTGTTATAATCCTCGACGCTTATCTTGCTGCCTATGTCCTCTTTCGTTATGCCGAGCATTTTTTCGACACCGAGCTCTACCGGCAGACCGTGGGTATCCCAGCCTGCGCGCCTGTTGACCTTATAGCCGCTCTGGGTCTTGTACCTGCAAATGGCATCCTTGATGGACCTTGCCATTACGTGATGGATTCCCGGCATGCCGTTCGCCGACGGCGGTCCTTCGAAAAAAATGAACTCAGGCGCCCCTTCCCTCAATTCCAGAGACTTCTCAAACACATGATTCTTCTTCCACCTGTCCAGGATCTCCTCACCTGCAGCAACCAGATCCAACCCTTTATATTCCTTAAATCTCATAATGACTTTTATTTTCTGAAGCAATCCTTTTTTTCGCGTCAGTTGCCATAATTTTGATTATTTTTGCAACGACGAATTTAATTCCGCGAATATACAAAAAAAATGAATATCCTCGATATAATCCTGCTGGTCTGTCTCATCCCGGCCGTCATTCAGGGGCTCAGGAAAGGCTTTATAGCACAAGTCGTTGCCATCATTTCCCTTGTACTGGGAGGCTGGATGGCATACCTTTTTTCTTCTGCGCTCACCAAATGGCTCGGACAATGGATTGAAATTTCATCCGCCGTACTGAATATCATTTCATTCATATTGATTTTCGCACTTGTCGTCACAGGACTGTTCCTTCTCGGGAAAATACTGGAGGCAAGCGTCAAGATCATTCTGCTCGGATGGCTGAACAAACTGCTGGGACTTATTTTCGCACTGCTTAAATACGCTCTTGTAATCGGCCTGCTCATCATTCTTTTCGACTCCGTCAACAACAGCATCGGAATAGTATCCGAGTCATACCTCGATTCATCGGTGATGTACAGCGCCTTCCGGAAAATCACTTATCTGATCTTCCCGTATCTGAAAAGTATATTCGTCTAAACAGCAACTGACAATGCCTCGGATAATATCAATAGAAACATCTACGGAGCTGTGTTCCGTAGCCTTGTCTGAAAACGGCCGGATTACGGCATACAGGGAAAGCGATACGCCACGGGCACACGCATCGATGACGGCGAAATTCATAAAAGACATTCTCGACGAGGGCGGACTCGCATTAAGCGACTGCGACGCAGTATGCGTCAGCATGGGACCGGGTTCCTACACCGGATTGAGGGTCGGAGTATCGACGGCAAAAGGACTATGCTTCGGAGGAAAACTGCCGCTTCTCGCCGTAAGCACTCCGGAAATACTCGTATGGCAGGCAATCAGGGAAAACATGATTCCCGAAGGATGCAGATACATCATTCCGATGATAGACGCAAGAAGAATGGAAGCCTATACGGCAATATACGACACTTCTGCCGCCCGGATACGCAAAACCGAGCCGGAAATCATCACTGAAGACAGCTTCAGGGAATATCTTGATCTCGGCCCGGTACTTTTTATCGGAGACGCCGCCGGCAAATGCTCGAAAGTAATTTCAAATCCGGCTGCCACTTTTGCGGAATGCTGCCCGAAGGCTTCTTCCATGGTCACTCCTGCGGAAAAGGAATACGCCGACAGGAATTTCAGGGATACAGCATATTTCGAGCCGTTCTACCTGAAAGAATTTGTGGCGACAGTGAGCAAAAAGAAAATATAGACTATTTCAGCGCCGAATCCAACGCCTTTCTCAGGGATTTTTCGTCTGATGTTATCTTGTCTGACAGTTGTCCGTCCACTATCAGGAAACATGTCGGCAGCTGAGTGACATTGTACAGTCTCAATGACGGTGAATTCTGCCCTATGCCGTCACAGACATTTATCCATCCGAGTTCCTGTGCCGCCACTACCCTTGCCCAGGACGGCTTGTCGGCAGCAACAGCCACCTGATAAATCTCCAGTCCCCTGGCTTTGTAGTCCGCATATATTTTTTTCAGCACGTCGAGATTAAACATTTTCTGGAGGGCATCTTCAGGAGACCAGAAATACAGGAGGACCGCTTTGGCATCCACGTCACTGAGACTGATCTTCTTTCCGTTTATGTCTGGCATGTCGATATCAAGAAAACCTATCTGCTCCGCCGTCTGCATGCGGACTCTCATCTCAAGCTGCCTGAACCTGTCGTCAGCCTCACGGGACAGCGCCTTGACATATTTGGACTCAGGATATACTGTAGCCAGCGAATCGGACACATTGCGGAAATGGAGGGCGTCGGTATCCTGTGAAAATACATAAAAACTGTTGGCTACAGTCTGATAGAACACAGGAACGACTGTAAGAGACTTCGAATGCTCCATCACATAGCGGACGCATTTCCTGTAATATCCGGTATACTCGTCCGCCATAGCAGCCTGAAGCCTGTCGGATTCTTTTCTGTCATCGGCAGCCGAAGACACGGCCGCAGCAAGGGAATCCATTTTGGAGGTAAATTCCGCGTATGCCTTTTCCACCTCCTGCAGTTTTTCCGTCTCGGCAGAACCGCTTACAGTGAAATTGCCGGAAGTATCAGCGACTACATCGACCCTGTCACCGGCCTCAAGCAGAAGTGAGGCCAGCTTCGCATCATTCCGGTACAGATAAATGAAGTCAGGATCACCTTTCTTCATTTTCACTTTGTATGCAAATCTGCCTTCAGCATCAGTTGTCACCGTATCCAGTACATCGTATCTGTTCACATTCTGCTGCTTCACGACAATCTCCGTTTCCGGAGCATCCTTGATCTCAACCGTCATCTTCGCCGATTCTGAACATGCGGCGGAAAAGACTCCGGCAGCAATCAACATTAGTAGCGACTTGTTACTGAAGTTTGCCATATTCTGTCAAAATTGATTCTGCTATCCGGGTAAATTCCTCTTTTGAAAGCTCCAGTTTCGGCTTCCGGAAATCAAGATCGGCTTCACTGTTCAGAGGAACAAGATGTATGTGCGCATGCGGAACCTCCATGCCGAGAACAGCCACACCGACTCTCTTGCACGGGATTGCTTTCTTCACGGCTTCGGCCACCTTCTTTGCAAAAGCCCAAAGACCGGAATACGCAGCATCGTCTATGTCGAAAATATAGTCTTTCTCGATTTTTCTCGGGATAACGAGCACATGTCCCCTCACTATGGGATTTATATCGAGAAAAGCATAGAAATCCTCAGTTTCAGCGACTTTGTAAGACGGGATTTCTCCGGACGCGATTTTGGTAAAGATAGTTGACATACGATTAAAGGGTTATATCCAGTATTTCGAATCTGATCACTCCGGAAGGCACCTTTGCTTCTACGATCTCCCCTTTCGAATGGCCCATCAGGGCACGTCCTATCGGGGTCGTCGCAGCGAGCTTGCCCGAAGCGAAATCCGCTTCGCTCTCTCCTACCAGGGAAAATTCCATTACCTGCTTGGTATTCAGGTTTCTGACCTTCACCTTGTTGAGCATCTGCACCTTGTCGGTACCGATCTGGGACTCGTCGATTACGCGGGCATTGGCCACAAGATCCTGCAGTTTGGAAATATTCAGTTCCAACAGTCCCTGCGCTTCTCTTGCCGCCTCATATTCAGCATTCTCGGACAAATCGCCCTTGTCTCTCGCCTCGGCTATCTGAGCCGAAATCACCGGCCTCTGAGCGATAGCGTCCGCAAGCTCTTTCTTTAGTTTGTCCAAACCATCCTGAGTCATGTAATGCAATGCCATAATTTATTCTGTTTAATATGTATAACAATTAAAATGAGTTCTGTAATAGCTACAGAACTCTACATCCTTCATCTATGCAAATATAATATTTTTTAAAAGTAAAAACAAAAAATGTCAGGACCAAAAGACAAAGTCACCATAGACCAAAACAAAAAGGACCGGGTCAGAATTATCTCTGATCCGGTCCTTCCGTTGTAAAGCGCGGCAGCTACCTACTCTC
>CALUQM010000061.1 GCA_944322925.1 uncultured Bacteroidales bacterium
CCGATGTCGGTATAACCGAGACCGCCTGTTGTCATGCCGCCGATGTGGCTGCCCGGTTCGACAAGTACTACGTCCATCCCCAGACGGGCGGCGGAGGCTGCCGCGATGACACCGGAAGCGGTGCCGCCGTATATGCACAGATCATAATCGGTTTTGCTGCATCCAGAAAATATGGCGGCAGCTGCCGTAAGGGACAGGATCGATAATTTGAACTTGGTCATAATGTCAGTTAATTTTAATATGGTCAATATCAGCTGATTTTAAGTTTCGCTACAATCACACTTCTCCGGTTTGCGGTTTATCGTACAAGGACTTCGGAGATTACGGCCCAGCCTTCTGCCGTAAGGCGGCTTTTGTCTACCGCCAGTTCAATCCCGATCGGATTCCCTTCTTTTGAAGTATCCACTATCCCGGCTGCAAGAGTGTATTTCCCTGCCTGGATGTTTTCCGGTACGAACCGGAATTCATAAGATGTCTCATTGCCTTTCAGCCATTCGGAAGGGTCGGAATCCATGTCGATGAAGGTTGCGGCTGTGTTGCCGTTGCCGTCGATCAGGGCAAATGCCACCTTGTACTTGTAGTTCCACTGCTTTATATTGTTCGGACAATAACCCCAGCCTGCATTGGACCATTTGTGGATAATTGCCGCCGGCTTGCCGTTACGGATTTTTCCGGGGACGGACACTTCTGCCGGATACAGACGATATCCCCCTTCCGCAACAAATCTTTTCACATAGTCGAAAGCATCGAAGAACCATGATTCCGTTTCTTTTCCAGCCCTCAGGTCCATCATGTTCACTCTGGCTTCTTCAGCCGTCACGAATTCTCCTATCCTCACGTCTTTCGGTGTCTTGTACCCGGCAGGGTCCTGCCACCAGGGATGCTGTTCGACTATCCATCCGCCTTCCATGATTACAGGTACCTTGAAAGCCCGTTTTTTTACGAAAGCCCGTTCCCATTCATTGTAGCCCCAATCCTGGTTGTTCATGCCGAATGAATCCGCCCGGAGGCCGTATCCGTTGCCTATGGCAATTTCAAGCAGGTGCTCGCTGTCGGGTTCGGCATGCCTGCCTTCGCTGACAGGCGCTCCGATGTGGCGGTGGTAGTTTATTATCAGAGGTACTTTCGTGAAAGTCCTGGAATACAGTGATGTAATCCATTCCATGGTTTCTTCCTTATACAGAGCCGTGCTGTCGGATATCGCGTTGTCCGGTTCGTATGCCACGTTATGGCCTTCTCCCCATTTGCCGAGGCCGTAGCCGTCTATGAATGCTGTCTTGTCAGGGTCATTGAACTCTTCGGCAAAGGCCTCTATGAACTTTTCATAGTATTTTCTGAATACCGGGTCCTGCGGGAACGGTGTTTTTTCATCAGGTTTTTTCGGATTCTGTAAATAATATTCCGCCCCTGCATCGAAAACGAATTGCGGAGTGTTCGCACCCTGGTCGCGTCCGTCGACAACTATTCTGAACGCTACTTTCAATCCTCTGTCCATAACGCTTTTCAGAAGGCGCGAAAGCCGGCTGTCCGGGTCTTTCCAGAAATATTCCCCTTCTTCAGGCTCCATAGACGCCCAGCCTGTCCTGAGATATGCGGTTTTCGCATAGTCGGAGACTCTCACTGTGATTTTCCCGCTGTCCGCAGGCATATTGTCGTATCCGCGCTGTTCCCAGAAATTTTCATCCTGGCTTCTGTCCCAGTCCTTGCCCAGATACATGACCCATCCGCACAGAGGATTGTCCAGAACCCGAACGGTATCCGGGACGAAAGTGGCTGTCGTGTACTTGCACGACTTGTTGTCCGGGCTGTTATGGAGGTCTGATGCTGATAGAGAAAAACAGTTGCATGCCAGCATGCCGGCAATGCATGAAAACAGGCTGAGTAGAATATTTGGTGTTCTCATTTTTGTATGGATCGGTTATCGGTTATTAAAATGTTACTGAATGTGTGCGCACACACTTATGTGTGTAAAAATATGCAAATTTAACGGAAACTCAAAATTTTTTACCGTGCGGGCTTGCGGGCTTGTGTCTGAGTTTATGGAGAAGTGCGCATGCAAAGAGTCACGGATGGCCCGGACCGTATGTCTGAATTGTCAGTGACTTTTTTTGTGCAGAGATAATGCATGATGGCTGGCACCGTACTCTGGAAAGAAATACTATCTTTGTGTCGGTTAAAATTTATCCGACATGTATTTGCTGAATGAAGATACAATATGCGCTCCTGCGACTATTCCCGGAACCGGGGCTATCTCTGTCATCAGGGTAAGCGGGGGCGATGCTCTCAGAGTAGTTTCAGCTATTGTCAAATGTTCGCCCGGAAGGGAAGTGCTCTCTGCGCCGGGCTATTCGATGCGTTTCGGACGTATATTTCTTGGTGACGGTTCGCTTCTGGATGAGGTAATCGTATCCGTTTTCAGGGCCCCGCATTCTTATACGGGGGAGGATTCCGCCGAAATATTCTGCCATGCTTCGAAATACATCGTGGACAATATCATGTATCTCCTGCTCGAGTCAGGTGCAAGGCCGGCCGAACCCGGTGAATTTACCCGCAGGGCCTTCCTTAACGGGAAAATGGATCTGGCCCAGGCTGAAGCTGTGGCAGACCTTATATCGGCTCAGAATGCTTCGGCCCACCGTGTCGCCCTGAGCCAGCTTAAAGGCGGATTCTCCGTAGAACTCAGGAAAATGCGCGATGAATTGCTGAATATCGTTTCCCTGATGGAACTGGAACTGGATTTCAGTGAGGAAGAAGTGGAATTTGCAGACAGGTCCCATCTGTCCGGGCTTGTTGAAGACGTCGTTTCGCATATTGACCGTCTTGTCTCTTCTTTCAGACTTGGCAACGTGATAAAGAACGGTATTCCTGTGGCCATAGCCGGCGCTACCAACACTGGCAAGAGCACTTTGCTCAACGCTCTTCTCGGCGAAGACAGGGCAATCGTTTCCGATGTGCACGGTACGACCAGGGATACCATAGAGGAAACCTTGAATGTCGGAGGCCTGATGTTCAGGTTCATCGACACTGCCGGAATACGCATTACGGATGAAATCATAGAAAAGATCGGCATAGAAAGAACGTTCCGAAAGGTCAACGAAGCTTCAGTAGTCATGGCGATGGTCGATATTTCGCGTATATCATTCAGTCCCTCCGGACCCGATACTGCCGGTGCCTCTGCCAGGTCTTTCGATCTGACTGTCCCGGAAAGGGAAGTGTCGGCAATTCTCGACAGAATCGACCCCGCAAGGCAGAAAGTCCTTTTTGTCCTGAACAAGGCTGACATCCTGAACAGGGTGGATACCTTGAATAATGCTGATGCCCTGAACAAGGCGGATGTTCTGAATAATGCGGACATCCTTAATAAGGCAGATACCTTGAATAAGGCGGATGTCCCTGCTGGGGGGGAGAGCCTTTCCAAGACAGACATGTATGCCGGTTTTTCTCTGGCAATGGACAAAAACGGAGAATTCACGCTCCCTGAATCCTGGAACAAAAATGTTAATATTGTTAACATAATAGTTTCGTTGCTTAATAATCAATTAAAAAAACATAATATCAGGGAGGCTTCCCTTGTCCTGGTTTCTGCGAAAAAAGGGGAGGGGATAGACGCTCTCAAAAGCGCTCTTTCCAACCTTTGCCGTGAATACGCCATCGGTACCGATGCCACAGTCGTCACCAACCTGCGCCACGTCGAGGCTCTGAAAAACGCTTCCGAAACCCTGTCCCGCGTCCGCCAGGGCCTTGCCTCCGAAATCCCCACCGACCTCGTCAGCCAGGATATCCGCGAAGCCCTCTATTACCTCGGCTCCATCGTCGGCGAAATCTCCACCGATGAAGTTCTGGGCCGGATTTTTGAGGGGTTTTGCATCGGAAAGTGATATAAAGAAAAGAAAATCATAAAAAGAGAAAATATAGGTCTGTAAAATACACATTATCAATCATTTTATTGAGCAATCGTATTTTCTCTTTTTCTTCGTGTTTTCTGCGTAATTACATATTTTTATTGTATTTTTGTCCCCAGATTGTCCCCCGCAAGTAGTATGGGGGACAAAAAACTGTCCCCGAGAAAGGACATATACAATAACCAATAAAGCAGGAAACAGTTATGGCAAAGAAAGCAGTTGCACAAAAGGAACCGGTTAAAGTCCGTGAGAAAAAGCTGGCCAATGGAAACGTCAGCCTGTACCTTGATATCTATAGAAACGGGAAACGGCACAAAGAGTACCTTAAACTGTACCTAATCGATGCAAAAACCCCTATCGAGCGGGAACAGAATCGACAGACCTTGGCAACGGCTCAAGCAATAAAATCGAAACGCTTAATCGAAATCCAAAACGGAGAATATTCATTCACCCATCAATTCAAGGAGAACACTCCATTCTTGGAATATTACCGTAAAATGGTACGGGAGCGGAATACTCCGGATTCAAGGGGGAATTATGGCAACTGGCAAAGTTGTCTGCGTTATCTGGAAATGTACTGTGATGAGAATACTACTTTCAGGGATGTTACTCCGGAGTTTATTTTGGGATTCAAGGATTTTCTGGAGAATGTGGAAAAAGACACCCATAAGCGCAAAGGCCCACGCAGGGAGCGAGATGAGTTTCAAGGACTCTCTCAAAATTCAAAGGCATCTTATTTCAGAAAACTGTGTGCCTGCATAAACCATGCTTTCGATGAAAGAATAATCGCCATCAACCCATTACGCGGAATAGAAGGCTTCAAAGATGCTGAAGTCAAGCGAGATTATCTTACATTAGAGGAAATAAAAACACTGGCGGAAACGCCCTGCCGTTACCCAGTCCTTAAACGGGCATTCCTTTTTTCATGCCTGACAGGACTTCGTAAATCGGACATTCAAAAACTCGTGTGGGGTGATGTGCAGAAGTTCAACGAGTTTACAAGAATAGTATTCAAACAAAAAAAGACCGGCGGTCAGGAATATCTGGACATCTCACCTCAGGCAGAAAAATATCTTGGAGAAAGAGGAAATCCAGAGGATCCTGTTTTCTCGGGCTTCACCTATGGCTCATGGACATCGGTGGAACTGCAACGATGGAGCATGAAAGCGGGAATAGAGAAAAATTTAACATTCCACTGCGGCCGTCATACCTTTGCCGTTCTGATGCTTGATTTAGGTGCCGACATCTATACAGTATCAAAACTGCTTGGCCACAAGGAACTTTCCACGACACAAATATACGCGAAGGTTCTGGACAAAAACAAGCAGAATGCAGTATCACTTATTCCTGAAATAGGATAATAACATCCGGCATATGACAAGACAAGAATGCGTAATAAGAATAGCCAAGATAAACAAAGTCTTTGGCGAATTGAAATACAGGATAGATATAGGTGCTATTCCGGATCTTGCCGCCTATGCCTTCCAACTTCTTATGGTAAATGACTGGACGGCAGACATACAACAGTATATAAGCCAAGAGTTTTCCCCTACCCTTGCGCGACAAATAGTGAGCATAGGCTATACAGAAGAAATTGAGAAGTTTCTGAGGGAACATAATACAGGTATGGCTCCTGCCTACGCAACGGCGCTTGAGGAATCTGTCAAGAAGGTACGGTCTCTGATGGGATTGTGCAGACATAGCTTGAATAAGGAGAAAGGTCAATATAGCGATTTAATAGAACCGTTGGCAAATGAGCAAACGGTCGCTCTTATGCAAAGAGCTGTTGATGCCGGACTATTGGACATTCATTTTCAGCCCTCTTCAAAGGCAACCACGTTGCAACTGCGGGTGATCGCCTTCGCTGTATCCTCCATGTGCAAACTTCCACATATGTATGCACCATTCGAGAAGCAATGGGAAAACAATATTAAATCCAGGATAAGCACTTGCAATATACCCAAACGCAATGTGGACCAACTCAACTATGCTATGGAACTTTATCCAGAAGTAGATTTCAAGCCATTATTTGAGCCGACACAGGATATCAGCGCATTCTACACCCCGCAAGACAGGGATGATATTATAAGGTTATATAAATCTCTGCTGAAGTACGGATACATTTCCCCTGAAACCACATTAAAAACATTTGAAGGTATTTTTGACAAGAATAAATTTGTCAAACCTGTAGTCTGGATAAAAGGGCAAAGACAACTGGCATATTTCATTTATTTGGCGTTTGGAAAATTCAACAAAAAGAAACTATGGAAGAAAGGCGAAAAATTTTTCCGCGTCAATGGACAGGTTCCACATGTGGACAGCCTTACATCCGGGTATAGCTGGCTCAAACGTGCCGGATGGCTAGACAGGTTTGACATAAAATTAAAAGCTATTTGCGAAAGCTTTTATCATGTAGAGCGTGAGAATCATCCTCAGAAAAGAAATGATGAAAGGCTTATCCATATCAGCAAAAACGTATTCTATTCGAACAAGAGCAGAAAAACGAAGCAGGCAGTATATTCTGCGCTTATCAAGGGCGGTTACATTTCTCCTGACATCACTTCTGCCATCTTTATGGGAATATTTGACGAAACAAAATTTACCCGACCTGTTTTATGGAAAAAGAGCCAGACATCGCTCATGTACTTCGTGTATTTGACTTTCAGAACGGACAACCCTTTTGATTTCTGGACTAAATGCGCGAACTGCTTTCAAATCCAGGACGGCAAACCGATAAACCGGGAAAGCTTAAGAAGTAATTTCCGTCCTTTAATCAATAAAGGGAAATTGGGCACCTATGACATTGAGTTGAAAAGAATAGCTGATGAATATAACGGCTGTACAAAGAAAAAAGCAACAGCCTCCGACGAGATGGCGACAGCTTATATTACTTAACATCAAATTCAATCAAACAATGACAAAGAATTTTACTTTGCTTCTCTCTCTTTTTGAGAAGAGCGATGCGCGGAGCCGAACCGACTCCTGCGCAAACCGGTGAAAAAGGGTTATTCCGGCTGGTCAAACAAGCCCATGAAACTTATTCGTCCGAAGTCCTGACTCGCAAAAAGAGTTATAGGCGATTCGTCCTTGACTTCATCCATTCAAAGCAGTATCATGACGCTACCGATGCCTGGAGCAAGAATGAGCATCAGAAAAACTATTGTATCGTTTCCGAGCTATTGGAAAACCACGAAAAGCTGGTATGCCAATATTTCAACGAGGCGACATTGAATGAATCGCAAATCAAGAAACTGCTTGATGCGTTCAACACATTTGAGTATCACCAAACAGTTCTTCCTGAACCAACTCCTGAAGACGGTCGTCAGTCAAAATCGTACACATCGTCTGTCTGGAGAATCCGATGAAAGTGCCCCCGGGAATCCGGGGTGAAAGTGGCCCCCTACATCCGTAGGAAAGTGACCCCATTTTTGAACTGTCCCCCAAAAGTTGGACACAAAACCAACTTTATGAGCAAAAAGTATACACTGGAAGAAAAGCTACGAGTA
>CALUQM010000062.1 GCA_944322925.1 uncultured Bacteroidales bacterium
CAAGGACTCATCTATTCCACACTTGTGAATCCGGCCAACAATGTGAACCTTGACATCGAGCTTCCGGTCTCCGATATAAACAATGAGGGTATTTTCGTATTTCCCGCTTTGTTTCAGTTGCTCTATCAAATCGCCGACCAGCGAATCGAGCCTCATTATGCAATTGTAGTAGTTTGCTATTAGATCAAGCAGTTCGGGGGAGGAGAGACCCACGAAAGGAATGGTTTCAATATCTTCTCCCGAAAGAGGATTTTCCGGAAGCCCGTTGACCTGTCTGAGATACGGGTCATGTGCATCAGGATAGTTAACCTGCAGGTAAAACGGATCTTCGGATGCATTTATGAATTCCATTGCAAATTCCGCATAATTTTCGAGGTGTTCTCTCTTGAAATTGCTTTTATTGATTTTATGATAATCAAGGTCAAAGGCATTTTCAGGATTTACATGCAGTTTACCGACCATGCCGGTTCTGTATCCTGCCGCTTTCAGACTGTTTATCAGATTGGGCGTTTCCGGATTGTACATCGAATATTTCCATGTTGCCAGTCCTACCTGTCCGTTCTGGTGGGGATAAAGACCTGTCAGAAAGCATGCTCTGGAAGGCGAGCTTCCGGCCTGCGGCACATAGGCGTTTTCAAACAAAGTGCCTTCCTGTGCAAGCCTGTCGAGGTTCGGGGTTTTTACAGGAGCACCATAGCATCCTATTTCTCTGCCATTGTCTTCTGACACTATAAAGAGAATGTTGGGCCTTTCCTGTATTTTGCTGTTGTTTTCAGCCCGTGACATAGTACCAGGAATCATGGATATAAGAGCCCCGGCTGATATTATATATTTAGTTTTCATTGTTGGAGTGGTTTGAATAAGATTTTAACTTTCTTGATAATCTCGTCTGTACTGCTTCATATTTCACATTTCCGGAAATGTTTTCCTTTTCGACTCCTCCGTCTTTCAGGTCATACAGCTCCGTCGCAGCCAGGTTGCCGTCATTGTCGTACCATTCAACGTATCGCCAGCGGCTGTCCCGTATCGTATATCCCATGTGGGTGCGGAGCTTTGCCTTGTGCAGGGCGCCGTAAGGGCGGGGAAACTGGCTGATGGCGTAATATTCCTTTCCTTCTTCAAGGCTGTTCAGGTCCTTTCCGGAAAGATTTGCAGGAACGGACACTCCGCACATTTCTCCCAGCGTGGGAAATATGTCTATGAATTCCACCGGTGTGCCGACTTCCTTCTTCTGCTTCTGTCCCGCATCCTTGATGATGAGCGGAGCTCTGCAGGCAGCTTCATAATTCGTTGATTTGCACCACAGGCCCTGTTCACCAGTATGATATCCGTGGTCTCCTGCCAGGACTATGACCGTATTTTCGTACAGTCCGAGCTCTTTCAGTCCGGAGATAAGCATCCCTATATTGTCATCAGTAAACGAAATGCAGGCATAATAGGCCTTTTTCAGATATTCATTCTGCTCCACGCTTATTTTTCCGAGTTGTGGAATGTCAGTATATCCTCTCAATTCGTCGCTGTCATGATATGCGAAATCCGGCGCCCCGGTTATTCGTCCGCAGTCTGCTTGCATGTCTACCGTTTCATACAAGTCAAGAAAACGCTTCGGAGCACAGAACGGAAGGTGCGGCTTCAGAAAACCGACAGCCAGAAAAAACGGTTTGCAGCCAGATGCGAGATCTTTCAGTTCTTCAAGAGCTTTGTTACGGATTCTGACATCAAGATACCTCTCTTCCGGTCCGTCCGTGAATTCGCAAGCTGCAGCTTTTTTTCCGGTTTTATTGCATGCAAGCATGTATTCGTCATTCTTGGTATAACTGTAAAGGGATGGAGCTGCGGACCATGACAGCGAATCCAATGAATTTTTCTCGCCATGAAAAATCTTGCCGACAGTTCTTGTCTCATACCCCGCCTCCCTGAAAGCCTGCGGAAGTGTAATGATGTCATGGTTCTTTTTTCTCATCCATGTGTTGAGCTCGGTGACTCCTGTCTCGTCCGGTCTCAGCCCTGTCAGAAGAGAAGCTCTTGTCGGCCCGCTCAGCGCCTGCTGGCAGTATGCCTTTGAATAGATTGTACTTTCCTCTCCCAGGGCATCCATGTATGGCGTATGGGCATGCTTGTCTCCGAAACAACCTATGTCTGGTTTCATGTCATCGACCATTATGAACAGCACGTTTTTATGCGCCGGATGATGTTCATCGGGACCGCACCCCAGTATAAGGGGTGCAATCCCTAAAACCGCAAACTTTATTTTCATATTTTATATGAGGACTATTTTCTGTACCCGTAGATGAAGCTGCTGAGATATCCGATGATGAAGCAGGAAGCCAGACCAATGAATCCGTACAGGATTACCGAAACATGAGAGTAGCCGTTGCAGAGGAGCAGGACGACTATGCTTCCGGCAAAACCGGTAAGGGCGCTTCTAGTGCCGATTCTTTTCGTGAATATGCCCATCATGAACAGACCTCCGAGCCCGCTGGTCAACAGTCCGAGGAAAAAGTTGAACTGATCCCAGAGTGAAGCGATGTCGAATGTGGCGAGTACGATGGCCATCGTTATGCCGAACACTCCGAGTATGACTCCCGTCCATCTCGCGAATTTCATTTTGCTTTTATCCGAAGCTCCCTTGAAAATCTTCGCATAGAAATCTTCGGTCATTACGGTAGATGTGGAATTGATGTTTGCCGACAGAGTGGACATCGCGGCCGCGAAAATGGCGGCAATCAGAAGTCCTGCGATGCCTACCGGCAGATCGCACATGATGAAATGGGGGAAAATGGAGTCGGTATTGTTCATCCCGACATTGAGCATGTCCGGATGCTGCTTGAAGAATACGAACAGCCCGGTTCCTATCGAGAAGAAAATAATTGCGATGGGAACACTCAGTATGCCGTTCAGCCACAATCCTTTTTTCGTACCGGCCGTATCCTTTACCGTAATGTACCGTTGTATCACCGACTGGTCGCTGGTGTATGTAAGCAGCTGGTTGGCTATACCTCCGATAAGAGTGACCCAGAAGACAGGTCTGGTCCAGTCCAGTGAAAAGTCGAGAATATTGAATTTCTGTTCGTCTACGGCGACCCTCACCACTTCGGGAAGTCCCCCGTCCACTCCGGCGACCAGATATACGAGGGATATCAGGGCGCCTCCTACCAGGATAATGCCCTGGATCACGTCACCCCAGACTACCGCTTCTATGCCTCCCATCGTGCAATATGCTATGGTTACGAGCCCCATCAGCAGAATGCATACATATACGTTGAGACCTGTCACTGCATTGAGTGCCAGAGACGGCAGGAAGAGGACTATCGCTACGCGGGCGAACATGAACAGGCAGAAGAACAGTGATGCAAGATATCTTACCGGAGAACTGAATCTGTCTTCCAGATACTGGTATGCGGACGCCACATTCAGCTTGCGGAAAAACGGAAGGTAAAAATGGATGACTATCGGCACGATCATAAGTATGGTCATGTTGAACATGAACATGCCCCAGTCCGCCATATATGCTTTTGCCGGTATGGACAGGAATGTAATTGCGCTCAGGGCCGTGGCGAAAATACTGATGCCAGCTGCCCACCAGGGAATCCTGCTCCCACCCTTGAAGAACTGGTCGGTGTTTTTCGCTTTTTTGGAGAAATATACCCCGACTCCCATCATCGCAAGCAGATATATTACAATCACGGCGTAATTTATCCATCCGAAAGTTACGTTGTCGGATACCGTGATTTCGTATATTCCGTTTTCTCTTATCCCCGGCCTGGCTTCGCCGCAGGGAAGGATTATCCTGTCTCCGATTTTGACTGCGGACGTTACTGCGGGGAGGGGTGTTTCCGCTGTCCCGAGTACAATCCATGTGTCGGTAATAGTATGGTATGCAAGGATTTTGTTAGAAAATCCGGTATGTGATACGAAAGCGGAAGCCAGCTGCTGCTCCAGGTCCTGTTTTGCGGCGTCGTCGGAACAGGTGCGGATGAGATTCTCCAGACTGTCCCTTTTCATGAATTCTCTGCCGTCATCGCCGCCAGCCACGAGGATATGGCCGGAACCGTACTGTACAGCCGATGCGTACATCAAGGGCAGGGGGCTGCCGTCGGCCGAGATGTCGCTTTTGGAAGACCATTTGCCGTGGGTGGGAAGGTATTCCCATATTTTTGAAGAAATATACAGGCCATCGGAATCTTTCCCGCGGCCTCCTATCAGGTACAGGGCTTCTTCTCTTCCGTTGTGCTGATATACGAGACAGCTTCCTTCATACAGAAGTCGGTCCGGACATCCCGGAAGCTCTTTCCACTGGCCGGTGGAGGGGGAGAATCTGTACAGTTTGTTGACCTGTCCGTCGGTGCCGTGTACATAGATATCCCCCTTGTGTGCGGCTGCTGCGGCAGGAATGAAATTGTCGGGCAATACGGCTGCAGAGTCGACTTTTATTTCCTTGCCGTTCAATCTTACCGCATATACGGCGAAAGACCTGCGGGAAGAATTGCTGCCGCCGAAGCAATATATCATTTTTCCTGACGATGCGGCACATCCGTTTCCCAGAGCCTCCGGCAGTCTTGATACGGTCTTCGTGCATTTATATCCTCCGGAACCGTGTTCCAGGACATATATGTCGTCGTAATATTGTTTAATGCCACCTTCCCAGGGCCGTCCGTCCGGAAAGTCCGATCCTCCGGCAATAATAATGTTATTGTCGATATTGCCGATAAATGCCCCGGCAACACCGGTGTGTGTCCCGTCTGCCGGAAATGCAGCCGCTTTCCTGATTGAACATTCGGATGCGGATACTGTCGCCGCAGAAAGAGAAAAAACAAAGAAAACGGTTATCAGTCTGAGAAAGTGGTTGTTTTTCATATTTTCAATTATTATTAAAAGTATTGTCGAGTATCGACTCCATGTTGTCGAACTGGGTTTTCAGATGCAGCCTCATTCCCATTCTGAAAGCGTCGGCCGTTCCCGACCGCAGGATGTTGAACAGACTCACATGCGAAACCAAAGTGCGGGAATGGTAGTCTCTTTTGATTTTGGGATAATACAGAGTGAAAAGGTGTCTCAATATGTACTGGAAATCTATCAGGCTCTTGTTGCCCGTCATTTCAAACAGCTTGCTGTGGAATCTTACGTCCACGTCCGTCAGTTTGCGGGCTATTGCGTATTTTTCTTCATCGCTGTCCGCTTGTGACATTTCCTTCTCGAGTTCAACTTCTTCCGCAACGATGGTGTCCAGTTCTTTCATCTGTTTTTCTGTCTTGTTCAGATAGATGAAATCCGCCATTCCGATTTCCAGCATTAGCCTGAGCTGGTAAAGATCTCTCAGCGTGTCAATGTCCAGAAGTCCGGATTCTACTATTGATTTCAGCACTCCGAAAACTTCCGGAACGACTACGACCGTGCCTTTCTTGCGCTTGGTTTCGATTATTCCCACCGCCCTCAAACGGCTGAGAGCTTCCCTTACGACCACTCTGCTGACTCCGAGCAGTTCTACGAATTCCTGTTCCTTTGGCAGTTTCGAGTCTTTGCTGTTTTGGGATATGTATTTCAATATGTCCCTCTGGGTCTGTTCGACCAATGAAACGTCCGCTTTCATCTCACAAAATTTTTACAAACTTAAAAATAAATAATATATAATACAAAATCATTAGTGTCCGGTAAAAAATCATAAAAGTTCTTTGAAAATATTGAAAGTTAGGTAGTTGCAGAGGTTTTTAGAGCGCGCCGATTTGAATTTATCTTTGCCAGACTAATGTAGAATGGCATATGAATAAAGGGAAATTCGTTTTCGCACAACTTTTAGATTTCCTTGACAAGGATATATTCCTCAGAATATCAAACAAATACGACGGCAATAAGTATGTCAAACAATTTACCTGCTGGAATCAACTGGCAGTGTTGATGTTTGGGCAGTTATCCAACCGAGAAAGTCTCCGTGACCTTGTTCTTGCAACCCAAGCACATGCATCGAAGTCTTATCATTTAGGCTTTGGTAAACATACTACGAAGAGTACTCTTGCCGATGCAAATGCAAAACGAGACTATCGCATCTTCGAGGAATATGCCTACCGTGTAGTTGCTGAAGCACAGAAATGCCGAGCAGTTGACATATTCAAACTCAACGGAAAGGTATATGCCTTTGACTCTACGACTATCGACCTGTGCCTGAGTGCCTTTGAATGGGCTTTATTCAGAAGAAACAAGGGCGGTGTCAAAGTTCATACATTGTATGATCTTGAAACTCAAATACCTACATTCTTCCATATAACGCCAGCAAAGGTTCACGACAGCAAGTCCATGGATGCCATTCCATACGAAGAGAACTCATTCTACATCTTTGACAGAGGCTATAACGACTTCCAAAGGTTGCACAACATTCATAGTGTTGATGCATACTTTGTCATCAGAGGCAAGAAGAACAACAGCTTCAAACCTATGAAGTGGAGGAGGCGTTTCAAACCTGGGTCAGGCATCTTATCCGATGCAACAGGATATATGGATGGTCAATTGACCATGGGCAAGTATCCTGATAAGATCAGAAGAATCATCCATTGGGATGAAGAGAACAGGCGAAAGTTTATTTTCTTCACTAACGCATTGGATATCAGCCCCGAAATGGTTGCAGAACTCTATCACAACAGATGGCAGATTGAACTCTTTTTCAAGTGGCTGAAGCAACATCTGAAGATTAAAAAATTCTGGGGCAAGACCGAGAATGCTGTCCGAATCCAGATTTACTCTGCAAT
>CALUQM010000063.1 GCA_944322925.1 uncultured Bacteroidales bacterium
ATTCGAACCCTGGGAACAGTTACCCGTTCACCGCATTTCGAGTGCGGCCCGATCGACCACTCCGGCATCTCTCCAGAGACAGCGGTGCAAATATACTATTAATTATTCAGAAGCTGTTTAAAATTTTCAAAAGATTTGGGAACTTATAAATTTTTTGCCATGAAAAAGTATTTGATGTTGACTATCGCATTGGTGGCGGGAACCATGATTTCCTGCACCGAGGCACAGAAAGAAACTGCTATGGATCAGAATGAAACTCTTGAAAATCTGAAGACACGCAGGTCGATACGCTCCTACACGGATTCTCTTCCGGAGATGGATCTGCTGAAAAAGGTTATCGAAGCGGGGACCTATGCTCCGACCGGACAGGGAAAGCAGTCTCCTATCATAGTTGCCGTGACGGACAAAGATGTCCGTGACAGGCTTTCACGAATGAATGCGGCCGTAATGGGAGCCTCCAATGATCCGTTCTACGGCGCGCCCGCAGTCCTCGTCGTACTTGCCGACAGGAATGTCCCTACCTATCTTTACGACGGTTCCCTTGTGATGGGCAATCTCATGAATGCTGCACATGCACTCGGCCTCGGTACATGCTGGATTCACAGGGCCAGGGAAGTGTTCGATACTGAAGAAGGAAAGGCCTTGCTGAAGGAGTGGGGCATAGAAGGCGACTATGAGGGTATCGGCAACTGTATTATCGGATACCCTGCCCAGGAAGCGCCTCAGCCTAAACCTCGCAAGGCCGATTACGTCTATTATGTAGACTAACGGGAACTGTGTTTCCTGTCAGATGAGCGGCTCTCCGGTCATTGCAGCCGGCTGAGGGATGCCCATAAGTTTGAGGATGGTAGGAGCCACGTCGGCGAGCTTGCCATCCTTTACCTTATCTACGCCTGCATTGATTACGATGAACTGTACCGGGTTCAGCGAATGCGCTGTGTTCGGCGTGCTGTCATCATTGAAAGCATGGTCGGCATTTCCGTGGTCGGCCGTAAGGAGCACTGCATAGTCATTGGCTATTGCCGCTTCCACGACTTCCTTTACACATCTGTCCACTCTTGCTACGGCCCGGCAGATTGCAGGGAATACACCGGTGTGTCCTACCATGTCGCCATTTGCGAAATTCAGGATGATCATGTCCTCTTTTCCCGTATTGATGGCGGCAACGAGTTTTTCCGTTACTTCAGGGGCGCTCATCTCTGGAAGCAGGTCGTATGTGGCGACCTTGGGTGAACTTACGAGAATCCTGTCTTCGTTTTCGAACGGAGTTTCGCGTCCGCCGTTGAAGAAGAATGTCACATGTGCGTATTTTTCGGTTTCAGCTATGCGCAGCTGCCTTTTTCCTGCCCTGGATACTACTTCGCCGAGAGTTTCCTGGACGTTTTCCTTGTCGAACAGGATATGGAGTCCCTTGAATTTGTCGTCGTATGGCGTGAAACAGCAGTAATATAGCGGAATGGTCTTCATTCCGAAATCAGGCATGTCTTCCTGTGTCAGGACAGAAGTGATTTCGCGCGCCCTGTCATTGCGGAAATTGAAAAAGATCACTGCATCACCTTCCTGGATGGTTCCTACAGGTTTTCCGTCGGCTCCCGTAATGCAGATCGGTTTGATGAATTCATCGGTGACGCCTTCGCCGTATGACGCCTCGATACCTTCGGCGGCCGAAGTGAATGCGGCTCCTTCTCCCTTGACGAGGAGATCGTATGCCAGTTTCACCCTTTCCCATCTCTTGTCGCGGTCCATGGCGTAATATCTTCCGCAGACGGAAGCTACCTTGCCTGTCGTTTCAGCCATTTTTTTCTCCAGTTCCTCGACAAAACCCTTTCCGCTCTTAGGGTCGGTGTCGCGGCCGTCCATGAAGCAGTGTACGAATACTTTGTCGAGGTTGTACTGCTTTGCCACGGCGAGGAATTCATATACGTGTGACAGCGAACTGTGGACGCCTCCCATAGAGGCCAGCCCCATAAGATGCAGCTGTTTCCCGGAAGATGCCACGTAGTCGAATGCCGCCTTGATTTCAGCGTTGTCCAGCAGCTTGTGCTCGCGGCACGCGATATTTATCTTGACGAGATCCTGATAGACCACCCGTCCTGCTCCGAGATTGAGATGGCCTACCTCGGAATTGCCCATCTGTCCGTCCGGAAGTCCTACGTATTCGCCGCAAGCCTGAAGATGGCTGAACGGATATTTTTCACGGAGAGACTCGATGTAAGGCGCTCCCTGAGTGAAGATTGCGTTGGTCCAGTTGTGTTTGCCCTCGCCCCATCCGTCGAGGATCATGAGAAGAACTTTTCTGTCCATATCATATAGTGTTAAATATTCATTAAATTTATACCGGTACTTGCAAATCGGCAATAATTGCTAAATTTGTGACCAATCTGCAAAGATAAAAAATTTTTATTATGGCTGACAGAAACAGAAGAAGGAACAGAAGCGGAAAGAAAGACAAAAAGGAGAAGAAACCGGCTCTCGTCCTGACCGGAAAGGTCCAGATGACAAGAGAAGGCTTTATTTTCGTAATCGTGGACGGTGAAGAAGACGATATTTTTGTAAAGGCTTCCAAGACTCGGGGAGCGCTGAACGGAGATATCGTAAAGGTCGAGGTGACGAAAGAAAAGACGGACCGCCAGCGCAGGGAAGGTGTCGTCCTGGAAATAGCGGAGCGTTCGCGGAAGCCGTTTGTCGGCATCCTTCATGTTGTCGGCGACCAGGCGTGGGTGCTGATGGAAAGCCGGGTCATGCCTTACGACATAGTGATTCCGGTGATAGGGGCTGCTCCTGTCGGTTACAGAAACCGCAGGCAGAAACCGGTGAATACGGAAAATCCCGATGAAATGCCGGACAGGACAGGCTTTCTTAAAAAGATCGGCGACAGGGAATTTTCAGTCATAGGGATATACGAGACGGTAGACAATACGAGGAAAGAGCTGCAGGCAAGATCCGGGATGAAGGTCGCTGCGGTCGTGGATCACTGGAACAAGAATGAGCCTGCCCCTGTCGGACATCTTACCGACGTGCTCGGAGAACCGGGCGAGAACGATACCGAAATGCACGCTATCCTGGCGGAATATGCACTTCCGTACAGATTCGAGCCGGAAGTGGAGAATGCCGCCGATGAAATTTCGGACAAGATCACGCAGAAAGATCTGGACGGCAGGGAAGACTTCAGAAAAACGTTGACTTTCACTATCGATCCGGCGGATGCCAAGGATTTCGATGATGCCCTGTCTTTCAGAAAACTTGACAGCGGCAATTATGAAGTAGGCGTACATATAGCCGATGTGACATATTATGTGAAGCCGGGAAGCATAGTGGATGAAGAGGCGAGGAACAGAGGCACTTCAGTGTACCTCGTGGACAGAACTGTGCCGATGCTTCCGGAGAAATTGTCCAACAAGCTCTGCTCCCTGCGTCCGAATGAGGAAAAACTCTGTTTTTCAGCCGTTTTCGAACTTACCCCGCAGGCCAGGATCGTGTCGCAGAGATTCGGCCGTACTGTAATAGAATCGGATTACAGGTTCGCCTACGAGAATGCCCAGCAGATTATCGATGCCGGCAGGAAAGCCCTGGAGACAGAGTATGCTTTCGGCCCCGAAGGCAGTACCAGAACCGTTCCGGAAAATCTCAAGGAAGCCCTGCTCACGCTTCATTCCCTCGCTTCAAAACTGAGGAAAAAAAGATTCGCTGCAGGCGCAATCAGCTTCGAACGGCCGGAAATGAAAGTCGAAGTGGACGAAAAGGGCCGTCCGGTGAACGTGTATCAGAAGGTCAGCAGGGAAGCAAACTGGCTTATCGAAGAATTCATGCTTCTGGCAAACCGCTGCGTGGCCGAATATGTCGCGACCAGATGCAGGACGGCTCCTTCAAGAGGGAAGAAAGCCGAGGCCAAAACCTTTGTCTACAGGATTCATGATGAGCCGGATCAGGCCAAAATCGAAAATCTGAGAGGCTTCATACGGAATTTCGGCTATACTCTCGGTCCTACGGGCAACGGGAAAGAGATATCCAAAGAACTGAACGGTCTTTTTTCCAAGGCAAAAGACACACCTGAATTCAATGCCATAGAACTTCTCTCTCTGAGAACGATGGCAAAGGCCCGCTACAGTACGGACAATATCGGCCACTACGGGCTGGCCTTCAAGTATTATACGCATTTTACATCGCCTATCCGGCGTTATCCCGACATGATGGTCCACAGATTGCTCGCGATGTATCTCGACGGCGCTCCGAGCCAGAAGAAAGACTATTATGAAGGGCAGTGCAAGTATGCCTCCGAAAGGGAGGTGATCGCAGCTGAGGCGGAACGCTCGAGCATCAAGTACAAACTTGTGGAATTCATGCAGGACAAGGTGGGTTACGAATTCGAAGGACACATTTCCGGACTTACCGACTGGGGGATGTATGTCGAAATCGAGCCTACGAAGATTGAAGGCATGGTTGCCCTGCGGGATATCAGATCCGATTTCTATGAATTCGACGAGGAAAGATACCGTATCGTGGGCCGGAGTTCGCGGATGGTGTACAATCTCGGCGACCCTGTAAAAATCAGGGTGAAAAAAGCCAGTCTGGAGCAGAAACTCCTGGACTACGAACTTGTGGAGACAGGCTTCGAGGAGCATGCTTCCGGAGAGCCTGCGAAAGACGCGGAAAACAAGCGTGCTTCCCGCAAGTCTGCCGGAAAAGGAAAGAACCGCACGTCCGGGGAAAATTCCGGAAAGCGCAAGTCATCCCGCAAAACGAGGAAATAATACGGCAGAGTGACCTGCGCTTTTTCAGGCCGGGTCACTCTGTGACTTTCATCACGTCCGCTTTCAGAGCTTTTTCAAGCTGGGTGTCGTACCTCAGCCTGACTTTTATACCGGCTTCCTGATAATAATATCTGACTGCTATTTCTTCTTCGATGAAAGGGATTATCTCGTCCTTTTTGAGACGGATGAATTCTTCCTTGCCGAGCTTTACGGCTTTTTCCAGAGCAGAGAGTTCATCTGACATGCTGTCCGAGAGACCGTCCTTTTCCAGTTCTTCCTTCATCCGGTCGAACAGGGTTTCAGCCTCGCTTCTGTAGTCGAATTCCTGCGTCTCGGCGAATTTTATGAAATCCTCGAATTCTTCATCCGTAAGATGGAAGTCATCCAGTGCCGGAATGCTGTCATGCTGTTTCGCATACCGGATCACGTATTTGTCGATTATGCCGCCGAATACGAGCGAATATACAAGCCTGCTGTACGAAGGTGATTCGATTTCGATATCAGGCGTGATGCCGCCGCCGTCTTTGACGGTTCTGCCCTTGAGAGTCTTGAATTCATGCGTAAGCGAGTCCGGAATATGTCCTACGCTGCCGTCTTCATTTCTGTGGCTGTAGTCTATGGCCTGGACGCAGCGGCCGCTCGGGGTATAGTATTTCGCCGTTGTCACTTTCAACTGCCCGTTGTACGCGATCGGGCGCACTGTCTGGACCAGGCCTTTTCCGAATGTCCTTTTTCCTATGATAGTGCCCCTGTCCAGATCCTGGATGGCACCTGCCACTATTTCGGATGAGGAAGCCGAGCCGGAATCCACCATGACGATCAGAGGGATCAGGGTGTCTACCGGTTCCGTCGTTGTCCTGTATTCCCTTACCGATTCTGGAGTGTTGCCCTTGGCGGATACTACGAGAGAACCCTTGGGAACGAACAGCGAGACAATGCCGATGGCTTCATTCATCAGTCCGCCTCCGTTGCCCCTGAGATCGAGTACGAGTCTCTTCATTCCTGCATCTTTCAGTTTGAAATAACCGGCTTTGACATCGTCGGTTACCTTTTCCGTAAATCCGATTTGTTTGATATAACCCGTAGTGTCGTCCAGCATGCCGACATATTCCACATCCGGAATATGGATCCTCTCCCTGACTATGGCCACGTCGACTGTATCTCCGCTGCCGCCCTTGAGAACTCTGAAATTGACAGTAGTCCCCGGCTTGCCCTTCATCCTGTCGCTGCTTTCCGCGGTTTCGAGGCCTTTTGTAGGCTGTCCGTCGATAGCCACGATCTCATCGCCGCACTTCAGTCCGCTTTTCCAGGCCGGAGAACCGTAATACGGTTCGTTGATCACCACGTTTCCGTCTTTTTCCTTGTATATTATCGCGCCTATGCCGCCGTATGTCTTGGACAGCATCATCTGCAGATCTTCGTTTTCCTCTTCAGGTATATATATGGTATAAGGATCGAGATTTTCGAGCATGGCGTCTATGCCTGTACGCATTATCCTGTCTATCGGCAGGCTGTCGACGTATGATCTGTTGAGTTCTTTCAGTATAGAACTTTCGATTTCCGTCCACTGCCCCAGTTTGAAACTTTTGCTCTGGCCTGCGGCCGGAATCCACGAAAATGCAGCGGCGACTGCTATTGCAAAAAAGATTTTCTTCATAACGGTATTGTTTCTTTCTCATTGTGATGCGCCTGCCGTCCTGACGGCGGCACACCAATTTGCAAAGGTACTGCTTTTAGCAATAATAATGCTATAATTCGCGAGTATTTTTATTTCTTCCGCATATTGCCTTGCTGAAACGCTTGCGCATCATCCCATAAAAGTTAAATTTGCATGAAACTGCATTTTCAATGAAACTGATAACCCGGTAGTTTGACAGAATAAATTTTGATTTTTTTTGATAGAAAGGCCCACGAGGCCTTTTTTTTGTCAAATTTTGT
>CALUQM010000064.1 GCA_944322925.1 uncultured Bacteroidales bacterium
CGCCGGAATATTCTCCTGCTCTTCAACATGCAGGCCAGATTCGTGTTGAAGAAATCCACAGACTTCATCAGTTTCCTTCGGATGACGTGATTTCTCCGATCATGTCGGCAAATTCTTTCCCGTTCATGTAATACTTTATGGCCCCGCCACTCAGAACACAATGCTCTTTCAGCACTTCGCATCTGCCGTTCACGAGTACCGGAATACCGTCATTCAAGGCTTCAAGAACAACGAGCGACAGGCTTTCATAGTAGGATGGATTGATGAACAGCGAGGCATGCTGCAGAATGCTTCTCTTTTCGCCTTCGCTTACGAATCCTGTAAGGAAAACACCTTCCGTTTTCCCCGGATCGTCATATATGCCTCCGGCAAGAATGAGCGGAAGCGCGTTTTTTCCGTATTTTCTGCGGTAACGGCCGTAATAAGACAGGATGCGGCCTGTCTTGCTCTTGTCCACCCGGCCTATGCAGAGGAGATATCTGTCAGGCAGCCCGTATTTTTCCTTTACCTTGCTCCATGGATCAGGTTCCGCCGGTTCTATGCCGCAGCCTATTATCCCGCATTGTCTGATGGCAGTTCCGAAAATCCTTTTTCCGAGCCTCATTTCCGCAGGCGTGTTGAATCCTACGTATCTTATTCTGCTGAAAGCTTCTGTGAGAGACGGCCTGAATGAGACTTTCGCATTGTGCAGGGTGGGGACGGCAATTGTCTTTTCGCCTGCATCGACAGCGGTGATGTAGAACGGCGCATAGTCTACGGTGAATGCGATGAAGGCCTTGTAACGGTCCTTGTTCGACTTGATGAATGTTTCCATTCCCGGCGAGAAGAACATGCTGTGCCTCTGTGCTTCGACATCCTTTTCCAGGCCTGGTTTCCATACGGGAATCCCTGCTGAAACAAAGGGCAGTATGCCGAGTCTGTACAGCAGATGTCTGAACCTTCTGCTTCTTTTCGCCCTGCGGGCATAGTATCTTTCGGCTTCAGGACTTGAAAGGTCTGCGGGGAATCTTCTTACGAGGACCCCGTCAATGAGTTCTTCTCCGGCAGGAAATTCATTCCCTCCGGTGCGGTAGTTCCTGATACAGGTTGTCAGCACTTCGACATCGTATCTGCCTGCCATCCGTTCGGCAAGCATCCGGCAGTGCTGTTCGGCGCCTCCGTTTATGTCGCGCCCGTATCTTATGACGACGAATGCTATTTTATCTTTCATCGGTGCAGATCAGTTCATCAAACAGTTCCTTCCATTTTTTTCCGATCTTTTCAGGAGTATATCCGCCGGCGATTTTTCCGACAATGTCCTTTCTCATTTCCAGTTTTTTGTCTTCCGGCATGACGGCTGTCTCATAGAGGGTGTCTGCAAATTTCCGTATGTCGAAAGGAGGTACGACAAAACCGTATTTCCCATCCTGCCCTATGATATACCTTGTCGCCGCGAAACTCCCGAACACTATTGGTATCACTCCGTTGGACTGGGCTTCAGTCAGGCTGAGCGGCCATCCTTCGTATGTGGATACGAGAGCGAGAATCGAAGCCCTGTCATAATATTTCCTTACATCGTTCGTAAAGCCTTCGAGGCTGATCCTTTCTGCCCTGGTCCTGCGTATCAACCTTTCGATGTGCTTCCTGTCCTTTCCCTCCCCGACAATCAGAACCCTCCAGTCCGGCAGTCTGTCCGATATGAGGTTCCATGCCTTCACGAGTCTGTCGAGCCTTTTGTCGGCGTATGAAATCCGTCCGGTGTAGAGAATGATATTCTCCTTGTCGAAATTAATGCTTTCCGGCAGCGTCTGATAGTTCTCTATTACGCGGATCTTGTTGTCGTCAGGATCGAGTCCGAGTCTTCTGACGATCTCGTCCCCGTATTCCCGGCACAGCATGACATATCTGTCGCATTCCCGGTATGAACCGCGGTAGAAATTCATTTCCCTTCTTCCGGCTTCCCTGAAAATGACATATTTCGGGTACGAGACAAGCAGCCATTCGATGAATCTGAGCGGGGACCTCATGCCTTTGGCCCATGCCCTGTCTATGTATGCTCTTGCTTCATGGAACGGCATGTTATGATGGGCGTAGACTATCTTTGCCCCCGTCCTCCTGATCATTTCTATGTATTTCAGCCTTTTGGCGACAGGGACAATTACCTTTATGTCGAGTTCTGCAATTTTCCTGCAGATGAATTCAGCATCCGTCCTTGATTTTACGACGTCTTTCTGCGGAAGGATGATGACTTCTATCGGATATTCATGTCCTTCCGGCATCTTGTCCTTCATGTATCGGGTGGCAAAGACAAATATGCGGTACCCTTCGGATGCAAGGTATCCCGATATGTCGAGTGTTACTTTTTCGGCCCCTCCGAACGGGAAGTCGCCGTGTATGAAGGCTATGTTTTTTGTGGATTCAGACATCATAAACGCCATTTGAAAGTTGCTTGTATATTTCGATGTATTGGGATGCCGCCTTGTCCCATGAGAATGTCCTTGCATAAGACGAGATTTCTTCAGCAGTGATTTTTCCGGAACGGAAATCCTCCATCCCGCTGTTGAATGCCTCTTTCATCAGGTGTCTGTCGAAGTCGTAATTGAAATAGAAAGCCTTGTCGGAGCCGATCTCGGGAAGCGACGTGTGGAGTGAAAGGAAGGTCGGCTTGCCGTAGTACATGGCTTCGAGTGCCGGCAGTCCGAACCCTTCCGCGATGGAAGGGAAAACGAATGCCGTACAGTTCTTCAGATACCAGTGCTTCCATGTTTCCCTGACTGCACCTGTGATATGGACTCTGTCTGCCACCCCCGATTTCCGGGCTTCTTCCATTATAGTATTCTCATAGCCTGATCCTCCCGGTCCTGAAATGACGAGTTCCATGTCATTGTCTTCGAGAAGGCACGGCAGCGTGTGGAAGTTCTTTTTCGGAAGCAGGGCGCCGATACTGAAAATGAACGGTCCTTGCGGCACGTATGGCGGGCGTTCTATCGGGCCCGTATATTCGTTGCAGCCGTTGTATATTACCGATATCGGCTTGTTCCCCGTATCGAGATTCCGGAGAACATCCTTTTTCGTGTATTCCGAGATGGTTACGATGTATGCCGCCTTGTCTATGGCAGCCTGCACCTTGTCTTTGAGAACGTCTTTTTCCGTGTCCGGGATGTCTTCGTACAGATAGTTGAGGTCATGGATGGTCAGCACCGTCCTTTTCCTTTCAGGCATGATCAGCGGATACTGGAAAGCTGAATGCCAGACCCCGTCTTTGAGTTTCCAGTACGGGAAGAAATATTTGTACAGGCTTCTGTAAGTAAGATAGCCGCATTCCTTTCCGAAAAAGCCGGCGTTTTTCTTTCTGAGGAATATCGTAATGTCCATTCCTTCACGCGCCGCCGCCTTCAGCAGTGATGAAGCGAGATTCCTGCAGAAATAGAATATCCCGGTGTCTGTAACTTTCAGTCTTTCGCAATCGAAGAATACCATATTGCCGGTAACGGATTGATTTCAGACACAAAGATATAATAATGAAATGTCATTGCAAACAAAAAATATTTATGAAGATAAACATATTTTGTATAATTTTGTAAGAAATCAAAACTTCATCTATGATAGTATTTGACTGCGAAAGGATGAAATACCCGAATACCGGCTTGTTCGTGTTCTGCGACAATGTCGCGTCATGTCTGGTCAAGCAGCGTCAGATGCTTAAAGACAGTCTGGGCATGTATGTCCCGGGAAAGTACAGAGGCAGATGGGGTGATGATGTGACATACAGGACGGTCTTCCCGTTCGACAAGCTGTACCTGCATTGCGGCAGGCAGGTCAGGGTGTGGCATTCCGCACACCAGCAGACCAAGTTCATTCCTCCCGAAGGCGTAAGTCAGGTACTGACAGTCCATGATCTGAATTTTCTTTATGAAAAGCCGCCTGTCAGGCACCGTGCCTATCTCGATGCACTCCAGAAACGTGTCGACAGGGCCGATTATATCGTGGCCATTTCCGAAAGTACCAGACGTGATATTCTCGACAACGTGGAAGTCGGCGGCAAGAGCATAGAGGTAGTATACAATGGTCTCAACCATTTCGACGGCGATATCGTCCCTCCGGTTTCGAAGCCTGACCGGCCTTTCCTGTTTTCTGTAGGTACGGTACTGCCGAAAAAGAACTTTCACGTGCTTCCGGCCTTGCTCAAGGGCAACGACTATATCCTTATCATAGCAGGAAACAGGTCTTCATACGAAAAGAAAATAATGGAGGAGGCCGAGAAGGCAGGCGTCAGGGACAGGGTATTCATTATCGGACCGGTTACGGAAGCTGTAAAATACTGGTATATAAAAAATTGCGCTGCGTTCCTGTTCCCCTCCGTGGCTGAAGGTTTCGGTCTGCCCGTGATTGAAGCCATGTATTATCAGAAGCCGGTTTTCCTTTCCGACAGGACGTCTTTGCCGGAAATAGGAGGCGACCATGTATTTTATTTCGATCATAATTTCGATCCTGAAGCCATGCAGATCCAGTTCCGGAGAGGAATTGAACTGTTCGAGAGGGGACAGGTGGATACCGAACTGATGAAGCAGCATGCCCTGAGTTTCTCATGGGAGAGGACGGCAAGACGCTATATCGAGATTTACAATGATCTTATTTCATCATCTTCTCCAGCCAGTGGTAGATGAGAATTATCCTTTTCCTCAGAACTTCCAGATTCAGGGTTCCGGCAGTGTCGTAAGTCTTGAATGTGTTTAACGTGATGCCGGATGTGAAGAATACTGCAGGTATTCCGTTTTCCGCAAAGACATTCTGATCCGATATCCTGTAGAACAGGTCCGTGAATTTTTCGCTGCCGTAGTAGCTTTCCGTCAGTTCCAGTTGCGTACCGTAAAAGAGGTTGCACATGTGCAGCAGGTTTCTGTCGCTTTCAGGCAGTGAAGAATTGCCCAAGGCTATCAGATAGTCTTCTCTGCCAGAGTCGAGAGGGGCGAGGGAACTGCCTATCTGTTCGATATTGACCATGGCGTGAATCTTATCCCTTGTTATGGGCATTCCTGTCAGAGGATCGCTAAGGTCTCCGTTCTCGATCATTCTCCAGAGAGCTTCAGATCCGGCCATGTCCATTTCCTTTGCGTCGAATGCGACGAAGATGAGACTTTTGCCGTATGCCCTGCCTGCCATTTTCATTGCCGAGAACATGTCGGAGAGGCTCAGGAGAGCGGCTACGCCTGAGGCGTTGTTGTCTGCTCCGGGGTACATTTTGCCGTCGAGTATTCCGAGATGATCATAGTGGGCCCCTACTATTATATATGAGTCGCACGGTCTTTTTCTGGAGCCGGGGAGAAAGCCTACGATATTGTGTCCTACTGTCCCGTGCCCTGCGAAAACATGTTTTGCGTATGTGCCTCCTATCGGGAGGAGTCTGTCCTTAGTGAATTTGCGGATAATCCAGAATGCGGCTTCGCTGCCGCCGCGCGTTCCTGTGGCCCTTCCTTCGCACAGGGAATCCGAAAGGAATTCGATGTCTCTTTCAAGTTTTTCTTCCCATACCAGATTATGGGCGGCATTGTCGTTCGTGATCCAGAAGTTCTGCGACAGGCCGGGCAATGCTCCGGAGAAAAACATTGCCATGGAAAATATGATGGTGTATGAAAACTTTATATTCATTTGCATTGCTCTCGGCTTCTGCGTATATTTGGCCTGACGGCCACATATACTGTTGCGCCTCGGCAGAGGGTGACAAGTCACCCTCTACGTCTTTCTCCGAAAGACAGGACTCTCTTAACCCCCTGCACCCCCTGTTAGGGGGATTTCGCTCTTTCCAGTCGCGAGCCTGACGGCTTTTTATTTGCATTGCTCTCGGCTTCTGCGTATATTTGGCCTGATGGCCACATATACTGTTGCGCCTCGGCAGAGGGTGACAAGTCACCCTCTACGTCTTTCTCCGAAAGACAGGACTCTCTTAACCCCCTGCACCCCCTGTTAGGGGGATTTCGCTCTTTCCAGTCGCGAGCCTGACGGCTTTTTATTTGCATTGCTCTCGGCTTCTGCGTATATTTGGCCTGATGGCCACATATACTGTTGCGCCTCGGCAGAGCAAATTTATTTGTTCTGCTCTCGGCTTCTGCGTATATTTGCGCGAAATTTGCGGTAGTTTAAGCGGTCAAAATTAGGAAATTTTAAACAGCATACGAGCATTTGGCTGAATTTTTTTCTAAAATACTGGCTTCGGCAGGAAAAATAGCTGCAGCCGCCCTGCTGTCTCTCATGTTATGGGGGACGGATGCTTTTGCGCAATATGACACGAACGTCTTTTTCCTCAGGGGCAGGCAGGCAATCATGGATGGCAAATATTCCACGGCCATAGAGAATTTCAACATCCTTGTCACTTTGGATCCGACCAACTATCTGACATATTTTTTCAGAGGGATAGCAAAATACAATCTCGGAGACGTGCGAGGTGCATACAATGATT
>CALUQM010000065.1 GCA_944322925.1 uncultured Bacteroidales bacterium
GACAGGATAAGCGTAGAGTACAAGGGCGACACCGCGAACCCTTACACTGAACCTGCAAAGAACCGTGTGGCTATCTGCGTAGTTGCTGAATAAGCGGTATCGATAATAGAGGAATGACCCTCACCAATGCGGCTGACTGTTGTCATAAGCGGAATTTTCCGTTGATGCCGGAGGTGAGGGTCGTTTTTGTGTCTGCATTGCTACAAAGAGATGAGCCAGTCCCGATTCACATCGGAACTGGCTCGCAATTCTAACCTAAAACTTAACCTATGAAAAAACTATTCGGTTAAGGTAAATTGCAACTACTGTGCCAAATTCTCAATCGCGGCTAAAATAACAGGGTTTTCTGAAAATTATTTTTTGCCGTCAGTATTTTCGCTTTCTGTTTCCGTCCCTTCCGGCAATACCGGCCTGATATATTTGATATGGATATCGCGTTCCGGACGGTCTCTTCTGTCAGTGGCGACGGAAGCTATCTTGTCTATTACGTCGATTCCGTTGATGGTTTCACCGAAGACAGTGTATTCTCCGTCGAGCTGCCTGCAGTTGGCTTCATCCTGCACGATGTAGAATTGCGAGCCGGAAGACTCCTTTTTCGGATTGGCGGCGTCTCCTCTCCGGGCTGCGGCAAGAGCGCCTTTCTTGTGTACCAGGGCCGGATTGAATTCGGCAGGTATCGTGTATCCCGGACCTCCGGTTCCGTAGTAATCGGCTTCTGAAGGGTCTTTTGTGAGAGGGTCTCCGGTCTGAATCATGAAACCGTCGATTACGCGATGGAAGAGGACTCCGTTATAGAATCCCTCCGAAGCAAGTTTTACGAAATTGTCCCTGTGTTTCGGGGTCTCTTTGTAGAGCTTTACCCTGATTGTTCCCATGTCTGTCACGATATCGAATACAGGCTCGGCAGACAAACTTTTAGTATCGAATGACATATCGTCTTTTTTTCTTTCGGCATCATCCCTGTTCAGGGAAGAAGAGCATGACACGGACAATGCCAAAACGGTTAAAAATAAAAATAATCTATTGACTGACTTTATCATATCTGTTCCAAATATATGCCTGCAGGGTCCTTTCCCTGCAAGCCATGGTATAAGATGCAAAACAGATGGAAAATGTTGCGCGAGAGAAAATACGGAAAAATTCTTAATTTTGCCCCTATGGCTAATCCTTTGAAACAACTTGCGGGAGAAACCGCTCTTTACGGACTGAGCACGATACTTGCCCGCGTCATCAATTTCCTGTTCGTACCTTTCTACACAAGGCTTCTCAGTACGGAAAGCTACGGTGTAGTCACCGAGTTCATGGCATACATAGCGGTCCTGCAGGTAGTCCTTGCCCTGGGCCTGGAGACCGGATGTTTCAGATTCGCCAACAGAAAGGATACCGATCCGGCCAAAGTCTATTCCGATGCCTTGGGAATCGTGACGGTTGTAAGCCTTCTTTTCCTGGGCTTGATGACGGTTTTTTCCGGAAACATAGCGGATATGCTCGGCTATCACGGATACCGTTCCTGCATAATGTTTATGGGAGGGATTCTTGCCTGCGACTCGATTACCGCGATTCTTTTCGCAAAACTCAGGCAGGAACACAAGGCTCTTAAATTCGCCTTACTGAAAACCGTGAAAATACTGACCGAGACGGCAGCCAATTTTGCCCTCTTTTTCGGTTTTGCCTCCGTTTGCCGGAATATGGCTGCGGAAGCCGGGATTCAGCCGTCCGCACTGACCTCTTCGGACTTCTGGCTTCTGTCTTTGATATCTCCGGTGCCGGATTTCAGCTATGTGATTTTTGCGATATTCATAAGCTGTATCGTCTGCCTTCTTCTTTTTGTTCCTGATCTTGTCAGGTTCAGATTTTCTTTTGATGCGAAACTTGCGAAGCAGATGCTGGCCTATTCCCTGCCTCTTATGGTTGCAGCCCTCCCCGGGATTGTCAATGATTTTCTGGACAGGATACTTTTCAGGTTTTTCGATACAGGTTCGGACGTATGGCAGTCAAGTCTCGGCATTTTTCAGGCTGGGGTCAAGATTTCCGTCATCATGTCCCTGTTCGTCCAGATGTTCAGGTTTGCGGCAGAGCCTTTTTTCTTCCAGAGAGCGGCCGACAGGAATTCGAAGAAGCTGTATGCAGTCGTGATGGAGTATTTCGCCGCGTTCTGCGGCCTTATATTCCTCGGAGTGATATTGTATATCGACGTGATTTCCCTTATTCTCGGGCGGGATTTCCGGGAAGGCATCGGCATAGTGCCGATAATGCTCCTTTCTTATATAATATTGGGGATGTTGTTCAATGTGTCGATGTGGTATAAACTTTCAGGCAGGACGGGAGTGGCGATTTATATCACGTTGGCCGGCCTGCTCGTCACGGCGATCGTAAATATCGTGTTCATGCCGAAGTATTCCTATTATGCTGCAGCGTGGGGACATTTGGCGAGTTATGTCGTGATGTTCATAATCAGCATCGTACTCGGCAACAGATATTATCCTATTCCGTACAACTGGAAGAGAATTTCATTTGTTTTTCTGGTCATGGGCGGCGTGTATGGCATGGCATGGGCTGCCGACCGTTTGTTTTTCAGCGGCGTGACATTTTCTTCGCCGGCTTGCGGAATGGCGGTGAAACTGGCTGTCAATACAGTGTTTATCCTGTGTTATGTCGTCATGATGTATTTCAGCGTGCACAGGAAAAACAGGGCTTTTCTGTCAGGCGAGTAGCAGGATGACCATCTGGACCAGGATTACACGGGCAAACATTGCCAGAGGATAGGCTGTGGCATAGCTTACGGAAGGTTCATCATTGTCAACGGTGGTATTGGCGTAGTTCAGCGCCATTGGATTTGCCATGCTTCCGCACAGCATTCCCACATTTCTGGCATAATCGGTTTTCAGGAATTTCTGCGCACATATTCCGACAGTCAGCGGCGGAATTACCGTAAGTGCCAGACCTATGGCTATCCATATCAGCCCTTCGGTCCTGAAAACGGTTTCGAAAAATTCTTCTCCCGCATCGAGCCCGAGTCCTGCAAGGTAGATGACGAGCCCGAACTGTCTGAGCATGAGATTGGCGCTCTGGGTCGTGTATGTAGTCAGATGTATCCTCGGTCCGAATGCTCCCATAAGGATACCGACGATAATGGGACCTCCGGCAATACCGAGCTTTATCGGTACGCTCATGCCCGGGAATCCGAAAGGTATGCTTCCAAGTATGACTCCCAGTGCAAGCCCTATGAATATGGCTATAAGGTTGGGTTCGTTCAGCCGCCTTTCCTCGTCACCGAGTATTTTCTTGACGTTTTCCACGGCCGGGGCTTCACCGACAATCGTGAGCCTGTCTCCTATCTGGAGCCGCAGCGACGGTGATGCGAGAAGGTCGATGCCGGCTCTGTTTACTCTTGTGATGTTGATTCCGTAAATGTTCCTGAGTTTGAGCGAGCCGAGCTTCACTCCGTTGATTTCAGGTTTCGTCACGAGTATTCTTCTGGATATCAGCATGCTGTCTATCGCATTCCAGTCGATGTCCTCCTTGTTCCAGTCCTTGCTTTCCTTTTCACCGAACAGCGCATTTATTTTTTCAATGTCGGTTTTCCCGGATATTACGAGGAGATGGTCGTGCGGACCTATTACAGTGTCCGATGTCGGAATGCTGACCTTGCCGTTTTTCCATACTCTCGATATGACGAACTTGCTTGAAGTCAGCGACATTATTTCCTTGATGGTCTTTCCGAAAATTGCCGGATTGCTGATCTGGAATTCGGTTATGAACGGTTTTGCCGGTCCGGAGTTTTCCGTCTGCTGTCCCGGTTTTTTCCTGTTCATCTTTTTCAGGATGATGATTACGGCAATCATGCCAATTACCCCGAAGGGATATGTCACGGCGCAGGCGAGGGACATGTTCGTCACAGTGTCGGCATCTTCGGGATTTATCTGGAGCGCAGCCTGTTGTGCGGCACCGAGCATCGGCGTATTGGTCACTGCTCCCGAAAACAGGCCCATCATTTCCGTCAGCGGGATCTTATGGATGAGACTTATCGGGATGGCTATTGCGAATCCGCACAGGATGACCGCCATTCCGAGAAGATTCAGTTTTATCCCTCCTTTTTTGAATGAAGAGAAAAATCCGGGTCCTACCTGGAGGCCGAGGGTATAGACAAAGATTATCAGACCGGCATTCTGTGCGAAGAGCAGCATGTCTTCATTGACGTCCGCTCCGAAATGCCCCGCAAGGATTCCGGCAAAAAACACGAAAGTGACTCCCAGGGAAATTCCGTAGACTTTCACTTTCCCGAGAGCCAGCCCTGCGGCCGCAATGATGGCCAGTACAAGAAGTGTCTGTATGGACGACGGCTGGATGAACAATTCTTCTAACCAATGCATAATCTTTCTGTCAATATAAAATCAATCCCAGAATTCCTCCGGCTATTATGGTCAGGATCGGGTTCACTTTCCATATCCACGAGACTACGAATGCCGCGGCAAAGAGAACCCAGCTTTTCCAGTCAGGAAAATTCTCTGGAGTTATGAGAAGCAGTGCGGAAGCTCCGATAAGCCCTACGACTGCAGGTTTGAGCCCGCCCATGACGCCTTCGAATACGTGATTGTCGCTGAATTTACTGTACAGCCGGCACATGGCCAGTACGATCAGGAACGACGGGAGGACGACTGCGATACTGGCGATGAAAGACCCGAGTATGCAGATCATCTGGGATGCCCCGCTTTCTTCAAGGACCGTATATCCGATATATGTCGCGCTGTTTATCCCGATCGGTCCCGGCGTCATCTGCGAAATGGCCACAATGTCGGTGAATGTGTTTTCATCTATCCACTCGTGTATTGTCACGACCTGGGTCTGTATGAGGGAAAGCATTGCATAGCCGCCCCCTATGGTGAAGAGGCCTATCGTGAAGAATGTTATGAAAAGTTCTATGAATATCATTTCAATCTTCCTCTTCTGATTTTGTCCATGTATTTCGCGACGGCGAAAGATATGACGATGACGACTATCAGTATATATATAGGTGAAACTTTCAGCACTCCTACAAGTACGAGGACGGCTGCCGAAATCAGGTATGACCACCAGTGCCTGTTGGATTTCCGGGCCATCTGGATCATGGGGATTGCTATCAGGGCTACGACAACCGGTCTGATGCCTTTGAAAATCCGTATTATTACCGGGTTGTCCTGATAGTCGGTGAAGATCATGGCAATCAGAAGTATGATCAGAATCGACGGGAGGACGCTTGCAACCGTCGCTACTATGCTCCCTTTCGTGCCTTTCAGCCTGTAACCGGTAAAAATGGCGATATTTACTGCTAAAAGCCCCGGAGCGGACTGGGAAAGGGCTATTATGTCAGGAAAATCCTCTTCCTTCAACCAGCCGCGCCTGACGATTTCATTCTGGATCAAAGGAACCATGGCCATGCCTCCGCCTATTGTGAAAGCGCCGATTTTCGCAAAAATCAGGAATATCTGCCAGTACGATACCATATAAGAATATTCGACAGGGGACAAAAGTATAAAATCTGTGTGAGTTTCTGAAAAATATTGAAAAAAAGTCTAAAAATATTTGGATGAAAGAAAAAAGTCCGTATCTTTGCAGCCCGTTTGAGAAAGAACGGTCAGTTATTTGAAAAGTATGAAAGACTAAGTACAAGCAAGTACCAAAACAATAAGAGAGCGTTAATTCTTTGGTTTATAAGAATTCAAGAGCAAAGGACAGACAAAGAGAAATAAAGATTTATACAAAGAAGAGTTTGATCCTGGCTCAGGATGAACGCTAGCGGCAGGCTT
>CALUQM010000066.1 GCA_944322925.1 uncultured Bacteroidales bacterium
ATAGTATTGTTCTTTATTTGAATTGTTCAAATCCCGGCATGGCAAGGCCCGATATGAAATCCTTGACTCTCCTGTCGCTTTTCGGACAGATGAGAAGGGCTTTTTCGGTATCGATGACAATGAAGTCTTCCAGCCCCGTGACAGCCATGAGTTTTTCCTTGTTTTCGCTCATGACGAGGGTCCCTCTGTTGTCTTTCGACAGGATGTGGTTCGAATTGAACACATTTCCTTCCGGATCCTTTTTCCGGACTATGTTGTAGAGCGATTCCCAGGTCCCGACATCGGCCCATCTGAAATGTGCCGGATACATCCATGCCTTGGCCGTCTTTTCCATGACGCCGTAGTCGATGGAGATTTTCATGCAGTCGGAGTATGCCTTTTCTATGAACATGTCTTCAACCGGACTCCCGAGTGCATTTTCCCAGCCGGCAAACAGCCTCGTGACTTCAGGCAGGTATCTTTCCATCTCGTTTCTTATGCTTTCCGCCCGCCACACGAAGATACCGGCATTCCAGAAGAATTCACCTGAATCGATGAATACCTTTGCGAGCTCTACATCGGGTTTTTCCGTAAATGTCTTGACCTTGACGACCTGCCTGTCTTCGCACTTGCATCTTCCTCCGCTTACCTGGATATATCCGTAGTTCGGATCCGGACGGGTAGGGGTCATTCCCAAAGTGGTAAGCACGTCCTTGTCCGAGGAATATTCGAGTGCCGCAAGGATATCCTCGGCGAAAATGTCCTTGTCCATAATAATGTGGTCGGCAGGAGTTACTACCATTGTCGCCTGCGGATTCCTTTTGAGCAGAGTGTACGTCGCGTATGCGATGCACGGGGCCGTATCCCTTCCGTAAGGCTCGAGCAGCAGGTTTTCCTCGCTGAGTTCGGGCAGGTGTTCCCTGACAAGTTTGCCGAGCCGGTCCGTAGTGACCACGATTATGTTTTCCTGCGGTATTATTTCGGAGAATCTTTCATACGTATGTCTGATGAAAGATTTTCCGGTATCGTTTACATCGAGGAACTGCTTGGGCCTCGATATCCGGCTCATCGGCCAGAAACGCGTACCGGAGCCTCCGGCCATGATTACACAGTAGAAATTAGTGTTGGCGTTCATAACTTATACAAATATCGGTATAAATGCTTCAGGTAAATATTCTATTTCGTATGTCCCGTCCTTGAAGACGACGCTTATGACATCGAATCTGCATTCCAGGTCATCTTTTCCGGCGGTTTTCATCCATTTCCGTGCGGCGGCAGCCATGTTTTTCCGTTTGGCGTACCCTACGTTTTCCTCCGGCCCGGCTTCCATCGGGAAAACGCGGCTTTTCACTTCTACAAAATGTATTCCGTCTCCGGCAAGCGTGATCAGGTCGATTTCCAGATGTCCCGACCTCCAGTTCCTTTCGAGGATGGTGTGGCCGGCCTTGATCAGGAAGCCTGCGGCAATGTCTTCTCCTGCCTTTCCTACTCTGATGCGCCTATTCTTGCTACAAGCCATCGTCCTCCCTCCTTCCTCATCTCCACTTTTCTGGTTCTGGCCGAGCCTGTATCGGTAGTGATAGTGACCAGGGTGCTGAACAGGTTTCTGCCGTCATGCCTGTCTTCGCTGAATGTCATTCTTGCATTCGACAGGATTTCCGTGGCGGCAGTCAATGTCAGGGAATCCGCTTTCATCGCCTTTTCCCTGAATGCCCTGAATTTCTCGCAATATGTCTTCATTTCCGCCGACGGAATGCTGAGATTCCGTATTCCGTTCCAGTCTCCCCTGAACAGGCAGGAGTAGAATGACTGTACTGTTTCCTGCGGAGACATCGGGCTGCCGCAGCATCCCTTGACAAACCATGCGGCAAGAACCCCGGTTCCTGCTATGCAGATAAGGATGATGATGTTCAATATAAATTTTTTCATTTCAATAAAATGTTACTACCGTTACGCCCGTGCCGCCGAACTGGATATGTTCGTCAGCGACCCCGGCTACTCCTGGCATTGTCCTGAGAAGTTTCTGCAGTTCGTCCCTGAGCACTCCGGTGCCCTTGCCGTGGATGATTCTTACGCTCGGGATGCTCAGCATGATGGCATCGTCGACATATTTGGTCACCTTGTCTATGGCATCGTTGAGCCGTTCTCCGCGGACGTCGAGCTCCGGGCTGAAATTCAATTTCCGTTCCGAAATAGAAGCGTCTATGCGGACCGACGACACTTTGGGGGCCGAGGTCTTCACCGCATCGCGGAATTCGTTGGACGTTATGCGCTCTACCTTGTCGGGAGAGATCTTGGTGCTGATATTGCCGATGGTCACGACGATTGTCTTGGCCGAGACCTTGGAGACTTCGCCGACCATGCCGGTATCCTTGAGCCGGACTTTTTCTCCTGTTTTCAGCGGAGCATTGCGAAATTCGTCGAGTTTTCTCTGCTCTTCCGCCTGCTCTTCCATTTCCTTTCTGGCCTTTTCGTCCGCCCTTCTGAGTTTTCTCTGCCTTTCCCGTTCCTTCCTGGCGTCTATCTGCCTTATTTTCTTTTCGATATAGTCATCCTTGGCTTTCTGCTCGGATTCCTTTTTACGTGTAAGCGCAGTGACGAAATCCTGAAGTTCCTTCCTTGCCTCTTTCGTTATTTCCTTTTCCGCGTTGGCTTCCTTGATTGTCCTGATAGTGTTCTCGACCTGTCTGTTCGCCCCGGCGACGATTTCCCTCGCTTCTTTTGTCGCCTCTTCCAGAATCTCCTTTTTCTTCTGCCTGATCTCTAAAAGTTCTTTCTGGTATCTGTCGGTGATGTTTTCGAGGGTGCGGTCCGTGTTCCTGATGCGTTCGAGCTTTTCATCAAGGACTTTTCTGTTCCTGGCTATTTTTCTCAGATTTCTTTCGATCCCTACGAATTCATCCCCGGCTCTCGTCTCCGCATCTTTTATGATGGTCTCCGGAAGCCCCATCTTTCTTGCCAGCTCGAACGCGAAGGAATTTCCCGGGAGCCCGGTTTCGAGACGGAACAGCGGGGCGATGTTTTTGGCGTCGAACATCATCGCTCCATTGATGACATGCGACTCCTGCCGCGAGGCATAGAGCTTCAGATTCGTGTAATGTGTCGTGATGACTCCGTATACTCCGCGCCTGTCCAGTTCTGCAAGGATGGCTTCGGCAATCGCACCGCCGGCGGCAGGTTCTGTTCCCGAACCGAATTCATCTATGAGGACCAGAGTCTTCGAGTCGGCCTCCTGAAGGACCTGCTTCATGTTCGCGAGGAAAGAACTGTAGGTGCTCAGATCGTTGTCGATCGACTGGTCGTCGCCTATGTCCACCATTATCCTGTCGAAAACGAGCATTTCCGACGTTTCGGACGTGGGAATGAGCATGCCCCACTGGAACATGTACTGTAGAAGCCCCACGGTTTTCAGGCATACGGACTTGCCGCCCGCATTCGGCCCGGATATCATCAGTATCCTTTTCCGGTCAGTCAGTGAGATTGTCAGGGGGACTATTTCCTTGTGTTCCTTTTTCAGGGCCTTTTCAAGCAGAGGATGGCGGGCCTTTCTGATATCGGTTTCGCCGTTGTATGAAATGACGGGCATCCCGGCTATTATGTCGAGGGCGACGTTGGCCTTCGCCATGATGAAGTCGATTTCCCCGAGGTATTCCGCGGCATAAAGCAGGTCGGGGATATATGGCCTCAGGAAGTCGGAAAACTCCAGGAGTATTTTCAGGATTTCCCTGTTCTCGGCGAATTTCAGTTCCTTGATCTGGTTGTCGAGTTCCACGATTTCAGCCGGTTCGATGAATGAAGTCTTGCCGGATGCCGATTCGTCATAGATGAATCCGGGAATTTTCTTCTTGTGCACTGCAGGTACCGGGATGAGCAGTTTCCCGTCCCTGACCGAGACGGAGGCATCCTTGTCGGCGATACCTTCCTCCTGCATTCTCTTCAGTATGGAACTGACTCTTCTGGAGATGGTCCCTTCCTTTTCCTTCAGAGCCTTGCGTATGTCGTACAGCCCATCCGAAGCCGTGTCCTTCACTTCTCCGAACCTGTCGAGTATGAGGTCGATCCGCCTCTGGACTTCGGGGAAGCCGGAAATCGGTTCAGCCATCTTCTTCAGGCAGGGATAGATCCCGTCCTTTATGGAGTTGAAGAATCCCGATATCTTTTTCAGGGTGTCGAGCATCGTCCGCAGTTTCCTCAGCGATATCAGATTGATGTATGACGAAGGCTGTTCCAGGAGTTTCAGGAAGCCGAGGCAGTCTATATAGCCGTTGACCGGGAAACTTTCCTCGAACATCAGTATGAGCCGCATCTCGTCCGTAAGCAGCAGCTTTTCCCGTATGAGTTTTTCATCCGTAAGGAAAGTCTCGGACATAGTCTTGCTGACGGCATATTCCGTGACACAGCGGTCCGCAACAGCCTGTCTTATCCTGTCGAATCCTAATTTCTGTTCAAGTCTCGTATCTATGTTCCTGATGTCTTCTTCCAATGCTTAACCCTCCTGTTGTCCTTTTGTGAAAGAATTGTTCAGCAGCAGCTGCAGCTCGTTGGCGTTGTGGATAGGTGTCACGCCGCCTCCCTTGACGAACGAGATCTGCCCCGTTTCCTCCGATACCACGATCACGTCCGCATCCGTCACTTCGGAGATTCCGATAGCCGCCTTGTGCCTCATTCCGTAATGTGCGGGAATGTCCGTCTTTTCCGTAATCGGAAGCGTGCATCTTGCCGCTATTATGCGGTCGTTGCTCATGACCATCGCTCCGTCATGCAGAGGCGAATTCTTGAAAAAGATATTCATTATCAGCCTCTTGTTTATTGTGGCATCGATTCTGTCCCCCGTCTCTATTATGAAGTCGAGAGAGGATCTGTGCGGTATGACGATCAGTGCTCCGGTCTTCTGCGCCGACATTGTCTGGCAGGCTTCGGCCACTTCCTTGACGGCGGCGCTTCCCAGGGCCCTTTCCTTGTTCCCGAAAAGCTTTCCGAGTATGCCGTTCTGTCCTGCCTCCATGAGATATCTGCTTCCGAAAGTGATCAGAAACCGGCGGATCTCCGGCTGGAATATTACTATGAGTGCGATTATTCCGACGTCGAGAATCTGTCCCAGAATGGCAGACATCAGTCTCATGTTCAGTGCGCTGACAATCACCCTTGCCACATAAAGGGAGAGGATGGCGACAAAGATGCTCATGGCTGACGAGCCCCTTATCCAGCGGAAGACCACGAAAATGATAAGGGCCACGAGAATGATGTCGAGTATGTCTATGAACGACAGGTTCAGAAAGCCGAATATATCGAGCAGCATAGCATGTCTGAATATTTGCGCCAAAGATAATACAAAAAAGTGAGATACCTGACCCGGAACGCCGTAAGAAATTATTTGTTCAAAATGTTGAAAATTAAAATATTAATTGTATATTTGCAGCCCGCAAAACTATGTTGCGGAGAGTAAATTATTGATAAACAATTAATTAAACAAAACCAATGCCTGGATTAATTGGAAAGAAAATCGGAATGACTTCCGTTTTCAGTGCTGATGGAAAAAATATTCCATGCACTGTTGTTGAGGCTGGTCCGTGTGTTGTTACGCAGATTCGTACAGTCGAGAAAGAT
>CALUQM010000067.1 GCA_944322925.1 uncultured Bacteroidales bacterium
TCTATAGAGGGACGAAGTACACCGAACTTATTCCGTAATGGATATAGATATAGACCTTGAGAAAGACGAATGAGCACCCCCTCTTTCTCTAATCGGGAAAGCGCACGAGTAACTAGCCCATCATTATTCAGATGGGCAAAATCACTCACCATATAAAGCCTGTTCGGTCCGTTTCGGTCTATGATGTTTCGTATTTCCTTCGTCAGTATCGTCTTCATATCCACAATGATTCCACTTGCAAAGATACGATATTACTCTTGATGTAGCAATAAAATGTCCGAAATTCTTAAAGAAAATCGGACATTATAGAATGCTTTGCGGCTTAATACCCCGATCATGAACCGAGTACATTAAGTTAAGGTTATCATAGTTCGCCAATGGGTTGTTCTAACCAACCCTTTGGCGAACATTAACACCATACCTCAAAATGAAGAGCTTTTATTAGACAGTGGAGCAAAATAATAATAACCTTTGGGAAACCGACAGAATATGGGAACTATACGGTATCAAATAAAAGATAAATACTAATATATAAATTGATTATCAGATTAGTATATAATCATTCTCGGTTCAAGTGTGAGCCTATTGATTCTTATTCCGTGCTGAGTTCTGGACTACTCGTGTAAAAAATAAGATTCATCGACCCACACCGCTATCGAGTGGATCGACCACATTCATAGCAAGTGCAGTAATAACTCTCATTCCTATTACACGTTGAATTGTCCAGATTCAGCACGCGGAATAAAAGCCAAACGCTTTCTGTATGTATCGGCCGCAAGACACACTCTGCAGCCATTCGCAAATTTAGAAAACTTTTGATTCAATTGCAAAATTTTAACGAGGCTGCTCCGGTTGCTGCTCCGATGATCGCCCGGACATGCCGGAACATCACAACAAATTGCGATTGACTGGACTGGAAATTACCGGTACCTTTGTATCGGAAAATGAATTTTTAGGCCATAAAGTAAAATGTTCAGATCCTTTTAATTGTTGTAAAAAAAATTGCCCCGGTGTGAATCGGGGCAATTTTCCTGTTATCTTTAAAGGAAAAATTTATGGAAATGAAAAACGACATCATGATTTTTTCTCCGGAAATGAAAATGTCCGATCTGGTCGAAATCGACTACAGACTGCTGAATGTCCTGTCCCGGATCGGAATAAGCACCGGGTTCGGAGAAAAGACTGTCGGACAGGTCTGCAGGGAATCCGGAGTAGATGCCCGCGCATTCCTACTGATATGCAACATGTATTCTTACAGCGGATATGTTCCGTCAGACGAAATACTTGACACCGCCGACCCGCGGACGGTGCTGGAGTACCTTCACAACTCGCATTCCTTTTATATGGAAGACGGATTCCGGACTCTTGAAAAGACGATAAACGAACTTGTCAGTCCATGTGCCGACCATCAGAAGAAAAGCATCCTGAATTTTCTCTATGAGTACCGCATGGAAGTAGAAAAGCATTTCGAATATGAAGAGACTGTTTTTTTCCCGTATGTAAGGGCAGTAATGGACGGTGCCTCCGAAGGAGATTATTCCGCGGCTAAATTCGAGGAAAACCACAGCAACATCGAAGAAAAACTGAATGATCTCAAGAACATAGTGATGAAGTATCTGCCACAGATATGCAGTCCGAGACTTGCCAACAAAGCTCTTTATGCCCTGTTTGCCTTGTCCGAGGACCTGGAAAAGCATACCTGTATGGAAAATCATGTTCTCGTGCCTATGGCAAACAGGCTTGAAGCCAAAAAGGAGGCCAGATGAAAGTAGTTCTGATAATGCCGTCCCGCGTGATGGCCCGGGGAATCGAAGGCGTTTTCCATGACCTCGGAGAATTCAGGGTGGAAGGAATATTGTCGGATATTTCCTCCAGAGAAGAAACAACGATCAAAAACATGAATGCGGATGCGGTCATCGTCGACCCGATAATCTTCGCCCATTCCGCCCGGTCGGGAATAAGGCAGATGCTTTCAGAATATACGGATGCCGCAATAGTCGCTTTCCCTAGCGGATTCATGGATGATGAGACATCGCGCCAGTACGACGCCGTCCTCAACCTGTATGACAGTCCGGCTGAAATCATCCACAAGCTCCGGGCGGCGGTTTCCGCACCGAAAGACAATGCCGTACCGGAAGGCTCCGAACTTTCGCCACGTGAAAAGGAAATTCTCGTATGTGTAGCGAAAGGCATGATCAACAAAGAAATTGCAGACCGGTACAACATATCCATCCACACTGTAATCGCACACCGGCGGAACATTACACGTAAGACCGGCATCAAGACTGTTGCCGGCCTTACGGTGTATGCCTTGCTGAATAATCTGATAGATGGAGGCGGCGACTCTCACCCGGTCATGGCAGGATAGAGAACCTTAGCCCGAAATTGAAATTCCTGCCGAATCCCCAGAAACCCCTGAAAGATTCCAGGTCATGGCCGGCCCCGTCCTGTCCCCTTTCAATATACAGCGTATCAAGAAGATTGTATCCGTTGACGAATACTGTCAGCGCGAGTTTCCTGCCGACATGTCCGCTCCAGCTGAGGCTTGCGTTTACAAGATGGTAAGAAGGAATCCTGTAGGAAGGAGCCTTGTCCCGGGGATCTGTCCTGCCTTCGGGATCGAAATCCGCATACATCCTGTCGTTGAACTGCCAGTCTGCCGTGAACCGGAAATTTCTCAGAAAATCGAATTCAAGCACCGCCCCTACCTGAGTCTGCGGAGCATCCCCTACCGGAAGTCCGCTGCTGTAGACATTGATCGTTCCGACGGCGGCTCCCGAATAGTCATCGTAAATATTGGCAGACACATCATTCTGCCATGTCCAGTGCCCGACAGAAACGAATGCTTGCAGTTTCATCCATCTTGTAAAGCGGTGCTGCGCTTCGATTTCCATCCCGTAATGCAAGGCGTCGAGCCCCGAAATCATGTATCTGACATTTTCCACATCATCGATCTGCTGATACGGGTCGGACATCAGTGTCTTGTTTTTCCAGTAGGCATAATATCCCGTAGCTTCGATACTTCCACGGCGGTAAACGAAACGGTATCCGAGCTCGGCAAGCAGATTATGCTCGTTTTTCACATTTCTGGATATGGTATTGTTGCCGGATGCGAAATATGTTCCAGGATAAGGCAGCCTGCTGTAGATTCCGCCGTTCAGATAGAGCGAATGGCCTTTGGCAGGTCTGAAAAGCACTCCGCCCTTTGTACTGAAACCCGCCCCCGAAGCTGCACCGCTCCAGATATCGTCACCGGTATAATTATATTTGTCCCAGCGTCTGGTTGTTGCGGCGAAGGCAGAAGCGCCGAGCCGGACATCCCAACGGGGGTTTGCCCAGTTGCCCATGGCATACATGGTAAAATGATGCGTAGTCTTGCCGTTATTGGTGCGGACATAGTCTCCGACATGCTTGACAGGGTCTCTGCCGGCAAGACCGGCGAGAGAATTCTGTTCATAATCCTCGTACCAGTATGCCCCTCCGAGAAGGTCAGTAATCTTTTCATGCTCCCATGTCGAATAATACTGGTAATGTGCTCCGGCATCGAGTTTCCAATGGTCGTCGAACCGGTATGTTCCTGATATTACCGCCCCGGCCTGTGTATGGCCGGCCATATACTGGCTCAGGATATTGACAGCGCTTCCGGCCCTGAGTTCATCGGCCGAAGCTCCGGCTCCGGGATCCCGGCTGCCTGCATTCGCGGCTATGGCCGCATCCCAGTCCACAAGACCGTCGGATGTCCGGTAGGAAGATATCGGCTGGCCTTTCGCTTCAGACCACCGTCCCCCTCCGTTTCCAATGGCAAGATAGACGGAATTGGTCATTGTCAGTCTGTCGCCGGAATAAATGTGCTGAAGTGTGAAATACGGTTTGAAATAATTGTTCTTGTTCAGATTGTACGCCTTGCCGTCGCGATAGCCCCAGTTCTTGTTGTATTTCAGACCATATCTGCCGACCTCTTCGAAACTGAGTTTCGTGGAACGCTGCTCATGCTGTTCGGGAGAACCGAGAGCTGTGAATACCAGAGTGTTCCTGCCCCCTATTCTTTTGGCGACATTCAACATGTACGACCAGGAACTGACATTCGTCCTGTCGACATATCCGTCGCCTCCGACATAAGAGCCGAGAAGACTGACGCTCCAGCCCTTCCCTATTTCACCGGTATTCAATGAAATAAACCCCTTTCCGGTACCATAGTCGGTCAGATGGGCGCCGCCTTCTACCCTGGCTTCGGGAGTAGTCGCAGCCGTTATGATGTTAATTGTACCTCCCACGGAATTGTCCGACAGCATGGAACCTCCGACTCCTTTCTGGACCTGAAGAGCATACGTGGCATCCGTAAGCCCCATCCAGTTGTTCCAGAACATGCTCCCTGACGTAAGTCCGGAAATGGGAATCCCGTTCAGCAATACAGATATGTTTTCCTGCTTGAAACCTCTTATATTGATCTTGGCATCGCCGTAGCTTCCGGTTTCAGCCGTTGCATAGATTCCCGGAATATACTTGATCAGTTCCGGATATGTTCTGGCTGTAGCCCTTAGGGCAATCTGGCTGTTGTCTACGGTATTCAGTCTGAGAGGTGAATTGTACCTGCTCTGAAAATGAGACACGACCGTAACTTCCTGAAGGGTAAGAGAATCCCCGAACATCCAGATGGAATCGGCCTGTGAAGTTATTTCAGTCTGTCCCGGAACAGGAGCGACACCGCCTTCCGTATCCGGAATCTCGAGATTTGCTGCCGTAACCCCGGCATCCGCTGCCGCAGAAGCGGCAAATGTGATTGCAAAAATGAATTGCAGTCTGAGAAGTAATGACTTTTTCATACAAAAAAACCTTAAATTGTTACTTTCAGCATACAATTCAAGGCATTGATAATGACAAGTCAACAAGTCGCATGAATCTGCGGTGTCCGGACACCGTCTCAGCCGCGTGCACTTACGGCCGGATCCAATGCAATCCATCTTCTTTCATCCAGACTTTACTGTCGGTACCGTAGTTTCAACGGTTCAACATCAGGCTCAGCCTCAATATCCGGACCTGCTCCGGCATATTTCAGTCTTCACCATCAGTTCGCGGACTTTACCGCCGGTCGGGAATTACACCCTGCCCTGAAGATATGCGGCTGCAAAGGTATCTGTTTTTATTGAATATGCAAAATTTTCATTTGACAATGGCGCGGGATGATGACGCGGCAAAGGCAAAGAAGATGAAAAATTGCATATCTTTGTCAAAGGATAATTATGCACATGCCGGATATCAGACATGAACTCGGAAACCGTATATATTGCAGATAAGGAACATTATGACAAGGTCCTGTCAAAAATATCCAAAGTAAGGAATACGCTCTGGATAGCGACGGCCCGGTAGTTTGACAGAATAAATTTTGATTTTTTTTGATAGAAAGGCCCACGAGGCCTTTTTTTTGTCAAATTTTGT
>CALUQM010000068.1 GCA_944322925.1 uncultured Bacteroidales bacterium
TTGACTCTTGGATCATTGCCAAGAAGTTCTTTGCAGTAAGAATATGCCTGATTGCCCATTGCGACAATGCAGCCAGGCCGTATTATGCTAATTTCTTTTTTCAATATTCTTTTATAGATATCCTTTTTCTTAATAGAATAAATGTCCGACTCTCTATGGTCATATACAAAATATTTCCTGCAGTCGGTAAGGTAAACGCCATAACAGTGTTCAATAAGTTTTGCAACAAGCAATGCCATTCTGCCACCTCCATTCTTTCTATCTCTCCAACTTTTACCATGCAGTCCAAACGGAGAAGCGACCAACGCGTCTATGCAGATATAATCTTCTTTGCATCCGATTTTTCCCTTGGGGAATTTATCAACATCGGAATACCATGTATTGCCTCGCAGCGGATCTTGTGTCACAAGCATAATCCGCTTGTCATTATTTTTCAGGTTGAACCATGTAGGAAGATCAAGGCCTATCGCTCCACGTTTTTCTGTGCGTGTAGTCAAATCCATGAAATCCGGGTGAGTTATAGGTATAGGCACGGTAATAGTGTCTTCATAATAACGGTCCCAACCCTTAGGAGTGAATGGCTCAACTCCTTTACTAAATTCCCAGACACAGGCTTCAGTTCCCGATTTTATCAATTTCCCGGCTTCTTCTTTGGAATAACTGAAGAAATTGCGGTACATGTCATCATATCGCAACTTTATCTTTTCCAGTTGTTCTCTTCCTAAAATATCATTTGCCAGCATGTCGTAAATCCGGCAGGCAATTTCTTTGTCATCTAAGAATGTAGAATAAAGTGTTGTTTCCATTATAACATTTGTTCCGTTTAAAATTCTAGATGCAGCCGAGGTTGGAGCACTGCTATGCGGCCAAGCAGTTCTTCCGAGCCGTAATTGATATTGTCGTCAAAGTCGAGGATGCCGAAAGTCGGCGTATGGGTAATGAGAATGTCCGTATCATCAATATCCTTTGCGGACAAGGAAGATCGCAGGACCAGTTCATGGTGACAGCCATGCGTATCTGAAATATGCAATATCTTCATTTCTAATGTTTTTTTTCGCACAAAGATAAAAGGTTGCCGCCTCAATTTGCGATACAAGCCGAAACAATTACAATGCTGTATATGGTATACATCTGTCAGTAAGGTCAATGCATCCTCATTAATGGGGACTTCATTGGGCGGATATTATGTGTTTTATGCAGATGCTCCACTCGCGAACACGGGCTCCGAGCAGCATCCCTAAGCATTACTTTTCCAAGATGTTGCACTGGCCGCTACAAGTTTTTATTAACTTTACCGCAACCAACAAGATGCAATATGTTACAACTTCAAAAATACACATGGCTGATAGATACTATCCGTAAAGCGGGAAAGATTTCTTTAGAGGAGATTTCCGACCGTTGGGAGCGCAACAAGGACTTGAGTGATTACAAGCCATTGAGCCGTGCTACATTCAACCGATGGAAAGATGCGATTTACAGCCAGTTCGGAATTATCATCTCTTGTCAAAGGTCTGGCGGTTATCTTTATTACATAGAGAATCCGGAGGACATTGATGAAGACGAATTGAAAAAATGGATGCTCGACTCATTTGCCGTAAGCAACCTAATCAGTGAGAACCTTTCACTGAAAGACAGGATTCTTGTCAGCAATATTCCGTCTGCCCGTGATCACTTGACAACATTGCTTGAAGCGATGAGAGAAAACCGTGTCGTGACAATCACTTATTGCGGATTCAACAAGTCCAACAGCCACACGTTCCCAATCGAGCCTTACTGTGTAAAGCTGTTTGAAAACCGCTGGTATGTGCTGGCCTATAATTCCCATTATGATGACTGCCGGATTTACGGGCTTGACCGCATTGAAGATTTGGAAATGACAACGGACACGTTTAAACTTCCGAAGGATTTTTCCGCATCGGATTATTTCTCAAATTATTATGGAATTATATCCGACCGCAATATAAAACCCGAACGGATAGTTATCAGAGCCTATCGTGGCCATATCCCATACATGAACTCGCTTCCTTTGCATCATAGCCAGAAGTTGCTGGAAGATAACGGTGAATATGCCGATTTTGAGTTATTCCTTGCTCCTACATTCGACTTTATAATGAGATTACTTAGCGCAGGTGCCATGATAGAAATCATTTCTCCGATATCTTTAAGAAAGACATTGAAAGGATGGGTATCAGATATGTACAACTTGTATAAAAACGATTGACCGTGCATGATTTCGCAGCATTACCCTAATTCGTGGCTGCATCCCGTTTTAGTTGACAACAGTTGGATATTTTCGGCAGCAACACTTACAGTCTTATCGTCGCTTCACCCGGGCTTACCACCTGGGTGTCGTATTCAATTGTAATCATAATGAATTGCAAGATCACAAAATATAAGCGCTGTTCATTATAATAATTTTAACGCTATGGCAGCGCACGCCTCCGCATCCGCAAGGGCATTGTGGTGATTCTCCATTATATAACCGCAGGCTGCTGCCGACAGATGCAGCTGGTGACTCGGAATCCTGAGACATCTGCGCGATGCGGCAAGCGTACAATAAAATTCGTAACCGGGATAAACCATTCCATATTCTTCAAATGCCGCCTTCAGGCAACTTTCATCAAAAGAACGGTTATGAGCCACAAGAGGAAATCCAGCGATACGTTTTTCAATCCGGGCCCAGACCTCAGGAAATACAGGCTGATCGTCCGTGTCGTGTCGGGTAAGCCCGTGAATTTTCGTAGTCCAGTATGTATAATAGTTTGGTAATGGCTGGACAAGACTATAGAAGCGGTCAACAATCACACCGCCCCGCACTGTTACCACTCCCACACTGCATATACTGGAACGCTGCCCGTTGGCCGTTTCAAAATCTATTGCTGCGAAATTCTGCATAGTCAATCGTTTTTATCTTGGTCAATAGTTTTTATATCTCTGCATATCAGATACATATTTCCAGGCATTTCGCATAATATCGATCAGCCATGAGTTCTGAAATTGACTTTCTGTAACTGTAAAATTAATAAAAACGCTGAATTTACAGCTGGCATTGATAGACAGAACGATTCACCAGACACAATCTGCCATATTTTTGCCGAAGCAGATTATATCTTTGAAGAAAATCGTTAATTTTAACATATTCTTAATTTATTGGAAATGGCAAGGAATTATTTTAAAAGTTATATCTGGCTGCTGGAAACACTCCAGAGCCGCGGGCATCTCACAATCAAGGAGCTCCAGAGTCTTTGGCTGCGCAGCTCCGTCAATGATGAACAGAAAAAACTGGCTCCGCGGACATTCTCCAACCACACTAAATCAATCGAAGACATTTTCGGCATAGAGATAGTGTGCGACCGTCGCGACAACACTTATTACATCAGGAACGAAGATGAAATCGGAGGCAGCGACATAAGGAACTGGATGCTTGCAGCATTGAGCCTGAACAGTCTCCTGAATGAGAGCGCCGGACTCAAAGACCGCATCATCTTCGAAAATGTACCCTCAAGCCAGAAGTATCTGGCTACTGTCATTCAGGCAATACGTGACCGGAAAGTAATAAATGTCACTTATCAGAGCTTTCGCAAACAGGCTCCCGAAACCTTGGTCCTGGAACCATATTTTCTCCGTGAATACAAACGGAGATGGTACCTGTATGCCCACAAGGACAATGACGAGGGGCCTCACATGTTTGCACTTGACAGAGTACAGGACATGAAAATCGGCAAAACTGATTTTTCTCTTCCGGAGAAGTTCAATGCCAGTGAATACTTTGCCGGCATATACGGTCCAAGGGTCTATCCCGACATGAAAGCGGAGACTATCGTCCTGAAAGTTTCCGGCATTCAGGTAAAATATTTCAAGTCCCTGCCTCTGCACTATTCTCAGGAAATCATAGAAGAAACCCCGGAATACGCTGTCTTCAAATATTTCCTAACTCCGGATTATGACTTCAAGCAGGATGTGCTCTCATTCGGGACAAGCGTTGAAGTGCTTGAACCGGAACACGTGAGAAAAGAAATAAGGGAAACAGTCAATACTCTCAATCGGCGATATAACGACCAGGAAGTCTGAGCCGGCAACATATTAAAATCCGAATCTGGTTATGAACCTGTCATATAAAGGAAAGAAGATATTTGCATTCGCCGACACTCATGGTACTCACCGGCAAATCATAATACCTGACGACTCTGACATAGTAATTTGTGCAGGGGATGCCGTCGAAGACAATCTTCATGGCCATGAATATGATGATTTCATAGAATGGTATGCCGCACAGCCGGGTCTATTCAAAATATTTGTCCCCGGCAATCATGAACTGTCATTCGAGATCGGCCAGGCCGACATCATACGGCTTTTGTTCAAACGTCATGGCATTATCCTGATGGAAGATGCCGTGGACGAATTTGCCGGGATAACAATAGGCTCCATTTCGGGCAACAGCCGTATAGCAGACGAGGATATCCCGACAGATATTGACATTCTTGTAACCCACTATCCGCCATTGGGCATATTGGATGACGGATTCGGCAGTCCGGAAATACTGAACTTTGTCCTGAAATCACAGCCACGGTATCATTTGTTCGGCCATATCCATCAGACCGGAGGCCTTTCAGAAAGCGGAAAGACCAATTATGTAAATATTTCAAAATATAAGCAATATGAACAGAATAGATTTTAAAAAGAATTCACTGCTGTCCGGAGAAATTTTACCATAAAGTAGGTTGCTCGACAGAACCCGCCTCCGGAACACTAACGGGAGTT
>CALUQM010000069.1 GCA_944322925.1 uncultured Bacteroidales bacterium
AAATCGCAATCTCAGCGGTCTAGGGACTTATATTATCCTATGTTTGACAAAATCAAAGTGTCAAAGATAGGAATATATACAAAAAAAATATAAGATGAATTCTTTTTGTTAATTTTGCGCTCGGATTCAAGCCGAATCAACTTCCATACCATAAGAAAAACGTTTATAATTAAAGGATTGAGGGATGGGATACAGGAAAGAGGAAAAATATACGGAAAATGCTACGGAACTCATTGCGGAACATTACCGCGAAATACTCAGGCTCCTCGGAGAAGACCCTGACCGTGAAGGGCTGCAGAAAACCCCGGAAAGGGTAGCCAAGGCTCTGCAGTTTCTGACCCAAGGCTATGAGCAGGACGGGGCGGCGATCATCAGGGGGGCAATTTTCAAGGAAGAATACAAACAGATGGTCCTCGTGAAGGATATAGAATTGTATTCGACATGCGAACATCACATAATGCCGTTCATCGGGAAAGCGCATGTCGCCTATATACCGGACGGATATATTACGGGACTAAGCAAGATAGCAAGAGTCGTGGAGACATACGCCCGCCGACTTCAGGTACAGGAACGGCTCACGGTACAGATACGCGACTGCATCCAGCAGACGCTCCACCCGCTCGGGGTTGCCGTAGTGATCGAAGCTGCGCACACCTGCATGCAGATTCGCGGTGTCCAGAAAGCCAATGCCATCACGACGACATCTGCATTCTCCGGAGTTTTTCTGAAAGATGAAAGGACCAGAAACGAGTTCCTGAATCTCATAAAAGGCTGACAATCTGCAATAACGGATTCAAGGTAACGGGCAAACACTGCCACGGGAAGTCAAAAGCAGTCCGACAATCTCGGAATAACCGTGCTCGGGAAACGTGGCCGCGTCTTCAGGCCCCGTCAAATCAAAGTTTCAAGCCCCATCAGATCAAAGAATCCCGTCAAATCAAAGAATAAAGAAGCCGGCCAAAAAGTGTGATCTCAATGCTTGCGCTGACGGGAAAACCGCAGTGCACTGTCGTGCATGAGGATTTCCAAATCAAATACGGCGCAAAAGATTCACTTTTCAGCCAGCTTTCCAAAACGCCTTTCCGTACCCGCATCGTAAATCGCCGCGAAACGCGGACAGGGCATCTTCGGGAACGGAATGCCGCTATTTCAGATATGCATCGGCCACCACCTGCTCGCTGCGCGCAATGAAGTCGCTCAGGTCCTTGCCTTTAAGCATGCCGTTGGCCAGCAGGGCAAGGTCAGTAACCTGCTTCAGTATCTCATTGCCGGAAGCAAAGTCCTTCAGTTCGGAATTTCTGGCATTAACAGCCTCGTCTTTCCGGGCCTGCGCCTCTTTCTTCTGATCTTCGGTAGCATCCTTAGGAAGATCCTTGACAGGATCCTCGACCTCCTTGCCGACAAAAGCCTCTGACTTGGCGCCCATAATCTTCATGATCAGAGGGTTCTGCATGTTGACAGTGATGTTGTAAGATTCCGGCATCTCGCTGTAGAAGTTCATGCCTCCGCCAAGAGATGACATGTCACGATAACGCCTCATGAATTCTGACTGCGTAATCAGAATAGGAGAAGCATTCTCGCCGAGATTCTCTGCGGAAACATAATAGTTGTTTTCCGAAGGCAGGACACTCTTGAAAATGACATCCAGATCGGACTTGTCCTGCTCGCTCAGTTCAGGACGGATGCGTTCCTCCTTGGGAATCAGGTTGTCGATACTGTCAGAGTCTACACGCGCGAAACGGCTGTTCTCCACCTTGGTTTCCAGAAGATTTACGAAATGCGCATCCAACTGGCAGTCCATCAACAGAACATCATACCCTTTTTTCTTCGCAGCCTCCACGTACGGATACTGTGCTACGGCATCAGTGGCATACAGAAATACGATCTTCTTGTCCTTGTCGGTCTGTTCGCCCTCGATGGCTTTCTTATAGTCGTCGATGCTGAAATACTTGTCATCAGTATTCTTCAGCAGACAGAACTTCATGGCCCTTTCGCAGAATTTCTCGTCCGAAAGCATGCCGTATTCGATAAAGAGTTTCAGATTATCCCACTTTTTCTCGAGAGCTTCCCTTTCGTTCTTGAAAATCTCCTCGAGTCTGTCTGCAACCTTCCTTGTGATGTATCCGGATATCTTCTTCACATTGGCATCACTTTGCAGATAGCTGCGGGATACATTCAGCGGGATGTCCGGAGAATCTATCACGCCGTGGAGCAGTGTCAGGAAGTCCGGCACTATGTTCTCGACGGAATCAGTCACGAACATCTGGTTGCAGTAAAGCTGGATCTTGTTGCGGGTCAGCTCCATGCGGTCCTTGATTTTTGGGAAGTAAAGAATACCGGTAAGATGGAAAGGATAGTCCACATTAAGGTGAATATAGAACAGAGGCTCTTCCTGCATAGGATAAAGGGCCCTGTAGAAATTCATGTAATCCTCTTCCTTCAGGTCAGACGGTTTTCTTGTCCAGAGAGGTTCTGTCCTGTTGATGACATTATCCTTGTCGGTATCGACATATTTGCCGTCCTTCCACTCCTGTTCCTTGCCGAATACGATCGGCACTGGCATGAATCTGCAATATTTGTCGAGCAGGGTCTGGATACGGCCTTTCTCGGCAAACTCTTTCTCCTCATCATCGATATACAGTGTGATTTCCGACCCTCTGTCCGTCTTGTCGCTGTCGGTAAGTTCATATTCTGGACTTCCGTCGCAGGACCACCTTACGGCCTTCGCCCCATCCTTCCATGAAAGAGTGTCGATAGTCACCTTCTTCGCCACCATGAAGGCAGAATAGAAACCCAGGCCGAAATGGCCGATAATGCTGCTTATCTGGTCCTTGTATTTCTCAAGGAACTCCCCTGCGCTCGAAAACGCTATCTGGTTTATGTACTTGTCGACCTCCTCTTCAGTCATACCGATACCGCGGTCGATTATTTTCAAGGTCTTGGCGTCGCTGTCCAGTTCGATACGGACAGACATGTCCCCGAGCTCGCCCTTGAAATCCCCGGACGATGCCAGAGCCTTCATCTTCTGGGTCGCATCCACTGCATTTGCTACCAGTTCTCTCAAAAAGATCTCGTGATCAGAATACAGAAATTTCTTGATTACCGGAAAGATATTTTCGGTAGTCACTCCAATTGTACCTTTATTTGCCATAATTTATATTGCTTTATCTCATAATACTTCCTCGAAACATCCGTTCCTGCGCCAGAAAACCGCTGCTCTCCCCGCTCCCGCCGGAAACGCCGCAGACCGCCTGTTCCTTCCTCGTCCAGAACCGGAATCGCGCCGGAACGGGTGGGA
>CALUQM010000070.1 GCA_944322925.1 uncultured Bacteroidales bacterium
GGGAATGATGTGGATGACGCACTGGCGATGGACATGCTTCACAAGTATATCGATGCCGGTAAAATAAATGTCCTGGCCGTGATGATAAACAAGAACGGAGAGGCTCCTGCCGAGTTTGCGGACATCATGGATACTTGGTACGGCCATTCCGATATCCCGATAGGCATCATCAGGAACGGAGCCGACTGCGAAACCGATGCCGTGAACTACGCGAAGGCTGTATGCGGCATGAAGGATGCATCCGGGAACCCTGCTTTCGGCCGTTCTCTGGATTCTTATTCCGATCTTCCGGATGCCCATCTCCTCTATCGTGAGATACTTGCAGGTCAGCCTGATTCTTCGGTGGTGATAGTTTCCATAGGATTCTCGACAAATCTCGCAAGGCTTATGGAGACAGAAGCCGATGAATTCTCTCCTCTGACAGGAAAAGAACTCGTGGCATCGAAGGTAAGGCTGCTGTCGACTATGGCGGGCTGTTTCAACAACCCTGAAATGTGCGAGTACAACGTGGTGAAAGACATTCCTGCAGCGAAGAAGGTGTTCGAAGAGTGGCCCGGGACGATCGTCACATCTCCGTTCTACGTCGGTATCGACATCCTTTATCCGGCCTCCAGCATAGAGAATGATTTCGGCTGGACTGCACTTCATCCGGTAGTGGAGGCATACAAGGTCTATCTGCAGATGCCGTATGACAGACCGACATGGGATCTGACAGCATTGCTCTACGCTGTTGAGGGAGACGGCATGTTCTCGCTCTCCCCGGCAGGAAAAATAACCGTGGCTGAAAACGGCTTTACTGCTTTCACCCCTGATCCCGAAGGAAACAGGTACTATCTGATCACGGACGAAGAGCAGAACAGGAGCATCGCGGATCATTTCGTGAATATGATATCCTCTGCTCCAGAAAGCCAGAAACCTGAAAATTAATCCTCGACGGAAAATACCACGACATCATTGGCCGGGACGGTGATCGATGACCGTCCCGGCTTGGCTTGTCCGAAAATCATTGCAGGGCTGTCCAGCGCTTTGTTGAACTTTATCCGGACATCGGCATTGTCATTGTTTACAATGACAGCTGTCAGCTTGTTCCCGTTTCGGAGAAGCCGCATAAGTGTGTTGGGGTGATTTTCAGTGAAATATAGAGGGTATTCGAGCCCCGCAGACAGACATTCCGCGCGGTAGAAGTCCGCAAGCCGCCCGTCGCCTGAAATCCAGCTCCCCAGATCCGTCATGGACGGTATCCAGACGACAGAACCTTTCCCGAAACGGTTTCTTATGCCCGTAACATTTCCGCAGTCGCTGCATAGGATTTCTCCGCTGTCGTTGTGGATGGTCCCCTGCCAGATGTGCCCTGTCAGATACGGCCGCCAATGTGATTCTTTTCATATAATTACGATAGCTCTATTTCCGTTCGTTCAATAATACCCAATGCCCGCCCTTGTCAGGCCCGATTCTTTTGATTATGCCCTCGGCTTTCAGCCGGGCAATATGCTTTTCCACTGCCTTTGGCGTTATGCCTATTATATCGGCAATGGCTGACGCACTCAAAGTGCCGTCTTCCGCTATCAAGGAAATGATTTTCTCCCTACTTTTTGTGATTTTCTCCCTACTTTTTGTGATTTTCTCCCTACTTTTTGGTGTCGTCTCAAGAGACTTGCTATATGCTTCGATATCATGAGCCAGATTCCTGATCATCGTATTTGTCATGAAATTCCGGAAAATATCAAGATCGTCATTCTCGCGCGTTTCCACGAGAGCCTTGATGTAATCTTCCTTGTCTTCTTTAAGTATTATAGACGGAATCAGCTTGAATTCAAATTGAAGCATATTCATGACAAGTCTTGCCATTCTGCCGTTGCCGTCTGCCCATGGATGTATAGTGACTAGCTTGTAATGAGCGTCAAAGCTCAGTTCATATAATTCTTCAATGCTTTTTTTAGTGAAGTCTTTCCGTTCGTTGTTCAACCAAGCACAGAATTCCGACAGCCGGGCAGGAACTTTACTGTAATTCATGTAGGATTTTCCCCCGATTCCTGCTGTAACGTTCAATAGTCTCAATTCTCCTTTTGATGAAGAGAAGTCGCCTAAAGCAGTCCTGTATTCTTTCCCAGTGTTTTTCATTACCATGGAAGACAGCTCTTTCAGTACTTCTACAGTGATGTCCGAATGCGATCTGGTCAATAGAATGGCATGTTCGTAAGCCTCCTTGAGATCGAGATTCATGTTCTGTTCTTCCAGGCTTTTACCTTTCAGGCTGATGCCTTGGTCGAACATTATCTGATTTTCAAGTTCTGTAATAGTGGAGCCTTCAATAGCTGTGGAATGTGTGATGATGGAATACAGATAGAATTTGTCATAATCTATCTGCTGGTCAATTCCTAATTTGCGGTATTCCTGAATCAGTTTTTCAAGTTCTGGCTGCATGTTCTGCCAATGTTTTGTTCTCCTGTGTAAAGATACAATTTTCTTTAAAAGTATGACAAAAAAGCCCAGCTGAGGCTGTGCGGAATGCATGGAAATGCTGCAAGAAATAACACTGAGTTCTAAAAAATGTCAGGACAAATTTTGTGCAAGTCTATATTGTTATATGTCAGTGGTGTTGTTTATAGTTTTTGCGCAAATTTTGCTGAAGTTTCGCTAAAACCGCGCCGTGACAGATGATTTTTTAAGAAAAAAGAAGCATGATTAAAATAATTTTGAGGACCTTTATGAAGTTATAATACCGGTTAATAACACAAAGAAAACTGTTAATCAACGCAAATCATGAAAAAGACACTTGCATTTATTGTGCTGTGGTTCAGTGCGATGGCTGCTGTCTGGGCTCAGGATACCGTATCCGGTACGGTGACTGACCGCAACGGCGAGCCTCTTGTCGGCGTGGCAGTGACAGTGCCTGCCAACCCGACTCCGCTTGGAACCACCACAGATTTGGACGGACATTATGTCCTGAGCGTCCCTGATGATGCCGTGCTGGAATTTTCATCGCTCGGCTATCATTCCGTCTCTGTAAAAGTGACGGGGGGGGGTGGAGTCTATAATGTAACTCTCGAAGAAGACAACGAACTTCTTGATGAAGTGGTCGTTGTCGGATTCGCTAC
>CALUQM010000071.1 GCA_944322925.1 uncultured Bacteroidales bacterium
AGCTCCCGAAACATAATAGTTCAGGTTCTCGTTGGCGCCTGAAATCGAAAGATTGTGCTTGTGGGACACTGAGGTGAGGTAAAGCAGGTCGAACCAGTCCGTATTCATGGCTTCGAGATTCTGGACTCCCGTCATGAAGTCGGCATACGAGATTTTCCTGTCGTACAGGTCGTAAAGCAGGCCTTCATAACCGACATGGGCAGGTTCGAAACTGTAGTCGAGACCTCTCGCGGCTATTTCCTTGGAAACATCGATACGTTCCTGGGAGTTCATAAGGTTCAGCTTGTTGTAGCTCGGCCTTTCGGTGACGGTAACGGTTCCTGAATAATTGATTCTCGGAGCGCCCATCTTACCGCGTTTCGTGGTAATGACAATGACACCGTTGGCGGCACGCACACCGTAAATCGCAGTAGCAGAAGCATCCTTGAGGACGTCTATCCTCTCGATATCCATAGGGTTGAGACCGGAGATGGCGTTACCGATGAGGTTTACATTGTCGAGGTCGTTCAGGACTTCCGTAGCAACGCTTACCGGCTCCTCGAGAATGATCCCGTCTACCACCCAGAGAGGTTCCCTGTTTCCGGAGATAGTGGATGTTCCCCTGATTCTTACTTTGGTAGCGGCACCCGGAGTGGATGACGAACCCATCACGGAAAGTCCCGCAATCTTACCCTGAAGCATGTTGTCGAGGGAAGTCGCATTGCTCTGCAGCACGTCGGCACCGGAAACGGATGCAACGGATGAAGCGGAAAGCCTCCTGTCGAGTTTCTGATAACCGGTGTTGATCATCGCCGCCATCAGGGCCGTCGCCTCGTCTTCCATCACGATTTCGAAAGAGGATCTGTTGCATTTGTGCTCCTGCGTCACCTTTCCGAGGCAGGAAAAGACGATCACCGGCGTCGGTTCACCCTTTTTGAATTCGACTCTGAGATGAAACTTACCGTCGGTATCGGTCAATGTACCGTTGTCGGTATTCTTGACCATTACAGCTACTCCGGGGGCCGGGGCGCCCTCTTCATCGAGCACGATACCGGAAATCGGTCTGATTTCCACGGACTGCGCAGATGAGATTGCCGGAGATGAACATAACATGGTGAGGAAGAGAGCTATGGCCGAAAAAAAGCCGACCCCCCCCCCACAGGGAATTTGTCTTTGTTCGCATAGGCATTCTTTAGTTAAATTGTTAATAAAACAATAGAAGTCGGAAATTTATGTACTTTCGGATAAATTTCAAAATTATTTTTGCAAAAAATCCGGACAAAAAATCCGGACCCAGGATACCCGAAGGCAAGTCAATCTCCGGTAAACAGCGGATTCTCATCATGTTCGGCATACGGTCCGAACGGGCCGTCTTCAGACACGAGTACGCCGGAGCGCTGCTCCCAGAACGGAGCTTTCGCCTGACGTCCTGCCGTATAGAAAATATACCACTTCCCTCCGATATGATGGAGTTCCGGAGCCCATAGCTGACGGATATTCCATTTTCCCGAATCCGGATCATGCAAGGTCCAGACAATGCGCGAAACCGCATCCGGCCCCTCTGATTCTGTCATATAAGAAGACTCCGTAACACGTATTCCTCTGCCATCAGCCCTGCAAGTGTAATATTTCCCGTTTTCGAGGATTATCCACGGGTCGGCACCGGCATATATCGGATTGGAGAATTTTACCGGCATGCCGGTATCCCATTCTTCCGGACCTGTCTCTCCAGACGGCCTGTCAGACTGGCTGGATGCCGCCTTGAATACAGGAAGCCCGTCATTGCCGAATACGAATTCCGAAAGAAAAACCTTCCTGTCTCCCCATCCGGGTTTCAGGGAAGTCTTGGAATGATAACATATCCAGTCCTGCGTACCGTCCGGGGATTTCACGAAACTGGCATGGCCGGCCCCGTAAGAAACCGTAGAGGTATCACTCCGCGGAGGATCAAGGGCAAAGACCGGAGATTCGGACTTGACCCAGGAAGACGGATCGAGAGGATTCCTGCCATGACGGTATTCAAGAAGGCCCATTTTATAATACGGTGTCCATGACCCTCTCGTAGAATATACAATAAAGACATCACCGTCATGATAAAGGGCCTGCGGGCCTTCGAGCAGGGAAATCTTTTCGTTCCGCTTGAGTTCCCACTCTTTTTCCGGCACGGACAGAAGAGCCCTTCTGCCGAGAGTGACATACGGTCTGCGGTCATGAAAATGAAGTTCGGCAATATAAAGATTCTGCTCCGGGGCTTCGGCTTCTTCGAAATAATCCTCCCAGCCTGACCATACGGCGTAATATTTCCCGTCGATCACGACCGGAGTCATATCTATGGACCACCTGTTGTCCATACACGTGTCCTGCGCGCGGACAGCCGTTCCAGCGCCCAGGAAAAAGAACAGTAGAACCGGAATGAATTTCATGACGATAAATTTAAATTAAATAAATGTGACATGAATGCCATTTTTGCGGTGTCAGGCAAGATTGACTGATTTACATACATTGTAAGACAGATTTTTCCACCGGGAATCCGGGAAAGAAGGGGTAAATTTGTACATGAACCAATTGCAGGAACAATGAAAAAATCAGTAATTTTTCTGCTCCTTCTTTCTGCAGTCTGTCAGAAAGCATGGAGTGATGATATAGCCAGAGGCTATGTTTTCGAAGACACGAACAGGAACGGAGTCATTGACAGAAGGGAAAAAGGCATCCCGGGGGTTGCAGTCTCCGACGGAAAGACAATCGTACTTACGGAC
>CALUQM010000072.1 GCA_944322925.1 uncultured Bacteroidales bacterium
CCCGGACAGACCATCATAGAACCAACATCCGGAAATACCGGCATAGGCCTGGCCGTCATCGGTATCATCAAAGGTTATTCTGTGGAAATAGTCATGAGCGACGCAGTATCCGTGGAACGAAGGAAAATCATACGGTCATACGGTGCTACCGTGACCCTCACACCTGGCCAGGAAGGTACTGACGGGGCCATACGGCTGGCCAGAAAAAAAGTTGCGGAGAATCCCGGCAGATATTTCATGCCCGACCAGTTCCGCAATGCCGCAAACTATCTCACCCACTACCAGTCGACGGCTCTCGAGATATGGCAGCAGACCGGAGGGAAAATCGATTATCTTGTCTGCGCCCTCGGGACTTCCGGCACCATAATGGGACTTTCGAAATTTCTCAAGGTAATGAAGCCCGACATAAAGACAGTGTGCGCCCATCCCATCCGCGGCCACTATATCCAGGGGCTGAAAAACATGGAAGAGGCCATCGTTCCCGACATCTACGACCCGTCCCAGATAGACATTCAGGAGATGATCGAAAGCGAGGAAGCCATCACTATGGCCCGCAGGATCATAGCCGAGGAAGCCATCTTCGCCGGCATGAGCAGCGGCGCCGCCATGCTTGCTGCGGCCCGTACTGCCGCCAAGATCGACAAGGGCAACATCGTGGTAGTCTTCCCCGACCGCGCCGAAAAATATCTCAGCACCGGCATGTTCGCGGAGATTGAAGGGTAAGAATGTAACTGTTTTCCTGGATTGAAATCACATTATGTTCCGCCATCGGAAGCTTGTCTTCAATACAGCCCCTTGTCCTGATCAATTATGGATGAAAACTAATGAGGACGTTTGATTGCGGGAATCTTCATCATACACGACAAAATCATTTTTATGGAAAGGCGATGTGATTGACAGCGGTCCAAACGAGACCATGTTCTCTCTGTCATTGATGCAGACGGTCATATTATCCGTGGATTGACATTCCTCCGGCATGATCAATGAGTTGATGAATTACAGTAGGAACTCTTATCAAAGTCGTTGTTCCTTCAATATGATGCCATGTAAAACCATCTTCCCATTTATTGCCTTGAGCCTGAAATAGCGATTCGGCTTTTGCAATATCAGTCTTGCTGTTACCAGAAAGTTTGCCGATATCTATAGCTATAGGTTTACCATCTACCCCTTTGGCAGAAACTCCAGTAAAATCAGGAAAACCGCTTTTACTGAATGGAACACCATCTGGATAAAGCCTATCAAGTTCTTCCAATTGTTCCCTAGATAAAATACCGGCTTTTTTCAATGTTGCCAACCCATTCTTATTAGATAGTCTGTTAGCAAGTGATGGATTCAAATAAGGATTGAAATAATAAACATTTCCGGCATATACTCGTGCATTTGGAGGGAATCGGCCTTCTGGAGTCCTTATGATCAATCTTTCATCAACATGATTGCGGGTTTTCAGCCATCGCTTAATATTAAATTCATACATTGATTTTACAAGATTTATGTTAGAGTCTTCAGGGCATCTGCTGACAGCGGAAGACAAGTCATCCCTTTGGGAAAGCGTTGCATTCTATAACTATATCCAGCATTTTTTGCCCGAAGCTGGTGAATTTACTTATGCAGGACACAAAGAGGCTATGGATGCGAATTTTACCGCATTCTCTCAAGTTCTCAATGAATTGAAGCCGGCTCTTATTTATATATGGACAGATGCGGTAAAAGATGCTGTACAGGCGAATTGCGCAAGACTAAAAGGTGTGAAATTGAAATTTTTTCATGGACATATCGTAGGTTCGATGACGGTATGGCCAGTGGTAGCCAGTTATGTCGGAGAAGGGAAAAATGTGGATGTAAAAGCTTTGATCGCAGAGGCACAGACTTCGTGGTTTAAACTTAAAGACTATAAGGCGGTCGTAAGAAACATCTTGTCTGTTTTGCTTTCCTACAGGAATCACGATACCGGTTCCGGTATTACTGCGATACTCCCGGATAATGCCGCTGAAAATATGGAGACTGTCCTTCGGCCATTCATTTATGACGATGATGTGATTACGGAGTTGACGTGCATATATCAGAAGACTTCAGGACTTGATGAAATTCTGTCTCAACAGGAGAACAATATCAGGGATCTGCTTTCGGGTGCAAAGAATATTTACAGCAATTTTTATTATAATGGAGCGTTGCCTTTGAGCGGAGCAGAGCCTGGATGGCTGACATTGTGGAATTCTGAGTCTGGAGTAGATTTCAGAAAAATGTTTACAATGAGGCCATTGTCTTCGGGAGATGTCATGCTGATATGGGTAGATGAAGAAGTTTCGTGGTCTTTGATTCTTTTTCAGAGAGTGTTTGACTGTATGAAGTTGTGTGGCTGGAAGATGCTTGTGCTGATGGGAAAGGAGCAGATCGGACAATATTTTCAGGCATTCAAGTCAAGCCGGATGGTAAACAGCACATACGAGACCCAAGATGGAAAATCCGGTTCAAACTGACCCCCAGTGTCCGAAAATAAAGTGCCCCCGGGAATCCGGGGGCACTTTCATCGGATTCTCCATATGCGACATTGCTTCGCAAAATCAAGCAACGGGTACTGATAGCCCAGCAAAGGGCGATTTATGCTGCCAATGAAGAAATGCTCAGGATGTATTGGGATATTGGCGGCATGTTGCAGCAAAGTCAGGATGCAGACGGCTGGGGCAAGAAAACCTTGCAACGGCT
>CALUQM010000073.1 GCA_944322925.1 uncultured Bacteroidales bacterium
CAACTCCCGTTAGTGTTCCGGAGGCGGGTTCTGTCGAGCAACCTACTTTATGGTAAAATTTCTCCGGACAGCAGTGCTGCCATAAAGGGAGTTACGAGCCACCATTCGAGGACATCAGTATCTTCATCGAAATTCTACAGTTCATCCCAGAGACATTCATCGTGTTTCATGAGTTCTTCTATGACGAGATTCTGGTTGTCGAGAATCAAGTCATTTACAATTTGTTGTGCTGTCATAGCATATAAACGAAAAATGCCGTCCCTTGTGAGAACGGCTGGTTAAACATAGTTTCTGACTAATATCCGGAGTATTAGTCGTTTCTTGAACGGTTTGCAAACTGTCTATATTGTCGTGAGTATGTCTTAATCGGCTTATATCTAAAGTAGTACCTTATCGGAGTACCCCACCTATGTACTTGATTGAAATGGATTTTGTTTTTCATTGAAGTATGTGCAGGGGTGTTTTGGATAGATACTATGGCTGTGTGCTTGACCTCTGTTGAATCTCGCTGAATCTGAACTGGAAGCAGGTATAGTTAAGGTATGCTCCCAACTCTATCCACCTGCTTAAATGGAATGAGACCCAGAATATCTAATGAAGTGTCGGTATAGTTAATATGGTGTTGTCTCCAACTCTGTTTGCAACTTTTTTGGAGTAATCCACACAGGTATATCTAAAGGATAGAATCGTCCATATACAACAAACCCTCCTACATTGCTGCAAGAGGGCGTATCGTTAAGGATGTCTATTGTTCCAGTAGAGCCTGTGCTTCTTCTTTCAGTTTCGGCAGGTGGTTTATCACTATACTCCAGAGTATATCGGCGGAAAGGCTGTCATAACCGTGTATGATATAGTTCCTTGCATCCACTATCTTTCGGGAATTGGTAATGGCTATGTTCCTGTCCTCTTTCAGAATCCTGTTCATCGCTTCCCCGATTATCTCAATATCCCGCTCCACTGCCCGTCTCAAGCACAGGTCATTGCAGAACTCGTTGAAATACTTTGGCTTGTCTCCGAAGAATGATTCTATCTCATTGATTGCATCCAGTATGTCGTGCAAGTGCTTGTTTATATTTTCATCCATATATCAACTGCTTTGTAGAATCAACACTTTTCCGGAAATAAGGATTTTTTATGGACTGTTCCTCGACCAAATCGACCTTTCTACCGAACAAGTCCTGTAAAGAATACTTGAAATCGAAGTAATTGTCGAAATAGTCCTCCACCTCGTCTTTCTTGAAATCAACGACCAAATCAATGTCGCTATCATCATTGAATCTGTCAGTCAGCACAGACCCGAACACGAACAGCCTGTTTACCTTGTATCGTTTGCACAAGGAAACTATGGTCTTGATATGATTGTCTATCAGTTTCATCTTTCAGCAAATATAATACTTTTATCTGTAAACAGGTATAGTTAATGGCTGTTCTGTTTGAAATCAACTTTTTTGGAGTAATCCACATAGGTATATCTAAATGAGTGTCTATCCAGTTAAAGGCATAATATCCAAATCAATTTCTCCTTTATCTGGAATCCCTCACATCCGGACACAGAAAAGGGAGAACATCAACCGCTCTCCCCAAAACTAATTATATAATGGTTGACAATCTTCTGCAGTGACTGTCAAATAGATTTATCTGAATTTAGAATCGGTATAGTTAAATGGAAGTATCTCCAATCCGATTTTTCCTTATTTAGAATCAGAGCAGGAATATGTAATAGGTCGCTGTCTCCAACTAAATTTTCTTATATGGAATCCACACCTATTATATATAGGCAGTCTAATCCCGTTTCTTCCTGTCTCGCTTCTTGAACTCCGGCAGATAAAGAATCGCTACATCCGGTTGTAATTTCTCCTCGTAAAGATAAACTCTCCTTGTCCTCTGGATTTCGAGAATCAACGGTATCTCTATCGTTGTGGTACATATCAATGGTATCATCGCTGCTCCTTTGTTTTTGGTTAATGGAATCTTCTGTGTCTGTATCTTTTTAACTGTAATCGGGGTACACCTAATGGTTTGATTATCTGGAATGGAATATAGGCAGTCTCCAACTAATTTTTCTGGTTACATATAATGGAATAGACTGGCGTTTCATCCAACTAAAAATCATTTTGGAAAATACAGCACTGTCCTTATCTATACCCTCTTTCTTGTTAGATAGACCTGTTATCTGTAAAGGATATGGGTATTTCATCGGTTGCTGTCGCTGCTATCAATCCTGCGCCTAAAGTCAAATTTTCTATAAGCAAGTTCAAGTTCTGGCGCAATATCGGTAGCACCATGTTCTACGGCTCTGGAGACTGATTCTCGGGCTTATCTGAAAAAGTGCTATATTTTTTATGGCATGAAATGCTATTCTTATAGAAACCTCAATCTCGTGCCCGAAAAAATCTGTCAGTTTTTTATCTGGAAGCAGGAGGACATCTTTCAGCCCTCCCTTTCTACCTTAAAAGTTGCTCCGTATGAATCTGCTTCTGATAATGGTCATACAGGAGACCGTCTTGCCCTCAATCTTCCTTGACATCGTGTTTGTGTCGTACCATTGCTCCATGTCGGTTGCCTTTGCTCTCTTGCTAATACCGAGGGTGTCGTATATCTTCTGGAGTTCCTCCTTTATCTTCTTTACCGGAATCGGCGTCTGCTTCGGGAATCTCCTGTCTGCTATTTCCACTATCTTCAAGTCCGTGTCCACCTTTGACATCGCAGTAAGGGCATCCTGTATCGGCAGAAGTTTGTCTCCACCCTTGTATTTGTCCAGAATCATCTTGGCTATCGGCAACAGAGGAATCCTTGACAGTACGCCCGTCTTTACTCTCCGCTTCTTTATCCAGATTCTTCCTGCACCGTCTGTCTCGAAATGTTCTGGGGTCAATGTCTTTATGTCAATGTAACTCAACCCAGTGAAGCATCCGAACAG
>CALUQM010000074.1 GCA_944322925.1 uncultured Bacteroidales bacterium
GCGTCGTTTACCCAGTGCCTCAATGTCATGTCCAGTGAAAATCCGCCGATTTCCAGACCTGCCTCCGTGTCCCACAGTCTGTCGAACCATTCTCCTCCCGGAACCGAGGCGAGTATGACGGCGATGACAGCACAGATCAGGAGCAGCACTCCTGCCGTGGATTCATTGTTGAAAAATCTGTTGAAAGTCTGGAGGATTTCCCTGTTGCGGTGTTCGGACAGCTGTTTTTCCATTGTCAAGTTTTTTATATTCCGTAAAGATACGGCTAAAATTTGTACAAACAATCAAAAGAATATAATTTTGCCGGCCAATTCCGGATTGTCCGGCCAATAAAACTTATGTGCAGGGATATGGATTTAAAGAACGTGATAAAAGTCATCGCTTTCGATGCGGATGACACATTATGGGAGAATCAGCCTTATTTCGATGAAGTCGAGGAACGGTTCTGCCTTCTCATGTCGGACTATGGCGATGTCCGGCATGTAAAGGAAGAGCTTTTCAGTACGGAAATGCAGAATATGTACGAACTCGGATACGGTGCGACGGCCTTTACCCTTTCAATGATTGAAACTGCATTGAATCTGGGAGGGAAATCTCTGCCGTCTGAGAAAATCTCCGAAGTGTATTCTCTCGGACGTTCTCTGCTCCGCATTCCCGCCACACCATTGCCGGGAGTCCGTGAAACATTGGAGAATATCAGCCGGTCAGGTCTGTACAGGCTGATTGTCGTGACCAAGGGAAACATGCTGGACCAGGAGCATAAACTGGAGAGGTCGGGCCTGCGTGAATATTTCGATCATGTGGAAATCGTATCGGACAAGAATGACGGTACCTACTCGGCTTTGATGTCATTTCTGGATGTCAGGGCTTCCGATATGCTCATGGTAGGAAATTCGTTCAAGTCGGATATTTCCCCTGTTCTGAAAATCGGCGGTTACGGGGCCTATATCCCGTTTCATACTACGTGGCAGCATGAAAAGACCGAAGAATACGCGCATCCGAATCTTTTGAGACTCGGGAATTTCTCCGAACTGGAAAAATATTTGTTGTAATGCCTGCAATTTTATGTTGACGATCATTTCTCAGATGGTTTCGCTGTTTATCCTGATCCTTGTAGGATTCGTGGCAGCCAAACTCAGGATAATCGACGGCCGTTTTTCTCAGCAATTGTCGGTTTTCGTAATAAACATAAGCAGTCCGTGCCTGATAGTTTCTTCCGTAATGGGAGATATTTCTCCTGACAAGGGGCTGATTCTGCCCGTTCTGGCTATCGGTTGCGTCACTTACGCATTTTTCGTGTCCGTAGCCATGCTGCTTTCCAGAGTCATTACTAAAAACAAGGACATGCAGGGCATATACGGATTCATGCTGACTTTCGGAAATGTCGGCTTCATCGGTTATCCGATCGTGGCTTCTATATTCGGCAAATACGCCATCTTTTATGCAAGCCTGCTGAATATACCGTTTACTCTCCTGGCATTTTCGCTCGGCAAGAAAATGATTCAGGGAGGGCCCGGCGGCCTCAAACTGGACTGGAAGGTGCTTGTGAGTCCCGCCATGATTGCCTGCTATCTGTCAACGCTGATTGTGGTTTTCGATATCAAGGGACTTCCCGGCCTTGTGGTCACGCCTGTGACCCTGCTTGGAAACATAACCGTCCCGGCAGCTCTTCTGATTATAGGCACTTCCATGGCCCAGATGGATCTGCGGAGGATTTTCTCCGGGAAACTGGTGTGGGGAATATCCATCCTGCGCCTGCTTGTCCTGCCTGTCGTCATTTTCTATCTGACGCGGCTCATCGGTTTCAGCGGGGATATCCTGGGAATCAATACCGTACTTGCGGCAATGCCGGTGGGCACTTACGGGGCAATGTTCTGTCTCCAGTACGGAAAGGACGAGACTGTCATGGTCCAGGGCATACTTATTTCGACTCTCCTGTCGATTCTGAGTATACCGCTGATCACGATGATTCTGTGATTTCGCTCCCGGCGGTCTGCGGCAGGAATTACCTTGCCGTTCCGCTGAAAATTGAATGCAGACCCGATCCGCCCCATCTGGCATCATGGCAATCCTTTTCCCATTATGCGATAATCCAGCCATGCGGTATGACGCAGTTTTGCATTTCTCCCGGCAACTTGTCGGCAACTTCTCATGACTCTCTTGTTTTTTAAGACAAATTGTCATACCTTTGCCGACCACAACAAGTTTGTCTATCGACAGATTCAGCATCAGGCATATATGCGCAAATGCCCGGCTGGTCCAGACAGGCCCGGATGGCGGAATCGGTAGACGCGTTGGTCTCAAACACCAATGTCCGAAAGGATGTGCCGGTTCGACCCCGGCTCCGGGTACCGCAAAAAGAAGCAATCACCTGACATTCAGGCGGTTGCTTCTTTTCTTTTTATCTGATTGTTCCCAAATTGTTCCCGGATAACCATAAATTGGAAATTAGGGTTCCAAAGAAAAGTTTATCAAATTCTACAATCTCAAACAGCACATCAAGCATACAACTCATCATTCCTGTTATGGAATACGGCACTGTCGCATAAAATAGCCAGATTATTGATTGACAATGAAAGAAAAAGACTTAACTTTGTAAGCGTGGGACTTAATGGGAGCCCTCCGTAAACCTTCACACAAACCTAACTACTAAACACTAAGTGAACTTTACAAACGAAATAAGTATTAAGCACTATCTAACTTTGAAGAAATAATACAGAATCTTTTGAAACGCTATGTCAATTACCGTCCTTATAATCATATTGACAATCATAATCGTGCTATGGTTTGTCATAGTGTATGCCTTTGACATTGCCCTTATCAAGGGTACAATCAATAGAGTTAAGGGTAATATCCAATTGAATAAGGAAGAACTAGCTGACACAGTAAAACGTTTTCTTGAGAATAGGAGTCTGAAGGCCGCACATAAAACTTATTTCTGGACAGTTTCATGCTTGGTGGGTGGCAATGCTATCTTTTCTTTTGCAAGGGGAGTTTTGATTATCGAAAGTGGTGATAACAAATACACACTTGACATATTGTATGATAACGGCATTCCTGTCTGGACTGTACTTATTATTATACTCCTAATATCTATAGGACACATTTATTTTCTTAATATTCAAGGGAAACGTTATAAAGCTAATTTTATTTCTAATGCTGCCGCAATCATCAACACTGAATTTAGTTTTGTACCAAATCAGGATTGGTTCCGGCAGAAAACTGAGAAAGCTATCCAAGATTTGGGGAAAGCAATAGATTTATCAATCAACTTTAAATACGAATTTTTTGATGACGCAATAGCATCAACCTGTAGAAACTATAGGATTACAAATGTTTTCGCTGAAGATATCAAAGAACTTTATACTGGTTTCTCACGTGAGAGAGAGAGATTGGCTAATTCAATAGGAGAACAACAAGTAAAGACGCTAGAAAACATCATCACGGAAATTAGAGATCTACTGACAAAAACGTCGTATGATGGAGATGAACCTAAAAAAGTAGTGAATGATATAAAAAAGATAGATGAACTATTAATAGATATCATCAGAAACGGGAAACTTTCATACAGCGATTATACTTACACCAAAATTCACTCTTTATTGGGTAAGGTTAAGGAAAGAGCGGAAAATCCATGGATTCAAAGTATTGCCAGTTCCACTTTTATTATCAATGGTCAGGGAGGTTGTGGAAAAACGCATTTGTTAGCAAAGTTAGCCAGTGCTAGGATAGAGAATAATCTCCCAACTATTATTTTCTTGGGGAAATTAATTACAGACACAGAGAATCCTTTATCGCAAATACTGAAGATATTAGATGTCAACTGCAAGAAGGAGACATTCTTGAAGTCTTTAGACGATTATGGAAAGAGTCATGGAAAGGTTTTGGTTATAATAGATGGTATAAATGAAGGCAAAGGCTTGTCAATATGGAAACCTCATCTGCTCAGTTTCATCAATGAGTTCAAAGCCTATAAAAATATAATCCTTATCCTTTCTGTTAGAACTAACAGCGATCATAATTGGTTCTCTAAGTTCATTAAGCAACAAGGATTTCCTTCGTATAGGCACACAGGATTTGAACAGAATACAGCAGGAGCAGTAGAATATATGTTTAGCTCGTTTAATGTTCCATTACCTTCATGGCCTTTATTTCAACGCGAATTTACAAATCCCTTACTGCTCACTTTGTTTTGCCGGACACATTCGGGAGAAAAAACATCACCCAGGTTTGAAGGTAAAATGGGGATCATACGTAACTATATCAAGCATTTTAATGAGCGCTTGGCGGATATATTCTTTTATTCCCCTCAGACACCTGTTTTACAATTGACTCTCAACTCTATAGGAGGGGCGATGATTAATGAAAATTGCCGATGGTTTCTGGAAAGAGAAAAGGTACTTGAATTGTTTGATAATATTCAGGGAATGCCCAAGAAAAAAGACATATTCCTTGATGCCCTTGTTGATGAAGGGGTTTTGAACGAGTACGAGGACAAGGATGGCACATTATATTCTTTTGGATATGATACCATTGGAGCTTACCTAAAAGGAGAGATGTTGGCAAAGAATGCCTCTTTTGAAAAGATGACAAATCTATCAGAGTCCGTTTTAGAGGCTTTGACTGATTTAGTGCCTCAATATAGTGGTAAGGAGTTATTTGAATTTTCTAAATCATCGGATTGTGAATATTACGATGGTTACTTAGAGGATTTGTTCTTAAAGGGGCTTCCTTCACGAACTAGTCTTACTGATGGTGGCGTTAGATTTCTAAAAAGTTTATTGGATACGGGGGATTACTATACTGTTATAAGTGTGATAATTAATAATCCTTTTAGAGCAGATCTTCCGCTTTCCGTCAAAACGCTCGATGACTTATTGACACCTTTATCAATGGTAAAGAGAGATGAGGTGTGGACGCAAGTTATTTCTGGCTCATACGATTTCTACGAGCCGCTGTTGAACTTAGCACAATGGGGATGGTCTGCATCTCCAGAAGTACTGGAAAATGTTGAGAAAGATGGCCTTAAAAATATTGTTCATTTGTTAGGATGGTCTCTTTCAACCACGTATATAGAACTAAGAGACAAAGCAAGCAGGGGTCTTATAAATATTCTAAAATACAATCAGGAATTACTACTTGATTTTATCTGTTATTTTGGAACTATTAGCGACCCATATATTACCCAACGAGTGTATGCCGTTACATTTGGTTGCTGTACGGGCAATGCGACTAAAGAGTATGTTACACCTGTAGCGCAATTAGTATATGATTTTGTATTTAAAGATGGAAATCCGCCTGAGGATATTTTGGTAAGAGACTTTGCTAAATGCACCATTGACTATTCGGAGACGCTCGGTTGTGGGATTATATTTAAGAAGGAACTTCTAGAAGCTCCTTATGCGAAAGAGAAGAAAAATGTATATGTGCCAACTGACGAGATACGGAAATATGAATTAAAGTATGACCAAGAGGAAGACAAAGAGCTGGTAACTGCACAAAACAATATCATGCATTCCATGTGTACTGAAAACAGCTCACGTGGTATATACGGAGATTTCGGTAGATATGTGTTCCAAAGCGCTCTCGACAACTGGAATGACGATATAGAGCAAATATCTAACTATTGCATTAAAATGATATTTGAGGAGTTCGGATATAACGCCGAAGTGTTTAAAGGGTTTGACGGTAGTCATTCGAGTTGGGAGAGGCACGGTAACAAAATTGAGAGGATTGGTAAGAAATATGAGTGGATAGCCTTGTACAGGATAGCGGCAATATTGGATGACAATCATTTTGGTGAAGAGTATAAACATTCTTGGAAAACGCCAACATTGTACCATTTAAGGCGCTTTGACCCTACCATTATGATGAATCCAGATATCAGGGATTATACTACATCACTTCCAGCATATCGTGTGCCTGAATACAATATAACGTCAGGGACGGAAAGGAAGTGGATGATGGCATGGAAAAAAATGCCGCCGATAGGTCAATATCTTAATTATCAGAATGGGAAAGAAGAATGGATATGCCTACAAGCATATTATACAGTATCTGATTTGAGTAGTGACAAAGCCGTTTATCCAGTTGAGCGTGAGTTATGGTCTTTTATTCAAGCATTTCTAGTAGATAAGAAACATTGTAAAGAAATGTGCGATTTGATAGACAAAGAAGGTTTGGCCGGTAGGAATAGTACAGAAAACAATGAAACAAGTTATAGTTACTATCGAGAATATTATTGGGCAGAAAGCTACAAATCCCAAATTGAGGCACAAGGATATACGGAGTGCAAGTACAATACAGGACGCAAATATACTCTATACAAAGTACAGCCGTCCTACTTGTTATATGATATCAGTGAGTATGCTGACGCTTCAATTTCGAGTTCACGCGAGATGATACTACCTTCACCATATTTGTATAATGGATTAAATTTGAAGTTCTCCGTTACTGACGGTGTTTGGCTTGCAGAAGACGGGGCTGTGGCATGTTATGACAGCTATTGGGTGCATGGCGGACATGCCGGCTTGTTTTTTAGAAAGGATTTGTTGTTGAAATATTTGCATGAAAATAATAAATGCCTTGTATGGCCTGTTTTAATGGAACGAATGTATAAGCCCAGAGGGACATACTGGCCAAGGATACAAGTGGGAGGTTATGTATGGATGGGAGAAGACGGTGTGCTGCATCATAAATTCCGTTCATACGAACCCACTGTGCTGGAAAAGATACAGACTAGGATAAAAAAGCTATTCTGCCAGAGAAAAAAGAAAATAGTGGAAAATAGATTAATAAACATATCCATTCAAGAACATTTGGATATGCTATCCGAGATGGGTGGAGATTATGAAGATGATGAATAGTTCGACTCTTTTTGTAATCAGTTAGTTATACATAGCAACACAAAAATTGATCATGGAGGTAACAAGAAGGGTAACTTCAAAGCTTTATTGGCGATTTCGGAGCAAAGGCCCCCAGAAAACCGATGATTATTTCGGAGTAAAACCACCCAAAAAGGACCCTATTAT
>CALUQM010000075.1 GCA_944322925.1 uncultured Bacteroidales bacterium
AGGCCAACAAGGCATTTGCACATTTCCGTTTCTAATCCCCAATTAAGTTAAGAACAAATGGCAAGAGATCTTAAATTTACCAGAAACATCGGCATTATGGCGCACATCGATGCCGGTAAGACCACGACTTCTGAACGTATCCTTTATTATACGGGAAAAACCCACAAGATCGGAGAAGTTCATGAAGGTGCCGCTACTATGGACTGGATGGTCCAGGAGCAGGAGCGTGGTATTACCATCACTTCAGCTGCGACAACCGCTTTCTGGCATTATAAGGGGGATACTTATCAGATAAACTTGATCGATACTCCGGGCCACGTGGACTTTACCGTAGAGGTGGAGCGTTCTCTGCGTGTGCTTGACGGTACTGTTGCCACTTTCTGCGCCGTAGGCCGTGTGCAGCCTCAGTCCGAGACCGTTTGGCGTCAGGCTGACAAGTACGGAGTGCCTAAGATTGCATACGTCAACAAGATGGACCGCGTAGGTGCGGACTTCCTGGCCGTGGTCGAGGAGATCAAGGAGAAACTCGGGGCAAGGGCAGTTCCTATCTGTCTTCCGATAGGGGCAGAGGACAAGTTCCAGGGTATTGTAGACCTGATTGCAAACAAGGCCCTGATATATGACAACACGGAAGAACTTGTAAACTACAAGGTGACGGATGTCCCTGAGGACATGAAGGCCGACGTGGCTACGTGGAGAGAGAAACTTATCGAGGCTGCAGCCGAGTATGACGAATCTCTGATGGAGAAGTTTTTTGAAGATCCGGATTCCATTTCAGAGGATGAGATTATCGCGGCTTTGAGAAAAGCTACCATCAATATGTCTATCGTGCCTGCATGCTGCGGCTCTTCCTTCAAGAACAAGGGCGTACAGTTCCTCCTCGACGCAGTGATGCGTTATCTTCCTTCTCCGCTCGACAAGGGTTCCGTTACAGGAACGAACCCAAAGACAGGCGAGGAAGAGGAGCGTAAGCCTGATGCAAAGGAACCGTTCTGCGCACTGGTGTTCAAGATTGCCACGGATCCGTTCGTAGGCCGTCTGGCATTCCTCAGAGCATATTCCGGACGTCTTGACGCAGGCTCATACGTCCTCAATACAAGGTCTGACAAGAAAGAGCGTGTAGCCCGTCTTTACCAGATGCACTCCAACAAGCAGAATCCTATCGAGTTTGTGGAGGCCGGTGATATCTGTGCGGCTGTCGGCTTCAAGGATCTCCGTACCGGTGATACCATCTGTGCCGAGGCATCGCCTATCACTCTCGAATCCATGGAGTTCCCTGATCCGGTTATCGGACTTGCAGTAGAACCGAAAACCCAGAAGGACCTCGACAAGCTCGGCATCGCACTTGCCAAGCTCGCTGAAGAGGACCCGACATTCACTGTCAAGACTGATCATGAGACAGGCCAGACCGTCATCAGCGGTATGGGAGAGCTTCACCTCGATATTATCGTGGACCGTCTCCGCCGTGAATTCGGTGTAGAGATCAATCAGGGTGCACCTCAGGTCAACTACAAGGAAGCTATTACGTCTACCGTTCAGCACCGTGAAGTCTTCAAGAAACAGACCGGCGGTCGCGGTAAGTTCGCAGACATCATCGTTGAAATCGGTCCTGCAGACGAAGGCGTCACCGGACTCCAGTTCATCGATGAAGTCAAGGGCGGTAATGTCCCTAAGGAGTTTATTCCGTCAGTGGAAAAAGGTTTCAAGTCTGCCATGGCCAACGGTGTCCTTGCCGGATATGAAGTACCTTCGCTCAAGGTTACCTTGAAAGACGGTTCCTTCCATCCTGTCGACTCCGACCAGCTTTCTTTCGAAATCTGCGCCCGTCAGGCATTCCGTCACGCTTGTCCTAAGGCGAAACCGGTACTTCTCGAACCTATCATGTCTCTCGAAGTCGTTACTCCGGAGGACTATATGGGTGATATCGTCGGAGACCTCAACCGTCGTCGCGGACAGATCAACGCAATGGACTCTACTACAGGAGCAAGGATTGTAAAGGCATTCGTTCCTCTTGCAGAGCAGTTCGGCTATGTAACAGTTCTGAGAACCATCTCTTCAGGCCGTGCCACGAGCACGATGACCTTCGACCATTATGCGGAGGTTCCGGCCAACCTGGCCAAGGAGATCGTCGAGAAGAGCGGTTACAAGAACGTTGATGAAGACGAATAGTATTGAAGTTTAATCTGTAGAAAATTATCGTTATGAGCCAGAAAATAAGAATAAAACTCAAATCATTCGATCACATGCTGGTGGACAAGTCGGCAAAGAAGATCGTTGATACAGTGGCTTCTACAGGAGCTCGTGTGAATGGTCCAATTCCACTTCCGACTGATAAGAAGATCTTTACTGTAAACCGCTCGACTTTTGTAAACAAGAAGTCTCGCGAACAGTTCGAGCTCAACTCATTCTGCCGTCTGCTTGACATCTACGATTCGACACAGAAGACAGTTGATGCCCTGATGAAACTCGAACTTCCGAGTGGCGTTGAGGTCGAGATCAAAGTCTGATATTGCAGTTTAAAAAATAATTGCTATATTTGCATTCCTGTCCGCGAGGCGGGCAGGAATGTTTGAAAAGTTCTTTATAATACGAAGTTTTTTCAGGTCAGAACAAGGAAGACAAGTCCGGAAAGAGGGAGTTTACTTGTGTAAATGACCGACTGACGGTACGCAGTCTGACGCAGTTATTACCTAAAAAAACGAGTATAAGGTCCCATAGCTCAGTTGGTTAGTAGCACCTGACTCATAATCAGGGGGTCATAGGTTCAAGCCCTATTGGGACCACGGAAAGAGGCTTTCAGAAGCCTTTATGAATCGAGCAGTTGGATGAAAATCTGACTGCTTTTTTCGTATATGGCGGTGTGTGTCGGAGCAGTGACTATATGGCTTTGGCCGCTTGCAGATGGATTCATGTTAGCAGATACCATTGATATGTACGACAACGATAGAGATACCGCTCATTCTTGAAATCCAGAGGACAAGGAGAGTTTATCTTTACGAGCCGAGGGAAGATAGAGACATTGAGATTCTTTATCTGCCTTACTTCGAGAAGCGAGACAGGAAGAAAAAAGATTAAGTTGGATGAGACTGCCTATAAATAATAGGTGTGGATTCCAGATAAGGCAGCAATTCAGTTGGAGACCATGCCTTTTAACTATATCTATTCCAAATCCAGAAAATCTATTTGACAGTCGCTGCAGAAGATTGTCAGCCATTATAAAATTAGTTTTGTATACACGGAGGGGGCTTTATGTCCTCTCTTTTCGTATAGTTGAGACTGGCTTCCGGAAAAATTTGGAATGGATTTAGCAGTTGCTTTATCCGGTTATAGATAAAAAGATTATATTTGCATTGGATGACAAACAAAGGAGGTTGTATGGCAACATATACGATAACGGTAAACGAAAGGACAAAGGAGGGTAAGGGTCTGGTCAATTACCTTAAAACCCTCGGAGTAATCGAAATTCCGAATGAAACGACAAGAAAGGCTATTCAGGAAATCCGAGAGGGAAAAGGAACTGTTTGCAATACATTTGAGGAATACCTTGAAGCAATCAAATAAAACGCAAGATTATCATTTCCAGTCAGTATAAGAAAGACATAAAACTGGCGAGACGGAGAAATCTTCCGGAAGAAGAACTCAATGAGATTGTATTGAGTTTGGCTAATGACATTCCGCTACCTGCAAAGAATCAGGACCACATACTGAAAGGAGAGTATTCCGGATGTAGGGAATGTCACATTCAACCGGACTGGCTTCTGATATATAGCAAAGAATCAGACGGAGAACTTCATATCCTCAATCTCATTCGGACAGG
>CALUQM010000076.1 GCA_944322925.1 uncultured Bacteroidales bacterium
ACCTCTTTGTCAGGAAATGAGCCCTCACGTTCTCTTCGCTCAGCGGGCATTCCCCCATGTCAATGCCGCATTCCTTCACAAGACGTGAGAAGGAGTATTCCAGACGCCCGAAGTTCTCCGTCTCCCTGAATCCGGCAGTGGCGGATAGCCGTCCAGCTTGATGATATAGTAGTCGAACCCGTCGGGAGCCTCGACCTGTCCCGAACGGATCTCTCCGGTGGCTTTGTTGTAGGCGATGATTGCCTTGGCGCGTTGCCCGCCGGCTGAGGTGCCGAGGCGCAGAATTTCTGCAATGGCTGCTTTTTTGTCGGATCTTCAATCAAAGGGTAAGGGTAAGATCAGCCAGCAGGACAGCTGTCTCCAGCTCTTCCTTAGGGGCATCCTTGGATTTCCAGGCCACGATGAAGCTAACGGTCGCGGATTTGACTCGATAGCTTTTTGCAAACCAATCAGTGAGCGTCTTCTGCATACGGGCTGAGAGTTTGGCCACGGGAAGGTCCGTCTTCTCAGTATAAAGCGTGAAATCGCGGTATTGCAGCAGATCTCCGCTCTGCAGTGTCAACACTTCGCGTTTGATCCCCATGAAGAACTCCAGATAGACGTCTCGGAAAGTTAGTTGCAGAACAATCTCTTCGGGCAAAGTGTAACTCCGATCGTCGCAATCGTGGCGGTCGGCCTCCAGACGGTCAAAGTAGTGCCCGTTTGTATGAATGAACAGCCGGTTTTTGGCTCTAGTAATCCCCACATAGTAGCGGCGCATCAGCTCTGCATTCTTGGCGTAATTATCGGTCAGAAGCATATAGACGTCGTCGAACTCGCGCCCTTTGGCCTTGTGGATGGTTGATACCACCAATTCGGAGCCTGAAATATCGCAGAAATCCTCTATCGACGATTCAAAGACGAACTCCTTGAAATCGCTGAGATATTTCGCCTGGTTGAGATGTTCGAACCGCTCGAAACAGCGCTTCACAAGGTCCAGATTCTGACTCCGCGCGTAGATCTTGCTTGTGGCGCGCTTCGCCTCCTCCCAAAGTTCGCCCGGAATCACGGGTGTCGTCACCCGCTTGTCCAGGTATCGGAGAAAATAACGTATCTCGGAGAGGTTACAGAAGCGGAAGCCGTCCATCGACTGGATCAGTTTGCACGGGACGCCCTCCTTGCGCAAAAGTCCGGTCAGGATGACCGCCTCCTCATTCGTCTGAGTGAGGATACACGAGGTGCCCGCATGGCGATGGCAGCGCAACTCGTCGACCAGTGGCTGATACATGATCTCCGACGTGTGGTAAGTGACACTGACCCACCCATCTTCGTTGCGCATCGATTGGATCGGCGTATGCTTCATGCGCTTTGGAATCGATTGGACGAACTCGTTGGCAAAGGCGACAGGATGGCTGGCACTGCGAAAATTGTCGGTCATCTCGATGAAACGCGCTTCAGGTCGCTGAGCCAACGAGAACATGTAGCCTGAGTCGGACCCACGGAATTCGTAGATATTCTGGTCGTCGTCACCTACAGCGATGACGCGCATCTCCTCATTGCGGGCCATCAGCGCCGTTACGAGGGCATATTCATCAGCGGCCATATCCTGCGCTTCGTCGATAACGAGCACCGTCTTACCGATCTTGTTGGGCTCGACCTCTCCCTGCTCAATCATTTTCGCAGCCCTGGCGACGATATCCTGGGCGTCTTCGAGGTTGCCGATTCGCCCCAGCAAGTCGAAACAATAGGAGTGGAAGGTCTTGATCTCGACGAAGTGGGCCGCATTGCCGATCAGCGCCATCAGCCGTTGTTTGAACTCCGTGGCCGCTGCGCGCGAGAAGGTGAGCATCAGCAATTGCTCATGCTTGACATCTTCGAGCAGAAGCAGCGAAGCCAGTTTGTGAACCAGCACACGGGTTTTGCCGCTGCCGGGGCCGGCCGCAACCACGATACACCGGGATTCCTTGTCAGAGATGATCTCCATCTGTCGCAGGGAGAGCGTTCCGAAAAGCTGTTCGTATTTTTTCGGTGTCACGTTGCGCTGGATCTCTTCAACGCGCTTGCCGCGAAAATATTTCGAAATGAAGCGCCGATAGTCCATCTGAAAGTAGTCCTGCACGAACTGCAGCGCTGCATTGTAGTCCCTGACCATCAGATTGGCATACTCGCCCACGATATGGACCTGCTGGATCTTCTGTTTGTAGAAAGCGTTGAGCAGCCTGTAGTCGTCGACCTTGTAGCGCGACTTGTTGTCCTTGATTCGGCGGATATCCATCGTGTTGTAGAGGACCAGAAAGCCCCCTTCGAGCTTCAATGCCCCGATCTTCGAGAGATAGAGGAGCGCCTCCTCGACCTCGCTCATCTGCAGGTCGTTTCTCCCGAAGAGCATCGTCCGGTTGTCCGTATTGATTTGGTTCAGCAATTCGACGATCGAGAACTGCACGGCCTTGTCTGCGGCAGTGTGTTCCCGACCGATGTCATTGGATTGTGCAAGCATCTGCGTTATCTCGTCGGCCTGTCGGTAGAGCCAACCGATGGCGAAACGGCAGATCTCGACCCGTTTATCGAATCGGGACTCCGTCGATTGCAAGTCGGTTTGTCGTCGAAGTTGCAGGTTATGGTCAGCATCCTCCTGTTTGCGGAGATATCCTTTGACCGTAAGGAAATAGAGCAGAGTACGGATATCCTTCTCCTTAGATGCGCCGATTCCCTCCTGAATGGCGTCCTCGTTCAGCTGCTTGCAGGAGATGTAAAGCCCCTCCTCCGGGATACGGTGAAGCAGGTAGCGTTCGAGTTGGCTGAAGTGTTCGAGCAGTTGTTGCGACTTGCGCTCCGAATCGCCCGCTCCGAGCAGGTAGGCAGACAGATCCTTGCTATCGGCCAGGATCCCCTCCTGGCGCATGCGCTCCACGGCGGAGATGACTTCGAGTTTGCTCATGCCCAGAATGTCTGCCAGATAGTCGATTCGCGATTCGGCCTCCGATCCCTGCGCTTTAGCGATATACTTTTTCGAAATGAGTGACTTGATGATGCGGACCGCTTTCTCAGTATCCTTGCTGTCGAACAGTGGCGAGGTTGTCAGCCGTCGCCTGGCTTCGTCGAGATTCCGCACGGTGATTCCCGTGGCGTAGACATGGGGAACGTTGTTGCCACGTTCGAGGTATCCAGCCTGTTCAAGTGCTGCCAAAGCGGTCCGTACACGTGTTTCGATATCGGAACCAGAACCGTCCCAACCGGCTTGACGCGCAATCTCCAATGCCGATGAATAGACACGCATACGTTGGCGGGTGAGATCCTTCACGGCTTTCCATATCTGCTGGATTTCGCCGATACTCAACTTGGTCTGATTCAGAAGAATAAAGTGTTTGTCCAAATCGTTGTCACCATAGAGAACATAACATTGGGCATTCATATGTGGGTCACGGCCGGCGCGCCCTGCTTCTTGCACATAGTTCTCCAGCGAATCAGAGATATCGTAATGGACCACCAATCCCACATCGCTTTTGTCCACACCCATGCCGAAGGCCGATGTGGCGACGATGATGCGCACCTGATCGTTCATGAAGGCCTCCTGATTGGATATCTTTTCGTCCGTCTCCATCTTGCCGTTGAAGGGAAGGGCACGGAAGCCGTCGTTAGTGAGCCGCACAGCCAATTCTTTGGTTCGGCGGGTCCGAGAGACATAAACGATGGTGGGACATTGTGAATTGGCAATGAGCTCACGCAGCCGCAGGTATTTTTCTTCGTCATTGTCTACATGCAGCACCGAGTAGGTCAGGTTTGTGCGTGTTGCCTTTGTGGCGAAGAGCTCCAGATTTAGATCCAATGTCTGTTTGAAATAGTCGCGGATGTCTTGAATCACCTTCTGTTTGGCTGTGGCCGTGAAGCAGGAGACCGGGATCGGGAGTCTGCTCCCCTTTTTCTGCCGGTATTTGCTGATGAAGTGACCGATATAGAGGTAGTCGACCCGGAAATCCTGCCCCCAGGATGAAAAGCAGTGGGCCTCGTCAATGACGAAACGGACGACGTTGCGGGTAAGAAGGATACGTTCAATCGTTGCCGATCGGAGCATCTCTGGCGAAATGTAGAGCAGTGCGGCCGTTCCATCCTGCACCTTTTCGATGGCCAATGCCCTGGTGATAGGATCCATCATGCCGTTGATTGTGACGGCTTCGGTGAAACCTCGTTCGGAGAGGTTGTCTACCTGGTCCTTCATCAGCGACTGAAGAGGGGAAATCACCACCGTAAGTCCGTGGACCGAGAGTCCTGCCATGAGCGCCGGCAATTGAAAGGTGAGAGACTTTCCGCCACCGGTCGGAAAGATTGCCAGTAGTGAACGACATTCTACTGCTGCGTGTGCCGCCCGCTCCTGAAGCGGTTCTCCCGCGTAGGTCCGGAAGGTATCATAGCCGAACAGCGACTTGAGGCTGCGGTGTACGTCAAGTTGGAAATTGCAGTAGGCACAGCCTGCAAGGCAGGGGGTATGGCGCAGTTTTTTTATAACGAACTCCACGCTTGGATAGTTGTGCAGTACCCATCCCGGTGTAATGGATCGAGGATTGGTAGTGTCAATCAACGCCAGTGCGTAAGCCAGTTCGCAGGGGTAGTGTTCAATCAACGGTTCGAGGTCAGCGTTCTGGCAGATCCGGCCTCGGTAGACGGAGTCTATTTGTTCACGCAAGTTACAATTCTTCGGGCTGGCTCCTACCAGATCGAGAAATCCGTCGAACTCCGGATGGCCACGCAGCAATGCAGTGAAAAGTAACCGTTTCTGATCGGGCCATGCATTCCAACGTGCTATCTCGTCCAGAAGCAGATCTCGGGCTTTTTCGCAGTCGTTGACAGGATTGTTCATCTGGTCGCTGACCAGCTTATCATCCTTTACGAGTCGATGGTAGGGACGTTCAGGAAAGAGCAGAGGCGAGATGTAGAGCGTGTCGACAAGCCGCCAGGGAATTTGTCGATCTCCGAAGAGGTATTTGGCGTCGTGGTGGATGATGTTGTGTCCGCAGAGATACTCCACATGGTCGAGGAAAGTTGTCAGCTCCTCTTTTGAGGCTTTGTGGAAGATGGCCCCGTCATAGCGAAGTGCCCCGATGTCGTGGATCCGGTGGTCGGTCAGTCCGATCTCAACGTCCACAATCGCATAACGCAACGGCCCATACTGAAGGGACATAATGCCTCGGGGCGGATTCGACACCTCGTTGGAATCCATTTGGGACAGGCTGTTCGATATGGGCTTCGCTTGCATAGAGTTAGGTATAATGCAGTTGTATCTTACAAATATAGAATTTTTTTTCTTGGGTTTAGTTGAGTTCACTTATAGCCAACTTATGGAAAAACTGCTTCAGCTGCCCAAATTCTTGTAACTGGAAATCGGAGAGGCGTTAGTGGCTAATGCTTCGGAAGGATTTGAGGAAGAAGAATGAAGTATATTTCACTTTTTAATCTGATTATTTTGCCATCTTATATTTTATCGCGACATTTGCATTACGATAAATTTGTAACGAAATAATGGAAATAGTATGAAGCCTAATAATCCTTTCCTCATTTCGGGATATTACAGCCCCGAGTTCTTTTGCGACAGAGAGCAGGAGACCAGAACTATTCTCGATGCGCTCCATAATGGGCGCAATGTGACATTGATAGCACCACGCCGTATGGGAAAGACAGGACTGGTTCGTCATGCCTTTCATCGTTTGAAAGAGGGACAGCCTGATATTGTCACTTTCTATTTAGATATATACTCAACCCAGTCATTAGGAGATTTTGTAAGATTGTTTGCAAGTACGGTGTTGGGGCAATTGGACTCCGTTCCGCAAAAGGCTTTGAGTCGGATACGCCAATTTGTCCGAAGTTGCCGTCCTGTCTTTACTTTTGATGAATTGACAGGTGTTCCTAAGGTGACGATAGATGTGGC
>CALUQM010000077.1 GCA_944322925.1 uncultured Bacteroidales bacterium
TCAAACTGCGCGATTTCATATCTTTGGTCCCAACGTACCGAGCCTATGGGCTGGCCGTATAGATTGACACGAGCTACATCTACCATTCCGATTCCTCCTTATTCTCTTTTGTGTAACCTTTGGATGCCCGCTTGCGCTTGGATTTGTTTGCCTTGTTGGCCAACTTGTAGTATTCATTTGGGCTCAACTGCTCCTCCTCGACGAGCGGGACGAAGATGTCGAGCTTGCCCAGGGTGCGCAGGACGCGGATCAGCGACTCGAAGTTCTTTACCTCCCCGTCCTCCATGCGTTTTATGGTGGAGATGGAAACACCGCTCTTGTCTGCCAGCTCGGCCTGCGACATGTTCTGCTTCAGGCGCACTGTTTTTATTTTGGCTGCAATTCTGTTGCAAAGCTCGGTATCTGTCAGTATGTATATATTGTCCAACATATCAGATTTGATGCTTGTTGCAACAAATATAAGAATAAAAGTTCATAAATGGAACTTTATTAGAAACAATTTAGTCGGAGGTCAATTTATATGCCGTGAAATTTGTTGTTTGGTGTGTTTGGCTCGGAAATATCTTTTGCAGTCAAAAAAGAAAATGGCTGAGACCATTTTCATGGTGTAGCCATCTCGCCTCTTCCCTCATTTTGACTTTACTACTTTAATGAGCGTATATATTTATATAAATACGGGGATAAATTAAAGTTGCTTTCAATATACGACAGCTTCTTCAAACCAGTACAAATGACGATACTGAATAATGGTATAGTGTAGAATTAAAAGAATTATTCCTATGAAAAAGTGTGTATTTATAATGCCAAATCTTTTGGAAAAGTGAAGAAGTAATGCGATGTAAAAAGGTTAGATTAATTATACGATGACCGTCTCCAGATCTAATGAGGATAAGATTCTCCTAATTGAGTGGTGTGACAGATAGGTAGGTCTTATATTGCAAAAGATGTAGGAGCAGAACTCTATGGCAACTATGTGGAAATAAACTTCGTGGAAAATGATGTAGGCAATATGATATTGATTCCATTTGGCATTTTCATCCAATTTCAATATCCTTATTAGGATTAAAAATTTACTGTATTTGCAAATCTCTTTATATCAGGTATTTACTTCTTAAACGATAGAAAAGTGGTGACGTAGATTCTATAGAAGTCGGAAAATGGGAAGATTTAACACTTTTAACATCACGAAAACACAAAAGGCACTAAAAATGTGCAGATCTTGAGCTATTGTTATAATTACTGGGGTGCTTGGCAAATGGTTCATGTCTATTGACAATCACAAAATGCTTAAACGCATATGATAACGTAGCATGGTTGACATGTTTCTCTGATTTGTTGTCAACATCGTCTTTTGGCTATTGGCTTGAAAATTTCCAAATAATTGTTCGCTAACATAATATCTGTATCAAGCATATAAAAAATGCCATAACGTTTCACATCGCCATGGCACAATCCTTAAAGAAGTTGCAATCATTTTTTCTTTTGACCTTTACAATCGCTTCGATTGCTTCTGACATGAGCAGATACATGAATGGTTTTACCATTCTGGACTCGATCATATTCAGGAATGCGATTGAACTTACGGCCATCACTATCTTTTGCCATAATCATTGTAGCCCGTCCTGTGGCGGGGATTCCTAAGTGGCTGCATGTTTCAGGCAACCGTTATACATTTCGGCTTTATCCTCTCTGATATTTAATCCCTTGCTCATCAAGGAATTTTTTAATAACATCCACATGTACGCACCTACCCAGATGCAAGAACGGATAATTTGATACCTTCTTTTTTTTGCCATCTATCATGATTTCTCTGTTTACCTGATCAAAACCAAGAGGGAGTGAAACTGTAGATGACTGCAAGCCACATATAACTCCTTGCTTGTCAAACAGCGGTCCTCCACTCTGCCCTTTCAACCCCGGAGTACTCAACTCCAAGCCTGTTATCTGCCCGTTTTCAGCGACATGTCTTGTTATTATGCCATCAATAGGAAATAACGGCGAGTTGGGATTGCCCGTTGTCGTCCATTCAATATCATCTGTAATAGAATTATACTGGAAATTTGTAAACTCAGGATACGGAAATCCCAATCTGCAAAGGGACAATCCTTGTTTTAAATCTGTGGAATTATCCTTGAATACAGGGAAGCTATTACAAAACAGTTGATTTAAGCCCTCAAATTTAACAAGAGCTAAATCAGCGTAACTACATTCAATGACATTAATTGATGTGAAAGAATCAACGACATTATCAAAAGAGTTTTTTATTTGAATAGTACAAGGATTATTTTTAGAGTACCCGTATTTCTGCTCAAGCATGGCAATAGCCTTTCTTTTCTTATTGGCAGACATAGTAGGTAGTCCTGCAAAATCAGCCTTAAATTGAGCATATTTGTTGTTAATTACATCTGCAGGTTTGATAAGTCCCTCTGTCACATGTTTGCATGTCAACAACCAGCCTTGATCATTAATGATAATGCATGTGGAACATCCAGGCAAAACTTCGTTACTGCCATAATTACGAAGAATCGAACGAATCGGTCTTGTATAATTTGTTGCTATTTCTATACCTTTTACAAACATATTATGATAAAAATTGAAGATTAATTAAACGGCTCTGCAGCCTACCTTAAGGTAAGCTGCAGAGCGACATCTTAAAGATTCGATGGAACGGGAACAAGATCCCAGAACACATCAAACTCATCCGTTCTCTGATTACAAGCTTTGCAGAGTGGGGTAATATACCAACTCTTGTCACTGCTGTTTGCTTTCTGAACGTGGGCACCAACCAAATCACTGTTACTACACCCACTGGCACCACAAGTATATTTTTTTGTACCTGTCTGTTTCTCCCAATAATCCAACCATGACGAATAACCATTGGGCACAGCAAATCTACTTGATCCTGATACATTCTTTACCCTTGTCATGAATGCCTCCTTTCTGCCTTAATAATTGAACATTCTGTTTTTAAAAGTAATTTTTGCTTCATAAGTCTTAGGGATGTTCAACCGGTCCTACCCGGGGTCTTAGTATGAACTCCAGGTGCAAAGATACAAAAAAAACATCTATTCCACAAAATCTTCCGTGGTTTTTTCACGGAAGATTTTGTGGAACGAGATAAAACAATAGCCACAACCAGATATTGCGTTAGTTATTCACGTTTGTTGCTCTCGAATTCGTCATAAAAAGTTTGTATCAATCCCCTGTATTTACTAAGTGAATCAAGACTCTCTGCCATAAGACCAAGTTGTTCATCCAGAATCTTTTCATACGCATTGACAAAATTCATAGTATTATGTACATACTTGCGTTTGATTTGAGTAACACCATATTCATCTTTCTCAAACATCCTGACAGCATCCCTTCTAAGATTTTTAGACTTCAATAATGAAAGATCGTGAGTTGTAACGACAAATTGGCAGTTGTCTGCTATCGTAAGATACATTTTGAGCAAGAAGTCCAAGGCCTTGGTGTGGATACCATACTCAATTTCATCAATACATGAACACTTGCGTCCGATTACAACATCATACATGACAAGAAGAAGTTTGATGATGTTCATCGTGCCTAATGACTCATAACTATCATCAAGGCTTTTATTTCCTAGAGGAGTAGAGTGAATGAGCCTTAATGTTTTTTGTGAAATTTGACCATCGGGATGTTCTCTCTGTATTTGACGAAATAGCATTTCTGGGATATTTTTTTCTATATCAGAGAGATTAAATGTAAGCTCATCAACTTCGTAGTCACAAACATTTGTTCCTACGTCCTTTAAAAGTTGTAACAACAAGTTTTTTATTCGCAAATCTCTTTCTAAATTTCCCGTTTTTAACTTATCCGCGATTTTCTGATTGCTAGATTTACGTATCAAACTGATATGTTGATTAAAAAAATCATAATTTGCTTTTAACGATTGACTTTCCAAGTTTAGAGAACCGAAAACCGATAATACAGACGAATTTTGAATGACAGTCAACTTCAATGCCTGCTGTGTGCTCTTGCTAATATCGCTATCAGAACCAAACTTGATGGATACAGTGTCTGTTTCACTGTTATAAAAACGGTGATACAATAAAATATTGGGTGATATCTGCTTTAGGATTTCTTCTTCTATACGTTTCTCACTCACCTTAATATAATAATAATGGCAAGTGTTGTTAATGTAGTAAGTTAGTGACAATTCAGAAGGTTCATATCGTGACTGCTCATCCAAAAGGAATGGTCTATAAGCTGGTCTGTCTGTAGGTTTTTCCGGTTTGTAAACCGCAAGCATACGCAAATACTGTAGTGCTTCTATCATCTTGGTTTTTCCTGTTCCGTTTAAACCAACGCAAAGCAATAAGCGCAAAATACGTTTGCCGTCAATTTCTTGATACCACTCAGGCGGTAAAGCAGATGCCTTTTCTTTCTTCGATGCCAGAAATGAGAGCTCTACCGGATCCCTATAGGACATATAATTCTTTATTGTGAATGACTCTACCATAACATATTGATTTCAAAATATGCGAAACTGAAACAGTTTCAGAGTGCAAAATTAAGAAAAATATTCAAGAAACACGCCGTTTCCGTGGTTTTTTCACGGGAGTGGTATATTGTTAACAATTTTAGCATTGATTTCAAACCAAAAGATTATTTGTGTTTTGATTAATATCAATATGAGTATACGAAAAAAATCGGGCGAAAACTGATGAGAAGTTTGTTTTCGGCACCAGCCTCAGGTAGGATTTCTTATCCATGGCCGTTTTGCCCATCAGCAGCAGAACCGACTCCTCGTTGGGCATGGTTCCCCGCATGCGTGTGATCCGTCGAAAATCCTTCTGCAGGCGCTCGATCCAGTTCGTCATGTAGATCATCGACTGAATCCTTGCTCGTAATTCAGATAGGTGAAGTAGGCCGGATCCTCAGCCCGTCGTCGAAAACTGCGATAATCCTAACCCCATTTCTCACAAAGTGTCTGCCATTGTTCCCAGGCTCTCTCCACCGTATAGCTGCGATCCCCCGTACGGAAGACCTGCCGCAGATCCTCGGCCAGCTCTCCCTTGTCGCCGTTGCGCACGCAACTCAGCAGATTGCGTTTCAGGTGCGTCGTATATCGTTGCAGCGGGGTTCCAGGAAAGACCGCACTGATGACAACCTCCAGGCCCTTCAGCCCGTCAGCACACACCAGGCCGATCTTCCGAACGCCTCGTTCCTGCAGCTCTGTGAGCATCTCGCCCCAGCCCAGGGCGCTCTCCGTGGGCTTATTGAAGATCCCCAGCACCTCGCGCCGCTCGTCTTCACGCACGGCTAGCTCCACATAGAAAGCTTCTGTTTCTACGCTCCGCTTGCGGTGGATCTTCATGTGTACGCAATCGATGAAGGTACATTGCTTGATTGAGCTGCAGTTATGTGACTT
>CALUQM010000078.1 GCA_944322925.1 uncultured Bacteroidales bacterium
CGCGATTGATGTTATCAGTAGTCGTTTCATATCGTTATGGTTTAAATACTGAATTTCTTATTACAAACAGGGGTGGCTGTTACCAACCACCCCTGCCTGCGTAAATTAATGTTTAGGAATCGATTATTCTTCGCTTATCCTTACTTTCAGTTCTACTCTGTAAGCTCCCTGAGGATCTTCCTGAACCTTACCGTTGTAGTCCAGATAATATGTAAGGGTAGCACCGATAGTGAAGGTTACCGGACTCTGGATGGTAGCATTGTCACCGAAGTAAGTCAAAGTACCAGTCAGAGGATCGTAGTCGTAAGATCCGATAAGTGATCCGCCGTTGTCGGCAACTTTGCCTATAAGCTGGGTATCGAACTTGATTTCCGCACCATAGAGCGCCATTGCTTCACTTGTGTTAACTGTGCTGATATCGGTGTATGCAGCACCTGCCGGGATGAAGCTCTTGCCGTCACCATAGCCTTCAGCAGCGAATGCTTCGAGCTGTTCCCAAAGGTTGATAACCTTGTCGTTACCTGCCTTTCTTGTGACCTGAACAGGCTCGCCCTTGGCAGCGAATTCTGCTACAAGCTCGGGAGCAACGATCGTAAGAGGTTTCTCATCGACAACAATGTCCTTAGCCTTGAGAATTACCTTGACTTCAAGTTCACGGGCAGTGTAGTCAGACCAGTCGATAACCCAGTTGTCAGGATTAGTCAGATCGCCCTTGGCCACGTCAACGCCGAGCACCTTGTCAAGAGCAGGGATATTTACGACACCTGCCTGTGCGTCTTCCTTGGTTACAGCCTCGAAACTTACTGTAAGTTCATCAGCTGGAAGATCTGCTATCTCGCCTGTTACATGGAGATAGTTTGCAGGGTCTACAGTCTGAAGTACATAAACATCGCTGTTCTCTTCATACTTGAGGTAAACTATTCCATCAGGAGCATTTGCCGAGTCGTATGCGAGTTTGTACTCAGGATCTGGAATGGTACCGTTTGCAGTGAACGTATAAGTTACGCCATACCATGTCTTGATCTCGGTCTCGAATGCGAACTCTTCACCGATAGCCTTGACTACGGAACTGCTGAATCTGATGAATGAGCTTTCCTGAGCTGCGTCTGCAGGATCTACTCCGAGATAAGTGTACTGGAGCTCGCCGGCTGTCAGGGCAGTTTCATCCTTGGCTACAGACTTGGTAGTCACGTCGTTGAGCTGGAGAGAAGCCTTGAACTCTGCCGCATCCTTGAACCAGGTCTTTTCAGCCTGAGCCTTTTCGTATGCAAGAGCATAACCGTCTTCAAGATCTATAAATTCGACACCTTCAGTGAAGAACGGAAGTTCTACTTCACCGTATTCTACGGTAGCGTCTTCAGGCATAGCGCCGAGAGTTACAACGAAGTTCACAGTGTACTCTGTAGTAGGGTAGTCTGCAAGTTCGTATGTATAAGCGAAGGTGTATTCATACTTGCCGCCCTGAGCGAACTTGTAGTTCTTGAGAGCAATATTGACAGTATTCTTGTCAACATCTACAGCTTCCACTTCAATAGAAGGAGTAGGACTCAATGTAACTTCTTCGCCGTCGAGTTTGACAGTGACTTTCTTGCCGCCATCTACAAGAGTTCCTTCAGTCAGCACTTTTGCAAGATCCATTTCACCGAGAGGTCCTTCAACGCTGTATCCGACAGTATTGAACCTGATGTTCTTGGTCATTGCAGTAGGAGCAGTCTCGCTGTCAGCAAGTTTAAGTGCAAGAGCGTAGCTCCATGCCGTGTCGGCAGCATTGACGTTGATTGTGATAGGCTCGTTGACAACCTGATATTTCTGAGTATTGTTAACCACATACTTGCCTTCGCTGAATTCTCCGAAGTAGAATGTGTTGGTTACATTTACAGTTTCGCCGAGGACCTCTGTCATTTCCTTGTCTTCAGCCATGTCAACGCTGGTCCCGTAAGGCTCTACCGCCTGATTTACTACAAAGTAATCCTTGATGCCATCCTTAGAGTAGGTTACATACGGACCATAGGCAGGTGTAATTGCAGAAGCATCCTCGAGTCTCAGCTTCTTGGCAGCATCCTCGAGAGAAAGATATTCAGGGTTTTCTGCAGTACCGAAGTTGATATGGAGAGTATAACCCTCGTAGAAATATCTCAGAGTCGGGTCAACAGACCATGCAACCTTGTAAGTAGTATCTGTCGGATAAACCTTGTCCTTGACTGCATCAGCATTGTAAAGGACATATTTGTCTTTCAGTTCGAGATCTGCAGAAGAAGTCGCAACCTGAACATAGTCGGTCGAGTAATAAGTACCGGCATCGATACCTGCGAGAGGATCTTCACCTTCAGCAGCAGTCTCCACATCTTCCTTGGAAGCTACATAGAGAGCGAATGCGTAAGGATCAGTAGCGATTTTGCCGAATTTCTCCGAAGGAAGAGCAAGTTCTACATTGATATAGCCTTCCTTGGCGCCCTGCTCGATCTTGAGAGTCTTGTCTTCTGCGGTAGCGATGACTGTCTCCTCTACGGAAGCAGCCCTTGTTTTCACCGGAATGATGTAGGCAAACACGTTCTCGGACTGCTGGCTTACGAGGTTGGCAGCGAGAGAAGCAGGAGTTACGCGGAATGTAGCGTCGATAACGACACTGTCGGAAACAGCCTCACCGAAGAGGGTGTATGCAACGAGAGATGCGCAGTTGTCGTTGTATTCAGGAACGAATACGAGAGACTGGATCCTGTTTGCGATATCTTCAACCTTATTCTGGAGAGCGTTTACGAGATCGACAACACCCTGGATATCATATTCCTCGATCGCTGCTTCGATCTGTCCGGCAATGTACGAGGTGATGGTACCGCCTTCCTCGATCGCTGCTGCAAGAGCGTCTCCGAGAGCCTTGTCGAAGTCCGTAATGTCGAGTTTGTCAGCGATTTCGCCGGTAAGGCCATCAATTTTGGTAGAAAGAACTTCGAGTTCTTCTTTTGTAGCGTATGCCTTGAGCGCTTCTTTAAGAGACTCTATCTCTCCGAGAGCTGCCGAAGCATCGGCGATTGCCTGATCGGCATCTCCCTGCGCTTTTTCGATGGATTCCTTGATAGCCGGTATCTCGACGGTTTCAAGATCATCTATCCTTCCTTCAAGGACAGAGAGGTCGCCTTTTACAGTACCGAGGTCAGCATTGATAGTCTTGATAGACTCCAGAGTGGCAAAAGTAGCCTCTACATACTCTTTGGTAGCATAATCGCCGAGAGATTCGTTGATTTTCTGGATGTCACTCTCAAGGTCTGCAAGACTGGTTTTCAAAGCCTCTACAGCTTCCAGCCTGGATTCAAGACCAGGAATAGTAGTACCGGACAAGGTCTCGACGGTCGATTCAAGACCGGAAATTGTCGACTCAGCCGTAGCAAGAGCCTCCTTCAGCGAGGTTACCTGAGAGGCAACATCGGCAATTTCACCCGTCTGGAGCTGATCGATGCGGTCATTGATCGCATTGATGTCCTCCTCGTAGTCAGTACAGCCGGTAAATGCGAATACCCCGCCCAAAAGAAGCGGAAGCAACGCAGCCATTCTGAAAAAATGTTTTTTCATAACTGTAATTTGTTTGTTACACATTGGAACAAACTGTTTTTGAGCGCGATTTCGCGCAAAAAACAGCCGGAACTCACTCGAATTCCGGCATTTTCGCCGAATATGCTAATTTTAACCGTATTTTTTATGTAAAATTTTGTTTTGAAAAAGAAAAGAAGTACATTTGTGGGTGTTTTCGGCATTTCATAAGGATGAATTGTAGGAAAAACTCAATATTATTATTTATAACAATGTGTAACAAACAAATTACAGTTATGAAAAAACATTTTTTCAGAATGGTGGCTGCGCTCACATTGGTTTGTGGAGCGTTCGCCTTTACCGGCTGTACTGACTTTGAAGAAGACATCAATGCGGTGAACGACCGTATTGACCAGCTTCAGACGGGTCAGATAGCTGAACTGAATCAGCAGCTCGCCAATTTGGACAAGGCAATTGGCGAAGCCAATGATCTCATCACAGCTGTGAAAACGGACCTCGAGGGTGCCGACAAGGAACTCCAGGGTCTTATCGACGGTCTGACTTCCGACATCAGCGGAATAAACGATCAGATCAAGACGATCAACAGCAACATTACTGATCTTGAAGCTGATCTTGAAAAACAGATTGCCGACGCAGTTTCAGAACTCGAAGGCAAGGACTCAGAACTGGCAGGACAGATTGCAGACGTAGCTGCTGACCTCAAGGATGCCCAGGCTGCTCTTGAGAACAAGGACACTGAACTGGCAGGACAGATTGCAGACGTAGCTGCTGACCTCGAAGCCGCACGCGAAGCACTCAGCGAGGAAATCGCAAAGGGCGACGAGGCTAACGCAACAGCTATTACCAACCTTGCACAGACCGTTACCGACAATTATACCGAGCTGAAAGGCCTCATCGAGGCTGCCAACAAGGCTCACGCCGAGCTTGCACAGAAAGTCGATGAGAATTTCAATACTCTGAAAGGCCTCATCGATGCAGCCGATGTTGCGAACAAAGCTGAATTCGAAAAGGTTTACGGAGAAATCGAAGCTCTGAACAAGGAACTCGACACTACCAACGAGGCTCTTGTAGCGCTGACAAGCACCGTTACCAACCTCAGCGGAAGAGTAGAAGTTCTCGAGAAGCTTCCTGCAAGAATAGAAGCACTGGAAGCTACCGTAAAGGAGATTCAGGAAGACTACCTTACCAAGGAAGATGCAGCAAGCACATACGCTACGCTTACATACGTAGCCGAGCTTGAAAAGAAACTGGGTGAAGTGGCAGGAAGCGTAGAGTCTCTCGGTGAGGAACTCCGTGCCGACATCGCAAATCTCGGCCTCGACCTCGAAGATCTCTCCAAGAAAGTCACTGAACTGGAATCTACCCACAATGCTGATGTAGAGACCCTCAAGGGGCTGATTGCAAACGCACAGCAGACGGCTGACCAGGCCAGCGCCAATATAGAAACTCTTACTACTGTCACAATACCGGCTATTGAAAGCAAAGTAGAAACAGCTCAGGAAACAGCAGACGCTGTTCTCGGAGATCTGGACGCGCTGAAAGAAGCACTCGGACAGTATGCTGAAGCAGGCAAGCTCGCAGCAAAGATCACTGAACTCGAAGGCAAGGATGACGAACTTGCAAAACAGGACGCTGAACTTGCAAAACAGATCGAGGAACTTGGCTCTACTACTGCAAGCGAAATTACTGCCGTATATGCCAAGATCAACGAAGTGAAAGGCGAACTCGAAGGTGTTATCGCTGAAGCGGCAAAAACTCAGACCGCAGCTCTCGAGGCCCTCGACACCAAACTCACTGCCGCTATCGAGACTGCAGTAACTGAACTCGAAGGCAAGATCGATGAAAAGATAGCAGCTACTGTCCTGGAATTGCACGACGAAATCGTGTCGAATTTTGATAACCTTTCAGACAGAATCGATGATGTGGAAGAGCAGATCGCTGACATGAAAAACCAGCTGACCGGACTTATCAACGACATGATGGATGATATCTACGATCTTGCAAACAGAATCCAGAGCCTTGTCTTCGTCCCTGAATACGATGACGGAAAAGCTACTGTCGTTTCCTACACACTTTTCGACGAAATCATCAGCGACAATATAGTAACCGCAACATTCCAGGTAACTCCTGCAGAACTGGCACAGGCTCTTGCAGCTCAGGAAGCCAACGTTACTGCAAAAGTCATTACCGTTGCAACCAGGGCCGCTGAAGGTCCGGCATTCACTGCCAACAAACAAGACGGTTCGCTTACAATAGTCGCCAACAACAAGGTTCCTGGATATGTTGATGTAACTATCGATATCCCTCAGGACAAGGCATCTGTCATTGCCGGCGTCAAATCATTCTCGTTCGCTCTCTGCGTTTCTCCAGACTCTCCGTCTGCAGAAGAGAATCCATCATACGTAGGTTCTTCCGATTACGTTTCCGAGTATGTTCAGGTATATGCCGAGAGTGTAAGCATCGATGATAAATATGTGCTTTACAACAAGGATATCAACAAAGAATACCCTGCAACTGACGTTCTCGAAACAGAAGTCAACGAGTATGAAAGGGCATGGTCTTATCCTGAAGCATACAAAGAGATAGACTTCTACGGAACTAATCCTGTTTATGTAGAAGGCGAAGAATCTGCTCCGGCAGAAAACGACAGCAGGTACGAGCTCTACCTCAAACTGGGAGAGGAAGAATATTATACTCTCGCCGATGCGGCTGAAATGTTCGGAACCGACGTTGAAAAGATTACTCCTGCTTACTCCTACGAAGTAGAATATACTGACGAAAAAGGCAATGAGTGGGACAAAGCCGAAGCAGAGGAATACCTGACAGTTAACCCTGTCGCTGCCGAGATTGCTTCTTACGGTGTAACTGCAAATATGCTGAAGACAGCCGGCATGACCGAAGTCATCGGACATTCCGCAAATATTACCAACACGTTTGCATTCGTTGGAGAAGACGGTGAAGTTCCTGCAGACGGATCACGCACAGTTCTCACCAATATCGGCAAATACACTGTTGTCAATGAAGATATCGAACTCAATATCACTGCAGAAAATGTTGCATGGACTTATGAGCTCGCTGAAGAACTTTCAGATGTCGTAGAAGGCGTGAAGACACCTAACGTGAAGGCTCTCGTTCTTGAAAACGTACCGTTCACAGTCAAGAACCTCGGTGACATCGACATCAAGGATCTTGTTACTTACCATCTCAACAATATCGTTGCAGGCTCAGCTGGAAGCGTAACTGGAACAAGCTCATTCACTGTTGCCACAGGCGATGCTGAGGCTGCCGCTTCCGAGATGAAGATATCTTGCGCAGTTGTCGAGTACACTCCAGAGACTGAAGAAGAAGCCGGCAAGGGTACAATGACTGTAACAGTTACCGGATATGACTTCTCATCTGAAGGAGACAATGCTTATGTCGGAACTGTGACATCATACAACAAGGGTCACGACTGCGACGTAAATGTCAACTTTACCGTAACTCTCGGACAGATGCCTGGCGGAGACACTTACGAATACGCTATCGATCCTGAGACTATGAAGATAGCCTTCATGCTCCCTGGTTCGAACAAGGTAGACTATATCGAACTTGAAAACGGATTCGAAGCAATGTTCAACAAAGCTGCCGAAGCCAACACTGCATGGTACGCCGATGCCGAGACATTCACAACAGCTTTGACTAATGAGGCTGTCACCAAGTACTCAGCCATGAGAGGTGAACAGAAGCTTTATGACAATAAGGAAATCGTCAGCGACTACAAAGATGTTACGACAAGGCTCACCATCAATCCGGTTGAAGGCGATGTAGAGCATGATCCTTCATACATCAGGGTATCTTCATACGACATCACTTCGACTGAGGACGGATTCGGCTTCACTACAGTAATCGAGACATGGTTCGGCGCTACTTACACATTCACGACAAGTGCAGCTCTCAATGTTGAGACACCGGATATTTACCTCGAATACGTCAACACGTTCGTTAAGGGATCCGAGACTGAAAATCCTTACGTCCAGCTCGACTACAAGAAAGAAGGAAACGCACCTAACGAGGTTTACAAGATTGAAGATGCAAATGTAGGCGACTACTTCGATGTTCGCGTAGGCAACGACGAATACGCAAATGTTGAAAGCGCACAATACCAGGTTGCATTCGAAATACTCACCGAGACTGCAAACGGTTATGCAAATATCCCTACGCTGACTAATCTCGGTCTGGACGGAGCAGGCTTCAAGGTACTCGACGGCATGTATGTCAGCAACCTTGCAGACCAGGCAATCAACTGGTCAGCATACACTGCACGTGACCTCAAGATCAAGGCTACTCTTCAGATTTCCGCAAACGGCAGCAACTGGCTGGCAGTCGGTGAATCCCGCGACCTTACAATCCAGGTTTATCCGATCGTTGAAGCATTCGCTCAGAAGACAGCTGAAGACACTGCATACGAGGATGCCGCTGTTGAAGTAGACGGTGATTACATCGTAATCCGCAGGGACAACAGAGAAGATCTGACTATCAGACTTTGGGAATACCTGAAAGCCGTTGCAAGATTCAGCGAAGGTGAAAACTTCATCCCTTACCTGAATGTTTTAGGAGTGCGTCACAATGCTCTTGAAAATGTAAATGGCAATCCGGCAATGAAGATGTATGGTGCATCCATAATATTTGATGCCGACTACGATGCTGCGAATGTAGGCTATGAGGGCTCTATCCTGATGAACGGCTACAATGCTACAACAGGAACGCTCCTTATAAAGGCTCAGGACGGTGCTATCGCCAATGCCATCACATTCGAAGTTCCGGTAACACTCAACTACTACCTTGACTACAACCATGTAGCAGGAGAGATTGCCGAAACAGGAGTGATCGGAGACGAGTTCCAGCCGGTTATCGGAGCACGCACTACAACTCTCAAGATCAAGATTATGGACAAATAATTCATAACTGATTATTAACAATGTTATAAGGTAGGGGTGGTCGGCGACGGCCACCCTTATTGTTATACGATTGAAGAATATTTTAAACTAAAACAATATGAAACGCACATTAATCGCCACAGGCATA